>CAIKZZ010000035.1 GCA_903832085.1 uncultured Pseudomonadota bacterium | reverse complement strand
GCGATGCCTCTGGCACGTCCTTTGGGTAGCGGTGTGCCCCAGCCTGCTTTTTCGGCGGCTAGCTTTAGGGCAGCAAGGTGCTTTGGCTTATCAGCAAGTAGTGCCAGACGATATGTCAGTGGATCCTTGTGAGCAGCATGTGCGCACTCGTCAATAAAACTCTCGACGACAAACCCTGTATTGCTGTGCCCGACCGAGCGCCACCACAACACGGGGATAGGTTGTAAATCATCGTATACATCCACTTGGATATTAGGAATTGCATAAGGCAACTCGCTGGCGCCTTCGTGTGTGGTGTTGTCTAAGCCTGTTTTCGGGTTTACAGCAAAGCTGGAAAAGGGCCCCCCTTTGAGTAGGGGTTGCACTGCTTGTGTGTGCGTCCAGATTGCAGGATGGCCGTTAGCGTCAAGCGTCGCGGTTAAGCGGCTGTGCGATTGCGGCCGATAATAGCCACCACGCATATCATCTTCACGCGTCCAAACGGTCATGACCGGCGCGGGAAAGTCTTTCGCAATGGCGACTGCCTCACGGACCACATCGGATGCGAGGTTGCCGCGACGCCCGAATCCACCACCCAAGAACGTGGTGTGTACGCTGACTTGCTCAGGCTTTAGGCCCGCAACGGACGCAGCCGCTATTTGATCCATGGTCTGCATCTGGGTGCCGATGTAGATATCGCAACCAGTATTGGAAAACGCCACTGTACAGTTGAGTGGCTCCATCGATGCATGTGAAAGATACGGCGTCGCATAATCTGCGGACAGATACGCCTCGCCTTTTTTTGGTGCGCGGATGGCGCCTACGCTGTGTGCGATCACTCCTGGTGTCAGACACTTTTCCGCATAGTCTTTTGCTAGTGCCGCGCTCGAAAAGTGCTCAGCGGGACCCGCAGTCCACTCTACTTCCAGGGCGTCACGACCCTTGCGGGCCGCCCAAGTATTCGTTGCTATGACCGCAACGCCACTAGGCACTTGCTTGACGGCAACTACGCCAGCGACAGCCTTTGTGGCTGTGTCATTAAATGACTTGACCGTTGCGCCAAAACTCGGTGCACGCGCCACGAGGGCGTAGTGTTGGTTTGGCAGGCGCGTATCAAGTCCGAAGCCTGCGGTGCCATTCGTTTTAGACAGTGTGTCGACCCGGTGCAATGGCTTGCCGATGAGCTGCCACTGTGACGGCTCTTTCAGCGTGACACTACTCGGCGGCGTGAGGGAGGCGGCGTGTGCAGCGAGGCTGCCATAGCTTAGTGTGCGTCCTGAGTCTGCATGTATGACGGTACCATGCGTGGCACGTAAGCTGTCTGGGCTGACCTTCAGCTGTTCAGCAGCGGCACTGATCAGCAGTGTGCGGGCAGTGGCACCGGCCTCGCGCATGGCCTGAAACCCGCTGCGGATACTCATGCTGCCGCCAGTAAACTGCATCGACATGCCAGGGATATTGTAAGCGGGGGCGACTGGGGCGGCCTCAACATGAATTTGTTGCCAGTCTAGTTCCAGCTCTTCGGCGAGCAGCTGAGCGTAGCCGGTGTAGACCCCCTGACCCATCTCTGATTTCGGTACGATCAACGTGACTTCGTTATCGCTATTAATCTTGATAAACGCATTGACTGCAGTTGATGTAGCGACTGCAGGTGCTGCCCCTACAGTGCGTACTGGCAGGTAAAATCCGACCATTAGGCTACCGGCTGTGAGACCGGCGGTCTTTAAAAATTCTCGGCGTGAACTTGGAATGAGCATCTTAGACTCCAGCCGCGCGCGTGATTGCTTTGCGAATTCGGCTATAAGTGCCACAGCGACAGATATTGCCGCTCATCGCTGTTTCGATATCGGTGTCTGTGGGCTTGGGTTGTTTGACCAGCAACGCAACCGCTGACATGATTTGTCCTGACTGGCAGTAACCGCACTGCGGCACATCTTCGGCGACCCAAGCGTCTTGGATTTTTTTGCCGAGCGCGGTATTGCCGATTGCCTCGATGGTGGTTATTTTTTTGCCTACGGCTGCTGATACGGGCAGTACGCAGGATCGGGTGGGCTCGCCATCAATGTGCACAGTGCAGGCTCCGCATAGAGCGGCGCCGCAACCATATTTTGTGCCCGTCAGGCCGACAAGATCACGAATGACCCAAAGCAGAGGCATGTCGGCTTCTGCGGTAACCTCATGGATCTGACCGTTAATTTCCAGTTTCATGGCGAACTCCAAGTATGAAGCCGAGAGGGTACCGTTTTCGGTGCAGTGCGTCATTGCTGAAGATGACTACTTGTAAAAATGCGTTGCCGCTATGCGACAAGACTCTGTCTAAATCTAAATGACTTTAGGGCTAAAAACATCAATCCCTGCAGGAAGTTAACAGCAAGGGGCAGTGCGCCGGGAATATGTGTTGCTAGAAAGCAACATGTAAGTGATTGATTTATAATTGTTTTCTGCTCAGCCGACGAATTATTTCCCTCGACAGCTGGCCTGACTAGGTTCAGCATTCGCCGGTACAAATAAGCCGCGTGGCGATCCAGCGATTGGTGAGAGGCACATTTATGAGCCATGAGATTACGCTGCAATCACGGCTGCCGAGCGTGCTGCGCGCGCAGGTCGAGGCGCTGCTGTTTTTCAATAGCGCACAGCACCGGATGCGAGATGCCATCGAAGCGAGTATTGAACGCTACGGCTTACCCGAAATTGTCGATGAGGATGGTTGGTTGCGCCTGCGTGTTGCGGGGGTTGAACAGGTCCAGACCTTGTTTGCGGTGCGTAAAAATATGGCCGGTGAACGTGCTGTAGGCGCAGTCGCTTATATCCGCGAAAGCATAGAGCGCATGACTGTGGTGCATGTGAGTGTTGCTGATGAGTATTCTGCGCAGGGGCGGTACGCGCAGGAGCGCGTGTTGCCGCAGCTGCTATACCAAATCCGTGATGTTGCTAAACGGACTACGGGGATTCGACATGTCGACGTTGCGTATCGACGTCACCGTCCACCTGCGACGCAACATGCCTTAGCGAGTTAAGGTGTGGGGCTGCGTTCGACGAGATTAACGCTCTCGCATTCCCAAGCAAGTGTTCCATCACTTTTGATGAGTTGATATCGGTACTCAACAACCCCTCGGCGGGGGTCGCTGGTGGACACGCGTTTCGCCAAGCATTCTGAGCGGGCGTGGACGATGTCACCGCCGCGTACCGCGGTTTTGAAAATGACATTGCGCCATGCCAGACCACAGATCCAAGCGATATCCTGTGCTATCTCATGGTCCAGCTGTCGCCAGATCGCCATGACATGGATACCAGAGGCGATGATATCACCAAAAAAAGACTCACCAGCGGTACTCGGGTCGGCGTGAAAATACTGTGGATCATAGATGCGCGCGAAGTTGATCAGTTCATCGCGCTCGATACACCGCGTGCTAGAGACACGCACTTCGCCGATATTTAAGTCTTCAAAATAACGCTGTATGGTCACGACTTTACTGCCGTACCGCTGGTATCAACCGACTCTCCGTGCCCACTGCCGACTGTTGCCATGCCGCCGGTGATGGCGAGACGCATCGCTGCTTCAACGGGCATGTCGATGTGCTCGACAGCTGTTTTTGGTACATACAACGTGATTCCACCGAGCATGTAGCTAAGCGGAAAATAGACAGCCACGAGTTCAGCACCAGCGTGTTTGTTCAAGTCTGGCAGATCGTCACGAGTCACGAACCCGAGCAGCCGTGCCTCGCCGAGTCGAAAAGTGACAACGCTTTTAAGATCCTGCTTCTCTTGTCCTGACGGCAACAACCGTGCGACATCTCTGAAGGCTCCATAGACCGTCTTGATTAGAGGGATGCGCTCCAACAGTTCATCCCAGCGCGCGAGTGCGCGGCGCACAACGTAGGCGTTGACGATCGACCCTACAGCAAACAGCACTAGCAGGCCGGCTAGGATGCCCATGCCAGGACGGTAGTGATCGACGGTGATGACGCTAGTCAGCAGACGGCGCATCATGGACTCTGCGCTAGTGGCAATCCACCAAAGCGAATACAACGTCAGACCAAGGGGAAGTACGGCCGCAAGGCCTTTCATGAGAATGGCGGTGAGCGATTTCATAGGGGGTTCAAAACAGCTGGCCAAACAGGATCATAGTGTGACACGGTTCCGGTGCCACTTGAACGCCCGTTACCCCTCATTGCCGTGGATCGCGTACTATAAAACTCCCCGCTCCTATACCGGCCGCTATACCAGCGGCCGGTATCCCGCGATTACATTGACCGAGGGCAATTCAGATGGTTTTCTGCAAGCGCGCCGAATGTCATTACCATGCCATGCAGGTAGGGGGCGCCATAGAGGCGCCTTGTACGTTCCGATGAGAACCCTGCTCACTGCGCGTCTGCGCACCTGCATTGCCTTGGTGTTTTTGTTGCTCGGCGCCTGCGCCACGCCCACCTTGCCGCGCATCGAGACGGTCGCCCATGTCGATCTGCCTCGCTTCATGGGCGATTGGTACGTGATCGGGCATATTCCGACCTTTTTGGAAGCCGACGCCTTTAATGCGATTGAGCGGTACGACCTGAATATCGATGGGACAATCGCCACCACCTTCAGTTTTTACAAGGGCAGCGTCAACGGCCCTCTTAAGAAATATCATCCCACAGGCTTTGTACGCGATGAGGTTAATCATGCGACATGGGGGATGCAGTTTCTTTGGCCCATTAAGGCCGAGTACCTGATTGCGTATTTAGACAGCGCTTACAGTGAAACAATTATCGCCCGAAACGTACGCGACTACGTATGGATCATGGCGCGTAATCCTCGCTTGAGTGAGGCCGATTATCAGCGCCTAGTGTCCCGTGTGGCCGCTCTTGGCTATGACACGACTCAGTTACGTCGGGTTCCACAAGAGTGGCCCGTGAAGCCCTGAAATATTACTGCACCTAGGGCAGGAGTCAGATCCATGGAGTACGTAAAACTAGTTCTGCTCACGATTGTGGTGTTATCGGGTCTGGTCATGGGGATCTATTGGTATCGCAGTCGATTAAGTCGCAATGATGTGCGCTGGCCAACTCCACGTGAGTTGGCAGTGGGCTTTGGTACCGAGTTCTTCGATGCCCTAGGTATCGGTTCATTTGCACCAACCACGGCCCTTTTTAAGCTGTTTAGATTAGTTCCTGACGAGCTGATCCCGGGAACGTTGATCGTTGGGCATTGCTGCGGAGTCATTCTGCAGTCACTCATTTTTGTTACTAGTGTTGCGGTTGATCCTCTCCTGCTCGCTGCGATGGTGCTGGCCGCGACGGTAGGCTCCTGGTTTGGAGCGGGTATCGTCAGTGTCTTGCCGCGCCGTACAATTCAGTTGTTTATGGGAGTAGCGTTGATTATTGCTGGAGCAGTGTTTGCTGCCAAAAATCTACATTGGCTGCCCAGTGATGGCATCGTGCTGGCTCTATCAGGTTGGAAATTTTGGGTAGCGGTGTTAGCTAGCCTCATTCTTGGCGCACTCATGACAGCCGGCATCGGCATGTATGCTCCGACCATGATTTTAATCGCTCTGCTCGGCATGAATCCGTTGGCCGCATTCCCGATTATGATGGGAGCGTGTGCGTTACTACAGTCCGTATCCGGCATTCGCTTTATTAGAAGTGCGCGTTTTGCTTTTGGTGCGGCGCTCGGGTTGACGCTCGGTGGCTTTACGGGTGTCCTAATCGCTGCCTTCGTGGTGAAAGAACTACCACTTGAATGGCTGCGTTGGCTTGTTGTTGGCGTTGTTTTTTACGCCGCCATTGCAATGTTGCGCGCGAGAGCTGATCAACCCGCTCTTACCTAGCCACCTCAAGCATGATTTTCCCAATATGTTCGCTTGATTCCATGAGTGCGTGTGCCTTCGCTGCCTCCTTCAGTGGGAACGTGGCGTAAATTTGTGGTTTGCAACGGCCCGCACTTAGTACTGGCCAGACACGTTCGCGTAGTGCTTGGGCAAGCGCGGCTTTTTCAGTGCTGGTTCGAGGCCGCATGGTTGAGCCTGTGATGACCAATCGCTTTTGCATGACGCGCAATAGATCAAACTGCTCCACTTTGTTGCCATTCATGGTGGCTACCTGCACCAATCGGCCATCCATCGACAGGCTGGCGAGATTACGTGCAAAGTAGGGTGCGCCTACGATATCGATAATCACGTTAACGCCAGCCCCTGCCGTCAACTCAGTAATTTTTTGCGAGAAATCTTCCGTTTTGTAATTGATAGCGGCATCTGCGCCAAGTGCCATGCATGCAAGCGCTTTCGCTTCGCTACCGACAGTGACATAGACACACGCACCAAATTCTCGCGCTAACTGTAGCGCTGTCACGCCAATACCGCTGGTGCCACCATGAACGAGTACGGACTCACCGCGTGTTAACCGACCGTGCTGGAATAGGTTTGCCCAGACAGTGAAATACGTTTCCGGAATCGCCGCTGCCTGTATAGCATCAAAGCCCGTCGGCCATGGCAGACACTGTGTTGCAGGAGCAATACAGTATTCGGCATAACCACCGCCGTTTGTGAGAGCGGTAACGCGGTCGCCGACTTTAAATAAAGTGACTGACCGACCTACCGCAACCACCTCGCCGGCAACCTCAAGGCCAATGACAGGGCTCGCACCCGCAGGTGGTGGATAAAGCCCTCGACGCTGCATGATATCTGGTCGATTGACTCCCGCGACGAGTACGCGGATCAGTAGATCATGGTCTTGGGCCACCGGTAGCGGCCCCGTGGTGAGCGTGAGCACGTCTGCGTCGCCCGGTTCCCGTGCCACGACGTAATGCATTTGGTTCGGCAAGGCGGTCATCGGCACAGGCGTGATCCTTGAGTAGAGACAGGAGGGTTATGGTACGCCCCCCTGTGCCCTTCCGTCTTGTGCGACGTTGCAGGAGCTTGGCTAGAATTTGGTTCTAGCGCCTAGGAACCCGACTCGACCAAGCTGACCATATTGATAGGCTGTTTCATAGTGCCGATCGGTCAAATTTTCCAAACGGGCATAGAGTTCTGTAGCCAAGCCCACAGGGTAGGACCCTCTGATGTCGACCAAGGTATAGCCGCCGAGCGCAATGTGATTGGCTGGGTCATCGAAACTCATCCCTGAATAGCGCACTGACACGGAGGCGGACGCTTTCTTGAATTGGTAGCTAGCCGTGAAATTGGCAGAGTTCTTAGGCCGACGGGGCAGTACATTGCCCAAAGTCGTCGTGCCGACCGAGGCGTCCTTCGTATTGGTATAGGTGTAGTTAGCAGTAGTGCTCAGTGCGTTAGTTAAATATATGCGCGCTTGCAGTTCGATGCCACTTGCGATGCTTTCAGAAATGTTTGCGTAGTAACCGTAGGGTTCGGTGGCACACAGTGGCGTCACATTTGCGCAATCGAAGAAGTTAATTAAATCGCGGCTTACCCTGCGAAAGTAACTGAGACCGATCATAGCGCTGTTGTCGTGAGCATGATGCTCAAAACCGACGTCCCAGCTGCTTGATGTTTCTGGCAGGAGAGCAATATTGCCGTAGGCTCCATACAGTTGGTACAGCGTGGGGGCTTTAAATCCTTGTGAAAAACTTGATCGTAGCACCGTGCGTTCGTTATATAAGGCCCATGCACCTGCGATTTGCGCTGTGCTGTGGCTACCAAAAACGCTATGGCGATCGACACGCCCACCTGCTGTAAGAGTTAGCGCGTGTAAAGGTGTTAGCTGGAGTTGACCAAAGCCGCTTTGTATCGATGCTGAGGCACTTAATGGTGTCGGGGCAGGATAATCATAGGCAGGAGTATCAGTTCGAATCGTGGTGTGCTCGTCCTGTGCACCAAATACGGCACTCACAATTGGTGATATTTCCCAAGCTCCCTGATATTCCGTACGCATATTATGACCGACACCGTAAAACGTCTCAGTAATAGGCCCGGCATATGGGTCGAAATTGCGCCGATCGGTATCTGTGTACTGAAACGCGATCTTATTGGTAAGGCCGACAGAAGGCGCTTTGAATTTAAGGCCGACATAGCCGATGAGTTCATTCAAAACCCCATGCTCGCTGTCGTCTCCAAATGTATACGTTAGTGTGTTGTAACCGTCGAAGGCGACCGCCTCGCGGGCAGCATAGCCATGTAGATCGAGTTCAGTATTTGGGTTGAACTCATAGCGGACGCTGCCGGTAAGCCCCTCCATCCGGCTACCCGTGAGGCGTTTGCCACCATATTGCTCATCAAATGCCGGGATTCCCGCGGTGTTGTAGTAGCTCCCGGCGAGTTTGTAAGTTAACGCTCCATCTTTGCCACCAAAGCCACTAGTAAGATAACTCGTTGAGTGGGAGCCACCTTCGACACTGGCGTGTCCCTCAAAGACGTTTGTTGGATCGGAGGTGATCACGTTGATGACCCCGCCAATCGCTTGGCTGCCATACAGCACTGATTGCGCGCCACGCACAATTTCAATACGCGCGACATCGCTTGTTAAAAGACTTGAAAAATCAAAACCTCCGCTTGGAGATGCAGGTTCATTAAGAGCCACACCATCAATCAACACCAGCGTCTGATCACTATCAGCGCCGCGGATAAACACAGAAGTGACCGCTCCTAGCGCGCCATTCCGAACCATACTTATTCCAGGTGTCGTAACCAGTAAATCTGCTACCGAAACGGCTTGGCTTGCCTGAATATTTAAGTCGGTAAGCACCGTTACGGAATTACCAACTTTTGAAAGTGGCTCTGGCATGCGATTAGCAACGACCACTACCTCATCAAGCCCGAGCGCTCTATCTGCACTAGTGCTCTGAGCAACCGCGGTTGTGCCATACCCTAGTGTACCCAATAGCAAAAACAGCCCAAACGAGCTAAAAAAGCGTGCGAAAATACTCATATTAGATCCCCAGACAGCAACGACGTGCCGACTGTGGTTAAACAAAAGCAGCGTACCCGACCGCAAGACGCGAGCGCACGAACGCCACTGCGTGTTTAACCGCAGAACGACTCTCCGTCGCCACTCGGGTGTGTCCGCTCGCTCAGCACACCCCGGCTGTTCGATGGGCGACTGTGGCAAGCAGGTCTCCTGACTCGCGGCTCTTACCGAGCATCACCTTCCCAGCCTTAAGGCCAGTGGTCTTTGATGCCAGCATACCGCTTACAGTTGCGGGGGCAGCCCGGGGATCACACCCGAGTTCCCTTTCAATCCCCGTAGGGGGAACTTGTCACGCGGTACACACTGCCTAAAAAACGCCTTGGCGTCAACTGTGCGGTGCCAGCCAAGCGCTCACTCAATCGACCCAATATCCTGCAGTCCCACGACCAAAGTTCCAGGCCCACCGTGTACGCCGAGGGCAGTACCGAGCCCAACCAACCACGATTCGCACACTGAGGTATGCATTTTGAGGTGTGCTAATAACGCGCCTCCTGCTTCGGGGTTATTGCCATGCGCGACAATGAGTCGGTAGCGACGTCCTTTTTGCAGACGCCTTAGGATAAACCGTGCAAATTGGACTACCGCGTTCTTGCGCCCGAATAAAACACCACCAACCTTAATAGCTCCATTTTTTCGTGTCGCAAGTAGGGGGGCTATATGCAATGCATTTGCAATCGTTCTTACGGCACGAGGCACGCGCCCACCGCGCACGGCATAATCAAGATCAGCAAGATAAGCAAAGGTGCGGGTGTGCGCTCGCATCTGGCATAGGCTGTCAATCAGCGCTTGGACGTCCATACCCGCGCTCGCACACTCAGCGGCATGCATCAATAGTAGCGCCTGGCCCGCAGAGGCGTTTAAAGAGTCGATAACGGTGATGGAGTGTTCGCTATTCGTCTCCTGAGCTCGACCGGCAGCAGTCTGTGCGGATTGTAGGGTGCCACTGACTTTGCCACTCACATGCACCGATAAAACATGCGCGTAATGTGACCCCAGAAACCCGTATAAGCGACGAAAATCACCGGCTGGTGGCTGCGAGGTCTTTGGCACCACCGTGCTTGCTGCAAGGCGCGTATAAAACTCCTCCGTGGATAAACTGACTTTATCAAGGAAGCTAGTACTGCCAAAGTGGATGCGGATCGGCACGACGTGAATATCAAAGCGCTCCAAAAACTCTTCAGGCAAATCAGCAGCAGAGTCAGTCACAATCGCAAGTGAGCGTTTTGCCGCATGAAGTGCGGACTCCTGCTGGCGCTGCATATCGTCAGCTTTTTCCGCACTGACGATCCCAAAATCATGCGCTGTCCTGAATATATCCTGAGGATTGTTAGTATGAATATGAATACGCGCCTTGCGACGGCTGCCCGCCACCACCAGACTCGAGCCCATCGTGCTTAAGCGCTCACGTAGAGTACGTAGCTCGATAGCATCAGCAGTCACCATGCACTCGGTGCACCAACGGTGCTCAAGGTGCACGTCACTACCAGCATGATCTGCTTCTCCTGTGTCTGTGATCAGTGCGGCACTTGATTCGATCAGCTCGCCTGTCTGTAGGTAGTGGCCCATGCCTTCTAGTAAGGCGACCACGCCTGCCGCACCGGCATCAACAACGCCCGCATCTTTGAGGGCGGATAGTTGCATTGGGGTATTAATCAGCGCGCGCTGCGCTTGGGTAAGACCGCACGCCCACAGACTGCTTAAGTCCATAGAGTGGTCTGTGGCCCTAAGGAGGAGCCCATTCGAAAATGCGTCGAATATGCTCAGCATGGTGCCATCGCGCGGTTCAATCACGGCACCCCGCGCGGCTTTTGCGCCATTTGACACAGCTTGTGCGAATTTAGTCGGGCTCAAGTGCGTCTCTAGTGCAGCGTCTTCTGCAATACCTTGCAGGAACTCGGCAAGAATCGCTCCTGAATTGCCACGTGCACCATCAATGGCGGCATCGGCTATTTGCGCGAGTCGCTCGCCTGCATGAGGAGTGGTTACTTTGACTAAACTTGCCCGCACCGCACTCAGCGTGAAAGCGAGATTAGTGCCAGTGTCGCCATCGGCTACCGGAAAAACATTGATGCGATCCAAATGCTGTTGCGCGGAAAAAACCCGATCAATACCGGCGCGCAGAGCATAGGCTAGCTCAATGCCGTCGAGTGCGGCGAGTGGGGACGTACCCGTCATGACCATGCTTGACGTATCACAGGCGCTTAGTTGCGAGTCAATAAGAACCGTGAGCCACGGTAGTTGATCACTGCTCCACCTGATTCGATGCGCTCGACGAGCATGCCATCACGAGAACTATCACCTTCGCGCAGCCGCTGACCATTAATCATAACAAACCGCTGCTTTGGCTCCTCGCTGTACACGAGTAGGTCGAGATTCAGGCGTGGCATACCAGCAGTTACTCCGGCCGAGAGTTCGCTCAGTAAAGGGACGTCCGAGATGACTTGCTCGCGTCTGGCCGCAATGGTGGATTGTTGCCCGCTAACGTGAGCCGGGTTAGGCGCTCGGCTGACGATATGTGATGGTGCTGCATGTGGCTCTGGTAAATCGAGCGCGACATCCGGTTCCGCCTCTACTGACAGGGGTCGGGTTTCGTATGGTAATGCCGCTGGTGTGTCGGTATGCGTTGCGGTGTCTGTACGCGCAGGAGCACGTAATTGGCTCATCCCGTCGGCAGAGGGGAGCCTCTGAGGTTCGGCAGTTGCTGGATTGATGACTGGTGTAGAAGCAGTAGGCTCAGCGGTGCGTTTCATAAGTACGATCGTCAGCACCCCTACGTTAATAAGGAGTAGTAGCGCAATTCCAAAAAGAACTAGGGGCAGCCTCGATGGCGCCGAACCCGATGCCGGTAGTTCGGCGTAGCCCGGTAAGGCCTGGCGCTCTCGAGCGAGTTCTGATTTTCTGAGTGCATCAAGAATAAATGACATCTTAGGCTCCGCCGCTTCGCAGTGTGGGAGTTCCGGGAGTGCTTGTTAGAGAATCTAGTAGTAATAACGTCTGTTCACCCGCAATCCCATCTACAGTGAGCTGATGTGACTTTTGAAAGTCTGCGATTTCTTGCTGCAAGTCAGCGCCATAACTTGCGCTAGGTCTCGCTTGGGTACCGTTAATAGAGGCAATAGTCGTCCGGAGCCAGCGAATGGCGCCGCCGCGCATGCCAGGTTTTAAGATGACACCACTTTTAGTCGGCGGTTTCCATGCCAGCAGAAATTCCCCAAACCACCACTGCTCGAGATCCGCAATGCTGACATCTAGCGTGTTGTCGGCAATTTGTAAGGTAGCTTTAGTGTCGTTGAGGTGTGTAAGTACCGCTTGGAATTCACCGTTTGGTGTCAGTAAAGACACAATCACCGGTCGATTGAGCTCTCGCAGTTGCGCGAGGGAGCCTTTTTGGGAAAGACAGGCAAGACCGGCTGCAGCGGCTTGTTCACAAGCGCGCCCTTGCCCAGAATCTATATGCAACTTCCACAGTCCAAAGAGTGTGGTGAGTGCAACATCTGTGCTCGCAGCTTCTGGGTGAGCGCTTAAAAAATCGAGAGTGGTGGCTGGGAGAGGCGCTGGTAGTGGCTGAGGAGTGGCGATCTGTGCCGCTGGGGCTGCAGCAATATGCTGGCGCAGAGAATGGCCGATAAACAACCAATAAATTGCGACTCCTAACACGCTTAGACCAACGATTGCTGTGACCGCCAATGTAGAAATCAGCCAAGGTGCGGTGATCGTGCGGCCATGAACTTCGCTGGCGGCACGGCGCACTAGAGTGGCTGTGACGGTGTGCACCTCTCGAGTGTAGGCGCCTAGGAGCGCACGGTCTGCAATGACGTTGAGCAGTCGCGGTACGCCCATAGATAGGCGATGGAGCTCGCGCAGAGCCCTAGGCGTAAAAATATCAGTGGTTGCCCCGGCAACACGTAGTCGATGACGTATGTAGGCAAGCGACTCGCGTTGCACGAGAGGATCTAAGTGGTAGCGGCCGGTGATTCGCTGCGCTAATTGCCGTAGTTCGTTACGCGCGAGCAAGGTGCGGAGTTCTGGCTGGCCGACCAGGATGATTTGCAGTAATTTTTTTGTCGCTGTTTCGAGATTGGTGAGTAGGCGAACTTGTTCTAAAACGTCGGCTGATAGCTGTTGTGCTTCATCGACCAATACAATTACGCGACGTCCTCTAGCGTGAGCATCAAGTAAGAAAATGTTGAGCTGGTCTACCAGCGACTTCACGCTGTGACGCACACTGATGGGAATTACTACATTGAGTTCGTCCGCGATGGCGAGGAGGAACTCCTCGGGAGTGATGCGCGGGTTTAAGATGAGGGCGACATCTGCGTGTGCGGGCAGTTGGCCCAGCAAGCTGCGTACGACCGTGGTTTTGCCAGTTCCCACTTCGCCAGTGAGCTGTACGAAGCCGCCAGCATCCTCAATGCCGTACAGCAAATGGGCGAGCGCCTCAGCATGCCGCTCACTTAAATAAAGGTAGCGGGGGTCTGGAGTGATTGTGAAGGGCTTCTCTGTGAGCCCAAAGAAACTCGTATACATCTCGCGAATGGTAACCCAGACCGGCCCGAGCGCCGCGCCGGCAGTGCGATAAACAAATAGTTATTATAAAACAGCATGTTATGTCGGTAGGCGCCATCAGGATTCAAAGCGCTTCGACCAATGTCTTGGCGGACGCTACCCCTAGAGGCCAATAACCTTGAAGCTGCAACTGTATGGCTACCAGCCGCGCGGCGGCGGCATCATTTTTTTATCGTAGGACTGAGGCTGCTCGCACGCTGTACTGCGCTACTACCAAACCTGTCGCGTATAAGATCAAGTGTCGGATCAATGCTCTTCGGGTTGTCTCGATGGGGGAGGCGTTGCTCCGGATCCCTAGCCGCAAACAGATCAAGCTGCGTGGCTGGCGACAACGTGCTGACCGAAATCCCCAGCAAGCGTATAGCCGCCCGCGCTTGCTCAGCTAGCCACGCATCTAAAAGATCGCGCGCTATCCGAAGTAGCGCCGCTGTTTCATTGGTTGGCGGGTTAAAACTGCGACTGCGAGTGTGGGTACTAAAATCACCTTTACGGATTTTGACACTGACTGTGCTGCACATCAGCTGCTTATTGCGTAAGCGAGCGCCCACCCGGTCGGCAAGCTTACTAAGCTCTGCAGTCAATGCTTCGTGACGTGTCAGGTCGGAGGCAAAAGTTTCCTCGGCGCTAACCTGTTTTTCCAGAGAGTCTGACACTACAGCGCGTTCATCAATTCCAGCTGCCCGGTCACGAACTCTTGGAGTGTACCGGCCGAACAGTGGTATGAGCACGGCATCAGTCGCGGTACGCAACTGTGCAAATGTACTGATCCCGTTCTCTTCAAGTTGCGCAGCTGTTTTTGCGCCAATACCTGCAAGCCGGCGTATTGGTAGTGGATCCAAGATATGCAGCACCTCAGCTAAGGGGATTTCACACAGGCCGTTGGGTTTTTTTAAATCAGACGCAATCTTAGCCAGCAACTTGTTGTGAGATACGCCCACCGACGCTGTTAAGCCGGTTTCAGTCCGAATTCGCTGCTTAATAGTTTCTGCAATTTCCATGGCGCTGCCAAATAGCCCGAGGCTAGCTGTAACATCAAGAAACGCTTCATCTAACGATAAGCCCTCAACCAGCGGCGTGTAATCTTTGAAAATACTAAAAATGCGCTCAGACACCTCGCGGTAGCGAGCCATGCGGGGTTTAATAACGATGGCGTGCGGACAACGCTGTAATGCCATTTGCGTAGGCATTGCTGAGCGTACGCCAAATTTACGTACTTCATAGCTCGCCGCTGCAACAACGCCTCGCGCAGATTCGCCACCGACAATAATGGGTTGACCACGTAATTCGGGGCGGTCGTTCTGCTCCACAGACGCGTAGAACGCATCCATGTCGACATGCAAAATCGCACGCATGGTCGCGGACCTCAACTAACGGTTCTGCTTTTGCTTGATCGGTATCTTAGGCTTTTAGTGAACGCCCGTCGGGAGTATTTCGGATGCATCTTATGGCATTGCCGTAACCACGTAGCCGCAAGCCTAAGACTCGTGCCTACGACGCAGGTATGACGCAATGTGCAGCTGCTTAGGCCTCAGTTGGACGGCGCAGATGCCAGTC
>CAIKZZ010000034.1 GCA_903832085.1 uncultured Pseudomonadota bacterium | reverse complement strand
GCCGTTAACGAACTTGGCGGGATACCACATTTACTATGGCACCACGCCGGGCGTTTACACGAACGTGATTACCGTGACGGATCCCACGATCACGAGTTACGTGGTGACCAACCTGCCTGCGGGTGCTACCTACTACTTTGCCGCTACTGCATATGACTCTGACGGTATCGAAAGCAGTGATTCGGCCGAAGGTTCTAAGACGATCTAATGTGTAACGGCGCGGGTTGGTACCCGCGCCGAGTTGGGCCTGGTGCAAGCGCCGATTGACTGAGGTGAATCTCGTTGCCCTTCGAGGAAACCATAAAGGGCCAGCCTCGCTCCTGCGATGACGCTGAGTTGTGTAACTCTGGGGGCATCTGCCCACTTTATGTTGGTGGTTACGCTGAATGGCCCACTAGCTAAGTGCTCTGCAACCAGTCGAAGAATGGCTGCGGTAGTCTGCTACTATTCAATATTAGTCATGATTTGTGCGGAACAATGATGAGTGTACGAACCCGTTTTGCCCCGAGTCCGACTGGTATGTTGCATATTGGCGGAGTGCGCACTGCGCTTTTCAGCTGGCTATATGCTCGCCATTGCAGTGGGACGTTCATCTTGCGGATCGAGGATACCGATCGTGAACGGTCTACACCTGAGGCGGTCAGGGCGATTCTTGAGGGTATGCAGTGGCTCGGGTTGACGCCTGATGAAGGTCCCTTTTATCAGACAGAGCGTTATGATCGATATCATGAAGTGATCGAGCGCTTTCTTGCGCAGGGTTTGGCCTATCGTTGCTACTGTTCGAAAGATGAGTTAGACGCAATGCGTGCTGAGCAGCAGGCCGCTAAGCAGAAACCACGTTATGACGGCCGCTGCCGGCACCGTCAGTCACCTGTTGCTGGGATAGAACCCGTTGTTCGATTTAAGAACCCAGCCCAAGGTGAAGTCGTTGTTCAGGACCTCGTACATGGTCCGATTGTGTTCCAAAATATGGAACTGGATGACTTAATCATTTTGAGATCTGACGGCAATCCAACTTATAATTTTTGTGTCGCCGTAGATGACATGGATATGCGTATCACGCATGTCATTCGCGGTGATGACCACATCAACAATACGCCGCGCCAACAGAACATGTTGGCGGCTATGGGCGCTGATATTCCGATTTATGCGCACTTGCCGATGATTTTAGGCCCAGATGGGGCGAAATTATCGAAGCGCCACGGCGCCGTCAGCGTACTGGAATACCGTGATGCTGGGTTTCTACCCGAAGCGTTACTTAATTATCTTGGCCGACTTGGCTGGTCCCACGGGGATCAGGAGATTTTTTCACTTGACGAAATGGTTGAATTTTTTGAACTAAAGGATGTTAACAAGTCAGCGTCGGCACTGAACCCAGATAAAATGGCTTGGACAAATCAGCAACACCTCATGCAGGCTCCCCAGGATCGATTGGCGGCGGAGCTGTCTATTCAGTTAGCCGGACGTGGCGTTGACGTTGGGAATTGTGATCTGGGTCTAATTGTTGCTGCCCAGCGCGAGAGAGCGAAGACCCTAGCGGAGATGGCTGATAACAGCCTGTTTTTTTTTAGTGCACCCTCGGTTTATGAACCAAAAGCGGCCGCTAAGAATTTGACGCCTGAAACCGCAGACATACTGGTCGCCGCGCGTACTGAGTTAATCGCCTTGGCGGACTGGATGCCCGAGACAATTCATCGCGCGCTGCAGCAGTTGGCGGAGTCACGCGGTGTCGCATTGGGTAAAGTCGCACAGCCGTTGCGGGTCGCGGTCGTCGGTAGCGGAGTATCTCCCCCAATTGATCAGACCTTGGCGATTCTTGGCCGTGCCGAGGTCGTTAAACGGATCCGTAGCGCTGAGGCGTTTATCCAGGCAGGGATGCCGGCTCGACCTTGAGGCTGCTACTCCCGTGGCCGCTGAAATTCGTCCAAACCGCGGCTGATTGCATATTTTGGGGGCCTCGGCTCATGTGTTGTGCAGGTGGGCTGGTTGAGTCGTGTTGGGCGGAGTGTCGGGGCTTTGCGCCTATCGATTTAAATTTTTGCGCTAATTGACTGTTTGAGACCAAGAATTTACAATTATGTGTTGAGCGAGGGGCTATAGCTCAGCTGGTAGAGCGCTTGCATGGCATGCAAGAGGTCGTCGGTTCGAAACCGACTAGCTCCACCAAATTGTTAATTTTAAGCAGTTTTGCTGCGTCCCTATCGTCTAGAGGCCTAGGACACAACCCTTTCACGGTTGCGACACGGGTTCGAATCCCGTTAGGGACGCCACTTTGGCCGGAGCCGCGCACATGGTTGCCGCTGCGCGGTGGATTGCTGGGGTGGCTGTTTAAGCTGAGGCGTGCCTCCCCTTCATGGGGGCACGGACTTACAAGTGCTCAAGCTCCTTCACTAAGCTATTTGGCGCTCCTGAATCAATCGTCGCAAGGTTCATTGCCTGCGGCGTAAGGGGCAGGGCTGCCCTCCGTAGTACATGAGGTACTGATTAAGGGTTCTGACTAGCGAAATTGATCAGTGCGCCCTCTCTGGGTAAAAATGGACGCACTAGCGATCTGTCTGGAGGTCAAAAAGGAGTCAAATTTTGAGACTTGTGACTACGCCCGCGGGGGTAGGGGCCAATTATAATTAGATCTAAACGCTCGAGACGCTGCTCGACGGGTGTGAACAGGGTCAAATGACCGGGATTACCTGCCCTCACTGGCCCGCCTTGCATGATGAATTACGATCGAGCAGCGCCTGCCTCAGTGAACTGAGCCGATTGTGTCCTTTTTATGATGCGGTGGTGTTGAGGCTAGGTTCGGGTAAGCTCGTCGTGGGGTAAAGAGGGTTCCGCTTGCATTTTCCAAAACGATACGTCCAAGAGCCGCTACTGTTTTTGTTCGTACTTGAGCTTGCGGCATTCGTCAGCGCGGCGTTGCTGGCCAGTTATTGGGCTAACGGCTGCTTGTTCCTGTCACGGCCTTCCATGGTGGCGGTGGCGCTCTTTGTCCCGACGATGGCGATTTGTTGTACTGCGATGGGCCTATACAGTCCGCGGCAACGGGCGCGCCTGCAAGGAATATTTCTACGGGAACTTGTCGCCATTGGATGTAGCGTGGCCGTGATCTCGTGTCTTACTTACTTCATTCCCGGACTGCTCTTACCGCGTGCAGTGCTCGCCCTTGGGGTCGTAATCGTACTCATTTTGATTAGTCTGACGCGCTGGGGTTTTTATCGGCTTGCGGACGAGGCTATTTTTAAGCGTCGCGTTGTGGTTTGCGGTGCAGGTCATCGTGCCATTGCTGTGTCTCGGTTAAGACGTCGAAGTGATCAACGGGGAATTACCGTTGTAGGATTCTTGCAAATGATGGGAGAGTCTGTCGTCGTCCCCCAAGAGCGGATCATTGTTGTGCGCGGGTCTCTTTTAGATTACTGCAGGAGCAACTCCATTGATGAATTAGTCATTGCCATGGACGACCGGCGCCGGTCATTCCCAATACATGAGCTCCTTGAGTGTCGACTGCTTGGTTGCAGCATCATTGACCTTGCTGATTTTTTGGAGCGAGAAACGGGGAAAGTGAAGCTTGAAGCGTTAAGTCCAAGTTGGTTTATTTTCGCGCGAGGCTTCGGTGGGGGCCGCTTGAGAGCTTTTTCTAAGCGTGCGTTTGACATTGTCGCGAGTACAACGCTTCTTGCTCTTGCATGGCCATTGATGATCATCACGGCTCTGGCGATCAAGTTCGAGGACGGATTGCGTGCGAGTATTTTTTATAGGCAGCGACGAGTCGGGCTTGGTGGACAGGTTTTTTCCGTCGTTAAATTCCGCAGCATGGAATTTGATGCCGAACGCCAGGGCGGAGCGCAGTGGGCGCAAGCGAAAGACCTACGTATTACTCGCGTCGGATCAGTCATCCGCAAGATGCGCATTGATGAATTGGCCCAAGTTTTTAACGTTTTTCGTGGTGACATGAGTTTCGTGGGGCCCCGGCCAGAGCGCCCTGAGTTTGTGGCCGGACTTGAGGACCGCATTCCTTACTACCGTGAAAGGCACAGTATAAAACCCGGGATCACTGGATGGGCTCAGTTGTGCTATCCGTATGGCTCTTCTGAGCACGATGCGGCCGAAAAATTAGAATATGACCTTTACTATGTGAAGAATCATTCACTGCTTTTTGACTTCCTTATCCTGTTGCAAACAGTGGAGGTCGTAATTTGGGGGAAGGGCGCAAGATAAAGTGAGTTGTAGGGTGGGTATGCCATGGGGCTATGTCACACGCGGTAGCCTGTCCGACCGAGTGGCCAACAATGCACCTAGGTGCGTTCTACGTGCTTCCCTAGGTTTTGGCCCGCCGAGCCGTTGATCTGCTGATAAACAAAAGCACTGCCGTAATTAACAGAGTAAAATAAGGGACCTACCGAACCCGCTGATGCGGCTCGACTGAAAACTCCTAAACCTGCTACGGAGGGACCAAATTGGTGGTCAAGTTGTCTACACTGAAACGAGTGGGGGTCGCGCTACCGCTTTTTTTGATCTGGTTAGCGAGCGCGTTTGCTGGTGATATTTCGCTAAAGGCCGACAAGCCCGTGCCTGCTGCGCAAGCGGCCAATTACGTCATTGGTCCTGGTGATATCTTGCAAGTGTTCGTCTGGCGCAATCCAGAGCTTTCCGTGACGGTCCCTGTGCGCCCCGATGGTCGCGTGTCTACGCCACTGGTCGAGGATATGGTTGCCGTTGGCAAAACACCATCCGATCTTGCTCGGGATATCGAAAAAACGCTCAGTGAATACATTCGATCGCCGCAGGTGAACGTAATCGTGAGTACGCCGGCGGGCGTGTTATCGCAGGTCAAGGCAGTGGGTCAAGTAAAGACCCCTCAAGGTATTGCCTATCGCGAGGGGATGCGCGTGCTCGATTTATTACTAGCTGTTGGCGGAATGACAGACTTTGCAGCCGGTAACCGCTCCAAAATCATGCGTCAGGAAAATGCTACGACCATTGAGGTAAAGGTCCGGTTAGCCGATTTAATCAATAAAGGCGACATGAGCCAGAACGTCGTGCTGAAATCAGGTGATGTTTTGATCGTGCCTGAGTCAATGCTGTAACGAGCACTGGGCGACTGGACAAAGGCATATGGATTCTTTTATACAGGAAATCTTTGAGCACCTAAGCGGCATTTGGCGATTCCGCCGCATTGCCGTGTGGACTGCGTGGATTGTGGCAGTGGTTGGCTGGATGGTTGTACTTGCATGGCCCAACTCGTATCAAGCTCAAGCCCGTGTCTATGTCGATACTTCAACCACGCTGAAGCCATTACTGCAAGGAATCGCAGTTGATCAAGATATTGATGCGCAGCTCAATTTAGTTCGGGAATCATTATTGGGACGCGTGCAGTTAAGTCGCGTGGCGCATGATACGGGACTCGACATCAAGGCAAAAACGTCTGAGGCTCGTGATGCGATTGTAGCGAAGTTGCGAGCAGCTATTTCGATCGATTCCGCCGCCGCTGGGGCGAGTCACGAGGGCCGCAGGTCTGCTGATAGCGTGTACACAATTTCCTATCGTGATGCACGCCGAGATCGTGCGTTGACCGTTGTACGCTCCTTGCTAAATGACCTCGTTAAAGATGCTCTTAACGGCAACCCGAATGACATTGACGCCGCTCAGAAATTTTTACGCGAACAGATTTCTGAATACGAAAAGCGCTTGTCGGCGTCCGAGTCGACGCTTGCCGATTTTAAGAAGCGCAACGTCGGGTTAGTTCCTGGAGCGCAAGGGGACTACTTTTCAAGGCTACAGACAGAAATTTCAGCGACCAGCAAAGCCCGAGCAAACCTCGACACGGCGTTGCGTCGGCGCGACGCATTAGTGCATCAACTCCGTGGCGAAAGTCCGCTGATCCCAAATAATGGGCAGGTGGCTGGCGGGGCGCGCATCGGCGTGCAGGTCGGTATGACAGATTCCGCTGCTGCTGCCAACGCGGCGGGTGGCGAGTCGTCGGGCTCGCGCGTTGCGTTAGCGCAGGCACGCCTTGATGATCTACTTCTTCGATTTACTGATCGTCATCCTGATGTTGTGGCAGCACGCGCCACCCTTGAGCAGCTAAAGGTAAGGCAAAATGCTGAGATTGCCGCAGTGCGTAATGGTGACTTGAGCGGTGCTGTAAGTACGGGTCTTGCAGCAAATCCTGTCTATCAAACCAGCCAAGTTCAACTGAACCAGACTGACGTTGAAATTGCAGCAGCTCGAGGTGAGCTTGCTGAACACGAACGAGCAGAAGCTGACTTGCGCCGTATGGTCAATACGGCTCCAGAGGTGGAAGCGGAGTTCTCAAGACTCAATCGTGATTACGATGTCACAAAGCTCCAATACAACGCATTGCTGGATCGTCTTGATAAAGCGAAAATTTCTGACGATGCTGAAAAGACTGGAGCTGTGCATTTTCAAGTTATAGACCCCCCCGCATCGCCCCTAGAGCCGGCGTCCCCAAAGCGAGCCCTGTTGATGGTTGCTGTTCTTTTCATAGCATTTGGTGGCGGTGCTGGCGTAGCTTGGCTAATGAGCCAGCTACGACCCGTTTTTAATCGAACATCTACGCTGCGTGAGATGACTGACTTGCCAGTATTTGGGTCCATCAGCGTAAGTATGCCTGATCGAGCGCGAGACGAGTTTAAGGAGAGCGTGAAATCAGTGTGCTTTTCTGGAGCGTCACTGTTGATAGTCTTTTGCATTGTGTTCACGTTTCAGCGCCAGACGGCCACGTTTTTAAGTATTTTTTCTGGCCTTAGGTAAGCATACGATGAGCATTGTCGAGAGAGCGCTAGAAAAAGCTCAGCAGCGGGCGGCCGCCGAAGATGTTGCTGTTAATCGTGCGGCGCAAGCTCAGAGCGCCCCCCAACATACTTCGGCAGGGACGGCGTCGAGTGTAAATGCCGTTGAGCAACAGACCGAGAAAGTCGGCACAGACACCGGCAACACGCGTGCAGTCGTGCATATAGCGATAGAGCAACTGCGACAACAGGGTGAACTGCCGTCCATTGATACTGAGAGACGAATTGCAGAAGAGTATCGTCGGATCAAGCGTCCACTGGTTGCACGAGCGCTTGGCTCTGCAAACAGCGCAGATGGAGCTCGCAACCGACTGATCATGGTTGCAAGTGCTTTGCCTGGCGATGGAAAGACATTTACTTCACTGAATTTAGCATTGAGTCTTGCGCTAGAGAAAGACATTAAGGTGGTGTTGATTGATGGCGATGTCGCAAAACCACATATCACGTCAATTTTGGGTTTGCAGGCGGAGCTTGGTCTCCTCGATGTGCTGAGAGACCCAAGTCTGGCGATCGACGCAGTCATTCATCAGACAGACATGCCAAATCTGTCGGTGATTGCTGCTGGCCGGCGCTCTGACACAGATACGGAACTTCTCGCGAGCAAGCGCATGGAGGAAGTTATGGCACTGTTGGTCGGGAGTGATCAACGACGTGTTGTCTTGTTGGATTCATCGCCGTTGCTGCTGACCAGTGAGTCGCGGGAACTGACTCGAGTCGCGGGGCAGTTAGTGCTGGTTGTCCGAGCAGGCGTCACCCCTCAGGCAGCTGTTTTTGAAGCTATAAACTCGATTTCCGAGACGTGTGCTGCGGGAATCGTCTTAAATCAAGTTATGCAGAGAACTGGGAATGCTGAGTACTATGGATATGGAACATATCCTAACTATGGAGGTCAGCGTGATGGTCCTAGAGATCCACGCAGCCACTAGTGGGCTGAAAGTCAGCGAACGCAGCCAGCCTCGCTATGTTGCTTCGAGAGCGCAATATTGTTAAGAACTATTTATGGCTCATGAAGGGTACTCATGTGACGCGACTTCTAAGGCGCTCATATCGGTGCGCCGGGTATCGTTGGCCAGCTATCGCTTATCGGAGGACGTTGATGCGGTTGTAGCCTCAGACGCTTTGGTCTCTCACGCTTGTCGTTTCAAAAGTCAGCGCGGTGGACTCGATGTTCTCTGTTTTGTGCATGGGGAGGCAGATACCGCTAGGTTGCGTGCGCAGGCTACCTCCGGCGTCTTGCGATTGTTAGTCGGGGATGCCTCAGAATTTGAAGGCACGGATCTTCGTAATCCCTATGGCAACTTGGTGCAGATCGAAATTGATCTGTTCAATGGTCGCGTTGAGTTTTGTACGTCGTTGGTTGGTCTACCGCCACTATTCGTGCTGAGGGACAGTCGGGGGATTGCGCTTGGTGCGCCGATGCGGCCAGATCCTAGCCACGGGATGCGTTTATCGGGGCCTGATATATCAGCGGCAGCTGATGTACTGCGTTGGGGGCATCCCATCGAAAATCGAACTCTCGCGGCTAACTTAAGTTTGGTGCCAGCCTGTTCGCGCGGTGCGTGTGGACCTCATGGCGCGTTTTCGATTCAGTCATTACATGAGCACGTTTTTAAAAGCCGGTTTGAAGAGGCTAACGATCAGTCGATCATTGAGATGCAGATAGCAGCATTTCTTGAATCGACACAGCGCCTTAACCTGAAGGATGCTGTCGTCAGCTTAAGCGGCGGCCTCGATTCACGTGCCGTGGCGGTTGCTGCGCTCAAACGAGACCCGACATTACTTTGCGTCACGCTTGCTGCAAATCAACGATCACTCGACTATCAGCTTGCGAGAGAATTTTGCGCGGCGCACGGTGCAAATCACAGGATGATTTCTACGGGAACGCAGTTCAGGGCGGGCTTGGCTGAGCGCATCGTTGAGGCGGGTAGGCTGACGTTAGGCGTCGATGCCGTCAGCCAATCGGTTGATCTTTATCTTTACGAGCAGCTCGGTTTAGGTGTCCGTAGCCGGATTTCGGGAAACCTTGGCAACCAAGTGGGGCGCGGTGGGGTAGAGAGTTTAAGCGTTGCTCATCCCCCTCAAGCAGTTTTATCAGCTGAATTGTGCAGCGAGCTCGAATCGCGCCCCTTAGAGCCATGGTATCTGCGGGGGATGCAACAGGACGGATTTGCCCGCACTTTGTTTACTCAAGAGGTCAATTATTGGTCTACCGCGAACTATGTACTTGGGTCCAGTTTTGCCACCCAGGTTTCACCGTACGCTAATCGCACGCTAATACACCTGTCGAGTCTTCTGTTTGCTGCTCGACCAGGGTTATCAATTGCTACGACTAGATCTTTACGGAAACGGGACACGTTGCATCGGCTAGCTGGGCCTCCAGCTGACTACTCGTTCCAGCGACGCTACCTCGCTCAGGCGGCGGGGCGGGCTCGCCGAGTAGCAATTAACTGGGGTTGGTTAGCTGATGGAGGATGGTCCGCCCGCTGGGTAGCCCGCGCGTTGCCAACGGTCGCAAGTGCCGCTCTGTTGAAATTTGCGCCAAAATCAAACGGTCTTCGGAACCATTTACCGCCATTTGGTCTTGTTGATTGGCGCGTTGTCGTCAAGAGCGATCTTCAGGAGCTTGTACGCGACGTATTGTCGAGCTCCGCAGTAGTGCAGAGTGGGCTCTTCAACGCTCAAGCCCTGTCCGTTGAGCTGGACCGATATTTTGGTGCTGATGCTTCGCCGCATCACGGCAGCGTAATTCGTATGCTTGAGATAGGTCTTGCATGTACGCGCATAAAAAGCGAATCGACGGAGTAAGCGAAGATTCGAGGGGATCCGCTAAACTGCGTGGAGCACCAAGCGGCCTCGCGCAATAGCCTTATTTCTATTTCTTAGCCTCTCCACTGCAAAACAAGTGCGCGTGCTTGGCTATCCTTTCTCATAGCGGCGCGTCGCGATAGTATTTTGACCAGATAGTGCCGTTCTATTGAATCAATATTGGTTTAGCCACTTGATGATCTGTGTCTCTTTAAGGCGTCGCCATAGCGCGTGTGGAAGTTCACGTAATCCACTGATTGCGGCTTCAAATTCGATATCAGACCAATTATCACGGTCGAGAATGCGTTTCAGCAAAAAAGGATTTGATCCAACAGAATTCAACCCTGGCTCGAGTGTGGTCGCAGAGGTTACACCACATGCCCTTAACCAATCGGGATGTTCGTTTCCATAGATTCCACTCGGATAACAAAAATGCACGAGAGGCTCGGCTGTTGTAGTTTTCAGTACCTGCTGATTGTCAGATATCTCTTTGACCATAGCATCGAATGAGTTGTTCGGTAGTCGATGCCTGTGGGTATGAAGCTGAATATCCATGCCGAGTGCTGGTAAACGACGCAAATCATCTAGTGTAGAAACGTTGAAGCGGCCTTCCGCAAATGCCGCTATTGGGTCGACTCCTAGGCTGACAGCAAGCTGTTCAAGAAATTCCTGCCGTTGCTGCCAGGTTAGATGAGTGCTGCTAAAGTCGATTAGACGCGCTGTTACTTGTGCGTGACCTTTAGTGAGGTCATATGTTCCGTCAATCGCGGCATGGCCTTTCTGAACTATCAATTGAGTATGCTTAGTTTTCCAAAAAAGATAGTAGAGCGCTACATTGAAAACATCGGCACGCCTTTCAACATAGTAGGTTGTTACGTAAAGAGTAGAGTGCATCCCATATTGCGAAAGCAGTGGTGCTGCGAAATCACCGATGCTCTTCCAGCCATCGTCAAATGTTATGACGATAGGGGCGCCTGTAATTGGGCCAGATTCGATAACACTTACTGCCTTGTTCAAGGAAATGATGGGCCATCCGCCATCTTTCAAGAGCTTCAGCCTTCCAGCAAGGACTTCAAGCCGCATGAATAGTCCAGGATGAAACTTCGCTTGATCTGCAATGGAAATCCCGTGATAGCAAATGATGCGAACGCTGTCATTGGTAAGTGCTCGCGCGACAGAGAAGAAACCAAAGAATTTTAAACCCCTGAGAATAGTTACCTTAAGCCAGTGTTTTGTAGCCATTGTTTGAACCGTCTTGCGCGCGATAAATGAGACTTTACTATGATTACGAAAAGAGTGCCAAAAAACAGAGCTGAAGCTAATCGTGGAAAATATGTAGACTCGGTTGGGCTTCGCTAGGGTCATTAAACGCGGCGCTCACGGTGCTTGTGTGCTTGAGCGCATTCACACCATGAGTGCCAGGTGTTTGCGGGTTTCTGCGGTGGCAAAGCGAGGATCGCAGGAAGATATAGCTTATAATCAGATAAAGCACTAGGATCGATAGTCTCCGTCTCTTGGAAAGCCGACATTCAATGTTTGTGTTGAGGTCGTTAGGTAAGCTGGAAGGCGTTCCTGCTTCTCGAAAAAAGGGGGTCTAATTGTGGGTAAAGTTGGTGAACATATCCTTAAGATGATGAGTCGATCGACTTTGTCCGCGAGCTGTGATTCCTTTGATGCAATCGCCCCGTCAGATAGCGAGGCGATCAGCTTGCTCATTCGCGAATATCCTCAGCTCGTGCAGTGGGTTTCTGGGAAGCGAGTCGCTGACTTTGGTTGTGGCTTTGGCGCGCAAGCAATTGGGCTCGCACGGTTGTTTGGCGCCAGTGTAGTTAGGTGTAGACACAAACTCGGACTCCCTCATCGCCGCAAGAACGCGTGCGCAAAGCCTCGGCTTAACAAGTTCTCAAGTGGAATTTTCTAATTCCTTAGATCAGCACTACCAAGCGGAGTTTGATGTTGTCATCTCACAAAATTCGATGGAGCATTTTGGTAACCCAGAAGATATTATCGAGAAAATGTTCTCATTGACGCGACCTAATGGAAGGACCCTCATTACTTTTGGCCCACCTTGGTTTGCGCCTTATGGTAGTCATATGCATTTTTTTTTGCCGTCTACCTTGGATAAATCTATTATTTTCAGAAAAGACAGTGATGACGGTTCGATCACGATATCGAGGCGACGGCGCCCTGCGATATGAGGACGTAGAATCTGGTTTAAATAAGATGTCTCTGCACCGATTTGAGCGCCTTTTAGAGTCAAGCCGATTTCGCATTGAGTGGATTCGGTATCGGGGTGTAAAGGGGCAGGATTGGGTGAGGCGCTTCCCAGTGCTTAGGGAATTACTGACTAATCATGTGACCTGCAGTCTTATCCGACCGAGTGGTCCTTGATTTAGCTGGCGTCATCGTTGGTGCAGATGCGTGCTTTTAGGAATTTTGTGCGAAGTTTTTTATTATAAGTGGGATAGAAAATATCCCGAGTTGTGGGGCAATTGCCGTGGGACTGCCGGTACGTTAAAAGAGGCTATAGCCAATGCCTGCTCTTTTGGGAAAAAGCCACGTTCGACAACGCCTGAATAGTTATTGTCCCGTGGCTAATTTGTTCTCAGAATATCTGCTGGGTTTCGAAAGGTTTCCCCTTCCGCCTTTGCGGTGAACGCAGCAATTGTCGCTAACAGATACCATAAAACTGCTGAAAAGCTTTGGGATAAGAAAAAAGCAGCGATGAAATTAGTTACCAAAGCGACCTGCAATGAGCTAGCAAGCGCGGAATAGTCGAACTGCCCTTTCTTGGGAATGATCGATCGGATAAGCGACAAGCGTCGCCATGCCAGTACGTACGCGGCTAAGTAAACAGCAAGCCCAGCATAGCCAAGTTCGACGAAGACGAGTAGGACGCTATTGTGCATCGCCTTGTAGACACCCCCGTTCTTAGCGTCAAAAGCTGCTGATGCGCCCAACCCTATCCCTAGTGGGTGCCAGACAGCGGCGCGTGCATTGCGCTCCCAGATACTTAAGCGGCCTTCTTTCAGATCGGTATCTGTATTGTAATCATGCGCCAGTGAAGCGACTGTGGACAGACGCCCCGTTGTGCTGTGCGGTAAAGACGCCATCGTAACTAATCCGACGATCCCGGCTGCGACTAATCGTTTCATACGCTGCCAAGTGGTTGGCTTCAGGGTGCCGGCGCTGATGCTGACGCCGCCGCGATAAATCACCATGCCACCTAAGGCTAATAAGGAAAGGAAAGCGCCGCGCGACGACGTTAGGAGTATGGATGCGACTAGTATGACAATGGTGACTTTAAGTAGCGATTTTTCTAAGCCCGAGCTCAAAGTGCTAAGCGCTATACAGATTGGAAGTATGGTAACAAGAAGGTATGCTAAATCATTGGTGTCATAAGACGCAGCGATCACCCTTAGGTCTAGACGCTGGCCAGTGTAGCGGGATAGCGATAAGACGGCTAACGCTGCAGCTATTAGCACAAATGTCCGGAGAATAAAGAGTACCGAATATTCGTCAGTCAACGTCATGTATAAGAGCATTGACGAATATACTAGTATGAATAGCCCCCCGGTTATTGATGATAGAGTCTGCGACGGCCAGACTGAGATCACCATACTTAGACAAGCAAGTAGCGCAAGATAAACGCCGCACTTTGCTATGGGTGATACTTCTGCCGTCTTGTAATTAGTTTTCCTTTTCGGACGTAAAATGATAGCAATTGTCCATAATGCCATCACTACTTTCCCCAAATAAATAGTTGATAGCGCTGGTACGATTTCTGTAAGTCGGCCAACAGAAATGACGATAAAGAGCGCGCCGAATGCGAGTGCCATAGTCATTGAGTTGCGAATTGGCATGGTCGTCTTTGCTCTTGGTACACGGAGTTTAAAAGCGCAGCAATCTATATCACGCCACGTCTATGGCGACAGCCTGCGTAGACGGACACCAAGTTTTCTGACAGTGTTTAAGCAGTGAGTCAGAAATATGCGCTCAGTACCATCAGGCTTGCTAGATAGTAACCAGAGCGTAGCAATCATTGCGGTATAAACACCAGCGCCAATCAAGACGAGTGCTAGAAGTCTTATTGAAAGTGGGTTGTTCTGTAGATAGTGGTTCGAAGAATAGACAACGACTGTGCCCATTAGACTAGTTGCGATAACAATGCGCCAGTTGCGTGCGACGACTGTCCAGAGGCTGAGGTCAAGTATCGTCAGCAAGAAACCATAATTAATAACTGCTAGGCACACTGACGCAAAAACGCTTGCATAGGCAATACCGACTATGCCATGCAGTAAGGATCCAACTGCAGCGGCTGGTATAAAAAGCGCTAAGTCGATGAGTGATAAAGTTGTGACAAGCCGACCGCGTCCAAGCGCCCAATAGACATAGTGGGTATTTGCGGCCGTTACCTTTGCGGCACCAGAGAACGCTAGCAGACTTAAAACCTGGGCTGAGCCGCTCCACTTGTCCCCTAGCGCAACTCCAATTACCTCAGGTGCGCACGACGCCAAGCCAATAGCCGTCGGTAGACCGATGAGCCAAATAATCCCAGAGGTGGTTAAAAAACCAGATCGTAAAAGATTTAGATCTTTATTAAGATGTATATAACGCGAGAACATTGCACGGTTTATGGGAGCTGCTATCTCTGTAGTTGCTAGTAAAGAGAGCTCGGTCGCCAGTGCGTATAAGCCATTGATTGCGGCGCCATACGTGCGCCCAATAAATGCGCTTGTGAGTTTTTCTTGTGCGGTTTCTGCAAGTGAGCCAAGTAAGAGCCAGAAAGAGAAAGCAAGTAGATCGCGGCGTTTAGAGTAGTCCAGACGAGGTCGGAAAGAGCTTAAGACGTAGCTGGCGATTACGCTTGCAGCTCTGTTTGCCGTTATCCCTAATATAAGTGCCCAATATGATCTGGTTGTTAAGGCTATGGTCAGAGAGACCACAAAACCAGCGAATTTGGCGATGAGCCCTGAGGCGAACTCTTTTTTGAAGTGCATATTCCGTCTAAAGTCGACGGTGCCAATATTTTCGAGCGACCCAATTAAGCTGTTGGCGGCGATGACGAGGAGGAGTGGCGTTACTTGTGGCGTTCTAAAGAAAAGGGCTGTCGGTACAGCTAGAGACGCTGTGATAACGGCTAGGACGGCATTTACTGTGAGCCGTAGGCTCCAGGCAGTGTTGTAATGAGCGGCTGTCGGCGCTTGCATTCTAACTAGCGCCCAGTCAAACCCAAAAAGGCCAAATACCTCAACGAAAGATGCTACAACTCCAGCCATGGCAACTATGCCGAAGTCACTGGGAGAAAGAAGTCTAGCAAGAGCAGCGATACTGATGATGCCTAGGGCGCGCTCGCCTATGCGGCCGCCCAACGTCCAGAACGTTGATTCAGTGGCAGATTCTTCCGCTTTTATAGTTGATGTGCTGCGCTCGCTCATATTTGTTTTTCTGGGGACATCGGGTTTTTTACAAACTCTCCGGTTCGTTTGAGGCTGGTGTAGTGACGTAAATTGTCCACCTGATATTGCGTTCCTCCGGTTTCGCGACTCCCACGATAACCTGATTTGGTCAGTTTGATCTAGTCCATATAAATCGTATTTTCGAAAACAGAGCGAATGCCTGACTTAAGTAGTTAGCGAGGTCCCCCACTGATTCGAGGATCGAAAGGATCTAGAGGCTGACCTTGGGGGAACGGAGGTTGGGCGTGAAGAAGCGCTATACGGAAGAGCAGATCATTGGCTTCCTGGAGGAGGCGGATGAAGGGATTGCGTTTTTCTGGAACTTATTCGGGAAAATGTGAGCTGTGCCCTTGAAAGTGAGTGGTCTTATGGCACTATCGCCCATATGCAAGCCAAGTGAGCAATCCCTTTCAATCGATATGTTAACTGTATTTGTATCTTCAGGGGTGTCAAACGGGTTCTCAAGTGTCACTGGTGATAGGGCGTAGGTCCTAAATGGGTCCCTAGCGTACACATACCTCCAACCGAAAGAAAAACGATCTCATCGCCTCAATCTTTATGCCACTCTCACAATTACAAGACACCTCGCAGCCTCATACAAGCTGTAACGATCGCCAGTTAGTTTAATATCGGCACTCTCGGAGAAAACATCATGCCGCTTAATGAAAAGTATAATCTTAGAAAGCTCAGCTCCAATTCGAGACGCCAATTTCTGCTTTCAGGGATGTCTCTTGTCGGTGCGTCAGCCGTAGGTGCGCTGCTACCGGACCTCGCTCGCTCACAAACGGTTACATATGATTACTATGTTTCGCCAACGGGATCTGATGCTTATCCAGGAACCCAGAATCAGCCATGGGCGCTAACCTCTTTAATTTTAGGAAATCCAAACCGCGCGAAAGTAGCGGGGAAGACTGTTGGGTTTTTGCCAGGAACCTATCTAACTGGCAGCATGGTTGGCGCCGATTACCAGCGTCCATTGCTGGACATTCCGTCTGGAACTGCCAGCACCCCAACGGTCTACCGGTCCGTTGTGCCACAGGGCGCAATTTTTGACGATAGCGGCGGCACCCACGCTGCCGCGATATTTGGCCAGGCAACGGTCGGAGGGGGCTACTTCACGCTGGATGGGTTTGTATTTACTAATGGTAAAGGTTCATATGTTCTCATGTATTCAAATGGAACCCCGAGCACTGTAGCCGGCGTCACTATCAGAAATTGCGAGTTTAAAAACGTTGTTAACTCATCAAGTACTGTGGGGTCAAATATCGCGTTTGTTCAAGTCTTTGGTCTGTCAGGGTTTACATTTACAAATAACAAGCTCCACGACATTAGCTATCCAGTTGATCCTCAGCATTGCAGCTGCCTCGAGCTGTGGGGTGTAGCGGGCGCTGTTATAAGTAATAATACCTTTTATAATGCGCCTCAGGCCATCGATGCAAAGCGCGACACCAATTATGGGGTGCCAGACTTTAATATCGAAGTTAAAAACAATTACTTTTGGGGTATTACCGATACTTTCTTGCGAGGTTTTGATGGATATCCATCGACGAATCCATCGCAATATGCGCAGTACTCGGTTCATAACAATATTTTCGATAGTGGAACAAATCATACTGGGATTTTTTACGGTGAATTTAATGCAGCAGCATCTACAATCGGAACCAGTTTTTTTAATAATACGTTCGCATACACTGGAACATCGTCAATAGTCTGTTTAATTCTTGAGATGAACACTGCAGCTGCTTATAACAATCAATTTAACGTGTACAACAATATTGTGTATCTGCCGAATGCGACATCGTACGGCTATACTGGAGCTATTGGCTCACGGCTTGGGCAGTGGTCAGTATGGGATTATAACGACTATTATTTCGGGACTTACGCAAACGCGTTCGGGCTCGCGCACGGAGGTAGCTTGTATAACTTCTCCGGCTGGCAAGCGCTACCGGGTGCGCCAGACGCGCACTCCATTACAAGCGACCCCCGCTTTTTGGGATCGGGTGGCAGCCCGGAGGCATTTAGGCTTGCAGCTGGCTCACCCTGTATTTCAAAGGGGTTGGGTGGTGTAGATATAGGAGCCTGGGGAGGTTCAACACCCCCTGCGACTATTGGTTGCACGTTCTCCAGTTCGCAACCTCTAGCGCCTGTTATACATATAAGTTAACGAATGGGTCCTTTGCCTGCTGGGCGTCATGTGGCGTTCGCATAGTTACACCGCCGGTATGCAACCAGTGGAGGGTAGGTCTGTCGTCGGGTGTGCCGGTAATGGTTGATCCATCGATAAAAGAATTGGTAAAACGCATTAAAGACATTGCGGATTCCGATGCAGGAGAGCCAGACTTTGGTTCCGAAATTTAGGAGTAGTAACTATGACGCGACCAACAATCGTAATGGGCGGATCAAAGCTTGTTGTTGCGCAGGAGTTGCGACCTCTTAGAGCTAAACTTTCGCTAGTCGTGCCTGTCTTGAATGAGCAGGACACGGTGGGTAAGTTTATTAGTGCTGTGCAATTGGCGCTCTCTAACGAGCCGAATATCGACTTAGAGTTCATCTTCGTCAATGACGGAAGCAGCGACGAGACGCTTGCGGTCCTACTCGAACTGCAATTGAAGAATCCACAGGTGTGTGTTGTCGATCTGAGTCGAAATTTCGGTAAAGAGGCAGCCCTTACGGCAGGTCTAGATTTCAGCACTGGGGACGCGATTGTTCCTATCGATGTAGATCTGCAGGATCCACCCGAGCTGTTGTCGGAAATGATCGCACGGTGGCGCGGTGGCTTCGACGTTGTCCTAGCGCAAAGGTCATCAAGAAGTTCAGACTCTATACTGAAGCGTTGGAGTGCTCTAGCCTTCTATCGGATGCATAATTTACTCTCTGAGCCTGAGATTGTAGAGAACGTCGGTGATTTTAGACTAATGGATCGCGTAGTAGTTGACGCACTGCGGCGCCTACCCGAGTCTCGCCGATTTATGAAGGGCTTATTCGCGTGGGTCGGTTTCCGCTGGACTGTAGTGTCCTATGAGCGGCCAGCACGGTCGGCTGGCGAATCAAAGTTCAACGGATGGCGCCTGTGGAACCTCGCCCTCGAGGATATGACAAGCTTCACGACTGCCCCGTTGCGCGTATGGACTTATATCGGGGGGCTCATCGCATTGAGCTCAATGTCGTATGCAACCTATCTTATTATTCGGGTGTGGGTGCGGGGAATTGACGTTCCGGGATACGCTTCCGTCTTCGTTGCGGTAGCATTTCTCGGAGGTTTACAGCTTCTTGGTATCGGCGTGCTCGGAGAGTATTTGGGCAGAACCTACATCGAGTCTAAAGGAAGGCCGATCTATATTGCGAGGAGAGTATATGGACGCGGTCACCCTCTTAAAGAGTCTATTGATGATGAGACAAATATACTGAAGGGTTTGTCAGCCTGAGGTACATTGCGCGATTATTGCTGCAGGGTCGCAGACGCAGGCGGTCGGTTCTTTGAAAAGTTTTTTATGGGCTCAGTTTCGTGTTCGTTCTGCGACGCGCGTTAGATTTCACTGCCGCCGCGTTCGCCGAATTGCCCCAATCGCGAACAACAAACAAAGTAACGTGAACGCGATGCCAGAAATAATCCAGCCGGTTTTTTCGTGGGGTGTCCAGCCAAGTGTGATGTTTAGGCTATGACGGCCGGGCGGTACAGCGACACCAACTACGCCGTACTCGGTCGACAGTAGGTCCGCAGATAATGCTCTAGGTGAGTCGTCGGTAAGAATTGCCCAACCGGGGTAATACTGTTGAGCAATGGCGAGAATGCCGCCTGCGTCTGATTTGACAGTCAGCTTGATGTGCCGAGGCGACCACATGGTTACGGTTACTTCACCATGGCCGGAAACAAACGCTGCTTGATGTTCGGTTCGGAAAAGAGTCGATGCGTTCTTTATCGAAGGTACTCGATGCTCAGGTGCACTACGATAGCTCTGGATAGCTATGATTTCATTAGCGCGAGTGAAGTACGCATATTTGAATGCTATTGCGAGATTAGCGGCGATCATGATGGCTAGCGTGGTTCCCACAGCGATTGGGACTGCGCGGGCCGGGACACGCGAGTTTCTGGTGAGCAGAGCGGACATAGCGCATGCAGCCAGAATTGCAGCGCAAAGAGTAATCTCACCATTCGTTCGCCACGGAAACTGTACCTTTGGGAGCACAATCAAATGAGCCCAGAGCCAAGCGGAGATGCGACAATTGAGGGCAAGGTAGGCAGTCGAGACAGCCACGGTGCAGAGTGCGAAGCGGCTGATTCTGGGTGGTTCGTTACTTACGTCTCGCTTGCGAGACGCGAAGAGTGCCCAGCAAAAAAGTACGCTACCAACTGTGATCGTGTCGATTAGTGGCTTGAAGTAACTAGAGTCGCCCAAAAACGCCCATTTGATGGCGTAGAAATAGTCAGCTCGACTGGCGATGGCAGTTGTTGAAGAGTTGAACAAGAACCAGTTACTGTAATGGTTGTGATCTCCACTAAACATGTGCGCTTGATCAGCATATTCTCCTTGTGTCAGTGCAGGAAGCAAATAGACAGCTGACAGAGCTGCTCCGAGTGTGATGGCGAAAAGTGACGAGATCAAGGTGCCCCAACGCTTCTGCTCAAAGCAGATATAGATCGCGTAGAGTAAAGCGAAGGGTATGAACAGCACTGAAGTCGGAGGATGCGTTAATAGGAGTAGAGCGATTAATGTGGCAGTAGCCACTAACCCTCGGATGAAAGTTTTCGATGTGTAGTCTATTGATATCAGAATCCAGGGCATTAGAGCCAGGCCCCATAGCTCTGAATACGCAGATCGCACTGCCAAGTCGATCACTAAGTGATAGGGCATGAGCAGAAAAACTAAGGCACCGCTCACTGACGAGGTTGAGTCAAATCTAGTGTGTAGCCAGCGGTAAATTCCTGCGAGGCCACAGGCAACCGAAATGATTACCGAAACCATTAGAGCCTGCGCCGGGCCTCCAACGAGAGGGATTAAAAAACTGACGAGGTAGAACGCAGCTGGTGGATAAAAAAAGAAGGTGGGCACGCCATGGTCAACCCCAAGGTCGACCAGCCATCTAGGGTAAACTTCGTCAAAGGATAGTTGTCGGTAAAAGGCGTCTGCCCATGCAAGTTGATGATGGGAGTCATGGCCAGCAGGCCAGCCACGTAGTGCGTATGGTAAGAGCACCAAAATAGTGACGCCGATCAGTAGAGATGTCGGTCGGCGGAATCTCGGCTGCACGTGGGGGCAGGGCATTTCCTTCTTGTTCACTGATCTGCCTGAATCTCGCATCTAAACAGCATACAAGAAACTCAGTATGTTTTCGACCCGTCTAGCTGACTCTCGAGACGTGCTTACGGAACGACGTGTTCCCCATGTGCTAATTGGTCTCGCCTCCTTCGATTACAGCGTGAAGCCCGCAACGCTGTTGTCGCTGCCTGTAGTGGTAAGGTCGGGAGGGTGTTGAGCATCAATTTCTCCCTTTCGCTTCCATTTTTTCTGAAACCAAATTGCTATCCAACGCAGCCCGCTATTTGATGTATTCGTTTGGTTGCCTAAGCCGGATTACGCGGTTACGACTGCTGCAAATGCCACTGTTTCTGGGTGACCGAACCTGCAAACCGCTCGTCAAGAGGCGCGAGCGCCATAGATAGCAGATGTTCACCGCAGATGAACCACGGGGGCCATTTTTCGAAAGCGATTTGCCCAGTTCGACGATACACGCGGAACGGTGAGTGAAAAGACTGGCGCATCAAATCACCGGGTAAGCGGTTCCGTCGCTTAGGTGGTCTGCAGAGAAAAAACGGGTCAGGTGACCGCAGTAACGGCTAATTGTATTGAAATTACGTTTAGTCGTGCGGTAATTATCAAGTACAATTGCTGGGGTATATGAAAGGACAATTCGTGTGCGTGTGCTGATAATTTCATATCACTTTTATCCCTCGTGGGAGATAGGTGCTAAACGTCTAACTGAGCTTGCCCGATATTTGGGTAGCGAGAATATTAGTGTTGATGTGATTAGTAGCTTTGCCGATCAGGATATTTCTGTTGGCAGTGCGCTCATGTTGAATGTGAGTGCGATTCCGGTGGCTACGCCAAAGCGTTTGTTGCTTGATACATTCGTAAAGTTGAAAAAGCGGTTTGTGCCTGGTAGCGATGAGGGGCGCAGCGGGTTAGAAGTCTCATCATCAACCGAGACTCACAAGAGTGCGTTTCCGCGACTTATGTCGCGAGTCATAAGGTTGGGTCGGATAGGTTTTTTTTCACTTGCTTACTTTATAGACGACAGGAAACTCTGGAGTTGGCGTGCAGCACGCGCTGGTATTGCGATTGGAATGCGCCATAAGGCCGATGTGGTCATTAGCTCTGGGCCGCCATTCTCCGTAGTGCTTGCTGGCTTAAGGGTTGCTACGAGGCTTGGGGTCCCACATATTGCGGATTACCGCGATCCGTGGACCGACACGTGGTCTACGGTGCCGAGCGGAACGCGAGGGGCAGGCATTTTTTTTCTCCGGTTGCTTGAGAAAATTGTGGTGCAACGTTCTACCGCCGTCACAGCGACGAGTACGTCTGTGATCGATTTACTATCTATTCGTCACCCAACCTCTCGCCAAAAGTTCTATCTGGTTAGAAATGGATATGATGGCGTCGCGCAGGAGAGGTCACGCGATACGGGCGGCTACCTCAGGATTTTGTTCGCCGGGGAAATATACGGAAAACGAGATCCCTTTCCGCTGCTCAGAGCACTAGATCGGCTATTAGTTAAAGAAGGCATAAAAACTGATAGAGTCTCGTTAACCTTCATAGGTCGCTGTGCCGAGTATGATGGCCTTAATATTGCAGAAGCTCTCCACGGCAGACCCTGTGAATCGGTAGTCAGATTTTTGCCAATTGCCTCAAATAGTATCGTTAAAGCCCTAATCTCAGAAAGTACTGTGCTCTTGAACCTTGCGCAGCATCAGCACCGCGCTGTCCCCGCTAAGACATATGAACATTTAGCGAGTGGCTGTGAGCTGCTGGTTTTTTGTGAAAGTGATAGCGACACGGCAAAGCTTCTTTCGACAATTGGTGGCGTTCTAAGAGTGGACCCAACGTCTGACGAATCAATAGACGATGCCCTTAATTCGCTATACGAGCGGCATGTTATTGCGGGGCAGCTTAGGGCCCCGCAAGCATCTGCGGTGGCGCAATATTCTCGCTTGCAGGCCAATAAAACCTTCGTGTCAATTATCAGAAAAGCTCGCGCATAATCTCGTCATTTCCATAGGCTCTTTAGCTTAAATCGATGTAGTTTTTTCTCACTCGGATCATATCGCGTCTTTTTCTATTTCTCGGGATCGTCGGATTCGACGTCTATTGCATAGACCCCGCTACGTAAGCGTCAGCGGGTGGTGACGTGCCGCAGTAGAGCACCGTATCGCGTTGCCGAGGCTTCCCAGGAGTTGTGCGCATACACGTGGTTATAGAGATTGATGCCCATTTGAGCGCTGCGCACTTTATTTGTTAGTAGCGCCGTCAGAGAGTTTGCTAAGGATTGTGCATCATCGGGTTGGACGAGTTCAACATTGATGCTGCTTTTCAAGTCTTTTGCGGCACCGCAAACGGTGGTCGCAACCACTGGGATTTTGAGGGCACCAGCCTCAAGAACCACAATTCCGAAAGGTTCATCGCGCGAGGGGAGTGCAAATACGGTAGCGCGACCCATAATAGCAATCAACTCACGATGGGGGACATCTGTGAGCAAAAGGATTCGACTAGCGGCGATGGATCTCTGCTGCCTAAGCGCCGTCGCAGAAAATTCGGGTTCCGCACGCCGGCCTGCAATGATTAGCCATACATCAGGCAGTGCAGCTGCAATTAATTCGAACGCATCTATTAATACGTCATGACCTTTCTTGCTCTCGTATGTTCCCACGGAGTAGATGAACATACTAGGTAATGAAATAGTGGGCTCATTTTTTGAAAGTTCTAACAAGTGAGCGATATCGACGCCCGGCGTAATGGTAGTGACTCGCCCGGGAGCCGTGGTGAGTGTGCTCGCTAGGCGTGGTTCGAGAGTCTCGGAGCACAGGACTAATTTATCTGCGGTGCCTAAAAGTAGGCGCCACAAAACAAGTTCAAAGCCTGTGCTGGCTGCTGCCTCCATAAGGTCCGCGCCATGAAGAGAAACCAGCAAGCTAACCTTCCTGCGAGTAATACGTCTGACGAAAGACCAGATCAGCGAATCGAGACCTGGGAAGTGAACGTTTATCGTTGTGACGCGCTGCTCGGCGAGTAGTTTATGTATTGTAATCAGACGTATTGGGAGGCGGATCAGAAATCCTGCGAGGAATCGTAGTTTAAGAAGCGCACTGACTCTGTTGGAGTTTTTTGCAGGCCAAGGACAGTCAGTCGATACGTAAGCTGTTGGTCGACCTCCGATTAACGTGACAACGGCTTGTTGGGTTGCCATTCTGTGCTGGCCAGTTGGAGGTTGACCAGTCACGACCAAAAGGGGAGAACGGTCAAGTATCCGATCGGTTCGGTCAAAAAGATTTTGTACGACTTGGTTTACGCCACCAGTGCCTTTTAGATCCCAGGGAAGTACGTACAGCCATGTGTCTCGAGCTTGTGCTCGGTCGATAGAGTTCATGGACACTGCGCAAGCGGTAAATCGCATTCCGCTGAAGGGTTGCTACTAATGATCATTCTTATGCTTCTGTCTTTATTAGTTCGTGAAGGTATGCATCAGCGACTAATTCTATTGAGTGATGTTTCTTGACGTATTCCAGAGATTTAGAGGCCTTGTCACGACTAACTGAGCTATTGTTTTTTAGAAACACCATAAGTCTTGCAAACTCAGGAGTATCCTTTAGTGCGACCAAATAGCCTCTGTCAGAGCCTAAGAGTTCCGGGATTCCACCGACCGCGGTCGCGATACATGGTAGGCAGGCCGCCATTGCTTCAAGAATAGCCATTGGTTGACCTTCAGTGATCGATGACATGACGAATGCATTTGCTGCATTCATTAAATTTGGGATGTCATTGCGTGGGCCCAGAAAGGTGATAATACTATTTAGTCCACTTTCAGTGCTTAGGCGTTCGAGTGCGACACGTTCGGCGCCGTCACCTGCGATCAATAGCCGTAGATCAACGCGTTGCAGGTCTGGTATTAAAGCGATTGCACGAATTAATGTTGCTACGTCCTTTACCGGCTGTAATCTGCCAGCAAAAAGAAAGACAAAATCTGTTTTTGTGATACCAAGACTATGACGCAGTGCTAGCGCTGCCTGTGCGTCCGGCGGTCTAATTTTTATGCCATTTGGAACGTAGGATAGTCTTTCTGACGGCACGTGCATGTAATGATAAAAGTAATCTAGTATCGATCGATCGACAGCAATGATCTTGTGCGCCATACGCAGAAAAACGGATGCTTTTTTTTGATGATCCGGCTGGTCGAGAAACTGATGGACTGAGTGTTCCACCATAACAATGCGTTTTATTCGCGCTAGACGTGCCGCGACTCCACACAGGATGAGTGACGTGGCATGGTGCAATAACAGAGCGCTCACGTTGTACTGTTTGAGAAACCGATACACCTCAATAGGATACGAGACCTTTCGGATCCAGTGTCGTCGCGATAAAAAATTTAAATCGACACACTCTATGCCGTTTTCGTTCAGTTCTTTGCGGATAGGCCCATCAGAGTCATGTACCGCGAAACACACGACGCGGTAGCCGCGTGCTTTGAACTGTATCGCAAGGTCGGCGGCAACGCGCTCTGAGCCACCGATTTGATAAGAATACAGTGCTTGCGCAATAACTGGCGCCGTGGCCCTTGAGTCCCGTCGTCGTTTTATCTTATCGAGGTTAATGACGGGCTCCGCCGCTTTGTTCGGTTTGGTCTGCGATCTGCATCATAATGATATGTTAGTGTATAATCAAAGCGTTATAACAAGCGAGATTATAGATAACGTGTGTGGAGTCGTCGGTCTTTGGTCCCCGAACAGCGTTGCCGCTCCTGGCGTTACGGCGGCTATGGCGCGGTCCCTTGCGCACCGCGGGCCTGATGATTATGGGCTAATGAGTCTTGATGACAGTCGGCTCGAACTTGGGCATCGACGCTTATCTATTCTCGATCTTTCGCCCCTTGGGCACCAGCCGATGGTATCGGCTGATGGTCGTTATTGCGTCGTCTATAACGGCGAGATTTATAATTTCCGCGAGCTCAGACGTCAGCTCCAAGGGTGTGGTCATGCGTTTCGTAGCGACTCTGACACTGAAGTATTACTTGCGGCGTTTGTAGAGTGGGGGCTTGCGTGTATCGATCGTTTTCGCGGCATGTTTGCTTTTGCGATCTGGGATAGCGCTACCCGTGAGTTACACCTTTGTCGGGATCGGTTTGGAGTTAAGCCGCTTTTCTATTCGCTTAGCCGCGGCAGCCTTGCGTTCGGTTCAGAGATTCGTGCGCTACATGTCGCCGGAGACACAGGCAATGATGTGAGCCCATTCGCAGTTGCTGAGTACATACAGTACGGTTACACGAGCGCGCCGCGCAGTATTTTTGCAGCTGTCAGGTCAGTGCTGCCGGGAACCGTTGTGACGTTTCGGCAAGATCTTGTCCCGCATGAGACACGTTATTGGGGTCTTAACGATTTATTTGTGGGGTCTGACGCTCTACGGCTTCGGGTTGAGCTGAGTGCTCTTTCGGACTCGGCTTTACTTGATTATGTTGAGGCATCACTCGCTGAGGCGTTTCGCTATCGCATGGTAGCGGATGTGCCGGTAGGAATTTTTTTGAGCGGTGGGATTGATTCGTCGCTACTGACGGCGGTTCTTGCACGGCAGTCGACGACACGCCTACGAACATTCACGATTGGTTATGGCGGCTCTGAGTTTGATGAGACTCCGTATGCGCGGATGGTCGCCACGCATCTTGGAACGGAGCACACAGAGTTTATTGTCTCCCCGAGTGAGATGCTGGGCCTGTTTGAGCGTACACGGGAAGCGAGCGACGAGCCGATTGGTGACAGTTCGCTTATTCCGACCACAATGGTTTGTCAGCTTGCGCGCCAGCAGGTCAAGGTTGCTCTTTCTGCAGACGGAGCTGATGAGCTGTTCGGTGGTTATGCGCGGTACGATATTTGCGGCAGTCACGTCCGTCGTCTGGGAACCCTTAAGGGCGCTTTCCAGTGGCTTGGCGCTGAGCTGCTTGATCGGCTGCCGGCATCTGTGATCGCTGCGGGCTACACAGCCTTGTTGCAGCGCGGCCAGCGCTACGCCGGAATCTCAGACAAAGTTCGTAAATTTGTGAGAATGTCGCGTGCACATAGCCCATTTGATGCGTACGAAGCGGCTATTTCAGAGTGGGATCCTAGCGCGCTCACGCGCTTTGGCGTGCCAACAAGTGACGTGCATCGTGAGGCGTTGAGCGTATTTAATGAAGGTAGTATTCATGATTTCGCAGATCGGTGTATGCGCTTTGACGCAGCGCGTTATCTGCCTGGCGATTTGCTCACAAAAGTAGATCGTGCCTCTATGGCTGCTTCTCTTGAAGCAAGAGAGCCTTTCTTAGATCACGAGTTAGCGCGCATTGCCGCTGCATTACCGTCAAAGTGGAAGATACGTGGTGGTCAGAACAAGTACGTCCTGCGCCGCCTGCTTGACCGGCACTTTGCGCCTGGAGCGTTCGATAGACCAAAGCATGGCTTTTCGGCGCCAGTGGGTGAGTGGCTGAAAGGGCCGCTGCGCGAGCTTCTTCGGGAAGAGCTATCGGCGAGCCGCGTGAAGCAATTTGGTTTGCTAGACCCGATTGCCGTTGAGCGGTCAGTACATGGATTTCTCGGCGGTAGCGGCGAGGCATCGGCCGCTGGTATTTGGATTTTATTGCAGTTGCAGCGATGGGCAGGGCGATGGCTTAACTCTGGAGCGAGTGATGCAATGAGTGCAAGCGCCGCGCCCCGTATGGTGGCAGAGTGATTGTCGCTATGATTTCGCTGGTAGTCTTCTGGTCATCTTGCGGCATGATGGTGTACATCTATGCAGGATATCCGGTGCTTGTGCGGATCGGCGCACGACTTTTCGGAAGAGATGTATTAAGAGCGGATAGTCGGCCGACAATTACCGTCATTATTGCGGCCTATAACGAAGAGGCTGGAATTGCTGCAAAACTCGCGAGTGTGCGGGCGCTCGATTACCCATCAAGTCTAATGGATGTCATTGTTGCATCCGATGGCTCTACGGATAGTACTGACGCGATTGTGCGTTCCTACGGTTATGCAGACGTTGCGCTGCTGCGTGTCGAGGGGCGGCAGGGAAAAACAGCATGTCAGAACGCCGCCGCCGCTGCCGCTCGTGGAGATATTCTGGTGTTTACTGACGCAACGACACGTCTTGATAGTGGTGGGCTGAAGGCCCTGCTCCTGCCCTTTGCTGATGGCTCGGTTGGGTGTGTCGCAGGTTCGCTAGTCTATGAGCGAGGCGGCGGCAGTCTGACAGCAAGTGGTGGCGTGGCGTATTGGTCGTATGAGCTATCGCTGCGTACGGCTGAAAGTCGACTCAGTTCATTGGTGGGAGTAAGTGGGTGCCTATACGCAGTACGTCGCGCTATCTATAAGCCTATTGATCCACGTTTAATCAGTGATTTCGTCATAGCGCTTCAAGTTTGGGCGCAAGGGTTACGGACGGTGCTTGAGCCGACGGCGATTTGTTTTGAACAGACGCATGATCATGCGGGAAATGAGCTTGCGATGCGGGTGCGCGTTGCGATCCGCAGCATTAATGCGTTAGTTGCTGAGCGGAGAATGTTAAATCCTTTTAAGTATAGGATCTTCGCTTGGCAGCTTTGGTCGCATAAGGTGCTGCGCTATGCTTCGCCGTTCTTTTGGCTTGGGGCACTTGCTGCAAATTTCTGGCTTGCGAGCGATCGCTTTTATTTCGCGTTATTGATGGGGCAATTCGCTCTGCTCATTGCTGGAGTTACAGGGCTTGCGTTGCATGGGCGTGGCTATCGACTGCAGATACTCAATAGGCCATATTATTTTCTTTTGACCAATGTCGCATCATTTATCGCGGCAGTGCGTTTTATTGCTGGCGAGCGGATGGTGACTTGGAAGCCTGTGCGCTGAATCCTTTGATCTGATTATTTATCAGCGCGACTGTTTTTAGATACGGTGGCGTGCATGTGCTTAATCGATTGATCGGTATTGCTTCGGTACATGGAGTTGGTATCGAATTGACCCATCACTATCGCTATCACGCTTTTAGGCGTCCATCGATCGCTTCCCACTCTCGGGCTCTGCTGTATGAGTGGATGTGAGTGATTCCGGGCAGAAGTGTTGGTGCGACAAAGATTGATTCGCATTCGCGAGGGGTCGGATGGAGACTCTCGAGCTTATTAAATGCCAAGCCATCGCCATAAGTGAAGCGACAATCTTGGCTCGGTCGCCACAACGTGGAATCGTGAGTCAGTATGCCCCCGGCACCACGTGCTCGAAGCGGGTTTGCATTTAAGGGCTGAGAATGGGCGAGTTTCCAAGGTCCGGTCAAGGTCGGCGCTGACCAAAGATAGGTGAGCGGTACAGCCCCTGCGACGGTTATCGGGGAGCTAAACATGTACCAGTGGCTTTCGTGCTCGAAAACGGTGCTGTCAACTGTACGCAGGTTCAGTAACGTGCACTCATGAATCCAATCGTCCGGAAAGCGGCGTGCGCGATACAGATCCACGGTTCCTGCTTGTTCGGATTCAGGAATCATAAAGACTTCGCCCGCATGTGTGAACACGTGAGGATACGATAGGTGATAGTCGTGCTCTAGTGCTGTGCACACGTTTTCTAAATCACCCGTGTTGGTGAGTCGCCCAACACAAATTGTTGCTTTATTTTTTGCGGTCTCAAAATCCTCGAAGTAGAGCCAGCTGCTGTCGTCACGGTCTATCAAAAAAGGATCTGCCCAGAAGCCATCAGAGCGACCTTGCAACCATTTGAACTGTTGCATCGCTTCGCGACTTGGATCCAGGTACAGGGGTACGCTCGTTTTGCGCAGCGCAATGCGCCAAGGCCCTGACTGCGCTGGGCGACTCAGCCGACGTCTAACACGTTTGATGACATTCGTAGCTAGCCATTGGGTGACGTCAAGGTTCGACGGTGTTTTGTAGCTTGGACGATGTTGGTGGGGCGGTTGCGCTCGCCCTAACGCGTCTATACTACTTGGTAAAGAGCTGTGTAGCTGGTTTAGGCAGCGAATGACAAAATGCGTGGTAGACCAGTAGGGTGCGAAGCCATTTACGCTCACTGAGGGAAACGGAGTTGTAGGGAAATGTGCCTCTGCGAGCACAGTGCCGCCATCGAGTACCTCGTTCAGCGCCTGTAAGACGGCACCAGATGTTGGTGAGCGCTCAATCAGCTCCCAAAGGTAGGGAGATGCCCCTCGGTAGCGTGAGGGATCACCATGGTGGTAGGACCAAATTCCATAACGGGCTTGCGTCAGAATGGGACCGTGCAAGATACGAAAACCAAATCGTAAAATGACATCAAGGCGTTGGTTTGCGATTGCAGATAGATCATCCGTATTGAATCGATCAATGAATCTGCTCTTTAGTGGTTTGACGTCAATGATCGATGCGTTTTGCAGCAGGTCCGAGCAATCAACAGATGCTATCGGGTCTGGGTAGGGTTTAAATCGAGCATCTAAATACTCGAGATATAACCGATACCCGATACCGCGCCATGCGGCACCGTTTAATAGATTTCGTGCGATCCGGTGTAGCAGCGTTTTAGGTTTTTTGTTGGTGACTTGCTCCGAGGCATTGCGGATAAAACATATTGTGCGCGCGAAGTTGCTTGCGGCAACATCCTCAAGAATCTGGCGTGCAAATGCAGGGACGTGATTGCCGTCGATCATAACGCCGATTCGGAGTGCTGGCCCCGGCGCTACTGAGTGATAAAATTGTTGGTTTAACGAGAAGTCCACGGAGTTCAGTGAGGTTGAGCTTGCGGCGTTCTGGTGGCTCTTGTTCATGAGTGCGGGTCTTTTAGGTTTCACTTACCGAGCCGACAATCGTGGATGTGTTTGATCTCGAGGCGGTATACTAGCTCATTGGGTGTGGCTGGTCAGTGCGTCAACAAACCCGCGCGTTTATTGCCTGCTGAACATAAGCTTAGCTAAAGACGGAGCGTCTGCGGTGCGTTCGTGTCGCTCCAGATGCCCTACAAGGAGATATGCATGTCCGTGTCCCCAAGTGGAATCGCGCCCCCGCAACGCCGCGAGGTTCCCTTACTTGATCTTAAGGTTCAGTACCAAGGCTTTAAGGCCGAATTGCTGCCGATTTTTGAGCGGGTTTGCGAGTCGCAGGCGTTTATTCTCGGCGCTGAGACAACGGCGCTGGAGGCGGCGGTTGCGGACTACTGCGGGGCCGCTCAGGGGATCGGTGTGTCATCAGGGACTGACGCGCTGTTACTTGCGCTGATGGCTTTGGACATAGGGGCAGGGGATGAGGTGATCACCTCGCCGTATACCTTCTTTGCAACCGGAGGCACGATCGCCCGTACAGGGGCGCGGCCCGTGTATCTGGACATCGAACCTGACACTTTTAACTTAAGTCCCGTCGCCGTGCAGCGCTTTATTGATGAACAGTGTTCTGTGGGTCCCGCGGGCTTAACGCATCGTGCGACCGGTGGGCGTGTGCGCGCCTTGATGCCGGTGCATCTATATGGTCAGTGTGCTGATATGACGCCGTTACTTGCCATTGCGCGACGTTATGATTTGAAGCTCATCGAGGATGCAGCGCAGGCGATAGGCTCCGAGTACCAGGGAGTGCGGGCCGGTAGCATGGGCGATGTGGGATGTTTTTCGTTTTTCCCTAGTAAAAACTTGGGCGCTTTTGGTGATGCTGGCTTGTGTACAGTCAATGATCCGCAGTTGGCTGAGCGGCTGCGTGTGCTGCGTGTTCATGGTGGCAAGCCCAAGTACTACCATTCGCTGATTGGTGGTAATTTTCGCATCGATGAGCTGCAGTCAGCAGTGCTGAACGTTAAGCTTCGCCATTTGGATTCGTGGACGGTTGGTCGGCAGCGCAATGCTGCTCGCTATTGCGAGCTGTTTGCGGATTCAGGTCTTGGGGGGATTGTGACGCTGCCCCGAGTAGGGTCTGGTAACCGGCATATCTATAACCAGTTCGTCGTTCGTGTCCCTGATCGAGATCGATTAAAACAGTATCTGGCTGAGCATGGAGTGGGTTCTGAAATTTACTATCCGTTGCCGCTACACCTGCAGCCCTGTTTTGCGTACTTAGGCGGCAAGGTGGGTGATTGTCCTGAGTCCGAGCGTGCGGCTAATGAGACGCTGGCATTGCCTGTGTATGCGGAGCTTGCGCACGATCAGCTTGAGTACGTGGTGGCTGTCATCCGCGCGTTTTACGGTTAACGGCGCGCACATGCGTCACTGGTGGTCACGCGTTGCGGTTGTTGGGCTCGGTCTATTGGTTGGTGGGGTGTTTCTGGTGCTCGCTTTCCGCGGTACGCCGCCAGATGCTGTCTGGGGGGTTCTGAAAGGGGGGCATTGGGGTCTGCCGGCTTTGACCGTGCTGGCTGCTACAGGGCTATTTGTTTACGCCAAGGTGGTCCGTTGGAGGCTGCTGCTGGGGTCACCCGCCGGCCTATCGATTGCGCGTTTGGCGAGGCCGGTGCTCGCCGGGCTTGCCCTCAATTCGCTCATCCCTCATTCGGGTGAATTCGTGAGGGCGGTGTCGCTGAATCGTCAGGTCGGCCTAGCATCAGCGGGCGTCTTGTCATCGATCGTCGCCGAACGGGTCTTCGACCTGTTTGGCGTCTTACTGCTCGGGGCCTTTGCGTTGCCTTGCCTGCCTGTGACAGCCTCTCTTGAGGCCTCAGTGCGTCTGCTCGGGCTGGTCGCCGCAGTGCTCGCCGTGTGCATTTTATCGGCTGTGTGGGCCCCGCAGCGGGTTAGGGCCGTTGCGCAGCTGTGTGCTCGCGTGCTGCCGTTGCAGCCACGTGATTGGTCCTTGCGTCAAGTGAATAACGCCTTATTGGGCATAGCTCCTGTGCGCTCGGGCGTGACTGCCTTAGCTGTGCTCGGTTGGTCGCTTGTGCAGTGGCTCGCTGTGGCGCTCGCGGTTTGGGGTTGCCAACGGGTGATCGGTTTTGATGCAGGTTTGCCGGCGACCTTGCTCGTGGTCGTGGGTATCGTCGTTGCGTTTTTGTTACCGAATGCACCGGGCTACGCGGGGTCTGTGCAGATCGCTTTTGCGGTCACGCTAACCCCGCTGCATATCAGTTCGGTGTCGGCGATCGCCGCGTCAATTGTTTATCAGCTCCTGATGGTGCTGCCACTCGTGGTCGCTGGGCTTTGCTGTCTGCGCGCGAGTCTTAAGTCGCGTTAGGGTACTTTGGCGACCTGCGCTATCGTCACGCCGTTTCCATGGCCCCGCTGACCGATCGGATTGGCATCAGCCTGTAGTCTCGGCCAGCAGTTGGCGCTCCCAGCGCAATGCATCAGCGACAATCATATCGAGTTGATCATACTGCGGTTTCCAGCCCAACTCTTGTCGTATGCGCTGTGCTTGAGCAATCAGCATCGCCGGATCGCCGGCTCGCCGCGGCTCTTCAATGACCTTCAGTGCGTGCCCGGATGCGCGCGCGACTGCGGCCAGAACTTCACGGACTGAGTAGCCATGTCCATAGCCGCAATTGAGTGTGGTTGAGCGACCGCCACGTCTCAAATAGCGAAGCGCCGCCAGATGCGCTGATGCTAAATCTTCCACGTGAATGTAGTCACGCACGCCGGTACCATCTTTGGTGTCGTAATCACTACCAAAAATTGAGATATGGGGTCGCTTTCCGACGACGTGTTCCACGGCAACCTTGGTTAACAAGGTGGCTCCAGGCGTCCGTTGCCCGATGCGGCCTTGTGGATCTGAGCCGGCCACATTGAAATACCGCAACGCCACGTGTCGTAGGGGTGTCACCAAGGATATGTCGCGCAGCATCCACTCGCTCATCAGCTTGGAGGTGCCATAGGGGTTGATAGGGTTGGTGGGTGTCTGTTCGGATGCGATACCGCTGTCCGGCGTGCCATAGACGGCTGCAGTGGAGGAGAACACAAACTGCTTGATCTGTGATGCGACGCATGACTCGAGCAGCGCTCGGGTGTTGGCCGTGTTGTTCTCGTAATATTTTAGAGGTTGTGCAACGGATTCGGGGACGATTGTATAGGCCGCGAAATGCATCACCGTATCGATGTCATGTTCCTTAAGGATTTTTGTGACCAGCGCCTGATCGGCGGTGTCTCCGACGATCAATGGTCCGTGCGTGACGGCTTTGGCAAAACCGCGCGATAAATTATCCAGCGTGACCACGCGCTCGCCTGCCTCGCCGAGTTGGCGGACGACATGGCTGCCGATGTAACCCGCGCCTCCAGTGACCAAAATACCGTGCTGACTCATACTGTCAATTTGCCGCTTTAAGGTGTGCCAAGGATTCGCAGCATACCGCTTCGCCTTTTCATGGGAGTGAGAACAGGGCCGCACTTTAACTTAATGCCCCCTCAACGGGCCTGCTTCGGCATACTAAGGCCATGACTGACCAAGTAATTTCTGGGGCTCCCGATGAGACGCCGTATGCGCGGCTGACACCCGATACGGTCGTTCATGCGGTTGAGCAGGCGGGGTTTTTGGCCGATGGACGGGTGCTTGCCTTAAATAGCTACGAAAATCGGGTCTACCAGGTTGGGATTGACGATGCGCCGCCCGTGATCGTCAAGTTCTACCGCCCTGGTCGCTGGACGCGGCAAGCAATCCTCGAGGAGCACCAGTTTGCGCTTGACCTGGCTAGTGCAGACATCCCGGTGGTGGCCCCCTTACTGATCCAGGGAGAGTCTTTGCTGGTGTATGAGGGTTACCCGTTTGCTGTCTACCCGCGCCGTGGTGGGCGTTGGCCAGACCTAGACAGTGCCGAGGATCGGGTGCTCATGGGGCGGTTCCTGGGCCGTTTGCATGGTCGAGGCAGGGCGGGGCACTTCACCGACCGCCCACGACTTGAGCCCGCATCTTGGGCCGCACAGTCGTCCGCAACGGTACTTAAAGGTGACTGGCTGCCGGACTATCAAGTCGACCGGTATCGAGAGGTCACTGAACAGTTAATGGACGGTATTGCAGCAGCGTTCGAGGCAGTGGGGCCGATTGGGCGGCTACGGATACACGGTGATTGCCACCGCGGCAACATTCTCTGGACGGAAACGGGTCCCCATTTTGTGGATTTGGATGACTGCATGACGGGGCCTGCCGTCCAAGATGTTTGGATGTTGCTCGCAGGTCAGCACGAGGAGCGGCGTTCACAGTTGCGGGATTTGTTAGAAGGTTATGAACAGTTCGCCGAGTTTGATCGGATAGAGCTTGCTCTGATCGAGCCATTACGGGCATTGCGTATGATGCACTATGCCGCATGGCTCGCACGGCGCTGGAGTGATCCTGCTTTTCCCAAAGCATTTCCTTGGTTTGCTGGCCCGCGCTATTGGGACGATCATGTACGTGAGTTGACTGAGCAGTTGGCGGCGCTCGATGAGCCGGCGTTGCGGGTATGATGGTGACCCGTGTAGAGTTTTTGTCAGTGGTCGTTCCAGCGTGGTTTGGAGTGAGTTCATGCGAGGTAAGCTGCCCGTGCGGTGTGCTCAATTAGTCGCGATGTGTGCTGTGTCTGGTGTGCTAGCGGCATGCCATCCTGCGGAGGCACCGAGCGCACGTGCTCCCACGGTATCTCGTGCGAGACCGCCAGAGACGCTCGCCGAAGTCAATCGCACCATGGTGGTGCCGGTGGCAGTGAGCGACAGTGCGGTGCCTGTCGACCTGCGATTTGATGTGCCGTCAGCGCCGCATGCTGGGCAGCCGTTTGAGTTCCGTTTGGCTGTGCTGCCGCAGGCGCTGGCGCATGCGGTGACGGTGAGTTTAGAGCCTAGCGAGGGTCTGAGCGTACAAAGCCCCGAACAACCGATTGAACTAGGCAAGGTAGAGGCTGGCACAGTGCGCCTCGCGGCCGCGCGCCTGCTATCGACCGAGGTGGGCACGCGGGTGTTACGGGTGCGAGTGACACTCGATTTACCCGCGGGTACCGATTCGCGGGTCTTTGCCTGTCCCGTGGTGATTGTGGCCAACACAGCCCGATAATTTGGGTCTGATGACCAAAACTGGCGCTTGTGCAGCAAGTGAGGCTGTTGCCATAAAAACCCGAAAACGGGGCTTGCGCCGAAAATAAAGTGCTCCGGCCAAGAACCAACGGTTGAGTCAGAAGTGCCCAAATCATCAATTTGAATCGATTCGCGGCTCTGAACGGTTATACGATCTAGCTTGGTCAGCAGTCTGTTTGTACTAACAGTCACATCACCCCGAGCAAACCATCGTCACGAAAGGAGCAGGAACCGCGCATTGCGGGTCAATGTACGGATTGGTGAGGGTGTAATTTATGAAACAGCTTGATGGCTCGTCTTGATGGCCGGAAAGGCCCTAAAAACGGCCGGCGATATTTTCGAGGATGTTGGCCGGCTGTTAATCTGCGTCGTTAAATTCATAGCCGAGGAGGTCGCAGTCGTCTTGGTATAAGGCGGCACACTTTTTCTGAAGTTCTAGTGGTAGGGACTCCCAGAGACGAAGCTCTGTCGGTAGATTCGTTGTGCGTTTGGCTGCAGACTTTAATGCCGTTTCTGTTACCACGCCTGCGGCCGAGTTGAGATATTTTAGTCTGGCGATCCCAGGCTGCGGGTCCTCTAGCTTGATAATTACGTCCGTCGTCACTTTGCCTTTGTCTACATGGTAAAAAGTTTGGGGCATCGCGTGGACAAATTGATGCTCGAGGAAGTTGGCTGTTGTGACTAATGCGGTGACATAGCCTTTGAATGCATCGTGTGCTTTGGCGGCCTCCGCGTGGCTTTCGCTTGTAGCCAACTTTAACAACTGATGTCTAGGCTCAAAAAAAGCGGACACTAACCTTTTGCGTGGATGGCGGGAGGTCGCGAACGTCGTGTACTTTGATAGCAGGCTAAAATCATCAGGGTAGAGCCTTCTAAGTACCGCCAGCGGCAGGTGTGCTTTGTCTAGTCCTAGGGCAGGGGAGCTTGCTTCGGGGCCTGGCAGGGCGTGATTCATCCAGTAATAGTTGTTTCTCGTGTCGTGTCGGCGAAGTGACTCGCGGATCGCCGTGCCTGCACACTTCGGCACGTGAATAAAGACGAAGTTTTTAGTATCACTGATAACCACTTCGGAATCCTTAAAACCAGTTTGTCATTGTTTTCAAAGCGATACGTCAAATTATGCGGCACAATCAAGCAGTCTGTCGCGCTTTTTTTTGAGGTAATGCTACTCCAAACGGCCCTTATCAGAACCTCCCAACCGCTGACTAAAATCACCTCGTTGATCCAAAAACTACCCCGCACTGCCCGCGGCGTCAGACGTGGCGCGTACTGATTGGCTGCCTGCGCGCCACATACCAAGCCTAGCCGTCTGGTGAGCTCCGGCATCCTCCATTCGCCCAGATAGCCTTTAGTATTCACTGCTTAGTAGCAAAAGAAGCTATACTAAGCGGCTAATTAAAGGGCTCTTTATCCTGAGTCCGACACAGGCACCCGAGTGATTTCAAATCTCCGCAATATTGCGATTATCGCCCACGTTGATCACGGCAAGACCACGCTTGTTGATCAGTTGTTGAAGCAGTCAAATACCTTTGATGCGCGTACCGTTGTGCCTGAGCGCGTGATGGACTCTAATGATCTAGAGCGTGAGCGCGGAATTACAATTCTCGCAAAAAACACGGCCATTCGATGGAAAGACTACCGCATTAATATCGTCGATACCCCAGGACATGCTGACTTCGGCGGTGAAGTGGAGCGTGTGTTATCGATGGTTGATTCAGTGTTGCTGCTAGTGGATGCCGTTGATGGGCCCATGCCGCAAACGCGTTTCGTGACCCAAAAAGCATTCAAGCACGGCTTGCGTCCTATTGTTGTGATTAATAAGGTAGATCGTGATGAGGCGCGCCCAGGTTGGGTGCTTGACCAGACGTTCGATTTATTTGATCGCTTGGGCGCAACCCATGAGCAACTGGATTTTCCGGTCGTTTACAGTTCAGCGCTACGTGGTTTTTCGTCGCTGGATCCGGAGCATCGCGGTGGTGACATGCAGATTTTGTATGAAGCCATCGTAAAATACTGCCCGCCGCCAAAAGTGGACGCGGACGGCCCCTTGCAGCTCCAAGTCAGTCAGCTTGATTACTCGCCCTATGTGGGAACAATCGGTATTGGTCGTATCACTCGCGGCACCATTCGGCGCAATATGCCTGTGTCGATCGTTGATCGCGATGGCAAAGCGCGTACCGAGCGGATTGGCCAGTTACTTGGATTTTTAGGCCTTGATCGCGTTGAGGTTGAGGAGGCGAGTGCCGGCGATATCGTTGCCTTTGCCGGCATTGAAGCACCAAAAATTTCTGACACGATTTGTGACCCGGAGCACCTTGAGCCACTACCGATGCTGGTGGTTGATGAGCCCACGATTAGCATGACCTTCGAAACGAATACGTCGCCATTTTTTGGTAAAGAGGGCAAGTTCGTGACCAGTCGGCAGTTGCGTGAGCGACTGCAGCGCGAAATTCTCCACAACGTGGCCCTGCGCGTTGAGGACACTGACGATCCTGACAAGTTTCGGGTGTATGGCCGTGGTGAACTCCATTTGGGTGTGTTGATCGAGAATATGCGTCGCGAAGGCTATGAACTTGCGGTGTCGCGTCCACAGGTCGTTGTGCGAGAAGTCGACGGGGCCCGCCAGGAACCGTGGGAGCAGGTAACGGTTGATATTGAGGAGCGCTCCCAAGGTGGTGTCATGCAGGCACTGGGTGAGCGGGGCGGTCAGTTGACCAACATGATCAACGATGGTCGCGGTCGGGTCCGTCTTGAGTACATGATGCCCTCACGTGGGCTGATTGGTTTTCAGACTGACTTTAGGACGCTGACATCAGGAACTGGTCTTATCTACCATGTGTTTGATCACTATGGTCCGGTGGTTGATAAGCGCTTGGCGCAGCGCCCTCTGGGCGTGCTGATTTCAAACGGTGAAGGTGAGGCGCTTGCGTATTCCTTGTTCAGCTTGCAAGAACGTGGCCGCTTGTTCATTGGCCATGGCGATGCTGTTTATGAAGGTCAGATTATTGGTATACATACCCGTGATAATGACCTAGTGGTCAATCCACTCAAGGGTAAGAAGCTGACCAATATGCGGGCGGCTGGTAAGGACGAGAATATGGTTTTAAGCCCACCGATTCGCTATACCCTTGAGCAAGCGATGGAATTTATTGATGATGATGAACTGGTTGAAGTGACGCCAACGAATGTCAGAATTCGTAAACGCTTCCTGAAAGAGACTGAGCGGCGCCGCTCGGAGCGCTGACGCTGTAGGGTTGTTCTGCTATTGAGGTAGCTATGAAGCAGTATGTCCTTGTCTATACGCTGGGTCTTATAGCTTTGAGTGCTGCAGGTGGTGTACTGGCGGACGACCAATATACAGGTCTGCGGTCCCCATATAGCGATTGGTCTGTGTTTGCTGAAGCGGACCACACCGACAACGTGACACTCGCTCCAGGCGGAGTGGCCGATACGATCGAAATGGCCGGAGTGCGCGGGGGGCTTTATCGCGATACGGGTCGATTGATCGCGGACATTAATGGCACGGTAGGCTACGAACAATTTCAGAACCACACCTTTGACAGTAGTACGCGCGGCCAGTTTGTTGGCAGCTTGTCCTACGCAGTTGTTCCGGGCCGTTTTAATTGGGTAGTTCAAGACACATACGGGCAGGTCCTTGGTGATGTGTATGCGCCACCCACGCCACTGAATCGGGTGAACGCGAACTACCTGATGACTGGGCCGGATGTGAATTTTTCTATAGGCAGTAATTTTGATCTTTTAGCGGGTGCGCGTTTTGCGGCAGCCGATTTTGCGAATAGTTCGTATGTTAATGCCGTTAATGATCAGTCGCTCAGTGCCCACGTGGGTCTACGCGAGCGTCTTTCAAAGAGCAGCTCATTGTCACTTAACGGTGCGTATACACGGATAGCTTACCAAGGCAGTGAATCGCCGGCTTTTGACCGATCAGAGGTGACGGCGGCGTACGCGTCGCGGTCAGAGCGCGGAGGGGCTACAGTTGAGCTTGGCGCCACACAGATTAAGTCTGATCGTGGGAATCTTGGAGCACAGACTTCTCCGCTCGCTCGGCTCATGTTGTTTCGTCGGCTTACCCCATCGTGGAATCTCAATGTTAGCGGCAGTCGCGAATTTCGTGATAACGGTTTGGGGCTACAGGCAGCTCTTGGCGGCTCACAGGTTTTAAATGGTCAGGTCGTGCCAATCACCGTTGGTAGTGGCAGTGCGGTCGATTTACTGTTGGCGGGAAGCCTTAGTCGTACAGACTCTTTAAGAGTGGCGTTGGATTTTGTGCGGCCCCGCACCTCCATCGCATTGAGCGGTTCTGTGCAGAAAGATCACTACCAATACAGTGCCACGCTGTTGGATCGTGAGTCGTGGACCGTCGGTGGAGGTGTCAATCGCCGTGTACGGCCACTATTAACGGCCCACTTGCGAGCAAACGTGACTAAACGAGCTCCAGACGGCACGTTGCCTGGGGATCGCACGACTCAGGAAGAAGCGGGCTTAGATTGGCGGGTTGGACGCCTGACGCAGGTGACCCTCGGCTACGAACACGCCAACCGTGCAACCGACTTTGGTGGCGTGTCGTATCAGTACAATCGAATTGCGCTACACGTGTCGTATGGGGTGCCCGAGCATCATCTTGCGTTTCAGCAAGCCGCGCCCTCAGGGCCTATGGGCACGACGTACTAGTGTCCATTGCGCGAGAGTAACCTCGGTCGTGTCAAGGTATCGGTAGGCGCTCATGTCATACGCACCATTACCAATTTCTCGCCGCCTCAGTGTCGCGCCCATGATGGACTGGACCGACCGTCATTGTCGTCAATTCCATCGGATCTTAGCTCCTAGGACGTTGCTATATACCGAGATGGTCGTGGCTCAGGCCGTCCTGCGTGGCGATCGAGAGCGTCTGCTGGGATTTACTCCTGAACAAGGTCCGCTTGCCTTGCAACTTGGCGGTTGTGATCCAAAAGCATTGGCCGAGGCTGCGCGTATTGGCGCCGACTGGGGCTACGACGAAATTAATCTAAATGTCGGCTGTCCGAGTGACCGTGTAAAAAATGGGCAGTTTGGTGCCTGCCTGATGGCGCGGCCAGAGCTTGTCGCCGAGTGCGTCGCTGCTATGCGCGCGGCAGTCACGGTGCCCGTGACCGTTAAATGCCGCATTGGTATCGACGATCAAGACAGCGAAGAATTTTTGCACACTTTTATTGATTCAGTCAGTGCCAGTGGATGTCGCACGTTTATTGTGCATGCACGAAAAGCGATTCTCAGTGGTTTAAGTCCAAAACAGAATCGTGAAATTCCACCGCTATGCTATCCGATAGTTTGGCGCCTGAAGGCACTACGCCCCTCTCTGCAAATCGTGATCAACGGCGGTATCGCGACGGATAGTGGCGTCGATCTGCATTGGCAGCATGTGGATGGCGTGATGATTGGGCGCGAGGCGTACCATAACCCCTATTTTCTTGCCGGGCTCGATCGGCGCGCGTGGCCAGAGGGGGCGTTGGTAATACCCGATGCTGTCGAGGTGATCGAGCGACTGATGCGCTACATTGACCTTGAGCTTAAACGGCATGTTCGGCTGCACTCCATCACGCGCCACCTTGCAGGCTTGTTTGCAGGCAGGCCTGGTGCGCGCGCTTGGCGCCGTAGCCTGGGTGAGCTACAGGTACGGCCTGATGCAGATGCAAGGACGCTATTACAGCTCGCACGGGATGTCAGTCGAGTGTGCAGTCCAGCCGTTGGTTGAGCTGATTTATTGGCCGAGGAGCGCCTTTTCGGCGCGTTGGTGGCATGCCCTTGTCATCCGTTCGCGGGCTCTGCGCCATCAGCATTATGGTAAATCGAGTATACTTTTGGGATGGATAACAATACTGAGCTCGCTATTTTGTTTGCCGATGTGGTCGGCAGTACGCGCTTATATCAAGTGTTGGGCGACAGCCAAGCGCGACAGGTCGTGGGTTTGTGCATTGATGTCATGAAAGTCGCGACGGAGCGCCATGGTGGCCGAGTGATTAAGACCATGGGTGATGAGGTGATGGCGACATTTACGACGCCCCTCGCTGCCATTGAGGCCGCTGAGTACATGCAAAGGCATATTGCGGCTAACGAGGTATTGCAGGCTGATCCTGTGCGCGCTGCGATCCGGATCGGGTGCCACTTTGGCCCCGTAGTGCAAGAGCCGCGCGATGTATTCGGTACTGCGGTGCATATCGCGAATCGATTGACCAGCCAGGCTAAAGCGGGGCAGATCGTGACAACGGCCAGTGTCGTTGAGCGATTGACGCCCGAATGGAAAATGGCGATTCGTCAGATCGATGTTGCGAGTCTTAAGGGACAACACGACGCGACCGTTCTTTTTGAGATCTTGTGGCAGAACGACGATCTGACGCACACGGTGTCGTCCATTGCGTCGCTACTCACAGCAGATCAGCGGGTCACTACGAGCTTGCAGTTAGATACCGATGGCCGTTCATGGCTGCTAAATGAATTGTGCCCAGTCGCCACGGTGGGTCGGGCCGATTCAAATACCATTACATTGAGTGGCGAGCTCGTTTCGCGGACGCATGCGCGGTTTGAACTGGTGCGGACGCGGTTTCATTTGATCGACGAGAGCACAAACGGCACCTATGTCCGTTTTGATTCAGGTGTCGAGCGTTTTGTACGACGCGATACGCTCGCGCTGGAGGGTGGTGGGCTCATCGGTCTCGGAGCCCCACCACAGCCACACAGTGAAACGGCCATCCGCTTTCGTTGCGACGATTAAGACGACCGATGCCGCTAGAGTCTTAGGCCGCGTTTCGCCTATAGCCGCTTAAGAGCTTCGCTCAATTCGGTTTGTAGCGCGGCCGGTAGTCTTGCACCATATTGCGAGAGTTCCGTTTCTAAGCTTGTCAGTTCCTCACGCCACGCGTTTACATCGACTTTCAGCAGTTCTTCCAGTGTTTCTGGCGGGATGTCGAGTCCTTGCATATCAAGGTCGCTTGCGTTTGGCATGTAGCCGATCGGCGTTTCACGCGCTGCGCCGCGGTTGTTGACGCGTTCGGTAATCCATTTAAGTACACGTAAATTTTCGCTGAACCCAGGCCATAAAAATTTACCCTGTGCATCCTGCCGAAACCAGTTGACGTGGAATATTTTTGGCGGATTGGTCAGGCGCTCATCAAAACTAAGCCAGTGGCGCCAGTAGTCACCAAAGTTGTAGCCAGCAAACGGCTTCATTGCCATGGGGTCGCGACGCAGTACTCCCACCGCGCCGGTTGCCGCGGCTGTGGTTTCTGAGGCAACGCCGGCACCGACAAGTACGCCATGTCGCCAATTACGTGCTTCAAACACCAATGGCGCCAGCGAACGGCGTCGACCGCCAAAGATGATGGCGCTGATCGGTACGCCACCGGCAGCTTCTGCCTCATGCGCATAGTTTGGATTCTGACGGGCACTAACCGTAAAGCGCGAGTTGGGGTGCGCAGCAGGACCATTGGCTGGGTCCATCTTGCGTCCCTGCCAGTCCTTCACTGGGGTACCGGCGGGCATTCCTTCCCACCATGGCTCGTTCTCGGCAGTCAGCGCGACGTTGGTGAAGATCGCGTTGCGCCGAATCATCTCGTAGGCATTGCGGTTACTTTTTGGGCTCGTACCAGGCGCGACGCCGAAGTAGCCTGATTCTGGGTTGATGGCCCAGAGACGGCCATCTTTGCCTGGGTGTAGCCACGCAATGTCATCGCCGATAGTGCGTACTGTCCAGCCGGGCAGTGCGTCGGGCGGAATCAACATAGCCAAATTTGTTTTGCCACAGGCCGAGGGGAAAGCAGCCGCGACGTAATGGGTCTCTCCCGTTGGGCTGTCGAGCGCCACAAGCAGCATGTGTTCTGCTAGCCAGCCCTCATCGCGCGCCTGCCAGCTCGCGATGCGCAGCGCATGACATTTTTTACCGAGCAGCGCATTGCCGCCGTAGCCTGAGCCAAAACTCTTGATCGAGAGCTCCTCAGGAAAATGCATAATAAATCGTTGTTCAGGGTCCAGCTGTCCGATGGAATGGAGTCCACGTACGAAGTGTCCTTCGCGGCGTATCCGTTCAAGCGCGGGTGTGCCCATGCGCGTCATAATGCGCATGTTTAGGACTACATAAGCGCTGTCGGTGATTTCAATGCCACAACGTGCGAGCGGTGAGTCGATGGGTCCCATGCAATAAGGGATTACATACAATGTGCGCCCACGCATGCAGCCAGCAAAAAGCGCATCCATTTTTTGGTGCGCATCACTCGGTGCCATCCAGTGATTGTTGGGACCCGCATCAACTGGGTCATTCGTGCAGACAAAGGTTAGGTGCTCAACGCGCGCCACGTCATTGGGCGCGGAGCGATATAGATAGCTCTCCGGGAAGCTGTCCGCGTTGAGTGGCAGGCACTCACCGCGGGCAATTAATTCACTCGTCAGTGCAGCATATTCCGCGTCGCTACCTGTGCACCAGTGGATGTGGCTTGGCTGGGTCAGCGAGCGAACCTCATCGATCCAAGCGTCGAGGCTTTGTGGGGTATGCTGGCGGGGTGCGCCGTGCGCATCGGATTGTACTGACATTCGTCTCAACTTTCGGTCATTCCTCCCATGCGGAGGGTGGCCGATTATACGAGTCGCAAGGCAGTTCCGGTGCGGACTCAGGCGGATGGTGCGACTTTAATTTGATGCGCTGCGCGGGTATATCTCAGACGCTGCCCGTGATCAGCAAAGCTATCACGCAAAGTTAGTGTTTTTTTATATGTAAAACATAATGTTACGCGTCTAAAGTGACGTTTTATGTGTGTTTGAGCCGTTAGGCATTGTCGCCCTGGTGTTCTGACCAGTGGTTTATTTTGAGGGTCCTGCAGGGCCTAGGTGATGGTCGGCATGCTCACAATGCGGGAACTCCTCGGTCAAAACGGTCCACTCGCGGCAGCGCTGGATGGGTTTCGGCCGCGTCGCGAGCAATTACAAATGGCCGACGCTGTGGCAAGCACGCTGGAGAGTCGTGGCACGTTGGTGGTCGAAGCCGGCACCGGGACCGGCAAGACGTTTGCGTATCTGGTGCCTGCGCTTTTCTCAGGTCGGCATGTGATCGTATCGACCGGCACCCGCACTTTGCAGGATCAGCTCTACCACCGCGATCTGCCCCTCGTGAGTCAGGCACTCGGGCGTCCTGTGAAAGTGGCTTTACTGAAAGGGCGTGCCAATTATTTATGTCGCCACCGCTTGAGTTTGAGTCTGTCATCAGCAGACCTGCCAGGTCTTGAGCGTGCAAAGCAACGCGCACTAGCGCGCATCGAGCGCTGGAGTCTGCAGACCGATAGTGGCGACATCAACGAACTTGAATCGATACCCGATGCAGATCCAATTTGGCAATCCGTCACTTCAACGCGTGAGAATTGTCTGGGTCAGGAGTGTGGCGAGTTTCGTGCCTGTCATGTCGTTAAAGCGCGTCGTGAGGCTCAGTCTGCTGATATCGTGATTGTAAATCATCACTTGTTGTTGGCTGATATGGCCTTACGAGAAGAGGGTTTTGGTGAGTTGCTGCCGGGTGCGGACGCAGTCATTTTGGATGAGGCGCACCAGTTTCCAGAAGTTGCTGCCCAGTTTTTTGGCTCGCGTGTTGGTTCGCGATCGATCGTATCAATTGCGCGGGATACAAGTGTTGAACTGCTGCGGGCGGGCCTTTTGGAGACGAAGGCACGCAGCGCCCTTGAAAACCTTGAGCAGCATGTAAGCGCCGTGCAGCGCGCCTTGTCGGGTCTTGCGGAGCGCACTGACTGGGTGGCATTGCCTGATAGTGTGCTGGAGAGTCTCAATGAGTTGGCAGACGTGCTTTTGGCGCTTGGCACGCAACTTGAGGAAATGGCGGCGAATGCTGCTGGAGTTCGACAATGCAGCCGCCGTGCGCTTGATACGGCACGCCGATTGGTGGAGATTCTGCAGCTCGATGACGCAGCGGGGCTACGCTGGAGCGAGAATGCGGGGCGCAATTGGAGTGTGGAGTACACGCCGTTTGAAGTAGCAGAGCGCCTGCAAGCGCAGGTGGACGCGCGTCCATGTGCGTGGATATACACATCAGCCACGTTGGCAGTCGGCGATGATTTTAGCCACTACACGCGCCGGGTAGGCGCGCTGTCGGCTGAGACATTGTTGATCCCTAGCCCCTTTGATTATGAGAGCCAGGCGCGTTTGTATCTGCCACGCAATCTGCCAGAGCCGAGCGATCGTGGTTATACGAGTGCCGTAATCGATGCGGCATTGCCACTGATCCAAGCGGCGGGTGGTCGAGCATTCGTGCTCTTCACAAGTTACCGTGCGCTTGCTGAGGGTGAGCGTTTGTTAAAGTCCGCGCTCGGTGCTGATGCGGGCTTTCCGGTGCTCGTCCAAGGTGAGGCGCCGCGCGACGCGTTGCTGCGCAGGTTTCGTGACGTAGGGAATGCGGTCTTGCTAGGGACGGGGAGTTTTTGGGAAGGGGTCGACGTGCGCGGACCCGCGTTGTCGATCGTGGTCATTGATAAGCTACCCTTTGCGTCGCCTGATGATCCGTTGTTGAAGGCGCGACTGGAGGGATTAAAGCGTGAAGGTCGCAACGGATTTATGGAGTATCAGGTCCCTCAAGCTGTATTGGCATTAAAGCAAGGCGTTGGGCGCTTGATTCGTGATAACCATGATTTTGGCGTCGTCATGCTGGGCGACCCGAGGTTACGCAATCGCGGCTATGGGCGTGCTTTCCTACAAAGTTTGCCGCCTATGACTGTTATCGATGATGGGGATGAAGCAGTGCGATTTCTTCAAATGCATTTGGGTTCCCTAGCGCCGAGCAAGAGCGCATGAAAATCTTAAGTATTGATACAGCGACTGAAGCGTGTAGTGTTGCGTTACTGGTTGATAACCGCGTCGATGAAATCTTTGAGGTTCTCGGACGTGGTCATGCGGAGCGTGTTTTGCCGATGGTGGATGAGATATTGCAGCGTAGCGGACTTGAGCTCAAGGACCTCGACGCGATTGCCGTTGGTCGTGGTCCGGGCGCATTCACGGGAGTGCGCATTGCTGTTAGCACGGCTCAGGGTCTGAGCTTAGGGTCTGGAGTACCGCTCGTGCCGATCTCCGAGCTTTATGCGCTGGGCGTGCGGGCGTTAGATGAGCACGTGATGATTCGCCAGGCGCTCGTGTGTTTGGATGCGCGCATGGGCGAGGTGTACTGGGGTCTGGTGACGCGTACCGAGAACGGCTTTGAGCTCGTCGGCGAGGGACTGGCCGCTCCGGCTGATGTGCCGCTGCCCTCAGGACGTGATGAGCTGCTCGCTGTTGGGCATGGGTTTCGGGCCTATGCGCATCTGAGTGAGCGCGTGCGCCCCCGGGCCGCGCACATAGACGTGGACATGCTGCCGCATGCGGCGGACATGGCGCGTTTGGCAGTGGTTGAGGTGGACTTTGGGCGTACGGTGACGGCGGCGCGGCTTGAGCCTGTGTACTTGCGCAATGATGTGGCCATGCGCTCGGCGAAGCCATGATGGTGTAATGGTCTATGACCATTTAGTGACAGAGGGCGATAATTGACGGGTATAGTCACGGAACCGTCATAATTTAGCGATCAAATAGCAGCAACATTAGCCAGCGGCGTGACTCCTGTATGAATACCCGCACCATTTTGATTGTCGAAGACGAACGGCCCATCCGCGAGATGATCTCTTTTGGGTTGAAGCGTGCAGGGTTTAACGTTCTTGAGGCGGAAGACAGCCGCAGTGCCCGTAGTCTCATCGCCGATCATCGCCCCGATCTTGCGCTGGTCGACTGGATGTTGCCGGACGTGAGCGGACTTGAGCTGACCCGGCTGCTGAAAAAGGACAAAAACACTGCAGAGATGCCAATTATCCTGCTAACCGCACGAGCGGAAGAGCAAGATAAGGTGAGCGGCCTCGAGGGCGGGGCAGATGACTATGTTACGAAACCCTTTTCGCCCCGCGAGTTGCTGGCGCGGATTAATGCCGTGTTGCGCCGAGCGGCCGCTGGCGTGCCCGGGGAAACGTTGGAGGCTGGGGGGTTGGTGCTCGATACTGCCGGACATCGCGTGATGGCTGGAGGCGCCACTGTGCCTTTGGGCCCAACGGAATATCGCCTACTCGAGTTCTTTATGACCCATGCAGAGCGTGTTTATAGCCGTTCGCAATTGCTCGATCGGGTCTGGGGCGGTAACGTGTACGTCGAGGAACGGACGGTGGACGTTCACATCAGGCGCCTGCGTAAGGCGCTTGAGGCCTTTAACTGCGATGGCCTGATCCAGACAGTGCGTGGTGCTGGCTATCGGTTTTCGCTACGCGCTGTATAGCGGCCATTTTATGAGTGTGGGTCAGTGTCTCAGCGGTCAATTACCAGTGGTTGGTCTTTCGCAATAGCACGCCTCAGCGGCGTTATCGTTGTGGCCTGTGTTATTGGGTTTTTGTTACACGCTTTAGTGGCTACCGTACTCGCGGCCTTGGCCGTTTATCTGGCTGTTATGCTGTGGCGGCTGCATCGTCTAGAGCAATGGTTACGCAATCGGCGTACCGAAGATCCACCAGACTTTCAGGGAATTTGGGGCGATATTGTTGCGCTGGTGATGCGTATCTATCGACGAAAACAATTCCATAAACGCCGAATTTTGGAGTTGTTTCGCGAATTTCGTCGCGTGACGACAGCGATGCCCGATGGCGTAGTCCTGTTGACTCCTGAGCGCGGAATCCAGTGGTTTAACGTAAATGCTGCCCGGCTGTTGCAGCTGCGTCGCAAATTAGATTATGGGCAGCGCATAGAGAATTTGGTGAGGGATCCGGCTTTTTCGCGCTACTTATCTGCTGCTGACTATGGTCAGGCAATTGTAATTCCATCATTTATAGACCCGAATATTTTTCTTTCGCTACAGATAGTGCTCTATGGCGCCGGGCAACAATTTTTACTCGTACGGGATGTAACTCGCGAAGTGCGCTTAGAGGCGATGCGCAAAGATTTCGTTGCGAACGCCTCGCACGAGCTGCGCTCGCCATTAACCGTCGTAACCGGCTATGTTGATGCGCTCGCAGATGACATGCAGATTGATCCTGCTTGGCACGGTCCTTTAGAGGAAATGCGCAGGCAAGCGCAACGCATGCGTGCTGTGGTCGATGCGTTGATTGAACTGTCGCGACTCGAGTCGTCAACGGGTGAGGCGCCGCTGACCCCGATCGATGTTGGCGGGATGCTTTCATTCCTGCACCGTGAGGTGTTGTCGCTGGACAAGCGCCCTCACCAAATACAGTTGCTGCTTGACGCAAACGTACAGTTATTGGGATCTGAGCAGGAAGTTCATTCCATATTTTCTAATCTGATTACAAACGCAGTGAAATACACGCCGGCGACTGGCAGTATCGTCATTCGTTGGTGGAAAGATGATTTTGGTGCTCATTTTTCGGTTAAAGACTCAGGTGCTGGGATCGCGCGGCAACATTTGCCGCGTTTAACGGAGCGCTTTTATCGGGTCGATCCAGGTCGAGCCCGCGCAACGGGTGGTTCGGGACTTGGTCTTGCTATCGTTAAGCACTCAGTGCAGCGCCATGGTGGAACCTTAGAGATTCTGAGCGAGGAAGGCGTTGGTAGTGTGTTCACCTGTCATTTCCCCCCGCGCCGCCTTGTGCCTAATATCGAATAGCTCGGCCTAGTCAAAAAAGTTTCGCCGTTTCGCCACGATTTTGTCACGGTCTGTCGGCACAGTGATGCCAAATGGTCAGAACTGGGGACAGTATGAGCGTGGCGAATCCTCAAGGTAAGTCGGCCCTGCGCATGCGCTGCGCATTCATCTCCGACGTACATCTTGGATTTAGAGGCTGTCAGGCCGACTATCTGCTCGATTTTTTGAACAACATCCAGGTAGAGCAGCTGGTCCTCGTGGGTGACATCGTCGATTTATGGAGCCTAAAAAAGACGGTGTATTGGCCGGTAGCGCATCACGATGTGCTACGAAAAATACTGCAGATGGCACGCTCTGGCGTCAAAGTGATTTATGTTCCGGGTAACCATGATGAGGGATTTCGTGAGCTGTGTGGTGCTGAGGTGGCCGGCATTGATATTCGTCGCGACTTCATACACGAGACGTCGGACGGTAAGCGGTATCTGGTCGTCCATGGTGACGAGTTTGACGGGGCAGTAGCGTTTAGCGGGTTGCTGCGACACGTAGGCGAGAGGCTTTATGACGTGGTTCTCTTTGCAGCGAGGCGAGTCCATGCGGTGCGCCGTGGGCTGGGCTTCGGCTACTGGTCGCTAGCGTCATGGATCAAGCAGCGAGTGCCGGACGCGCGGCTCTATACGGAGCGATTCGAGCAGGCTGCAGCCCATGCAGCAGCGCGGGTGGGTCTTGATGGCATTATTTGTGGTCATATTCACCACCCAGGTATACGTACCGTTGATGGTGTGCGTTACTGCAACGATGGGGACTGGGTTGAACATTGCTCAGCGTTGGTGGAAGACCAAAACGGTCGACTGTCGATTTTGCATTGGACAGGGCAGGTCGACGCAGTAATACCTGTAATTGAGCAGGCAGTCGAGTCTGACGTTGCAGCGCTGGATTATGCGGCCTGAACACGTCCGGGTATGAAGGTCGCAATTGTCACCGACGCATGGCACCCACAAACTAACGGTGTTGTGACCACACTGTCGCGCACTGTTGAGTGCTTGACGTCGTTGGGGCACGCCGTGACATTGATGACTCCAGAGGGATTGCCAAGCATCCCCTGTCCCACGTACCCGGAGATTCGTCTCGCGCTTTTCCAAGGGCGCCGCGTCGCGCAGTGGTTAGAAGACGAGCGGCCTGACGCGCTGCATATAGCGACTGAGGGTCCGCTTGGGTTGGCTGCGCGTAATGCCGCGTGCCGAGCAAACTTTGCTTTTACCACGTCCTATCACACGCAGTTTCCGCAATACCTGCAGGCCCGCTTTCCAGTGCCGCCGCGCTTTTCTTACGCTGTCCTTAGGCGTTTTCATGGTCGCGCCACGCGTACGATGGTTGGTACGCAGCAGGTCCGTGATGATCTACGTAATCGCGGGTTCAACCACTTAGTGCACTGGGGTCGCGGTGTCGACACGGAATTATTTAAACCAAGGTTGGGCGTACGTGACGCCTATCCTGGGCCAGTTCTTGTCTATGTTGGCCGAGTGGCCGTTGAGAAAAGCGTTGAGGATTTCTGTCGCGTTCGCACAGGCGGTACAAAAATTGTTATTGGGGCCGGGCCTGCGCTTCAGGATTTACGCAGACGTTACCCTGAGGTGATTTTCACTGGTTACAAGTACGGTAGCGAGCTTGCTGAGCTTATGAGTTGCGGTGACTGCTTTGTTTTTCCAAGCCGCACGGATACGTTTGGCTTAGTGATGCTCGAGGCCATGGCGAGTGGCTTGCCTGTGGCGGCCTATCCTGTAATTGGACCAATTGACGTCGTCCGCGAGGGTTTTAGTGGCTGTTTGCGTAACGATTTAACAGAGGCGGTTTCGGCTGCCCTAAAGCTTGATCCGCAGCATGCGCGCCAGCAAGCATTGGAATATCGATGGGAAAATGCGACACGACAGTTTTTGGGTAATCTTGTTGAGTTGCGGCATCCCGTAGCGCAGCGGCGCCAGGCAAGGCGGTGCTTTAGTGCGCGTCTAGCGCGTCTTTTCGATTAAGCGACTTTAGCCAGTCTGTTTCTAGACAGGGATGGCGCATAGTTAGTAACGTCTCAATAATCTGCTGCCAGTGTGCCATGACCGTCGAATGCAGTGCGTCGTTGGGGTGCAGGGCCAGGCGTATACGGGGCGAATGCTGCAGCCGTACGAGCCGGGCGTTGTTCCAGCATAACGATAGAGTTCGGCGCCAGGCGCTACGTGTTGAATAGACGAGACTTGGGGCATGCAGCGTCATTTCTTTGTTGTATTTGTTATTCGCCCCGATAAAGGCGTCGCGGTTCTTAAGTATCATCAGCCTATCTCGCGTGCATGTATAGGTGAGGCTAGACCTGTGGGCCGCGCGTAATGCCCCTTTACTCAGTAGCCAAGCGGGAGCGATAAACCCTGTAGGGCTCAAGTCCATGCGGTTGAGAATGGCTAGACCGCGATGTATCAGATCAAGGGCGCGAGCTTCGCTTAGATTTGAAAACTCACCTTCTCGAGCTGTGTAAAGCCGGCGTTTTATTAACATGGTCGGGAGCCATGAGTCAGGGCCGGTATCCACATGACTGTAGCCATGCAGAGCCACTTCATCGCCGTTTGCAACGCGTCGCTGAATTGCTTGTACAAAGTTAGGATCACGATCGGCGCGGCATGTGCCGTGGTATTCGGGCACGATGAGTAGGGTCGCGGGTATCTTATAACGATCGAGCAATGACATGAGAGTCTCGCAGCGTGGCCAGGTTGCGGGCGCCACGTCGTGTACTGATACCGAAAACATTCTATTTATGTAGCAGGCAATAAGTTGAGAGTGGTTTTCGTCAGCGGTTGGTGCAACAAACGAGCGTAGTGATGTAGCTGTTTTGACAGCGTAATATCCCAAGTGTAGCGCTGTAAAACGCGCTCTCTGGCTAGTCGGCCACTGTGGGCAGTGTCTTTCTCAAAAGCGCGACGGACTGCATCTGCAAGAGCCAAAGGTCCAGTGGGCGGCGCGAGTTCGCCCACAGTGCTATCAATCAGTTCTGGCATGGCGCCTGCTGCGTAGGCGATTACTGGTAGGCCGCAGGCCATTGCTTCTAGGGCCACAAGTCCGAATGTTTCTTGGCGGCCGGCGTGGACGAGCGCGTCGCAGGCGCTTAGGGTGGCTGCAAGCGCGGCCGGGCTCCCTAGGTAGCCTAGCCGTGTCACATATTGGTTGGCCACTGGGTCGGGCGCTGAGCCAATGATCAGTAAGTGGTAACCCTTACCTAATAATTTTGTCATCACAATAAGATCATTGACATTTTTCTCTGGCGCGCAACGACCAGCAAAAACCAGCAAGCGTATGTCCGGTGACAATCCGAGTCGGGCGCGTAAGTGCGGATCGCGGTGGAGGGGGCTAAAAATATTCGGATCAACGCCCAGAGGTTGAATGGCTACATCCTCGATACCCGCATCGCTGAGGCGGTTGGCTACCAAGGCGCTAGGCGCAAGCACTAGGTCAAATCGACCGTACAATGACCGTAAGTAGCGTGCGGCAACGGTGCCACCAACTTGCCCAAGGCGATGTTCGGCGAGTCCTATGATGTCTGAGTGGCAAAATGCGATGCAGGGCACTTGCAGCCGGCGTGCGACCGCTGCAACTTGCCACCCCATGAGGTAAGGGTCCGCCGCTTCGAGCAGGCCGGGCCTCAGCTCCGTAAGCGCGCGACGCAACGCGCGCAGACGAACGGGGCATCGATAGCCGGCTCTAAGCAATGGGCTGCCGAATTCGATGATGCCGCCTTTGCCGCCCCTGTCATGCGGACCTGGGACGAACAAGGTGTGCCGAAGCTTGCTGTGTTGGTTAAGCCACTCGTGTTTGGCAAGCAGATAGCGCCTGACCCCACCGCTTGTGGGCGAAAAGAATAAGGTGGCATCAATCAGATGAGGCTTCACGCTTAGTTTTGCTGTCACAAACACTATGCTTGAGTATTTCAGAGTCGTATGACGTTTTGGTGACGTCATGTTCGTGATCAGGCCTGCGACCCCGTTGGAGCGCGCATTCGCGTGGGTCAGTCAATTAGGCGCTCACTGGGCTTAACTTATGCCGGGTTCTGCGGTGTAATAGGTTTCCATTGCATTCGTTCGATTTCTTTTACCCGAGGTATTGCTTGCATGCTTAAGAAACGACATCTAGTGAGCATCGGCGCGCTACTGCTGGTGGTTATGGCGGGCTCCAGCGCGATTGCTCAAGTGCGCGAGACGATCAGGATCGTCGGTTCCTCGACGGTCTTCCCGTTCGCCACAACGGTTGCTGAGCACTTCGGTAAGTCAGGTAAGTATAAAATACCGGTGGCGGAGTCAAATGGGACTGGTGACGGGTTTAAGCTGTTTTGCGGTGGAGTTGGTCTTGATACACCCGATATCATGGATGCGTCACGACCCATAACCGCATCGGAGCGCGCCGCTTGCCTCGCGAAGGATGTGCGCGATATTGATGAAATTAAGTTCGGCTTTGACGGGATTGTGGTCGCACAAGCAAAGCAAGGTAGTGCGTTTAACCTGACCTTGGACCAGTTGTACCGGGCAGTCGCAAAGACCGTGCCGGTCAATGGCCAGCTCGTCGCGAATCCATATCGGAACTGGAGCGATGTGGATGCCTCTTTGCCGAAACGCCCTATTTTTATTTTTGGACCTGCCAGCAATCACGGTACCCGCGATAAGTTTGTTGAACTTGTCATGATGCCGGCATGTAAAAAGGTGCCCGCAATCAAGGCGCTTGCAGCAGATGCCGCGAAGAAGTTGTGCGCCACTGTGCGCGAGGATGGTCAGTGGGTGGATGTGACAGAGGACTATGCACTGGTCATGGGTAAGTTAAAGAATGATAAATCAGCCGTCGGAATTTTCACGTTTTCCTATCTTGATCAAAACCGTGACAAAATCGAGGCCGCGACGATCGACCATGTGGCAGCCTCAGTCGCGTCTATTTCGGCAGGCACTTATGCCATTTCTCGGCCCTTGTTTATCTATATCAAGCACGCCCACCTCGGTAAGGTTCCGGGACTTGGGGATTTTGTGCGAGAGTTTGTGAGCGACAAGGCGAGTGGCTCGGATGGTTATTTCACCGATAAAAGCCTGGTTGCTTTGCCGACCAAGATGCTTCGGGAGCAGCAAGCGTTGGCTAAGGATCTGTGAAGATTGATTGCGTATGACGGTGGCAGAGTTGAGGTTTGGTTGGCGTGTGATCCGCGTAGAGCTATGATCTGCGTGGGCTTATCTATTAACTAAGTTATTGAAGGCGTTAATCATGGACGTAAATGAGTTAGGCCCCCATATTTCGCGCCGCTATAACGAAGATCTGGAAAGCGTGCGTGCGCATGTTTTGCAGATGGGTGGATTAGTCGAGCGTCAACTGAGTCTATCGGTTGCAGCGCTGACTGAAGCGAATAGCGAACTGAGCGAGCAGGTTGTCCATGGTGATCATGAGGTCAATGCTATGGAGGTTGCAATCGATGAGGAGTGTAGCCGGATACTTGCCACGCGCTCACCGGCAGCGTCTGACTTGCGTTTGATCGTTGCTATTATTAAGACAATTACTGACCTTGAGCGCGTCGGGGATGAGGCTGAAAAAATTGGGCATACGTCCTTGCGTTTAGCATTGATGGAGCGGCCGGCAGATCGGTATCGTGAGATCCGACACTTGGGTCGGTTGGCGCAGCAGATGTTGCACGATTCGCTGGATGCATTCGCGCGTCTTGATGCTGACAGCGCCCTGCGCGTGTGTCGGGAAGACCGTATTTTAGACGAGGAGTATGAGGCGATTCAGCGGCAATGCATTACCTTCATGATGGAGGATCCGCGCCTGATTCGACGTGCGCTGGACGTGTTGCAAGTCGGCCGATCGTTAGAGCGCGTTGGGGATCATGCGAAAAATATCTGCGAATACGTCGTTTATATGGTCCACGGCAAGGATATTCGTCACACCTCGCTCGATGCAGTTGAGCGTGAATTACGCGAAGCGCGTAACCGTTAGCGACTCATGATTGTGCGTCTAATGTTTGGCTTGACGCCGCGGCAGTGGAACGCAGTTGGGGCGGTGGCTTGTGCTGCAATGATGGCGTTCGCCCTCTATGCGCAGTATGTGCTGCACCTAGCTCCATGCAATATGTGCGTGCTGCAGCGTATCGCAGTCTGTGGTCTGGGAATGGTCTTTTTGCTCGCAGCGGTTGTGCCTTGCAAGGTCTGGGTTGCACGTGTGTCGGCAAGCGTTATTGGTCTGACGGCTGGTGCTGGCGTTGCAGTCGCGCTTAGACACGTGTGGATGCAGGCGCAGCCGCTTGGCAGTTTGCCGTCTTGCGGAGCTGACTTTTATAGCCTCGTTGATATATTTGGCTTCTACGAAGCCGTCGCCCGTGTACTCGCTGGTGGCGGTGATTGCCAGGCCGTTAACTGGACGCTGCTCGGGTTTTCCATGCCCCTGTGGGTCTCGCTGGCCTTAGCTGCGCTCGGCTTGAGTGGTGTCCTGATTAATTTATCGTTGGCGCGCACGCGCTAGAGCGCACGTCCTCTAACCCAGCAGATTGTGCAGCACGCGCTCGTAAGTTGCACTTAAGCGATCAATGTCCTCTACACGCACATGTTCGTTCACCTTGTGAATTGTGCGGTTAATGACACCTAGTTCGATAACCTCAGCCCCGAGCGGGGCGATAAATCGGCCATCTGAGGTGCCGCCACCCGTGGTCAAAGCTGGTGTGCGCTCGAGGGCTTCGCCGATGGATTTGCTGACCGCAGTGGAAAGCACGCCCGGTGGAGTGTAGAAGGGCAGTCCCGATACGAACCAATCCAAAGTATGTTTGACACCATGTTTTTTGAGTATCTGTATCACAGCGCTTTGTAGTGATTCCACGGTCTGGATCGGTGACCAACGGATGTTAAAGCGCGCCTTGAGTTCCCCGGGAATCACGTTGGGCGCGCCGGTGCCCGCATTGAAATTGGACACTTGAAAGCTGGTCGGCTGAAAATGCTCATTGCCCGCGTCCCAGTGGTGGTTCACAAGTTCGTCGAGTGCGGGCGCAAAGCGATGAATGGGGTTATCCGCTAACTGCGGATAGGCGATATGCCCTTGCGTGCCGTGGACGGTGAGGCGTCCGCTGAGTGACCCGCGGCGGCCAATTTTAATGACATCGCCTAAGAGTTGCTCACTGGTGGGCTCACCAACGAGGCACCAATCGATGCGTTCGGTGCGTGCTTTCAGCACTTCGACGACGCGGCGTGTGCCATCCACTGATGGGCCTTCCTCGTCACTGGTAATCAAAAAAGCGATGCGGCCACGGTGCTTAGGGTGTTTCTTTAAAAACGCTTCGGTTGCTGTGATCATGGCGGCAAGGCCGCTTTTCATATCTGCAGCGCCTCGGCCGAACAGTAGGCCATCGCGGATGGTCGGTACGAACGGGTCAGAATGCCACTCCTCGAGAGGTCCCGTGGGCACGACGTCTGTATGGCCTGCGAAACAAAAAGTGGGTGCACTCGTCTCGCCGTGGGTGGCCCAGAAGTTTTTAACGGGTCCAAAGGGCAGATGCTCGATGGTAAAACCGAGTGCGCGTAATCGTTCAATCATCAGATCCTGGCAGCCTGCGTCTGCGGGGCTGATGGACTGGCAGCGAATCAATTCTTGGGTCAGTGCAAGCGCGTCTGTCATAAGAGCGAATATCAGTTAAGTGATGTAGTTAAGAGAGTTTATACGTATGCCACCGCCGACCGGCAAGGGTTAGTGTGCCAAGGCAAGGTAGCGCGCATTGCCTGGTAGCCTAGAACGTCGATAATCGATGTCTAAGAGATTGATTAATAAATTGAATACCTAATTGTCACAATTTCGTAACAATTGCTGTCGATACTGTTTGCTGCTCAGAAGAGTGCTCACTTTTTAAGGTCGGCATCGCTGGGCCGCGTGTAGCGCCGCTAACGGATGCCGCGAGTGCGTTGAGTTCTTAGGCGAGTGCGCATGCAAAACTTGAGCGTCATTATCGCGATTCTTGGTCTGAGTGCGATGTCCTACTGGTTGGGGCGCCGGCGCTCCATTGCCGTTGTCGGCGGGTTGCGCAGTGCGGCCCAATTGCATTCACTTCCGGGTTATTACGGCGTCTTGACCGGCCTTTGGTGCGCGGTACCTGCGTTGCTATTGCTGGCTGTATGGCACGTCGTGGGTCAGCACCACATTCTCGACGTTGTGATGTCGCATTTGTCAGGTGACTACCTGACGGCAAGTGCGGGGCAGCGACGGTTACTAATGGATGAAGTGCTGCGCCTCGCTCACGGCGGTGCGGCGCTAGGCGACGTACGTCCCGACGTACGGGCGGCGGCCCAAGAGTGGATACGGCTTGATGCATTAAGTCGCACCGCAGGCGGGCTGGTTGCGCTTAGCGTAAGTCTGATTGGCGCAAGCGTTGCATGGTCACGTATTTCGCCCACTTTGCGCGCCCGCAACGGCGTTGAGTGGGTAGTTAAGCTTGCCCTGGTGCTGTGCTCGCTGATAGCAATCTTAACCACCGTTGGGATCATTCTCTCAGTGCTGTATGAGGCGCTGCGGTTTTTTCATCTAGTGCCGATTTTTAAGTTCCTGCTTGGGACATCTTGGAGCCCGCAGCTGGCCACTCGAGCAGACCAGGTCGGTTCTTCTGGTGCATTCGGAGCGGTCCCGCTTTTCGCTGGAACCGCGCTCATCGCACTCATTGCCATGTTAGTGGCTGTGCCGATTGGGTTACTGTCCGCAATTTATCTTTCGGAATATGCAGACCGTCGCGTGCGCACCGTTGCGAAGCCTTTGTTGGAGTTGCTCGCGGGCATACCAACGGTTGTGTATGGTTTTTTTGCAGTTCTGACGGTGGGGCCGTTGCTACGTGGCGTGGGGCAGGCGCTTGGTGTAGCGGTGTCTGCTGAAAGTGCACTGGCAGCGGGTCTGGTTATGGGAATCATGATTGTGCCGTTTGTGTCATCGCTTGCGGATGATATGTTGACCGCAGTGCCGCTGGGATTGCGTAATGGCGCGTATGCGCTTGGCGCCACGAAGTCGGAAACCATTCGTCGGGTGGTGTTACCGGCAGCGCTCCCAGGCATTGTCGGTGGTGTACTGCTCGCCGTGTCGCGAGCCATCGGTGAAACGATGATTGTGGTGATGGCGGCAGGGTTGACCGCTAAGTTGACGGCCAACCCGCTTGAGGCGGTCACCACCGTCACGGTTCAAATCGTCTCGCTGTTGGTTGGTGATAGCGAGTTTGATAGTCCAAAAACACTGTCTGCATTCGCGCTTGGCTTGGTCCTTTTCTTTGCCACCCTCGTGCTTAATATCATCGCCTTACGCATCGTGCGCCGCTACAGTGAACAATACAAATAACGCAACTCCTTTTGAGACCCGCGGCCAGCGGACGCAGCGGTTGGTGGCTGCAAGTCTTAAGCGACGCTATCGGGCGGAGTTGCGATTTCGCACCTATGGGATCGTCGCCGTTACCTTGGGTTTGTTGTTTGTTGTAGTGCTGTTTTCTACCATCATCTCCAAAGGCATTGGCGCGTTTAAACAGGCCTACGTCACGCTAGATGTGACTTATTCGGCGGCTGATATTGCCCCAGACGGTAAGCTTGCTCCGGCGGATCTTGCTCAGGGTGACTACGAGGCTGTCGTGAAGGCCGCATTACGCAACCGGTTCAGTGATGTCACCGAGCGCGATGAGAAGCGCAAGCTTTATGGCTTGCTCAGCAACTCAGCCGACACGATTTTACGTGATCGGGTGGTAAAGAATCCGCAACTGATCGGCACCACCGAGCGTGTGGCTTTGCTTGCAAGCGACCGGGTCGATCTTGTCGTGAAGGGACGCATCAGCCAAAACACCCCTGAAGCCGATCGCACCGTCAGCGACCTTGAGTTTGGGTGGATTCAGGCTTTGCTCGCTGAGCATCGCTTAAAAGAACAGTTTAACACCGGCCTCTTCACACATGGCGACTCGCGCGAGCCTGAGCAAGCCGGCATCTTGGGTGCGCTGGTCGGATCGATGTTGACCTTGCTTGTGACCGTGTGCTTGTCGCTACCGATTGGTGTGGCAGCGGCAGTGTATTTGGAGGAATTTGCCGTTCGCAATCGTTATACGGATTTTATTGAAGTCAATATCAATAATTTGGCGGCCGTTCCGTCCATCGTGTTTGGTTTGCTGGGGCTTGCAGTCTTTATTCAGTTCTTTGGCTTGCCGCGTTCAGCGCCGATCGTGGGTGGCTTGGTGCTGACACTGATGACGCTGCCCACGATTATCATTGCGAGCCGAGCCGCATTGAAAGCGGTCCCGCCTGCGATTCGGCAGGCGGCGTTTGGTATGGGCGCCTCGCCCGTACAGATGGTGACGCATCATGTGCTACCACTGGCGATGCCTGGCATTCTTACGGGTGCAATCATTGGTATGGCGCGAGCACTGGGCGAAAGTGCCCCTTTGTTGATGATTGGGATGGTCGCGTTCATCGCAGATGTGCCGCGAGCACTCAGTGATTCTGCAACGGTGCTACCAGTGCAGATCTACTTGTGGTCTAGTAGTTCGGAGCAAGCGTTTGTAGAGCGCACCTCAGGGGCGATTATCGTGCTCTTGATATTTTTGCTGCTTATGAATGCGCTCGCAATGATACTTCGTAATCGGTTTGAGCGGCGCTGGTAGCGCAGAGGTTTTTTGACCATGGCAAGTGACACGCGTGATGTCGTTGTGGATGCTGCGAAGTTTGCGGTGCCCCGAGCAACTGTCTCTGCGGCTGGTGATCAGTCAGCGCCGGGCGCTGCAATTGATACACAAACAATTGGCCAGGTGACCGTGCAGGATCCGGTTATGACGGCGCGCCAGGTCAGCGTGCACTATGGCGCAAAGAAAGCGATTGCTGATGTCAATATCGATATTGGTCGAAATTCAGTGATCGCCTTCATTGGCCCATCAGGTTGCGGTAAGTCAACGTTTTTGCGCTGCTTAAATCGCATGAATGACACGATTGCGGCTGCGCGTGTCAGCGGGACCATTACCTTGGACGGTAAGGATATCTACGATAGGAGTGAAGACGTTGTGCAGTTGCGCGCGCGCGTCGGCATGGTGTTTCAACACCCAAATCCTTTTCCAAAATCCATATTTGAGAATATTGCATACGGCCCACGCATACATGGGCTTGCCCCCACACGCGCGGATCTCGATGAGATCGTGCAGACATCGCTGCGCAAAGCAGGCCTTTGGGACGAGGTTAAGGATCGGCTCGATCAGCCCGGTACGGGCTTGTCGGGTGGTCAGCAACAGCGCTTGTGTATTGCGAGAGCCATCGCGGTGGACCCTGAGGTCATTTTGATGGACGAGCCATGCTCGGCGCTCGATCCTGTGGCGACGGCTCGAGTCGAGGATCTAATTGACGAGCTACGTCAGAATTACGCCATCGTAATCGTGACGCATAATATGCAGCAGGCTGCTCGCGTGTCGCAACGCACGGCATATTTTCACCTCGGTAACGTCATTGAGGTGGGCTCTACCAATCAGATGTTTACCAATCCGCGCCATAAATTGACTGAGGATTACATCACGGGTCGTTTTGGCTAATAGTTCCTTGTTGATTGTGGGTATCTCTCGGTTTAGGCCGATATTCGAACATCGGCCTCAGTGCGAGCCATTGAGGCTTTGCCGGGGTGTGTCAGTTTGATTCGAGTCACGTCGTTGTATGTAGGCTCACGAGTAGCGAGGGGGGGGGATGAATGCAATCGCAATCCTGAGTTTAAGGCCTAAATCAGAGCTGGTAGATTTCTATAGTAAGACTGGGCGTGACGACGACTACGACGTGTTTTATTTTGTCGACGATAATGATTTCCAGGTGCCCACCGACCATCGTATAAAGTTTGTTCAACTTGATGACACTGTATGTGGGGATAGTGGATTTAATCGGTTCAATCGTCTCAGCAAGGCACCAGGGCTACGCGTCAGTGCTTGGGATAAGGCGCTTTTGTATTTCTGTCGGTTGAATACTGCTTATGAAAACGTTTGGTTTCTTGAAGATGACGTTTTCGTGCCGCGAACTACGTTGATAGGTGAGATCGATGCTGCTAACTTAGGTGCGGATCTGCTTTCATCAAAGAGTTGGATTGTTGAGTCTCGAGAGGCTGATGTTTGGGCTCATGCACGCTCAATCACACCGGCGTTGAGCTTGCCATGCGCGCGCGGAATGGTTTGCGCAATGCGCGCTTCGGCAAAGCTATTGCAGCTTGTTGAGCAATTCGCTTGCAGGCATCCGAAAGTGGATAAATTTATTGAGTATATTTTTCATACGCTTGCTCTGCACAATAACCTGTCTGTGAAATGTGTTGATGCCCTTAAAGGAATTGTGTTTCGGCACGACTGGCAAGCGCATCAGTTGAATGCGAATACCATGTACCATCCTGTTAAATCGATCCAGAAGCAAGAAGAGTTCAGAGCGCACTTAGCCAATGTATCGAATCGTGACTGTTGAGCCGATGAGTGCCGTCAAAGGGTTGATCACTGTGGGGCAATTTGGCCGGTGCCAAAAGCGTGGCTAGTCGCGCAGTAGCTCATTAATCGAAGTCTTCGCGCGAGTTTTTTCATCCACTTTCTTGACGATGACCGCGCAGTACAGCGAATACTTGCCATCCGCTGACGGTAAATTACCCGCAACAACCACCGCGCCTGCAGGTACCCGACCATATGTGACGGCGCCTGTTTCCCGATCGTATATTTTTGTGCTGGCGCCGATGAAGACGCCCATCGAAATGACAGCACCACGTTCCACGATCACGCCTTCAACAATCTCCGAGCGGGCGCCGATAAAGCAACCGTCCTCGACGATAGTGGGATTGGCTTGTAGCGGTTCAAGTACCCCGCCAATACCGACACCTCCGGACAGATGCACGTTCTTGCCAATCTGGGCGCACGAACCCACGGTTGCCCAAGTATCGACCATCGTGCCGGTATCGACGTAGGCGCCGATGTTGACATAGCTGGGCATGAGCACGACGCCAGATGCGATGTAAGCGCCGCGGCGCGCAACCGCGGGTGGCACGACTCGGGTGCCCATCGCACGCAGTTCAGCCTCGCTTAGGCCCGCATACTTCAGTGGAACTTTGTCAAAGTAATTAGTGTACTGGGCGGCCATGGCTTGATTGTCATTGACTCTGAAATACAAGAGGACGGCTTTTTTTAGCCACTGGTTGACCACCCACCCAGATGCGGTTGGTTCTGCGACCCGCACCCGGCCGCTATCGAGATCCATGATCACTGAGTGTAGGGCTGTGATCAGTTCTGCTGGTGCGCTCGTTGGGTTGAGTTCGCCACGTGAATCCCAGTGACCTTCGATGATGGCGATGCGTGTGTCAGTCATGTGGCTCGACTCTTAATGAAATTGGAAATGCGATTGGCGGCTTCGATGCATTCATCGATTGGCGCCACAAGGGAAATGCGTACTCGACCAGCCCCTGGGTTGCCATCACCCGTATCGCGCGCAAGATAGCTGCCGGGTACAACTGTTACGTGAGTCTGTGCATACAGCTCACGGGTAAAGGCTTCGTCATCAGCGCCGACGAACGGCCAAAGGTAAAAACTTCCCGCTGGGCGAAAGACGGGGAGCACCTCGGCAAGAATCGGTAGTACGGCCGCAAATTTGGCTCGGTAGAGCGCGCGGTTTGTAAGGACGTGAGTATCGTCATCCCATGCTTTAATGCTCGCGCGTTGTACGTGTATCGGCAACGCACAACCGTGGTAGGTGCGGTACTGACGGAAGTTCGCAATGAGCTGCGCGTCGCCTGCGACGAAGCCTGAGCGCAAGCCCGGTAAGCTTGAGCGTTTCGATAGACTGTGAAACACCACCACGCGATCAAAGCCTGTGCGGCCCAATTGGCGGCAGGCTTCGAGAAAGCCCAGCGGTGGTGCAGCTTCGCTATCGTATATTTCCGAGTAGCACTCGTCGGCGGCAATCACAAAACCGAAACGATCAGCGAGCTTCAACGCCAGAGCCATGAACTCGAGCGAGGCCGTGGCGCCTGTCGGGTTACCCGGAGAGCACAAATACAGCAGGCTACAACGTTCCCAGACGTGATCAGGGACGGCCTCAAGGTAGGGCAGGAAGTCGTGCTCTGGGTGTGTGTTCAGAAAGTAGGGCGTGGCACCGGCGAGTAGGGCCGCGCCCTCGTAGATCTGGTAACCCGGATTTGGCATAGCCACCAGCCGAGCGGTTGTCGGGTCAATCAGGCTCTGTGCAAACGCAAACAGCGCCTCACGTGTCCCATTCACGGGCAGCACCATGGTGGCCGGATCAATGAGCCCCTGTAGGCCATAACGACGCGTAAGCCAGCCTGTAACGGCCTGGCGGAACTCAGGCAGCCCTAGGGTGGCGGGGTATACGCCGACGCCGCCTAGAGCGCGGGTGAGTTCCTCAATGACAAATGAGGGTGGTGCATGCTTGGGCTCGCCGATTGACAGCGCAATGGGAGTGAAGTCGCTTGGGGGCAATATGCCATGCAGCAGCGCTGCTAAGCGCTCAAACGGGTAGGGTTTGAGCTGTGCGAGGCCTGGATTAACCGGGAGCGGCACTATCTGTGCTCGTTGCTCAGCCACGGCGGTCTAGCGCTGCGATGAGGGCCGCCTCCACCCGCGCGCGCGCGGGCTCATCCAGTGCCTGCTCGCGATTGTCTGACAAGTAAAAAACGTCCTCAGCACGCTCGCCGACGGTTGAGATACGAGCCCCATGCAGGTTGACGCGTTCATTCATGAACGTCTTGCCAACTTCTGAAAGTAATCCCGGCCTGTCAGACGCAACCAGTTCAAGTACCGTGCGTTGATTACGTGGATCATCTGTAAAGCTGATCTGGGTGGGTGTCATGAACATGCGGACTTGGCGCGGCGCGCGGCGTGTCACCACCACAGGTGCGGTCGGCTCTTCGCGCAGTTTGCGCCAAAGACCTTGCTCTATTTCGTGAATGCGGGTGCGGTCAGTGATAGCGCCTCCCGTATCCTCGAGTACGAGATAGGTCTCTACAGAAAAGCCGTTACTCGTCGGTGTAATGCGCGCATCTAAAATGGTTAATCCCATTTGATCAAGAACCGCGGTTGCGCGCGCAAAGCTATTTTGACGCCGTGGCGTGTAACTGAAAATAGCGGTGCCACCGCGGCCAGTTTCTTGGCGTACAGCGACTAGTGGCTCTTCGTCAAATGCATCTCTCCCTGCGAGTAATGACGTGTGCCATGCGATTTCTTCAGCTGTGTGTCGCAAAAAATAAGTCGTCGTGAGGCTCTTCCAGACTCGCTCAACATCCGCGCCAGAAACACCATCACGTTGCAATAAGCTACGTGCCTCTAGCTGTGTTTCTGCAATTAGTTCTTCTTGATCGATTGGGCTTTCAAGGCCGCGTCGTAAGGCGCGGCGCGTGCGCTGATAAAATTCTTCAAATAGCGAGGCTTTCCAAGTGTTCCACAGCTTCGGATTGGTGCCACGTACGTCGGCAACCGTGAGCATGTATAGGTAGTCTAAATGCGTTTGATCGCCAACACGACGCGCAAATTCGTTGACGATTTCTGGATCTGCAATGTCTTTCTTCTGTGCAGTCACCGAGAGCAACAGATGGTGGCGTACCAGCCATGAAACTAAGCGCGCGTCATAACGAGATAGCCCCTGCTCCAGACAGAAGGCCTCGGCATCGACAGCGCCAAGTTCAGAGTGATCGCCACCACGACCTTTCGCGATGTCGTGAAACAATGCGGCAAGATAGGCAAGCTCCGGGCGCGGCAAGGTGTTGAACAGCGCCGACAGTTTTGGAAACTCATGCTCGAAGCGCGGTAAGGCAAGGCGTCGCAGGTTGCGCAGCACAAACAGTGTGTGAGCATCAACGGTGTAGGCGTGAAACAAGTCATATTGCATACGGCCAACGATGCGACCAAATGCGGGTATGTAACGGCCAAGAACGCCATACAAGTTCATGCGCCTGAAGCCGCGAGTGACGCCTTGAGGCGCACGCAGTATTTCAATGAACAGGCGATGGTTGCGCGGATTTTGACGAAACTCTTCGTCTATGAGATCGAGGTGGCGTTGTAACACACGGATGGTCTCAGCGCGTACGCCCTTGACTGCAGGATTTTCCTGCAAGAGCTGAAACAGTTCGAGGATCGCTGAGGGCGTGCGCAGAAAGACTTCATCATTAATTATCTCAAGGTAGTCTGCGCGAACCTGGAAGCGTGAGTTCAACGGTTGCGGGGCGCTCGGACTAGGGTTAACGATTGCCTCAGCAAATAATTGCAGCAGCATCTCGTTCAGCAGAGAAATGTCCATGACAGTGCGATAATAGCGCTGCATGAATTGCTCAACAGCGAGCGTGAAAGTCGCGTCTTCATACCCGAATTGTTGAGCGAGTTTGATTTGGTGGTCGAACAGCAAGCGGTCTTCGCGTCGTCCAGTAAGTACGTGCAAAGCGAAGCGGATCTTCCATAGAAATGATTGAGCGTTTTTTAATTTTACGAGCTCGTGACGAGTTAAGAATCCGTGCGCAACAAGTTCGTCAAGCGTGTCCGCACCAAAATGACGTTTGGCAACCCACGCGATCGTTTGTATGTCGCGTAGTCCGCCTGGGCTCGCCTTAACGTTAGGTTCTAAGTTGTAACCCGTGTCATGGAAGCGCAAATGCCGGACTTGCTGCTCCTTGACCTTCGCTTCGTAAAAGGCGGCGGCGCTCCAAATATGATCTGGGGCGAGGGCCTTCTTCATTGCTAAGTAGAGTAGTTCCGGTCCGCACAGCAGGCGCGCTTCGAGTAATGTCGTTGCGACGCTGATGTCTCCTAAACTTTCCTGCTGGCAGTCATCGATCGTGCGTACGCTATGACCGACCTCGAGGCCTATATCCCAAAGGAATGTTAGGAATCGCTCGAGGCTGGCCTGCCAGTCCGTGCCCATAGACTTTGGTAGTAGCACTGAGACGTCAATGTCGGAGCATGGATGTAGTTCGCCGCGTCCGTAACCACCCACCGCGATTAATGCGAGTTCGTGGGTGTGTGCTGTGCTGTGTAGATGCCATGCTCGCAGTAGCACAAGGTCCACAAGGTGGGCGCGATCGCGGACGAGTTCTTCAACCGGTTCATTCGCAGCGAAGCGAATTTTTAGAGCGGCATCGCCACTGTCAAGCACACCACGAAATTCCGCGATAGCTAGCGGCTGATTGCTAAGACTGATGGCGTTCAGTCGCTCGCCTAAGTCACGCAGCGCCGGCCATGATGCGGCATCTGTGGCCTGAGTGCCCGTGGTAGCGCCGTGCGCGGATCTATCTACGATGCGGTTCAAATAGACGCACCGGCACTGGCCAAGCGCTCGCGGTCGGCTTTGCCTAAGGTTAGTACCTCAACACCGCTCGCTGTGCACAGCACTGTATGTTCCCATTGCGCTGAAAGCGCATGATCCTTGGTGACGACGGTCCAGCCATCGCCCAGCAGGCGCACATGTCGCTTGCCCGCATTGATCATCGGCTCAATGGTGAATGTCATGCCTTCGACCAGATGCATGCCCGTGCCCGCCGTACCGTAGTGCAATATTTGGGGGTCTTCGTGAAAAACGCGGCCAATCCCGTGGCCGCAGTACTCGCGCACCACGGAAAATCCCTGGCCTTCAGCATAGGTCTGGATCGCATGGCCGATGTCGCCGAGCTGAATTCCAGGCCGAACCATGCGAATGCCGATCCACATCGCCTCCAGGCAGGTATCCGTCAGGCGCTTCGCTTGGACCGAGGGGGTGCCGGCGAGGAACATGCGGCTGGCGTCACCGTGCCAGCCATCCTTGATGACTGTGACATCGATATTGACTGCATCGCCCGATTTTAAGCGTTTATCACCCGGAATGCCGTGGCAAACCACATGATTTACGGAGGTGCAGATTGATTTGGGGAAGCCACGGTAGTTGAGGGGGGCGGGGATCGCCTGCTGGACGTTGACGATATAATCGTGGCACAGCGCGTTGAGCTCATCGGTCGAGACCCCAACGGCGACATGCTCGCCGATCATGTCTAGGACGTCGGCGGCTAGGCGCCCAGCGGTGCGCATTCCGGCCTGTTCGGCGGGTGTCTTGACTGTGATCGTGTTCGGAAGTTCAGGGCTAAGCATGGGTTTCCAGAGGGGGGTAGTGCTAAACCATTGTTTGCACGAGCCCAGCATGGTATAAAGCGCGGCGTTTTTTGGCAATGAAATCCACACGCACATCGTCACATGCGGACGGGTGCCGGTCGGCCTGTCCTGCGAGCCTCGCAGGGCCCCCGAACGGTCTTCGCATGGGGTGTGCGCAGGAATTAACCCAGGAGTAATTGACGATGACCAGCGTGTCCATGCGACAAATGCTGGAAGCGGGCGTGCACTTTGGGCACCAAACCCGCTTCTGGAACCCGAAGATGGCCCCCTATATCTTCGGAGAGCGAAACAAGATTCATATTATCAATCTTGAGAAGACTCAGCCTATGTTTGCCGAGGCCACGGCATTCATCAAGAACATCGTGAGCGACGGCGGGAAAGTCCTGTTTGTCGGCACCAAGCGGTCCGCCCGCGAGGTCATCCAGCGCGAGGCAGCAAGGGCAGGAATGCCTTATGTAAACCAGCGTTGGCTCGGCGGTATGCTTACCAACTTTAAGACGATTCGCCAGTCAATCAAGCGGCTCACCGAGCTTGAGGACCTGAATTCCACGGGCGCTCTTGAGCGTCGTGGCAAAAAAGAGGCGCAGATGCTGCGTCGCGAAATGGAGAAACTGCTGCGCTCGCTTGGCGGCATCAAGGAAATGGGTTCATTGCCTGATGTGCTGTTCGTGGTCGACGTCGGTCATGAGGCCATCGCGATTCAGGAAGCCCGCAAGCTGGGTATTCCGGTGGTAGCGGTTGTGGACTCCAATTGCTCCCCTGACGGAGTTGATTACATTATCCCGGGTAACGATGACGCCATGCGTGCCATCGGCTTGTATGCCGAGGCAGTGGCTGACTGCGCTCTTGAGGGTCGCGCCTCAGGACCCGACGTGCCTGTTGGTGAAGATGAGTTCGTTGAGCTCGACGAGGGTGGTAACCCACGTGCCAAGAAGGCCGCTCCTGGCGGTCGCCGTCGTCCAGCTCCCGCCGCGGCAGCCGTCAAGCGTAAAGCCCCAGCGCGTCGTCCAAGCTTAAGCCCCGTTGAAGACGCCGGTGCTGCCGGCGATGAACCGGCCGCAGAGTAAACAAGCTGATGAATATCACGGCAGAAAGCGTAAAACAGTTACGCGAGCGCACCAGCGCTGGAATGATGGAGTGCAAAAAAGCACTGGTTGAAGCCAATGGCGATCTGGATGTCGCGGCTGAGATTATGCGTAAGGCTGGTCTCACAAAGGCCGACAAAAAAGCCTCGCGCATTGCGGCTGAGGGTCGGATCGTCTATGCCGGGACCGCCGATGGACGTAGCGGCGTGTTAGTCGAAGTCAATTGCGAGACTGACTTTGTGGCGCGTGAGGCCGATTTTGTTGCATTTAGTGACGAGGTGGCCCAAGTCGCTTTGACCAGCAATGCGGCTGACGTTGAGGCCCTGTTGGCTGCCAAGGGTGCTAATGGCGTGTCACTTGATGAACGTCGTCGCGTGCTGGTTGCTAAAATTGGTGAGAATTTGAGTGTCCGACGATTGGTGCGCGTGACCGCACCGGGTGCACTTGGAGCTTACCTGCATGGAACCCGTATCGGTGCACTGGTGAGCCTTGAGGGTGGCGATGCCACTCTTGCGAAGGATCTCGCGATGCATGTTGCAGCGATCAATCCGCAATACCTAGATTCAACGTCGGTGGATCCCGCACAACTTGCCAAGGAGCGTGAAATTTTGATCGCTCAGGCCAGTGTTGAGGGTAAGCCTGCGGCGATTATTGAAAAAATGGTCGAAGGCCGAGTCCGTAAGTTCTTGGCTGAAATCACGCTGGTTGGTCAGCCGTTTGTGAAGGATCCTGATATCACGGTCGAGAAGTTGCTCGCTAAAGCGTCCGCTCGTGTGGTGGAGTTTGCTCGCTTCGAAGTGGGCGCTGGCATCGAGAAGAAGCAAGAGAATTTTGCTGAAGAAGTCATGGCCCAAGTCAAGAGCAGCGAAAAACGCTGATTTTTAGACTCGTGGGAGGTTAGCCGAGGAAACTACGCATGCCCGACACGAAAACACCACGTTACCGCCGCATTCTGGTGAAGTTAAGCGGCGAGGCGCTCTTGGGTCAGGCGGACTACGGCGTCGATCCTGATGTGCTCAAGCGCATCGCCGGCGAGATTATTGACGTGCTATCACGCGGCACCGAAGTCGCGGTGGTAATTGGTGGCGGCAATATTTTCCGTGGCGCAGGCCTTGCGCGCGCGGGCATGGATCGCGTGACGGCTGATCACATGGGCATGCTCGCAACTGTGATGAACGGGCTTGCGATGCAAGATGCGATTGAAGGTCTCGGTGCCCATGCGCGCGTTATGTCGGCGCTGCGTATCAATGAGGTGTGCGAGGATTACATACGCCGCCGCGCCATTCGTCATCTCGAAAAAGGCCGCGTTGTGGTGTTCGCAGCCGGTACCGGCAACCCGTTTTTCACAACTGATACAGCGGCCAGCCTACGTGCTATCGAGGTCGGTGCTGAGGTGCTGTTGAAAGCCACCAAGGTTAACGGTATCTACACCGATGATCCGCTGAAAAACCCATCAGCAAAACGCTATGACCGACTTACCTTTGATCAGGTCCTGACTGACCGTTTGAACGTGATGGATGCAACTTCAATTGTGATGTGTCGTGACAATAATTTACCGTTGCAGGTGTTTAATCTGCACAACGCAGGTGATTTGCTTAGGATCGTCGACGGCGAAGACGTGGGTACCGTTGTCTCAAATGGCTGATTCGAACTGAGGAGTGACCTCATGCTTGAAGATCTTAAGAAAGAAGCGACTGAGCGTATGACCAAATGTGTCGCCGCCTTGAAACTCGAGTTCAAACGCATGCGCACCGGGCGGGCGAGTACCGCACTGCTTGAGCATGTAAAGGTCGATTACTACGGTACTGACACTCCGCTCGCGCAGATCGCCAATGTTATTGTGGAAGACGCCCGTACGCTGGCGGTGACGCCGTGGGATAAATCGATGGTGCCCATTATTGAGCGGGCTATCCATAAGTCCGATCTGGGTCTGACACCCAATACGGCTGGCGCCGTGATTCGCTTGCCAATGCCGCCCTTGACTGAAGAGCGCCGCCGCGATCTTGTGAAAGCAGCTAAACAGGAAACTGAAAATGCCCGTGTTGCTGTACGCAATGTGCGGCGCGACGTGATGAACGAATTGAAGGACATGCTCAAGGAAAAGCTGATCACTCAGGATGATGAGAAGCGCGCGCACGATGAGGTCCAAAAGCTCACCGATCGGTTTATTGCCGAGCTTGACGGGGTGTTCGCCGAGAAGGAGAAGGATCTCCTCCACGTCTGAGGAGATCCTGTCCACTGTGCGTGTTCCGCGACACGTTGCCATTGTCATGGACGGCAACGGGCGCTGGGCTGCAAAGCGCAAATTGCCGCGCGTTGCCGGGCATCGCGCCGGGTTAAAGCCTGTCAGGCTGGTAATCCAAGAGTGCTCACGGCGTGGCGTCGAGGTGCTGACGCTATTTGCATTTTCTACAGAGAATTGGCGTAGACCCGCGCAAGAAGTGGGCTTGCTGATGAAGCTTTTTCTTGAGGTGCTTGGCCGCGAAGTAGATGAATTGGCTCAGCAGAATATTTCCGTTGGGTTTATCGGTGATCGCGCGGCGCTCGCTCCAGAGTTGCAGGAGTGCATCAGTTCGGTTGAATCCCGCACCGCCGGTAACACCGGCTTAAAACTTGTCATCGCCGTCGCTTATGGCGGTCGGTGGGATGCCGTGCAGGCAGTGCAGCAGTTGGCGCGGCGTTGTGTGAGCGGCGAACTTGGTGTTGATGCGATTGATGAAGCGCTGTTTGCGCAAGCGCTCAGTTTGGGCGGTCTACCGGATCCAGATCTTTTTATCCGTACGGGCGGTGAGAGGCGGGTGAGTAATTTCTTACTTTGGAACCTTGCCTATTCTGAGTTGTGGTTTAGCGATGTGTATTGGCCTGATTTTGATGTGGGAGCGTTGGATCAGGCGTTTGAGGCTTTCGCAGCTCGCGAGCGCCGGTTTGGTGTTACCTCGCGGCAGATTGTAGGTGACGTATGTTAAAGACACGCGTGCTGACAGGAGTAATTTTTGGGTTGCTCATGCTCGGAATATTATTGGCATTGCCGCCGATCGGTGCTGTGATTGCTGTTTCTGTCTTGGTGTTACTTGGTGCGCTCGAGTGGTCGCATTTTCTGCAGCTTGCGACTCCAGCGCGCCGATGGATATACGTTGAAGTGATTGTGGTGCTTGCCCCGATCGCTTTCGGATCAAGCTTTTCGCCGACAGGACTACTGTGGCTTGCCATGCTTGCAGGCGTCTGGTGGTTCATTGCTTTTGCGTGGATTTGTATTGCTCCTCATCGCGTCAATCGACTGCTTGCTGGCATCGCAGGGTTATGTGTTCTGGTGCCTGCTTGGGCGCTACTAGCGCGTGTTTTGATGATCACTGGCCCAATTCGTGGATCGTTGTGGGTGCTGTGGCTGTTGGCTGTGGTCGCTGGAGCTGACGTGGGCGCGTATTTTGTGGGTCGCACGTTTGGTCGCTTAGCTCTTGCGCCTCGGGTGAGCCCAAATAAGACTTGGGAGGGGCTGATAGGCGGCCTCATTTGTGGCGTAGCGATTGCGGTTGTTGGAGCCGCATGGCTGGGTGTTCCACGCTTGGGTTTTTTATGGATAGGCCTCGTCGTTGTGCTTGCCTCCGCCGTGGGTGATCTGACAGAGAGTTTGTTCAAGCGTTATGCAGGCCTAAAGGATTCGGGGCAGCTGTTGCCTGGCCACGGTGGGGTGCTTGATCGGATTGATGCGCTCACCGCAGCCGTGCCATTTTTTGTATTAGGCCTAATTTGGTTCGGATTTATGCAATGAGCGCGCCGCAAGGTCTTGTGATCCTCGGTTCCACAGGGAGCATAGGCCAGAGCACGCTGGATGTGGTCGCTAGGCATCCTGATCGCTACACCGTCGTTGCATTAGCGGCGGCAAGTCGCTGGGAGATCTTGCGCGATCAGTGTCGCCAGTATCGCCCACGCTTTGCAGTCATCATGGATTTGAGTTCAGCCGCTCAATTGCGCAAAGCACTGGCAGCGGAAGCGATCCGCACCGAGGTTCTTGTTGGGCCGGCGGCGTTAGCGTCGATTGTGGCTGAGCCCGAGGTGCACATCGTGATGGCGGCTATTGTTGGCAGTGCCGGCTTGCTGCCGACATTGGCGGCAGCGCGCGCCGGTAAGCGGGTATTGCTGGCGAACAAGGAGGCCTTGGTGATGTCCGGGCAGCTTTTGCTTGATGCGGTTGCCGCAGGCGGGGCTGAGTTGCTACCGATTGATTCAGAGCACAATGCTATTTTTCAGTGTCTGCCGCCGCACGTGCCTGGCGTGGCACCGTCTGGCGTGCGGCGCATTGTGCTGACCGCGTCGGGTGGACCATTTTTGCGGGCGAGCGAGCAGCAGTTGCGCGCCGTGACGCCAGCGGCCGCCTGCGCGCACCCCAAGTGGGCGATGGGACCGAAGATTTCTGTGGATTCAGCCACCCTGATGAATAAGGGCCTTGAGTGTATTGAGGCGCAATTGCTGTTTGGCGTGTCACCTGAGGCGATCGAGGTGTTGATACACCCGCAGAGCATCGTGCATTCCCTCGTCGAGTATCTGGATGGCTCGATGCTAGCCCAGCTCGGCAATCCGGATATGCGTACCCCCATCGCGCATGCGCTTGCATGGCCGCAGCGCATCGAGTCCGGTGTAGAATCCCTTAACTTGGCGCGACTGGGTGCGCTTGAGTTCGAGTCGCCGGACCTTGCGAAGTTTCCGTGTCTAGCGCTTGCTATTGCTGCTGGGCGTCGGGGCGGGACGGCGCCGGCCATACTCAATGCAGCGAATGAGGTTGCGGTGGCTGAATTTTTGGGAGGACGTTTGAACTTTAGTGCGATACCACGGGTCATTGAAACGGTGCTGGAGCGGTGTGCGGCTGCTACGGTCACCGGTCTTGAGGATATTCTTGAGATTGACCGCGTGGCGCGGGTACTCGCGCTGAATCTCATTCAAGGTGGCATCTCGTTATGACATTTACGCTTGCCATGGTGCTAGGGTTTATTGTCAGCATTGGTCTGCTGGTGTCAGTGCATGAGTTCGGACATTTTTGGGTGGCGCGGCGCTTGGGCTTTAAGGTGCTGCGATTTTCGATCGGATTCGGCAAACCCTTGTATCGGCGTATTGGGCGTGACGGCGTTGAATACGTGCTCGCAATGATCCCGCTCGGTGGGTACGTCAAGATGGTGGACGAGCGTGAAGGTCCCGTGGCGCCAGAGGACTTGCCTCACGCCTTTACCCGTCGCCCTGTGTATGCGCGGCTATTGGTCTTGCTGGCGGGGGCGGGGGCGAATTTTTTGTTCGCGATTCTCGCGTACAGCGTGCTGTTTGTGCATGGTGTGCCAGGGGTGCGCCCCGTCGTGGGGAGTGTTCGTGCAAACTCCATTGCAGCAAGTGCTGGGCTGATGAGTGGGGACGAGATCGTAAGCGTCGCCGGTCAATCCGTCGCCACGCGTGACAGCGCGGCACTTGAACTGTTATCACAGGTGGTCGACAGGGGTCAGATCGCGGTGTTGGTGCGTCGTGCAGGTGTTACGCAAGCGCTATCGTTCGAGGTGCCCGATGCGCGCCGCCGCGCGTTAACGGAGCCGGGGGTCTTTAGTGAGGGCATCGGTTTTGAATTCACCGAGCCACATATTCCAGTGGTGGTGGGTGGCCTTGAGGCGGGTGGTAGCGCCGCGGGAGCTGGGCTTCAAGTTGGGGACGAGATCGTGGCCGTGGACGGCCGCAATGTGTCTGAATACCGCGAGTTTCGTCAGTTGGTACGCGCCCGCCCGGCGGCCTTGCTGCGTCTTGTGGTGCACCGTGGGGGCAATATCCTCACCATCCCCGTCCTGACCCGTGCGGTGCCCGACCGTGAGGCTCCTGCGGGCCCTCCGATTGGGGTAATCGGCGTTAGCTCGGGCGCGGCGGCCACCTTTGCCCCCGAAATGCAGACGCTGGAGCGTTATGGGCCGTTTCGGGCTATTTTGGCAGCTGGCAAAGCCACATGGAATAAGAGCGCTGTCACCCTAAAGTTTCTCGGAAGGATGGTGACCGGGCAGGTTTCTCTCAAAAATGTGAGCGGACCGATTAGTATTGCAACCTACGCGGGGGCAAGTGCCCTTGCCGGGCCCTCGACCTTTCTTGATTTTCTCGCGATCATTAGCATCAGTCTTGGGGTGCTGAACCTGTTGCCAATCCCAATTTTGGATGGGGGGCAGGTGGTCTATCAGTTAGCGGAGGCGGTGCGTGGTCGACCGCTGTCGGAGCGTGTGCAGAGTCTTGGTCAGCAGTTTGGAATGGCGGTGCTGATACTCCTGATGAGCTTAGCCTTCTACAATGACATCGCTTGGCGCTTTGGTTAGCCGGGCGATGACGATATTTTTACTCTAAGGAATTACCACCGCATGCGATCCAGGCTGGCCCTCGCCGTCGCTCTCGCTTTGACCGCGGGCGCGCTACGGGCACAAACAACGTCCACTGAACCGGCAGAGTTCACTGTGGGTGATATGAAAGTCGAAGGCCTACAGCGCATCTCTGAGGGCACGGTATTCAATTATTTACCGATCAGCCTTGGCGATCGGATGACGCACCAGAAGGTTGAAGAGTCGATCAAGGCGCTGTACGGCACCGGCTTTTTTCGTGATGTCGAATTGAGGCGTGATGGAGCGACACTCGTGGTTGCCGTACGTGAGCGCCCCTCGATCGAGAGTTTCGAGTTAAAGGGCAATAAGGACATTAAGACAGAGGATCTGACGAAGAGCCTCAAGAACGTCGGCCTATCGACTGGCAAGACATTTGATCGCAGTGTGCTCGAAGACGTCACGCAGTATTTGACAGATCAGTATTATTCACGCGGAAAATACGCGGTACGAGTGACGACCAAAGTTGAAGATGTGCCTGGTAATAAGGTCAAGATTTCGATTGATATCAAGGAAGGCAAGCGCGCGATTATTAGGCAAATTAACTTCGTGGGAGATACTAAGTACCCACCGAAAGAGATTTTGCAGGCGCTGGAACTGAAAACGCCTAACTGGTTGTCGTGGTACAAGCAGGATGATCGTTACTCGCGCGAGTCACTGACAGGCGATTTGGAGAAAATTCGCTCGTGGTACATGGATCGTGGGTATGCGAACTTCCAAATCGAGTCGACACAGGTGGCGATTGCACCTGAGAAGGAAGATATCTTTATCACCGTGAACGTGAATGAAGGTGATGTCTATAAGATTTCTGAGGTCAAACTTGCCGGGACCATGGTGGTGCCCGAAGAAGACTTAAAGCGCTTGCTTCTAGTAAAGCCTGGGCAGATTTATAACCGCAAATTGGCGACGACCACTCAGGATTTTATGAGTTATCGGTTGGGTGCCGCAGGCTATGCCTTTGCCAAGATTGAGCCTGTGCCTACGACCGATGAGGCCAACAAGACTGTTTCGCTGACATTCTTTATTGATCCAGGTAGCCGCGCCTATGTGCGTCGTATCAACTTCAATAACACGAGCGCTGTGAATGATAACGTGCTGCGCCGCGAAATGCGCCAGATGGAAGGAGCTTGGTTGTCGAATCAGGCGCTTGAGCGTTCCAAGCAGCGTTTGCAGCGTCTGCCGTACATCGAGAAAGTAGAATTTGAGAATAAGCCCGTGCCTGGTACGCCAGACCTCGTGGATGTGGACTTCAATATTAAAGACGGGCTTCCGGGGCAGTTCGGTGGTGGTATCGGCTATTCGCAATCACAAAAGTTCATGTTGAATGGCAACTTTACCCATTCAAACTTTATGGGCACCGGCCAGCGTGTGCAGACCGAGATCAATGCGGGCCGTTATTCCAGTGTGTATCAAGTTTCGCAAACCGACCCGGCAGTGACGGTGGATGGCATCGTCCGGACGATGTCGATGAGTTACCGCAAGAGCACACAGTTCGTGTCATCGGCATCGGCCTTTGGGACCACCATGCTGACCGGTGGCTTGCAGTACGGTTATCCGATCTCTGAGTTCCAATCCATCATGTTTGGTGCGTCAGTTAGCCGTAACAACTTGCTGGCGAGTGACAATGGCAGTGCCTCCCAGGCAATTGACTGGGTGCGCAATAACGGCAACATCTACACGAACGCCGCAACCTTGGCGCAAGGCAATGGCGTGACGACGACCTTCGATTATTTCGGCACCAAATTTAACGTGATACAGGCGAGCCTCGGCTGGAGTTATGACAGCCGCAACCGGGCGATCTTTGCCGATCGCGGTACGCAGGTCAGCTTTCAGGCAAGTTATGCGCTGCCAGGGACTGAGGTGCGTTACTACACCGAGGCGTTCCGTTTCTTAAAACTCGTGCCTATTTTTAATACCCACTTCACAGCAGCCTTCAAGACCCAGATCGACTACGGCGACAAGTTAGGAAAAACGACTTCGTTGCCGCCATTTGTTCAATTCTATGGCGGTGGACCGGATACGGTGCGTGGCTACACGGAAAGCCGCATGGGTCCTAAAGACAGCTTCGGTAACCCCTATGGCGGAAACTTAATGACGGTGGCGAACGCTGAGCTGCTATTTCCAACCCCTGAGAAGTGGAAGGCCAATGTCCGCGTGAGCCTCTTTTTTGACATGGGTAACGTGTTTTCAACCTGTTGCGTCAAGTTCACTGGCCAAGATGGGATTACGCCGGTTAACTACAAGTTCAGTTACAATCAGCTCAAGCGCTCCACGGGCCTTGCCGTGCAGTGGCTCGCGCCGATGGGCGTGTTCCGCTTTAGCTATGCGGTGCCTCTGAATGCGACGCCGACAGATGGCATCCATTTTGCGGATCAGCGCGAAGGCTTTCAGTTCTCGATCGGTTCTGCTTTCTAATTTAATATCATAGGCTTATATAGGTTTCTTGAACATGCGTATTATCATGAAGACTGTACTCGCTCTAGCCCTTGCGACGCTTGGTTGGGCGGCTCTTGCCGATGGCACGAAGATTGCTTACGTGGATTATCAACGGCTGGTGCAAGAATCGCCCCAGGCCCGGGCCGCGACGCAGGCGTTGGAATCCGAATTTGCGCCTAAGCAAAAGCAGCTGGAAGCTCAGAAGAAGGAGCTGGACGGCCGCGCTCAAAAGTTCGAGCGTGACCAGGCCACGATGTCTGAGTCGGAGCGTACCAAGACGCAGCGCGATTTGCGTGATTCGCAAGTGACGCTGGAGCGTCGTGCGAAAGAGTTCCAGGAAGACGTGCAGATGCGTCAGAACGAGGAACTACAGCGGGTCCAAAAAATGATCGTGGAATCGGTCCGCACTTATGCAAAGGCACAGGGCTACGATTTGGTGATTGCGCAGGGCGTGATCTACAACTCCGATTCGATTGACATCACGAGCGCTGCGCTTTCCAGCTTGCAGAGCAAAGCAGCCGCTGCGGTATTGGCCCCCAGCGCAGCGCCGGCGCCCACCAAGAAGTAATCGTTCGGTCGCACCTCACCATGACGACGGCTGATGGTGCGACACTCGGGCAGATCGCTGTCCGCTTTGGCCTTGAGCTTAAGGGCGATCCCGCGACGCGCGTCACGCACGTCGGGGAATTAAAGGATGCTGGGCCCGCTGCGCTGAGCTTCCTTGCGGACGCGCGCTATGAGCGCTACTTAGCTGATACGAAGGCGGCGGCTGTGGTACTTGAGCCGAAGCTTGCCAGCCAATGTCAGGTGGCTGCGCTGATCAGTGACAATCCGCGTGCGGCGTACGCTCGTATCGCTGCATGGCTGCATCCGCCTGAGCCTGTGCGTCCGGGTATACATGCAAGCGCTGTAATTGACCCGTCGGCTATCGTCGCGGAATCGGCTCAAATTGGTCCACACACGGTGGTTGGCGCGCACGCGGTGATTGGCGAGCGTGTAGTGGTCGGTTCCGGAACGCAGATCGGTAATGGCGTCACGCTGGCTGAGGATTGTCGCCTCATGGCGCGGGTGACGCTCTATGGTGGTGTGCGCTTAGGCGCGCGTGTGATCGTACATGCGGGTGCTGTGATCGGTGCGGATGGGTTTGGTATCGCCCAAGATCGAGACGGTTGGGTGAAAGTGCCCCAGTTAGGTGGCGTTGTTATTCATGATGATGTCGAGATTGGTGCCAATACGACGATTGATCGCGGCGCAATCGGTGACACTGTTATTGAGCGTGGCGTAAAACTCGACAATCAGATTCAGATTGGCCACAACGTGCGTATCGGTGAGCACACCGCGATCGCTGCCTGTGTAGGTATATCGGGTAGTACCACGATTGGTAAGCGGTGCTTGATCGCAGGCGCCGTGGGGATCGTTGGCCACTTGCAGATCGCGGATGACGTGGTCATCACTGGTCTGTCGATGGTCTCTAGCTCTATTACTCGTGCGGGTGTGTACTCGTCCGGAGTGCCGGTCAGCGAGGCGGGTGCTTGGAGGCGAATCGTCGCGCGTTTGCGGAACATCGACGAGCTGTTTGATAAGGTGCGCGTGCTCGAACGTCGGCACAAACTTGGGGATTCGGAGAACTCATGAGCGAGATCGCAGGACTTCAGATGGATATTGCAGCAGTGATGAAGCAGCTGCCGCACCGCTACCCATTTTTGCTGGTGGATCGAGTGCTGGAAGTGGTGCCAGGAAAAACAATCAAAGCCTTGAAGAACGTCACCATCAACGAGCCGTTTTTTCCAGGTCATTTTCCGCATCGACCGGTGATGCCGGGCGTGCTGATTTTGGAGGCGCTAGCGCAAACCGCTGGAATACTCGCTTTCAAGACTGCAGGTGTTGTGCCTGATGATGACAGTCGCTTTTATTTTGTGGGGATTGATGGGGCGCGTTTTCGCAAGCCCGTCGAGCCTGGTGATCAATTGATCCTGCATGCCGAATTTCAGCGCGCAGTACGTGGTATCTGGAAGTTCAGCACACGTGCATTGGTCAACGATGTGGAAGTGTGTTGCGCTGACATGATGGTAGCGCCTGAGGCTAGAGGGTAACTCGCCATGACGCAGGTGCATCCAACCGCAATTATTGATCCGCAGGCAACGCTTGCGCCGGATGTAGTCGTGGGTGCCTATAGCGTGATTGAGGGCGAGGTAAGGATCGGCGCGGGCACGAGAATTGGTCCACACGTCGTGATCAAAGGACCCACACGCATCGGTGTAGAAAACCATATTTTCCAGTTCGCTTCCATTGGTGACGACCCGCAGGATAAGAAATATCAAGGCGAGCGAACGGAACTGATCATTGGTGATCGCAATGTGTTTCGTGAAACATGTACGGTGAACCGCGGCACGGTAGCCGGTGGTGGTGTGACGCGTATTGGCGATGACAACCTATTTATGGCGTATACCCATGTAGCGCACGATTGCGTGGTCGCAAGTCACTGTATTCTCGCCAACTACTCAGGTCTTGCTGGGCATGTGGAGCTTGACGACTGGGTTATCTTGGGTGGCTACTCGGGAGTTCACCAGTTTTGCAAAATCGGCGCGCATGCATTTTTAGCCAATAATGCAACGGCCACGCGTGATGTGCCGCCGTTCGTGATGGTGGCAGGTGCGCCGGCAGAGCCAAAGGGTATTAACAGTGAGGGGCTGAAGCGAAGAGGCTTCAGTGCGGAGGATCTTGCGGCCGTGAAAGCGGCGTACAAGGTGCTGTATCGATCTGGTCTTAAGCTCAGCGAGGCTACTACAGAGTTGGTGGTGTTGGCAGAGTCCTGCGCCGCACTGCAGCCGCTGATTGATTTTTTGCCGCGCGTCACGCGCAGCCTCGTGCGCTAGTGCAGATCGTCGCCGATGCGGCTATCGCATGAGGCTTGCAGTGTCTTTGGTGAGCGTATGTCGGGGCCACTAATTGTGCTTGTTGCCGGCGAAACCTCTGGGGACAACCTCGGTGGAGCGCTCATTGCCGAGCTGCGAGCGCGGCGCCCAGCACTGCGTTTCGCAGGAATAGCTGGTCCAAAAATGCGTGCCGCTGGCTGTGTTGCATGGGGCAGCGCCGAGCGTCTGGCAGTCATGGGTATTTTTGAGGTGTTGCGTCATTTGCGTGACGTGTTGCGCTTGCGGCGGGAGTTGCTTGCGCGCATGCGGTCTGACCGGCCCGCGCTGTACATCGGCATTGATGCAGCGGAGTTCAATTTGTCGGTGGCAGATAAGCTCGGGCGCTTGCAGGTTCCGGCGGTGCAGTATGTGAGCCCCCAAGTTTGGGCGTGGCGGCAAGGTCGCGCGAGGCGCATGGCGAAGCGCTTACGCTTAGTGCTGTGCGTGTTGCCGTTTGAGAAGCAGTTCTACGATTCAGTGGGACTTCGAGCTGAGTTTGTGGGGCACCCACTGGCTGATCGGCTGCCTGAAGCCCCGGATCGTGCGCGCGCGCGCGCTGAACTTGGGATTACGCCTGATGCGTGTGTGGTTGCATTGCTGCCTGGTAGTCGCCGTGGAGAAGTGGAGCGACTGGGGCCTATCTTTTTGGCTGCGGCCCTGTGGCTTAAGGCGCGCCGACCGGACGTACAGTTCGTGGCGCCGATGGCAAATCCTGAAGTGCAGCAGATCTTCGCCTCGCAGTGCTTCGAGCACGCAGCGGCACTGGGCGTGCGGATTGTTGAAGGTGGTGCGACGGCAGTGCTGGTTGCATCAAATGCAGTACTTGTTGCATCAGGAACAGCGACGCTCGAAACCCTGCTGTGTCAGCGACCGATGGTTGTTGCATATCGATTAAACCCGGCAACGTTCTGGCTCATGAGGCGTTTAATCAAGGTGCGGTTTTTTTCACAGCCTAATTTGCTTGCCGACCACCCCTTAGTGCCAGAGTTTTTGCAAGATGCGGCGACGCCCGAAGCGTTGGGACAGGCTGTGTTGGCTTGGCTTGATGATCCCGTGCGTGTCGGTGTATTTGAAAGCGAATGTCGTGCCATACACGCCTCACTGCGACGCGGTGCGACCGACCGGGCAGCGGACGCAGTGCTTGCCATCCTAGATCAGCCTGGCCAACCACTTAGGTCCGCATGAGCCCGGTGTGGGACATGACAGCGCGACTCGCTGGAGTCGATGAGGCAGGTCGCGGCCCACTCGCTGGGCCCGTGGTGGCCGCTGCTGTGATCTTACCGGCGCGGATGCTTATCACTGGACTCGATGACTCGAAAAAGCTTACCGAACAGCAGCGGCAACGTTTAAGTGGCGAGATTTGTATGCATGCTGTTGCCTATGGATTGGGTTGGGCAGATGCTGCAGAAATTGATGCGGTCAATATTCTTGGCGCGACCTTTTTGGCCATGCGTCGAGCCTTGCTGGCGTTGCCCGTGGCGCCTTTGCACGTGCGGGTGGACGGCAACCGCGCGCCGTCGCTGGCCGGTTTGCCGTTCGTCTGTACGCTTCAGACGCTGGTGCAGGGTGATCGCAAAGACGCAGCTGTGGCGGCCGCCTCGGTGCTGGCCAAAACGTGGCGGGATCGCTGGATGGTAGCGGCGGATACGCGCTATCCGGGGTATGGTTTTGCAGCGCACAAGGGATATGGGACTGCCCAACATGTGCAGGCTTTGCACGCGTTGGGACCGTGTCTATTACACCGCAAGAGCTTTGAGCCGGTAAGATCGATCCTATGACGGCATTTGTACATCTGCGGCTGCACACTGAGTATTCATTGGTTGATGGAGTCGTGCGTATTGAGGAGCTAGCAGCAGCGACGCGCGCTGCCGGTATGCCCGCTATTGCTGTCACTGATCAAAGCAACTTATTTGCGCTCGTTAAATTCTGGAAGGCGGCGCAAGCCGCTGGGATTAAGCCCATTGTCGGTGTCGATGTGTGGCTTAAGGATATCAGCGCGGAGCCCACTCGCTTAACTCTGCTGTGCATGAACCCCGTGGGATACCGCAACCTCACCGGCCTGGTGTCGCGCTCTTATTTGGAGGGGCAGGTGAACGGGGTGCCGTTACTTGAGCGTGCGTGGCTCAATGCCGAGACAACCACGGGATTAATTGCGCTCTCGGGTGCCGCAGATGGTGACGTGGGGCGGCATTTAGGTAATGGTAAGGTGGCCGAGGCGCACCGCGCGGTACGCGCATGGCGTGAGCTGTTTGGCGATCGGTACTACCTTGAAGTACAGCGCACGGGCCGTGCTGATGAAGAGGCGTTGCTCGAAGCAACCTTGAGTGTAGTGACCGAGTTGCAGGTTCCTGCAGTTGCCACCAATGACGTGCGCTTTTTAAAACAGAGTGATTTTGAAGCGCACGAAGCGCGCGTGTGTATACACGATGGCACTTTGTTGACGGATGCGTCACGCGTGCGTCGTTACACTGATCAGCAGTATTTGAAGACGCCCGCTGAAATGGCTCAGTTGTACGCTGATTTTCCAGAACTACTCGAACAGACAGTTGAGATTGCCAAGCGCTGTAACATGGAGCTTAGCCTCGGCAAAAGTCTATTGCCGGAGTATCCGGTACCAAATGACATGACCACCGCCGCGTTTTTGCGTGCACAGAGCCACGCCGGGCTCGAGGCGCGCTTAACGGCTCAGGATGCGGGCTTACCGAGCTTAAAAACAGTAGACCGTGGCGATTATCAGCCGCGTTTACAGCGTGAGCTCGATGTCATTTGTGGGATGGGGTTCGAGGGCTACTTTCTCATCGTCGCTGATTTCATTCGCTGGGCGCGCGACAACGGCGTGCCAGTTGGGCCAGGTCGTGGTTCGGGTGCGGGCTCCCTAGTCGCCTATGTGCTAGGGATTACTGATCTTGATCCTTTGCAACACGATTTGTTGTTTGAGCGATTTTTGAATCCAGAACGCGTATCGATGCCTGATTTTGACGTCGATTTCTGCACGGATGGCCGTGACCGAGTAATTGAATATGTCGCGACCAAATACGGTCGTGACCGTGTGTCGCAGATCATTACCTACGGCACCATGGCGGCGAAGGCGGTTGTTCGCGACGTCGGTCGGGTGCTTGGGCATAACTATGGTTGGGTGGATCGTATTGCGAAGCTGATTCCCTTCGAGCTTGAGATGACGCTAGATAAGGCGCTCAAGGACACGGAAGAGTTAAACACGCTGTACACCACCGATGAGGAAGTGCGAGAGCTGATTGATCTTGGGCGCTCGCTTGAGGGTATTACGCGTAACGCCGGCATGCATGCGGCTGGCGTTGTTATCGCGCCATCCGTGCTGATGGACTTTGCGCCACTGTTTGTGGAGCAAGGCTCTACGTCTATCGTGACGCAGTTCGACAAGGATGACGTTGAAGCTGCTGGGCTCGTGAAGTTCGATTTTCTAGGTTTGCGTACTCTCACAGTGATTGAATTAGCTGTGAAAATCATTGATGGGTTGCGAGCCGAGACAGGTGAGGCTCCGCTCGATATGGCGCGTTTGCCATACGACGACGCGCAAACATTCGCCTTACTCAAGTCATGCCTTACGACTGGGGTTTTTCAACTCGAATCACGCGGTATGAAGGATCTTGTGCGACGGCTGCAGCCGGATCGCTTCGAGGATATCGTGGCGCTCGTGGCGTTATTCCGGCCAGGTCCTTTGCAGTCTGGCATGGTTGACGACTTCATTGAGCGTAAACACGCGCCGCGCGGTCAGAAGATTGACTATTTGCATCCGGATCTTGAGGCGGTATTGCGGCCGACCTATGGCGTCATTTTGTATCAAGAGCAAGTGATGCAAATCGCACAGGTATTAGCTGGCTACACGCTCGGCGGCGCTGACTTGTTGCGGCGAGCGATGGGTAAAAAGAAGGCCGAGGAGATGGCGCAGCAACGCTCCATTTTTGTGGAGGGCGCCACTACACGTGGCGTGCCGGAGCGGCAGGCGACCCATATATTTGATTTGATGGAAAAATTTGCAGGCTACGGCTTTAACAAGTCGCATTCGGCGGCATACGCCTTACTCGCGTACCAGACGGCTTGGTTGAAAGCGCATTACCCAGCGGCCTTCCTGGCGGCGGTACTGTCCTCTGATATGGATAAGACTGACAAAGTGGTGGTTGCGGTGGATGACGCCCGTCTGATGGGCGTGGAGATTTTGCCGCCGAATATCAACGTGTCACGTTACCGTTTTCAAGTGGCAGGCGCGATGCGTGTGCACTATGGGCTTGGTGCGATTAAGGGTGTAGGTGAGTCAGCGGTGGAGGCGATTGAGAGTGCACGTGCCGCGGGTGGAGATTTTGCTGACTTGGCAGATTTTTGTCGTCGAGTGGATTTACATCGCTTAAACCGACGTACCTTAGAGGCTTTAATTAAGGCAGGATGTTTTGATTGCATCGGTCACAATCGAGCCACGCTGATGGTGGATTTGCCGGCGGCGTTGCAACTTGGTGAGCAAAAAACACGGGCGGATACTGTCGGACAAGATGATTTGTTTGGCTTGGCGGTTAGCCAGCCAACGGCGCAGGTCGTCGCCAGACACGTGTTACCCGAGTGGCCCAAAGCGCAGCTGCTCGCTGCTGAGCGCGAGACGTTAGGGTTTTTCTTGAGTGGCCATCCGATGGATGAGTATGCACACGATTTGCGTTACTTGGCTCCTGGTCGGATCGGCGATTTTGCGGGGAATCGGCCGGCAGCTGCGGGCGAAGGAAAGTGGCAGGCGGCACGGCAAGTGACAGTGGCGGGTCTGGTGCTCGAGATTAAAAAACGCGCCAATCGAACCTCTATTGTCTTAGACGATGGGAGTGGGCGCTTGGAAGTGTCCTTGTTTGATGATGTTGTTGCGCAACACCGTTCGCTCATTGTCAAAGATGCCATCGTGCTTGTGGAGGGCGGACTTAAGTGGGATGACTTTATCGAGGGTTGGCGCTTACAGGCGAAACGCTTGGTTGGTCTTGAAAGCGCACGTGAGGCGTTACTGAAGCGCTTGATTGTGCGTTGGCCGCTGGGCGCCGAAGCCCCGTTCGTTCTGCGGCAGTTGGAACTCGCGTTGACACCGGCACGCGGTGGGGCTTGCCATGTGGGGGTGTACTACGCGTCGAGCGCAGCGCAGGCGTTGCTGGAATTGGGTGATGCGTGGACAGTGCGGCCGACGCGCGCGCTGTTAGAGGCGCTAGCGCGTGCCTTTGGGCCCGACGGCTTTCGTGCGGTATATCACCCGCGTGATCAGGACGAGGTGCTCAAAGTTTGGGGGGCGACGGGTGAACTCGACTCCGTGGCCCTACAGCTCGCCGGTTAGGCGTATAATTTTGTGATTGTCTGATGGGGCGAACACCCTGATCAGGCTCAGGATATTGGCTTACGTGCTCGACGCTGGAGGGTTGCCCCCCTTGACGTTCGACGGCGCCTCTGGAACCGTGCGACCCCATGGACCTTAATTTCTTAAGTTTTGAACAACCGATTGCCGAGCTTGAGGCAAAAATTGACCAGTTGCGCTACTTAGGCGAGGACGCGTCGGTCAATATTCGGGATGAAGTCACCCGACTGCAGATAAAGAGTGCCGCGCTGACGCGGAGTATTTTTGCCGCGCTCACCCCTTGGCAGATCGCGCAGATTGCGCGCCACCCGCAGCGGCCTTATACGCTCGACTATATTCCGCTGATCTTTACGGACTTCGAAGAGCTGCATGGTGATCGGATGTTTGCCGAGGATCTTGCCATCGTCGGTGGACCGGCGCGGCTTGATGGCAAGCCTGTCATGTTGATAGGTCACCAAAAGGGGCGTGATACCAAGGAGAGGGTGCGACGTAATTATGGTATGCCGAAGCCCGAGGGGTACCGTAAGGCATTGCGATTAATGCGCCTCGCCGAGCGTTTTGGCTTGCCGCTGATTACGCTGATTGATACGCCAGGTGCTTATCCTGGTATCGGCTCCGAAGAGCGCAATCAAAGTGAGGCGATCGCTCGAAATTTATTTGAGATGGCTACCCTTAAAGTGCCGATCGTCAGTGCAGTGATTGGCGAGGGCGGCTCGGGAGGCGCGCTCGCAATCGGCGTTTGCGACCAGCTACTGATGCTGCAGTACGCCGTGTACTCAGTGATTTCGCCAGAAGGCTGTGCTTCAATTCTATGGAAAAGCTCTGATAAGAAAGAAATTGCAGCCGATGCAATGGGCATTACTGCGCAACGCCTGGCGCAGCAGCGCTTGGTCGATTTAGTGATTGCAGAACCTTTGGGTGGCGCTCATCGCGAGCCCGTGGTAACTGCCGAAGCGTTGAAGACGGCGCTGATCAGCACCTTGGATGGTTTAGTTAGTAAGCCCTTGGACCAGCTGCTCGAGGCGCGTAGCCGTAGACTCGCTTCGTTCGGCGCGTTCCGCTCGATCTAGGGCAGTCGCGTGTCAGACACGCGCCTCATCGACGCATTTAGTCCGCGCATACTCGAGGAGTTGTTGCGTGGGCTCGAAATTTATCCGCAAGACGTGGTCATTGCTGTGTCTGGTGGAGCTGACTCTGCTGCATTGCTGCACGCGATGCGAGCGCTTACCCAGAATCAATCCGATAACAGCGCCGATAAACACTGGCGCGCGCGCGCGGTGCATGTACATCATGGTCTTGGAGCGTCAGCGGAGCTCGCTGCCGCAGCGATAGCTATTGCATCCCAGTGCGCAACGCCTTTGACCTTGTTACACGTGGTGGTGCCCACCACGAGTAATGTCGAGGCAGCTGCGCGCACGGTGCGTTACGCGGCGCTGAAAAAGGATCTGCGCTCCACCGAGGTGCTCTTGCTTGCGCATCATTGTGAGGATCAAGCTGAGACTGTGCTTCTGCAGTTACTGCGTGGAGCGGGCTTGCAGGGTTTGGGTGCGATGCCTGCTTTGACAGCATTTGGTAGTGCTCACTTAGCTCGTCCGTTGCTACGGGTTGCGCGTGCTGCGCTGCGAACTTATGCAAAAGACCAAGGGTTGCTCTTCGTTGAGGATCCTATGAATGAGGATATGCAGTTTGAGCGTGCCTATCTGCGAAGCGCGGTGTGGCCAGTGCTGCAAAAGCGCTGGCCGAAGGCGGCTCTGACCCTTAGCCGCGCAGCCTCGCATCTTGCCGAGGGACAGCAATTGTTGGACGAGACCTCAGGCCCGCTCGTCGCGCAGCTGGCGCATCAAGGCGGCTTGTTGATTAGTGGCTTGATGGGCCTCAGTGGGCCACGACGCGCAGCGGTGCTGCGTTATTGGCTGCGCGGCTTGTCGTTGCCGCTCCCATCGACCGCGATGTTAGGCAGAGTGACGTCAGAGTTATTGCAGGCGGATCCGACCGGCAGGCCAAGACTTGCATGGCCAGGTGTGCATTTACGTGTCTATGACGGCTGCTTGTATGCCTTCGTGCCGCTGCCGGAGCCACGGGTCTCGGGACTGGCGCTACCGGCGGAGGATGGGCAGTGCGCACTCGGGGAGCTCGGTGAGCTCGTTGTGCGCTACCAGCGGGGCGAGGGTCTGAGGCTCACGGACTGGGCCGGACGGTGCGCCCAGCCACGTACGGGCGGCGAACGTTTCGAGGTACGGGCGGGCTTGACCCGGCCGCTCAAAGACTTGCTGCGCGAGGCGCGTCTCCCACCGTGGGTGCGGGAGCGGGCACTGCTTTTGGCCGCCACGGGGTCAGCTGGGCGGGTCGGTGCGGTGGTGCTGCCACATACCACTTGGGTGGCGCCGGGATCCGCTGCGGGGCCTGGGGAGATGGGTGTGAGTATTTCCTGGCGGGGGGCACCAGCGGCACTGCTCTTTGGCGCTCTCCAGCGCTAGCGTGGGGAGCATGGCGGCGAAATTTTCAGGTCGCCACCTCACTATTTGCGTTGAGGGATGTGGCCCTTTCCGATAGACTGACTTCCCGTCGTCATGAGGGCTGCGAATTGCCCTCATGTCATCGCCAACAGAGACGGGAGACTCCATGACACGCTTTGTGTTCGTCACCGGTGGGGTCGTGTCCTCCCTTGGAAAGGGCATCGCGTCCGCCTCACTCGGCGCTATCCTCGAAGCGCGCGGCCTGAAGGTCAGCTTGGTCAAGCTCGACCCCTATATCAACGTGGATCCCGGCACCATGAGTCCGTTTCAGCACGGTGAAGTGTTTGTGACCCATGACGGCGCTGAGACCGATCTAGATCTGGGCCATTACGAGCGCTATGTGCGTTATACCGCGACGCGCAATTCGAATTTCACGACGGGACGTATTTATGAGCAGGTGATTGCGAAGGAACGTCGCGGTGACTATCTGGGTGCGACTGTGCAGGTCATTCCGCACATCACGGATGAAATTAAGCGCTGTATTCAGTTAGGTGCCGGAGACGTCGACGTCTGTATGGTCGAGATCGGCGGAACGGTGGGTGATATCGAGTCCTTGCCCTTTCTGGAAGCGATTCGGCAGATGGGCGTTGAGCTTGGCCGCAGTAACTGCGCGTTTATCCATTTAACGCTGGTGCCAATCGTTGGCGGCGGTGAAATCAAAACAAAGCCTACCCAGCATTCAGTGAAAGAGTTGCGCGGTATAGGGATTCAGCCCGACGTGCTTTTGTGCCGTTCGCGTGACGAGCTCCCCATTGAACAGCGTCGCAAGATTGCGCTATTTACCAATGTTGAGGAGCGCGCCGTCATCTCGGCGGTGGACTCGGATGATATTTATAAGATTCCGTTGTTGCTGCATCAGGAAGGCCTTGATGACATCATTGTTGCCAAGTTTGGGTTGAACGCGAAGCCGACCGATCTTGCTGAGTGGCGCGCAGTGATAGCTGCGAAGCAGGCACCCGAAGCCACCGTCAATATCGCGATGGTTGGCAAGTATGTGCAAATCAAAGACTCGTATATTTCGTTGAATGAAGCGCTTACGCATGCTGGTCTCAAGACGCGCACACGCGTGAACGTGCATTACATCGAGTCGACCGATATAGAGAGTTCAGGGGCCGACTGTTTGGCTGGTATGGATGCGATCTTGGTGCCTGGTGGCTTTGGTCACCGCGGCGTTGAGGGTAAGATTCAGGCGGTACAATATGCGCGAGAAAACGGCATACCCTATCTCGGCATCTGCCTTGGAATGCAGGTCGCATGCATCGAGTACGCGCGCAACGTGTTGCATCTTGCGGACGCGAACTCGACTGAATTCAATCCAACGTCAGTGGATCCAATTATTGCATTAATCACTGAGTGGCAGGATCGTGCCGGGGCGCGCCTTACGCGCAGCGCGCAGTCCGATTTGGGCGGCACCATGCGCCTAGGCTCGCAAGAAGCGTTGATTCAGGCCGACACACTGGCGCGGCGCGTCTATGGACGTGACGCGGTGAGCGAGCGTCACCGCCATCGATTCGAGTTCAATAATACCTATCTCGATGCAATGACCGCAGCAGGCTTCAAGTTCTCAGCATTCTCCAAAGATGGTTTGGTAGAGATCATTGAGCTGCCCTCGCATCGCTGGTTTATGGCAGTGCAGTTTCACCCAGAATTCACCTCGACGCCGCGTGACGGGCATCCATTGTTTTCAGGGTTTGTGCGAGCGGCACGGGATTACCGCGCCAGCCAGTTGCCGCAGGCGGCAAGCGCTTGAGTATGAAATTACTCGGTTTTCAGGTAGGTCCTGACCGACCATTTTTTTTGATCGCAGGGCCATGCGTGGTTGAGAGCGAGTCCTTGCAGGTGGATGTTGCTGGGCGTTTGAAAGAACTCACGGCGCGTCTGCAAATCCCCTTCATTTTTAAATCATCGTACGACAAAGCAAATCGATCCTCTGGGCGCAGTTTTCGCGGTCCAGGTATAGAGCAAGGATTAAAAGTGCTCGCCGCGGTCAAGGCGCAGGTGGGTGTGAAGGTGTTGACCGACGTGCATGAGGGTACGCCGTTTGCTGAGGTAGCAAGCGTGGTGGACATGCTGCAAACGCCGGCATTTTTGTGCCGGCAGACTGATTTTTTGCTAAAGGCATGCTCGGCTGGCTTGCCGGTTAATATTAAAAAAGGCCAGTTTCTATCGCCGTGGGAAATGCAGAATGTGGTCGATAAGGCGCGTAGCACTGGCAATCAGGCGATTTTGGTATGTGAGCGAGGCTTTAGCTTTGGCTACAACAATCTAGTTGCTGATATGCGCTCGTTGGCCGTGATGCGGGCAACTGGCTGTCCGGTGGTGTTCGACGCGACCCACTCTGTACAGTTGCCTGGGGCTCAGGGAAGTAGTTCCGGTGGCCAGCGCGAATTTGTTCCGGTGCTTGCGCGTGCGGCGGTAGCGGCGGGCGTATCGGGTGTGTTCATGGAGACGCATCCAAGTCCTGATCAGGCTCTGTCTGATGGCCCAAATGCATGGCCGTTGGATCGGATGGAATCTTTGTTGGAAATGTTGCTTGAGATAGACACTGTGGTGAAACAGCGTCCGTTTGCTGAAGACGGATTAGCTGGTTAGTGATTGCGCATGAGGATGCTATGGCTGGGAAACTGACTTCAACTGCAATTGTAGATATACGCGGCCGAGAGATCATTGATTCTCGTGGTAATCCGACAGTAGAGGCCGATGTCGTCCTTGGAGGCGGGATCGTCGGTCGTGCGGCGGTTCCGTCGGGCGCATCGACCGGCACGCGTGAAGCGGTTGAACTGCGCGACGGGGATAAAGCCCGCTACCTAGGTCGGGGCGTGCGCCAAGCAGTGCAGCACGTCAATGTCGATCTAAGAAACGCGCTGCTGCAGCATGATGCGGCTGATCAGATCGGGCTTGATCGAGTAATGATCGACTTGGATGGTACTGACGCGAAGTCACGTTTAGGAGCGAACGCGTTGCTTGCAGTGTCGCTTGCCAGTGCGCATGCCTCAGCCCGTGCAGCTGCTGTGCCGTTGTATCGCCATTTGAGTCCAGGGGTCGCTCGACTGACCTTGCCGGTGCCAATGATGAATATCATCAATGGCGGCGCTCACGCGAACAACAGCCTCGACATTCAAGAGTTTATGATTTTACCGATTGGAGTGACATCGTTTGCCGAGGCGGTGCGCTGCGGGGCCGAGATTTTTCATGCCCTTAAAAAACGGCTCAGTGCGGCTGGTTTGTCGACAGCAGTCGGCGATGAGGGCGGCTTTGCGCCACACTTGCCATCAAACGCGGCGGCGCTAGATGAAATCCTAGAAGCGATCAAGGATGCGGGCTACCGCGCTGGAAAGGACGTCTGGCTTGGGCTTGATGTCGCGAGCAGTGAGTTTTTCAAAGATGGCCTTTACACGTTGTCAGCGGATGGTGCTCGCTATGACGCGGCGGGGTTCACCGACTATCTTGCTGGCTTGGTTGATCGTTACCCGATCATCACGATTGAAGATGGTATGGCTGAGGGAGACTGGGACGGGTGGGCGACGCTGACGCAGCGGCTCGGCAAGCGTGTGCAGCTGGTGGGTGATGATTTATTTGTCACTAACACGAAGATTTTAAGCCAAGGTATTGCGCAGGGTATAGCGAACGCGATCCTGATCAAGCCCAATCAGATTGGCACCCTCACAGAGACCTTGGCGGCCATCGAGATGGCAACCAAAGCGCACTATGCCGCGATCATCTCCCACCGTTCGGGTGAGACGGAGGACACGACAATTGCAGATATTGCGGTCGCAACGACGGCCACGCAGATTAAAACGGGTTCCATGTCGCGCTCTGATCGGGTGGCTAAGTACAACCAGTTGTTGCGGATTGAGGCTGAACTTGGCAGCAGCGCCAGCTATGCGGGCATGGCTGCTTTTCCTGTGGCGTTATCGGCATGATTCAGACACGTCGCAAATCCATTTTTTCGATGCTATTCTCCTGATCCCATGCGGGCATTTGCCATCGTCCTTTTAGTGGTTCTTGCGGGTCTACAGTACCGTCTGTGGATCTCTGACGACGGTCTGCGCGCAGTGATGAATTTGCGCACGGCGGTTAAGGCGCAGGTGGCGGAAAACAGCGCATTGGCGCGGCGCAACGAACAGCTCGTAGCGGAAGTGAAAGATCTTAAAGAGGGACTTGCTGCGCTCGAGGAACGGGCGCGTAATGATCTTGGAATGATCGGAGCAAATGAAACCTTTTATCAGGTTGTAGAGGGCGAGTCGGCGACCTCGGAGGGTAAAGCGCCAACGGTCACCTCGCTGACCTCTTTGGCAGCACCACCGGCTGCCACACTGGCAGCCACGCCAACCAAAGCATCTGTGGTGGCGCCAGCGCCATCGATAAACCCGGCGGTGGCCGTCGCTGTGCCGCACACCGCGGTGGTGTCACCTCCGCTGTCAGGCGCTAACGCCACACCGCGCGTTGCCCACTAGGCGCGCCTTTCGTGTCTGACCTTACGTATTGGCTCGTGATGCCTGCGGCCGGGATCGGACGACGCATGGCTGAGTCGCTTGGTGATGCTCGGTGTCCCAAACAGTATGAGCAGCTGGCTGGTAGTCGGGTGATTGAGCACGCACTGCGGCCCTTTATTGCCGACCGGCGCTGCGTGGGCATTGTGGTTGCGTTACATACCGACGATCAGCAGTTTCAGTCCTTACCAGTGAGTCGCGATGCCCGTGTGCGCGTTACGAGCGGTGGGGCAGTACGTGCGCTGTCCGTGCTCCAGGGTCTGAATTGCGTCTCGGCCCGTGTCGGTTCAGAGAATCCTTGGGTGCTTGTGCACGATGCCGCCCGGCCTATGTTAAGTGACGAGGATCTGGCCGCCCTGGTTGATGCGTTGCCAAGTGCGCCGCATGGCGCCTTGTTGGGGATGCGCGTCAATGACACTGTGAAGCGTGCCGATGAGCAAGGGCGCAGTCATACCACTGTCGCGCGCGCAGGCCTTTGGCGTGCAGCGACCCCGCAGGCATTTCGGCTACGGCGACTTCTTGAGGCGCTGGCTGGCGCGTCTTTGGGTACGATTACCGACGAGGCGAGTGCTATCGAGGCGCTTGGTGATACACCGCAACTGATATCGTGCTCATTGTTGAACTTTAAAGTCACGACTGCCGCGGATCTTAAATTGGCCGCACGACTCCTGACGGAGAGCAAGATATGAGCCGGCTGCGTATTGGCTTTGGAGTGGACGTGCATGCCTTTACTGAAGGCGATGCAGTGTACCTTGGTGGGGTGCGTGTGCCGCACACGCACGGCGTGTTAGCCCATTCGGATGGAGATGTGCTGTTACATGCGCTGTGTGATGCACTTTTTGGGGCTGCGGGCCTTGGCGATATTGGCCAGCACTTCCCAGATAGTGATTCGCGTTATAAGGGAATTGCTAGTCTTGAACTCCTTGCGCTGACGCTATCCCGCGTGCGTGAGCAAGGTTTTGATTTGGTAAATATTGACCTGACGCTACTGGCTGAAGCGCCGCGGTTGGGGCTCTTCCGCGATGCGATTCGGGAGTGCATCGCGCAGGCAGTGAATTTGCCGGTGCCGTGCGTCAACATCAAAGCGACAACCACGGAGAAACTGGGGTTTTTAGGTCGAGGCGAAGGAATCGCGGCGCATGCGGCGGTATTGCTTGAGTTACGCGTTTGAGTTTGCCTCCGGACAGTTGGCTCTTTGCATTAAATCCTCCGCGTGCGCACGGCGAGCCACTAGGCGCCGGCGCGATTAAGTTTGCAGCAGAGGATTTTGTGGTCGAGGAGCGCTTGGGGTTTAGTGCCGATGGTGGTGATGCCCATGTGCTACTCAAGGTTCAAAAGCGTGGCCTCGACACACTTGCTTTAACAAGGCAACTGGCGCGGATTGCGGGCGTGTCCTCGCGCGATGTGGGGTTTGCGGGTCTTAAAGATAGGCACGCCATCACCACCCAGTGGCTCACTGTCCCTGCATCACGGCCGCCGATTGAGTGGCAGGGTGTCGCTGGCGATGGTTTTTTGGTGACGCAAGCTTTGCCGCACTCTCGTAAGCTCAAACGCGGCGCCCTAAAAGGAAATTTATTTTCCATTGTGCTGCGTGACGTGACGGTGGACGCCGAGGCCCTCAGTCATCGAATCGAGGTGCTAAAAACCCATGGCGTGCCGAACTACTTTGGTGCGCAGCGCTTTGGACGTGATGGCGGCAATTTAGATTTGGTTGACCGCTTCGCGAGCAACAATGAGTTGCCCTACGGACGTGAACCTAGGGCTTTTGTCTATTCAGCAGCTCGGTCGCTGATATTTAATGCGTTACTTGCCCGGCGAGTGCTACAAGGAACGTGGAATCGCTTGCTTCCCGGGGAACTGGTTAATCTCGATGGGCGCAACAGCTGGTTTGTGTTGGAAGAATTTGATGAGGTCTTGGCGCAGCGGCTTGACCGGCTGGATATTCATCCTACCGGACCGATGGCTGGCAAAGGTGCCGCATTAAGTGGTGAGGTTGGTGCGCTTGAGGCGTCTGTGCTGGCCGAGTTTGCTAGTCTCGTTGAACGCTTAAGTGAGGCAGGTCTTGAGGCTGATCGACGACCGCTGCGCTTAGCGCCTACGGATCTGGTCGCGCAGCTAGAAGGTACCCAGTTGCACGTGCAGTTTGGGCTGCCAGCCGGCGCCTATGCCACCGTTGTGGTGCGCGAGATACTCTCGACAGAGTTGCCGGCGCAGGATGCGGCCAATGATTGAGCAAACAGATGCGGGTGAAATTCGGACCTTAACCTTGGCGCGCTCGCCAGTGAACGCGCTGAATCGTGAACTGCTAGCGCAACTTGGCTTGGCGTTGCAAAACGCGGAGCGTGACGGGGTGCGCGGTGTGATTCTAACCGGCAGTGGTGGCTGCTTCAGTGCAGGCCTTGATATTGGCGAACTACTGTCGCTCGATACCGCAGGCCTAACTGATTTTTTGACTGAATTCATGCACTGTCTTTTGCGTTTGAGTCTTGCGCCAATGCCGATTGTTGCGGCTTTAAATGGCCATGCACCTGCAGGTGGCGCCGTGTTAAGCCTGTATTGTGATCGTCGCATCATGGTGTCCGGTCGCGCTCGCATGGGGCTGAATGAGGTCGCGGTTGGGTTGTATCCAGGCCCGCTGATCTTGCGGCTGTTGGAGCGCACGGTGGGCGCGCGTCTTGCGGCAGAGTTGCTGATGACAGGCGCGTTGCTGGAGCCCGAGGCTGCGCGCCATGTGGGTTTGGTTGATGAGTTGACGACCTCCGCACAGTTACCTTCGACAGCGACTTCGTGGCTACAAAGGGTGTTGGCGTTGCCTGCGGCTGCGTTTGCCGCAACGAGGGCCTTGGTGCGTCAGGATCTGGTGCATGCGACACAGGGTGCTTTGGATGCTGATCTCGCAGTGATGGTGGCAGCTTGGGAGTCGACTGCCACGCGCGAGTGTCTATTGCGGCTGCTCGAGAGTACCGGCACACGGCCCGCGTTACACTGATGCTTAACGCTCAAGTAGCACATACACAGCTCCGCTACCCCCATCACGGCGTGGTGCCGAGGCAAAGGCGAGTACGGCATTGACCTTGCGTAACCACAGATTCACCGAATGCTTGAGCACTGGGCCTTTAGGACCGGAGCGCAAGCCTTTGCCATGTACGACGCGTACACAGCCGTGGCGTCGCTTGAGCGCGTCTGTCAGAAACTCTCGCAGCAAGTCACGTGCTGCAAGCGCGGTCAGTCCGTGTAAGTCAATATCAGCCTCGACCGCGAATTCACCGCGGCGCAGACGTGTGAGAGTGCGCGCAGTGACGTGTGTGCGGCGAAATGTGAGTTCATCGCCCGTTTCCACCAATAGTTCATCAGGTCCGAGGACTAAGCTTTCCTCCAATACCCGGCGATCGTCGCGACGGCGGAACCGTGCGCGGGGCGCGGGCCGTGGCGTGGGGAGTACCTCAGCGCGCACTTTTAAGGGCTTCACGTCCTTGACGGCTGCCCGGAATTCGGCGCTTGGTACGGGTTTCGTGCCAATTTTTGGGATACGCATAGCAGCTCCTCACATTCCGTCAGCTGCTTTTAGTATAGTCAGTGTCTGCACCGCATGAATATCCTCCTTAGTAATGACGACGGCTGGCGCGCCGATGGTCTACGCGCTCTTGCGTCGGCCCTCGAGGGCATTGGTACGCTTACCGTCGTGGCACCGGATCGCAACCGTAGTGGGGCGTCCAACTCGCTGACCCTCGATGGGCCGCTTCGGGTGGTGGAGTCGGAGTCCGGATGGTACGCGGTCAACGGGACCCCTACTGATTGTGTGCATCTGGCGCTCTCGGGGCTGCTTGCCCAACCTCAGAATTTGGTGGTTTCCGGAATTAATGATGGCGCAAACCTAGGTGATGACGTGCTGTATTCCGGCACGGTTGCAGCCGCCATGGAGGGCCGTCATTTGGGGTTACCGAGTATCGCGTTCTCGCTGGTGTCTGGCGGCGGGCGGCATTTTGACGCAGCGGGGCGCGTGGCCCGTGAGTTGGTTGAGGCCTTGCTGCAAAACCCACTCCCAGAGGCGACGCTGTACAATGTAAATATCCCGGACAGGTCCTACGTGCAGCTGCAGGGCTTCAAAGCGACCCGCCTCGGTGCGAGGCACAAAGCCGAACCAATCATTCAGACGAGTGACCCGCGCGGACGGCCGATGTATTGGGTCGGTGCGCCTGGCGCAGGCGCTGATGCAGGCGTGGGGACAGATTTTCATGCGATCGAGCAAGGCTACGTATCAATCACGCCGCTGCACGTCAACCTGACGCGAGTCGATGCGATGGCTGGTCTGACTCAATGGTTGGAGCCTCTGAATGGCTGATGCGCGTCATTCTGGCATCGGCATGACCTCTGCCCGCACGCGTGAGCGGCTGGTGCAGCGCTTGATGGAGCAAGGCATCAAGGATCCGCGTGTGCTCGACCGAGTACGCAATGTGCCACGTCACCTGTTTATGGACGAGGCATTGGCGAGCCGTGCCTATGAAGACACCGCCTTGCCGATCGGGTTTGGCCAAACAATATCCCAGCCTTTTGTGGTGGCGCGCATGACTGAGGCGCTGCATGGCTCCACGGCGACTGTGTTGCACAATGTGCTTGAGATTGGTACCGGCTGTGGTTATCAGACAGCAGTCCTGTCTGCGTTGGTCTCACGTGTGTCGACGGTAGAGCGTATGCAGCCGTTGCTGGAGCGTGCCAAGGTGATTTTGAAGGAGCTCGGTGTAAAAAACGTTCGCTTTCGGCACGCAGATGGCAGTCTCGGCTGGAAGGCGCATGCGCCATACGATGGCATTTTAGTCGCTGCAGCAGCGCATGCTGTTCCGCAAGCGCTGCTTGAGCAGCTCTCACCAAACGGTGGTCGTCTGGTGTTGCCGGTAGGCCCTGATGGTGCACAGGAGCTGTTTCGCATTACCCGCCGCGATGAGCATTTTGTGCGTGAAAAACTTGGCGGTGTGAGTTTTGTGCCGCTGGTGGGCGGCATCGGCTGAGATCAGTCACGATGTATGTCGCCGGCAGGGCTGTCAGTACGCAGTGCATCGCGTTTTTACGGAGCATGCTGGTCGCTTTGGTGCTAGTTGCGGGCTTAGGCGGATGTGGCGGCGATGTGCGGCCGTCAATTGAAAGCACCTATGTGGTGAAGCCGGGCGATACGTTGTATTCGATCAGCTGGCGCCATGGGCTTGATTATCATGATGTCGCGCGTTGGAACCATCTGCCGGCAGATTACCGCATTAAGGCAGGCCTCGAACTGACGCTTGTACCTACCGGTCAAGATGCCACCAATCGCGCTGTGGCTGGAGCACATTCGACAGCAGCACCTGCGGCTACCCGCACGAAACCCACGTCGGGGGCCCGCGAGACTCACGACGCTCCATTGCCGACTTTGCCGGTCACGCCGGCGCCACGCTGGGTGTGGCCTGTGGATGGCACTGTTTTGGGTACCGTCCAGCAGCTCAACGGTGGCGTGGGACTTGAGATTGATGGAGCGGTTGGTACGGAGGTGCGTGCCGCGGCGGCTGGGCGTGTGGTGTATACAGGTGCAGGTTTGCGCGGCTATGGGCAGCTCATCATTGTTAAGCACGACGAGGCATGGCTGACGGCGTATGGCTATAACAGTGCGGTGTTTGTCGCGGAGGGCGAACTCGTCAAAGCCAATCAACGCATTGCCGCAGTGGGCGAGGGCCCCGGGCGACGTGCGCGCTTGTATTTTGAGATTCGCCTTAATGGCCGACCCGTCGATCCGCTAACCCAGCTGCCCCGTCGTTCAGCGCCATGATCGAGCTGTGGGCGTCGTTGGGCGGTTGGACTCTAGGGAAAAATAACCGCCAGCGCCACCGCGCGATCTTCGCTGATAAGAACGTTGTAGGTGCGGCAGGCCGCGCCGGTATCCATGACCTCCAGGGCAAGGCCAGCTCGCCGCGCGGTGTTTAGTATATCGATCGCCGGGAATTGCTGACGTTCTCCGGTTGCCAGCAGGACCACATCAACACCCAATGCAAGTAGCGGTGCTAAGGTGTTGTGATTGAGATCACTTGGTTGTTGTACCGGCCACTCGGTCACGTCGTGTCCGCAGATTAAAGCGCTGCGCGTGATGACGCGATCGCGTAGGCGCAACTCGAGTGCCGTATAGCTGATAATGCGCTGTGTGGCAGAGGAGCTGCCCGAGTCGGATATGAGTGCCATGTTTTTAAGAATAACGTATTGTGTGATTAAGCGATGTCGATACTTTATGTTGCCATGACTGATCTGCCGGCGGTACTGGCTTGCGAGATGGCAAGCCAAGCGCCATTGCCACGCTTGCCGCTGTTGGAGCGCATGCTGGCGAGTGCTCAAGTGCATGAGGCGCCGGTGGACTGGCGTCGTTGGGCGCTTAGGCTCGCGGGTCTTGAGGGTGACCCAGGTGACTTGCCCTTAGGGCGGTTACTCGGGGCCGCGGCCGGCTATGCGGTAGATCCTCTGCAGACCTGGTGTATTGCCACACCCGTGAGCTTAGCTGCAGGAATGAGCTCGGTGCGCTTTGATAACCAAGGCCCCGTAGTACTATCGCCCGCGGTGCGCGCGTCGCTCGCTGCCCGTTACAACGGCGTGTCAGGCGGTTCACCCCAAGCGTTGTACAGTGCCCCAGACACGCTGCTCATGCGCTTTAGCAGTCTTTTGGAAGTGCAGACGCGCGATCCGGAGTCATTGACTGGATTGTCCTTGAGTGATGCGCTACCGACAGGGCAGGATCGCCGGCTCCTCCAGCGTGTGGGAACGGAAATGGAGATGTGGTTGCACAGCGAACCCGATTTTAAAGCGCCTCGCGCCGTCAGTTCACTCTGGCTGTGGGGTAGTGGCAATACCGATTTGTACGGTGCGCCGCGCTGGCCGCAGTTGTTGTGCGCGGATTCGGCTCTGCGTGCTGCACGCGCTCAGTATCCAGGTGAGCAGGTTGCGGATGGCGTGATTGAGCGCTGGTCCGTGAACGCATTGCTTGCCGAGGGGCAGCCGCTTTCCTCGTTAGAAAGTCGTTGGTTAACTCCGGCAGTTGCAGGACTTGGTCAGCAATGGCGTGAGTTGCATTTGCACGTTTGTGGTCGGGTGTTCCGGATGACGCGTGTACGCCGTTGGCGCTGGTGGCGATCGGTGCGCCCTTGGTGGGAGCAGTTGGCTCAGGTGTCCTTGTGACCGTGCGTCCCATACAGCGACGCGGTGTCGGTGCCACTGCGTCTGCGGTGTCTGGCTGCCATCCAGTACTCGTGCGTGTGTATCAGAGTCGAGGCATTACCCAAAACGCCGAGTTGAGTCTTGGTTTAGAGGGTTTGCTACCCATTAGCTCCTTGGATGGAATGGAGTCGGGGGTGGCGTTGCTAGAGACGCACATGCGCGCGAATAGCTTCGTTCTTGTCGTTGGCGATTTTGATGCAGATGGTGCCACCGCGAGTGCTTTAGTGGTGCGCGCGCTGCGCCGCTTTGGTCACGCACATGTCGATTTTTTGGTGCCGGATCGTTTTCGTTTTGGCTATGGACTCACGCCTGAGATCGTGGCGCTAGTGGCGAGCTCTGAGCGGTTGCCCCAGCTGATTATCACCGTGGATAACGGAGTCTCTAGCCATGATGGCGTTGCGGCTGCTCGAGCGCTAGGAATTGACGTGCTAGTGACAGATCATCATCTGCCAGCAGACACCCTCCCACAGGCAAATGCCATCGTTAACCCGAACTTGGTCAATGCTCAGTTTGGTAGTCGAGCGCTTGCTGGAGTAGGGGTCGCTTTTTATCTTATGCTGGCGCTGGGCAAACGGTTGGGCGTCGCGAACGCGTTAACCGCTGAGTTGCTGGACTTGGTGGCGCTGGGCACCGTTGCTGACGTTGTGCCACTCGATCGCAATAATCGAATTTTGGTACAGGCGGGTTTGCAGCGTATCCGTAAGGGTGCCTGTGTGCCGGGTATTTCAGCTTTGCTACAGCTTGCGAGTCGACGCCAGTCGGATGTGGTTGCGAGCGACTTGGGTTTTGCCATCGGGCCGCGTCTCAATGCTGCTGGGCGCATTGAGAACATGAAGATCGGTATTGAGTGTTTGTTAGCTGATGATTCGGAGACGGCTTTTGCGTTAGCCCAAGAGCTCGATCGGATCAACCGCGATCGCCGCGCCATTGAGTCGGACATGCAAACGGATGCGCTTAGCTTAGTCGAGCGGCTGCGAGCGACCGCAACAGAAGGCCAACTGCCGGCGGCGCTGTGTCTGTATGACGAGGCTTGGCACATGGGTGTCGTGGGTTTAGTGGCATCGCGCGTGAAGGAGCAGGTGCACCGTGTGGTGATCGCGTTCGCGCCAGCCGAAGATGGCCTTGCCCGCGGGTCTGCTCGTAGTGTGCCGGGCATCCACGTGCGTGATGCACTAGAGGCAATCGCCACCCGTACGCCTGGCTTAATTGAGAAGTTTGGTGGTCATGCTATGGCCGCTGGGCTGACTATTAGGGTGTCGCGTCTCAAGGAGTTTGCCAATGCACTGGCTAAAGAGGTTGAGGCACGGGCAGAGCCGGGGATGCTTGACGGTATTTTGTACAGCGATGGCACACTAGCCGTCAATGAATTGGGTCTAGAGCTTGCCGAGGCGCTGCGCGCGGGCGGGCCATGGGGCTCTGGATTTCCGGAGCCGTCGTTTGATGGAGAATTCACCGTCGTTGAAATGCGCGTGTTGGCTGAAAAGCACTTAAAGCTCTGGGTGCGCCCTGCCAAAGATGCGTTGCCGCAGGAAGCAATTGCCTTTGGGTGGATGGCGCGTCCGGGTGCGCAAGCGCCGCGGGTTGGTGCGTCACTGCGGCTGTTGTATCGGCTCGATGTCAATGAGTACCAGGGCGTGCGGCGCGCGCAGTTGCTCATTGATCATCTTGAAGAAGTCATATAGTCCTGAGCGCCTCTCATGCTATGCTTAATCGCCGATTTTCCTCCTAATGAAAAGCGATCGTTACACGCCATGTCTGCTGATGTTATCTCGCTTGCCGCGCCCATCGGGCGCCAGTTAAAGGACCTCGAGGAACGCCTCGCCTCCTTAAGGGGGTACCTTTGAGTACGATCTTAAGCTTGAGCGACTGACCGAGGTTACCCGAGAGCTTGAGGAGCCTGGCATCTGGAATGTGCCAGATCGTGCACAAGCGCTAGGTAAGGAACGTGCTCAGCTGGAGTCCGTGACCGGCCGCCTCGACACCGTGCGCGATGACATTGCAGGCTCCCTTGAATTATTAGAGTTAGCCGCTGGCGAGGGCGATGTCAGTGCAGTGCAGGACGTGGCGCAGGATGCAGCACAGCTCGAAACTGCAGTCAAAAATTTTGAATTTCAGCGAATGTTCCCCGGGCAGATGGATGCTAGTAACGCGTTCTTAGACATTCAGGCGGGTGCCGGTGGAACTGAGGCGCAAGATTGGGCGCAGATGCTGCTACGAATGTATCTTAAGTGGGCCGACGGCCATGCGTTTAAAGTCGAGGTAATGGACGAGAGTGTCGGTGAAGTCGCCGGCATTAAAGGCGCGTCATTGCGTGTGGTCGGTGACTATGCTTATGGTTGGTTGCGCACTGAGACCGGCGTACATCGCTTGGTGCGCAAGTCGCCGTTTGATTCTGGTAACCGGCGCCATACATCGTTTGCATCGGTATTTGTATCTCCAGAAGTTGATGACGATATTAGTGTGGACATCAATCCTGCAGATCTTGAAGTTGATACATTTCGTTCAAGCGGTGCCGGCGGTCAGCACGTTAATAAGACCGAATCAGCTATACGCATACGCCATATGCCTAGCGGCATTGTGGTGAGTTGTCAAAGCGAGCGCAGTCAGCATAAAAATCGCTCGACAGCGATGAAAATGCTAAAAGCCAAGCTCTATGAGCTCGAAGTGAATAAGCGCAATGCTGCAGCGAAAGTTTTAGAGGATTCGAAATCTGATGTGAGCTGGGGCAATCAAATCAGGTCTTATGTTCTCGACCAATCGCGCATCAAAGATTTGCGCACTAACGTTGAGGTTGGTAATACGACGGCAGTTTTAGATGGGGCTCTCGATCAGTTTATGGAAGCTAGCTTGAAGCAGGGATTGTAACGATGAGTGTACAAAACGACGGCACTGGTTCGGCAGGACTAGACGACAACAAGCTCATTGCTGAACGTCGCGGCAAGCTTGATGAGCTCCGGAAAAATGGCGGGGCATACCCTAACGATTTTCGGCGCGATGCTTGGGCAGGCGATCTTGCAGCAAGTTTTCAAGAAAAAACGGTCGAGTGGCTTGAGGCGCATCCGACGCGGGTACGGGTTGCCGGACGCATGCTTGCCAAGCGGGATATGGGGAAGTCGAGCTTCGTAAAACTAAACGATGCCACCGGTGCGATTCAGCTTTTTCTCAACATGGCTGTACTTGGAGACAGCTATGGTGCTTTCAAAAGCTGGGATGTAGGCGACATCATCGGGGCTGAGGGTGTGCTGATGCGCACGCGCACCGGTGAACTATCGGTGCGGGTTGAGTCAATACGATTGCTGGTCAAATCATTGCGACCATTGCCAGATAAGTGGCACGGTCTGACCGATACAGAAGTGCGCTATCGGCAGCGATATGTAGATCTCATCATGAATCCGGCGAGTCGCGCTGTGTTTGAGATGCGTTCACGCATCGTGAGTTTCTTGCGCCAGTTTTTTGATGCGAGTGGATTCATGGAAGTTGAGACTCCCATGATGCAGCCCATACCGGGTGGTGCGGTCGCGCGCCCGTTTGTGACACATCACAATGCTCTTGATATTGACATGTATCTGCGAATCGCGCCTGAGCTGTATTTAAAGCGCCTGGTCGTTGGTGGCTTCGAGCGTGTGTATGAGATCAATCGCAACTTCCGTAATGAAGGCTTGTCTACGCGCCATAATCCTGAGTTTACGATGCTTGAGTGCTATCAGGCTTATGCTGACTGCAATGATTTTATGGCGCTTGTTGAGCGTTTGCTGCAGGGGCTTGCGGATGCCGTTCTTGGCTCAAGGCAAGTTGAGTCACAGGGGCTCGTGATTGATTTCGCGCCTGCATTTCGACGGCAGACAATTGCTGAATTGATTTTGCAACACAATCCATCGCTTGATTCGTCAAGATTGCGTGATGTGGAGTACCTGCGCGGTGTGCTGACTGAGCGTGGTATTGGCTATGCGCCGGGCGATGGCGCGGGTAAGTTGCAAATGGAAATTTTTGATCAGACGGTGGAGCACACCTTGGTGCAACCGACTTTCGCGTATGCATACCCGACGGAAGTGTCGCCGCTGTCGAGATGTAATGATGCTGATCCGTTTGTGACTGATCGCTTTGAGTTTTTTGTTGGAGGTCGTGAGTTAGCGAATGGCTTTTCGGAGCTTAATGACCCAGAAGAGCAGGCTGCGCGCTTTCGCGAGCAGGTGACGCGCAAGGAAGCTGGCGATGCGGAAGCTATGTACTTCGATGCAGACTATGTGCGCGCCTTGGAGTACGGATTACCGCCTACTGCGGGTCTTGGTATCGGGATTGATCGTTTGGTGATGCTGTATGCCAACGTACCGTCAATCCGCGATGTGCTGTTGTTTCCGCAGATGAAGCCGGAAGCGAGTCAAGACTAGGTTTATATCCAAAAAAATACTGTGCTGGAGCTTTTAAGGTTCTAAAGCGCCGATTCGATGATTGTGTAGGGTAGCGGCAGGTGTGTCAGAGCACTGCCATCAGCAAGTGTGAGTGCTTGCAGATGCGCATCAATGGTCACGACTGCTAGGAGGCGGGTGGCAGTGCTGGTCTTGGCGCTACGCACGACCTCACCGACTTTGTCAGCGCCGCTGTATAGGGGCGTTAGTGGTGCCGGCGCCTGGCCCTTGGATGCTGGTGCGTTGCTGACTTCATACAAAAACATCCGGCGCTTAATGCGCCCTAGGTGCTGCGTGCGGGCGACGATCTCTTGGCCTGTGTAGCATCCTTTGGTGAAGCTAATGGCATCGAGTAGATCCAAGTTGAGCATTTGTGGGATAAAAGTTTGCGCACTTGCGCTGGTGACCGTTGGTTCCCCGGCCATGACGCAGGCCCACTCCCAGTCACATGGCGCTAGGGGTTGGGTATGTGTTGTTAAGTAGCCAGTCAGTTCGCTGTGCTCTCCCAGTAGTAGCGCACGGTTGCTCAGTGGCAAGACCTGTAAGCGTTCGGTGAGCGTGGCAGGTAACACACTTGGCAATATGCCGGCGACCGCAATACGCATGCCAGGCATGCTGCAGATGGCTTTCGCGCGCAAAATATACCGTTTTAAGTGCGCGCCTATCGCAGCTATGCAATCAGTGGGTAGGATCAGCAAGAGTTCGTCCTCTCGCTCCACAAGCCACGGGAGTGCGAGGACCCGGCCTTGGCTCGTCAGTAGTGCGCCTTGTGTAGGCGCCTCTGCGCCCACGCGCGCCATGTCCTGAGTGATTTGACCTTGCAGAAAACTGCGTCGATCAGCGCCAGTCAGGCTAAGGACTGATAGGTTTGAAAGTAACAGACCGTGCATGTGCAGAAGGATAGGGGGGATTGCTGCTAGATGATACCGATAGCTGACAAAACATTGATAAATAACTGATTGCTAATAACTTTAGAGTTAGTGTTGCAGTGCCAAAATTATGGCAAAATTACGGCCATGTTAGGTAATCCCCCAGATGCTCTGAGCCTCGTTGAACCGCGTCCCGACGCACCGGCTCAGGTGAGTGACACCGGGTTGGTGGTGCCAGTGCGTGTGACGCCTAATGCCGCCCCAGCAGTCGAGTGTGGTGGGCGCGATGGCCCGGAGCCAACTCGATTTGGTGATTGGGAGCGGGCTGGTCGGTGTATCGATTTTTGAGCCTGGTATTTCGCTGTAACCGACGTACGCGCGTGGGTCGGGTGTGACGTTTTTGAGTTGAAGGATAGGGTGTTTATGACTATGCGTCCCTTATCGCCGCATCTACAGATCTACGGGCCAACACGCACGATGGTGCTATCCATTCTGCACCGCCTGACTGGCGTGGCACTCAGCGTCAGTATTCTTGCCCTAGTCGCCTGGCTCGTCGCGCTAGCTTGGAATGAGACGGCATACGCGCATGTGCTCGCGTTGCTACGTTCGCCGCTCGGGATGGTCGTTTTGTGTCTGTTACTCAGTACGTTTGCATACCATCTGTGTGCCGGCATTCGACACTTGGTCTTCGACTCGGGTCGCGCACTTGAGCGGCGCGAGGCACGGCAGTCTGCTCTTATTTTGATCACGTCAGCCTGCGTGCTTGCTGTCTTAGGCGTTCTTTGGATGCTAAAGGCCCACTCATGAGCGCTCATTCAAGTGGTGTCGCCCATTGGCGTTGGCAGCGGCGTAGTGCGGTAGCACTTGTGCCGCTTACTCTCTGGTTTGTAGTCTCGTTGCTGTTACTGCCTGATCTTGACTACCCGACGCTGCGCCAGTGGATCGCGCACTCTGGGCATGCGTTGGCCGTTGGCGCGTTGCTGTGTGCGGCTGCTGTCCACGCGTGTCTTGGGCTTGAAGTCATTGTTGAGGACTATGTCCAGGGGTTGACCTTAAAGACATACACGCTGCTTGCAATACGCGGTAGTTATTTGTTGTTGGTGTTAGCAGGATGTCTGGCAGTGCTCAACATAGCGCTCGGGAGTGTGGCATGAGCGAATACGATTTTATTGATCACACGTCTGATGTGGTTGTGGTTGGAGCCGGCGGTGCGGGGTTGCGCGCGACTTTTGGGCTTGCTGAGGCAGGTTTAAGCGTTGCTACGATCAGTAAAGTATTTCCGACCCGTAGCCATACCGTTGCTGCGCAGGGCGGCATTTCGGCGGCCCTTGGTAATATGGGTGAGGACGACTGGCGCTTTCATTTTTACGACACGGTAAAGGGCTCTGACTGGCTCGGCGATCAGGATGCGATCGAATACATGTGCAAGGAGGCGCCGAGCGCCGTCATTGAGCTTGAGCATTACGGTGTGCCATTTTCTCGGACTGAAGACGGCAAGATTTATCAGCGCGCTTTCGGGGGGATGACCACACACAACGGTGCTGGCGTTGCGCAGCGTACGTGTGCTGCAGCGGATCGTACTGGCCACGCGATGTTGCACACGCTATACCAGCAGTCACTGAAACATAATGCGCAATTTTTTATTGAGTATTTCGCTCTTGATTTGCTGATGGAAAATGGTGAGTGTCGTGGTGTCGTGGCCCTTGAAATGGCGACAGGTCGGCTGCATCGATTCCGCGGTCAGACTGTCATATTGGCGACCGGCGGTTATGGGCGCGCATATTTTTCCTGCACCTCTGCGCACACGTGTACCGGTGACGGCGGAGGTATGGTGGCCCGTGCTGGTCTACCACTACAAGATATGGAGTTTGTGCAGTTTCATCCCACCGGTATTTATGGGTCGGGTTGCCTCATAACAGAGGGCAGCCGGGGTGAGGGTGGTTATCTGACGAATTCGAAGGGTGAGCGCTTTATGGAGCGCTATGCGCCAAATGCGAAGGACCTCGCCAGTCGTGATGTGGTCTCGCGTGCGATGACCGTTGAGATTCGGGAAGGTCGTGGCGTCGGTGAGCATCAGGATCATATTTTCCTACATATCGAACACTTGGGTGCCGAGGTCATTAAAGAGCGCTTACCAGGTATCGCCGAGACGGCGCGGATCTTTGCTGGTGTTGATGTCACCCGTGCGCCGATTCCAGTACTACCAACGGTCCACTACAATATGGGTGGTATACCGGCAAACGTGCACGGTGAAGTGGTTACGCTAAAAAATGGTGACCCAGAGTCAGTCGTGCCTGGTCTTATGGCTATTGGCGAAGCCGCGTGTGTGTCGGTGCACGGTGCAAATCGGTTAGGCTCAAATTCATTGCTCGATTTGGTCGTGTTTGGTCGCGCAGCTGCTCGTTATGCAGCGCAGCGTCTGGTGCCGGGTGCGGCGCAACGACCGTTGGCAGCCGACGCGGGAGCGGCGACGGTTGCGCGCTTAAATGGCTTGCGGTTCGCTAAGGGGACGCGCTCGACAGCCGATTTACGGCTTGAGATGCAAAAAATTATGCAGGCGGATGCTGCGGTCTTCCGTACTGGTGAAACCCTTCAGCAAGGTTGCGACAAACTTGCTAAGACCTTTCGCTCGTTTTCTGATGTCGGTATTACGGATCGCGGCCTTATTTGGAACACAGATCTGCTCGAGACCTTAGAGCTCGATAATCTGTTGCGTCAAGCGATGGTGACGATCAAGTCTGCAGCAAACCGTACTGAAAGTCGTGGGGCGCATGCGCGCGAAGATTTCCGTGAGCGCAACGATGACGAGTGGATGAAACATACCTTGTCTTGGGTTAATGATGCGGGGGATGTGCGTATTGACTACCGTCCTGTGCATCAGGAAACACTCACAAGCGACGTGGCGCGTATTCCACCTAAGGCGCGCACATATTGAGTGCTTTGTTGGCGGTTCGATCGGTTTTTGCCAAAGGTTTTACACATGGTCCAGCTGACTCTTCCCAAGAACTCGCGTTATAACGACAGTCTCGGCCGCGTCTATAAGGCGCCGGCTGGAGCGGTGCGCGTCAAGACGTTCAAGGTGTACCGTTTTGATCCCGCTAGTGGTGAGAATCCGCGCATTGATAGCTATGAAATCGACTTAGATCGCTGTGGTCCAATGGTTCTCGATGCGTTGCTTAAAGTCAAAAACGAGGTTGACTCAAGTTTGACCTTTCGGCGTAGTTGTCGTGAGGGGATCTGCGGTAGCTGCGCCATGAATATCGATGGAACGAATACATTGGCGTGCACGAAAGCCGTCGCTGAGGTCAAAGGCAATGTGAATATTTTTCCGTTGCCTCATATGCCGGTGGTGAAAGATCTGGTGCCGGACCTAAGTCATTTTTATACCCAGTACGCGTCCGTCAAGCCCTGGCTGCAGACAGCGACGGCAGCGACTCCTGGTCAGGAGCGATTGCAGAGCAAGGTCGATCAAGAGAAAGTAGATCGGCCATCGGCATGTATATTATGCGCCTGCTGTTCGACGAGTTGTCCGAGCTATTGGTGGAATAGTGAGCGCTACTTGGGGCCCGCAGCCTTGTTGGCGGCCTATCGCTGGATTGTTGATTCGCGTGATGAGGCCACTGCGGAGCGCTTGGATGAGTTAGATGACACATTCAAGCTGTATCGGTGTCACACGATTATGAACTGTACCGAGGCCTGCCCGAAGGACCTTAATCCTGCCAAGGCGATCGCTGATATCAAAAAACTGCTCGTTGAGCGGCGTACTTGAGCTCAGGGTGACTGGCAACGCCTCGCCACAACTGCCCCCCGCGCAGCTGCGCTGGGCTTGCCGTCGTGGCATGCGCGAACTGGATGTGTTGTTGGAGCGCTATCTTCAGCTCCATTGGCCCACAGCGGCCCTTGAGCAGCGCCGTGCCTTTGAGCAGCTGTTAGCGCTCAGTGACCCCGATCTTGCGGCTTTGTGCTTAGGTAATGCCGAGGCGCCAGTACCGCTTATTGAGCTGGTCGCCGTGCTGCGAGACGTTTTTGGACCCCCGCCGGACCCGATTGGGGGTCCTGTGGGGGCGCTTGGCGCGGCCAAGCGTCCGGCTAACGAACTTATTGCCACATCCGCTGTCTATTCCGAGGACCGTGAGTTACGGCGGCTCCCAGGGTCTGACCAGTGAGTGACGACACGGTAGGCGAAGATGACTTGCTGCTCGTGCGGCGTGTGCAAAGCGGTGACAAGAGGGCGTTTGACGTACTCGTATTGCGCTATCAGGGCAAGGTTTTGAAGTTGGTTATGCGCTATGTGCGTGATGCGATGGAGGCAGAGGATGTTGCGCAAGAGGCATTCATCAAGGCCTATCGGGCCTTGCCAGGATTTCGTGGTGACAGCGCATTTTATACGTGGCTGTATCGAATCGTGATCAATACCGCAAAAAATACGCTCGTGTCGGCCAAGCGAAGGCCGCTGGACTATAACCTCGATTCCCCCGACTCCGAGCAAAGTGGCTTACTCAGCCGTCTTACCGATGGCGAGACTCCGGAACAATTGCTGCTCAGTGACGAAACTCGTCGCACCGTCGAAGCTGTTATGAGCGAGTTACCGGAGGAGTTACGTACAGCCATAGTGCTGCGCGAGCTTGATGGGCTTAGTTATGAAGAGATTGCTAGTGCTGTGGATTGTCCCGTAGGCACCGTGCGCTCACGCATCTTTAGGGCCCGTGAGGCGATTGATAAGACGTTGCGGCCAATCTTTTCAGGTGGTCTTGGGCGTCCAGACCCTTAAGGTTTTTCGGGACGAGTGGATGCTTGTGTTTAATGACTTTCAGGAATGCATTGTATGAGTGACACGCTGAACGAGCAGATTTCCGCATTAGTGGATGGCGAGCTGCCTGCTGCAGAAACCGAGCTGCTCTTGCGTCGACTAGACCGTGAGCCGGCATTACGCGAAACACTGACGCGTTACTCACTGATCGGCGCGGTCCTGCGCGGTGATGCGGTTAGCTCGGGTTCGCGCGTTACATTGGGCGTGAGTGCAGCGCTTGCGGCAGAAAAAGCCCACGTTCCTGCTGCGCGGCGACACGACACTCCACAACGTATTTTTAAGGTGCTCGGTGGGCTGGCTGTGGCAGCGACGGTTGCTGGACTGGCGATTTTTGGACTCATGCACCGGCCTGGTTTTGATGGAGCAGCGGTTCCGCAGATAGCGATTAGCACACCGGTGGTCTCGCCGGTACGGTCTGTGCACGCGCCGGCGGCGAGGCAGTCGGTCAGCGGGAGTTTCCTCGCGAGTCATGATGAACCTCAGAGTTATGTCACACCCGCGGCGCAGCCGTCGCTAGGTGTGATCCCACGAGCGCAGCTGGCGAGTTATGTGGTGGCGCACTCGGAAGTGAGTTCGCCGTTGGGGTTGACCAGCGTTCTCAATAACCTTGTTACTGACGGCCCCGCGGCGGGAGTCAATGGTCAATGACTATGTGGCGCATGGATTGTCTGCAGACGCGGCGCCTGCTTGTCGCCACGGCCGCGCTATGCGTGACAGTTGCGGCGGTTGCTGCGGAGGATGCGGGGCAATTGCTTGCCTCGATGAATGAGGCATTAGCGTCCAAAACCTACCAAGGAGAGTTTTTACACCTTGCTGATGGGCGCGCCGAGAAACTGCGGATTGTGCATCGATTCAAGGATGGGCAAATTGCCGAGCGATTATTAAGTCTGTCAGGTTCTGGGCGAGAGGTCGTGCGGAATAACATGGAAGTGCAGTGCTATCTTCCAGATAGTCGTACCGTCGTCGTGGAATCGCGTACTAGCCCGGCGTCATTGCTCGGCAATTTGCCGATATTCGATGACAGCTTACAGGCAAATTACCGGCTGGAATTAGGTTCTGAGGTCCGCACGCTGATGGGCGGTCGGGCACGCGTTGTGAATGTAGTGCCCCGTGATGGGTTTCGTTTTGGTTATCGCTTGTGGATTGATGAGATAACCCATTTGCCGGTGCGTACTGATTTAAGTAGTGCCGAGGGCGTCGTTTTAGAGCAAGTGGTGTTCACAAGCCTGCGGGTGACATCCTCGTTGCCGGATGCTGTCTTTCGACCAACGACTCAGGCTGGTGGTTTTCAATGGGTGCGGCAGCAGGCGGCTGTGACGCGTACCAGCAAAGCGGCCGCATTGTGGCGGCTTCGCGATTTGCCACCCGGGTTTCGGTTAAGTTCGTGGTCAGAGCGGCGTCTCGCGGGCGCCGACCAGCCGGTTTCGCATCTGGTGGTTTCCGATGGACTTGCCTCGGTGTCGGTCTTCATTGAGAGCGTGCCGCAGGCGCCGCACGCACCGGTAACGGGTGAAGCAAAGGTGGGCTCGGCTTACGCTTACTCACGCTTTGTGGCGGGTCATCAGGTGACCGCTCTTGGGGAAGTGCCGCGTGAGACGGTGGCATTGATCGCCGCCGGGGTACTCCCGGTTCACGTAGCTCGGCAAGCGGCTAGCTCTAAAGATCCTGCATCCCGGCCGTGACAGACATCGTTCTTTACGTTCGTGAGGGCTGCGGGCTCTGCGACGAGATGTATGCCGAGCTTGCCCCGTGGGCGACGGTGCGCAATGCGATTATCGGCTGTGTCGATGTCGACACGGATCCGGATCTTAAGCGCCGTTACGGCTACCGTGTCCCGGTACTGGTCATTGACGGTATTTTGATTGCGGAGGGTGTTTTGCACCCGATTGATCTGCCTTCTGGCCCATGAATCACTGTCTTTCGAGGTGGGGGCGTCTGTGACTGCTATAATCGACCGGCTGGCCCGAGCAAGGTCGCCGGCAGGAGCCGACGAACCGCATGCCCGCCATACGCAATTTTTCCATCATCGCCCATGTAGACCACGGTAAATCCACGCTCGCGGATCGTTTGATTCAGCTTTGTGGTGGCTTGCAGCAGCGCGAGATGCAGGCCCAAGTGCTTGATTCAATGGATCTTGAGCGCGAGCGCGGTATCACCATCAAGGCACAAAGCGTCACATTACGCTATGTCGCTCAGGATGGAATCGACTACCAGCTGAATTTTATCGACACGCCAGGGCACGTGGACTTCTCCTATGAGGTGTCACGCTCGTTAGCAGCGTGCGAGGGAGCGCTCCTTGTCGTGGATGCCGCACAGGGAGTGGAAGCGCAAAGCGTGGCGAATTGCTACACGGCTCTTGAACAAGGTTTAACCGTACTGCCTGTCATTAACAAGATTGACTTACCTTCGGCAGACCCTGATCGCGTCATTATTGAGATCGAAGAGATTATTGGTATCGAAGCCGGTGACGCCGTGCGCGTCTCAGCAAAAACGGGTGAAAACGTTGAGGAGTTACTTGAGGCAATCGTCAAGCGTATTCCTCCTCCGTTAGGGGATCCAAACGGACCGCTGCAGGCACTGATCATCGATTCATGGTTTGATAATTACGTCGGTGTGGTGTCGCTCGTTAGGGTGATGAGTGGTCGTCTAAAGCGTGGCCAGAAGTTCAAAGTGTGGTCTACGGGACGCGCCCATGAATGTGCGCGCCTTGGTCGATTTACGCCAAAGCGCACTGATGGCGAGGAACTCGCGGCCGGCGAGGTGGGATTCGTCATCGCTGGGATCAAGGAGATTGATGGCGCGCCCGTTGGCGACACAATCACGCTGGAGTCGGCGCCTTGCAGCGCGCCATTGCCTGGATTTAAAAAGATTCAGCCACGCGTATTTGCCGGTCTTTTCCCCGTGTCATCGGATGACTACGAGCAGTTTCGAGATGCGCTGCAGAAGCTCAAATTAAATGATTCAGCGCTGCAGTACGAACCCGAAGTGTCTACCGCGCTTGGTTTTGGATTTCGTATTGGCTTCCTCGGTCTTTTGCACATGGAAATTGTGCAGGAACGCTTAGAGCGAGAATACAACTTAGATCTAGTGACGAGTGCGCCTACCGTTGTATACGAGGTGGTTACCACCGACGGAATAGTGCGCACCGTAGATAATCCTTCAAAACTACCGCCGATTGATCGCATTGAGGAAATGCGTGAACCAATCATTACAGCAAACATCTTGGTGCCACCGGAGCATGTCGGTGGTGTGCTGCAGTTGTGTACAGAAAAACGTGGCGTTCAAAAAAAGATGTTGTACGTGGGCAATCAAGTGTCCTTGCAGTACGAATTACCGCTAGCGGATGTCGTGCTTGATTTCTTCGACCGCCTCAAGAGTGTCAGTCGGGGTTATGCCTCTTTTGATTACGAATTTAACCGCTTTCAAGCAGCCAATCTCGTGCGTCTGGATGTGCTTATTAATGCAGACCGCGTCGACGCGTTGTCGCTTATTGTTCATCGTGATACCGCTTATCATCGTGGGCGGGAACTTGTTGATAAGATGCAGGAGTTGATTCCGCGGCAGATGTTTGAAGTAGCGATTCAGGCGGCTATTGGTGGTCAAATCGTTGCCCGTGCGAGCGTAAAGGCAATGCGTAAAAACGTACTTGCCAAGTGTTACGGCGGCGACTTAAGCCGTAAACGCAAGCTGCTTGAAAAGCAAAAAGAAGGCAAAAAACGCATGAAACAGTTAGGGACAGTAGAGATCCCTCAAGAGGCTTTCCTTGCGGTATTGCAGGTTGGAAAAAAGTAACGGACTTTTTTATCGGGAGGGCGCATGCCATTAATTTTTGATTTTTCGCTAGTGCTGGTTGTGCTCGCGCTTGTTACTGGGATCATTAGTGCGCTTGATGTCTGGTTCTTGAGCAAAGCTCGTCCGGTCGGCGCGCCGCAGCCAGTCATTATCGAGTACGCGCGGTCATTTTTCCCGGTGATCCTTGTTGTTCTGTTAGTCCGTTCTTTTGTTTTTGAGCCATTTCGGATCCCATCAGATTCAATGATGCCGACTCTGGTTGACGGAGACTTTATCTTTGTCAGTAAATTTAGCTATGGCATCCGTCTACCCGTGTGGAACAAAAAAATTGTGGATGTCGGGCAGCCGCAACGCGGCGATGTAGTTGTTTTTCGTAAACCTAGCCAGCCGTCGGTGAATTATATTAAGCGATTAGTGGGGTTGCCCGGCGATCGAGTCGAAGTGCGTGGTGATGCCGTTTGGGTAAACGGTAAAGAGATGACGGCGACGGATACCGGTGCATTTACCGATGATGCGTGTTACCGCAATTTTCGGGAGGCGAGCGAGGTGTTAGACCAACACACCCACGCCCTAATGTATTGCCCCGAGGAGCCGCAGCGGTACTACCGTGGCTGTACGCCTAAGCGTGATTTAAACGAGTGCCCCTTACAAAGTGGAGCGCCGATTTTGGGTCCAGCTGCCGATGTGTCGAGAGCACCGCAGGGAACCTATGTCGTGCCACTGGGATACTATTTTTTCATGGGCGATAATCGTGATAACAGTGCCGATAGCCGTTTTCCTGAACTCGGCTTCGTGCCCGAAGCGAATTTGGTTGGTAAGGCACTGCGAATCTGGCTGAGTTTTAACACGTCTGCCGGGTCGCCACTGAAGCGTATTGGGATGGCAATACATTAGACGTTATGAGGGGATTTTCTTATGCGACGCCGTGAAACTGGAATGACCGCACTTGGTGTGCTGATCGTTATTGTTTTTTTAGGTATGTTTGTTTATGGGGGAATACGCTTAGTTCCTTCGTACATTGAATACTTTAATGCGGCCAAAGCAGTAGGTGGGCTTACCGCCGCCGACTTAGGCGGAAGTGTATCCGAGGACTCAATTCGTGCTGCACTTGAGCGACGTTTTGATGTGAGTGACGTGACGTCCGTTCGTGCCAGTGATGTAGTGATCAGCGCAACGAAAACGGGCTGGCGGGTACACATGAGCTATACGGTAGACGTACCGTTCTTGTGGAATGTGTCTTTGCGTGCACACTTCGATAAGAGTGTAAACCTCCAGCAATCGGGAGGCTTGTGACCCAAGCGCTGAGCAAGGACGCCGATTGGCTATATCGCCGGCTGGGTTGGAAGATCCGCGATGGTGCGCTGCTTGAGGTTGCGCTTACGCATCGTAGTGCTGCGGGTACGCACAATGAGCGGTTAGAGTTCTTAGGTGATGCGGTACTGTCATTTTTGGTTGCTGAATGGTTGTACCGTAGTTTCCCACAGGCCGACGAGGGTGATTTGACGCGGTTCCGCGCGAGTCTGGTGAATGGGGAGACCTTGGCGGATATCGGTGAGTACCTTGCGCTGGGCGAGCGCCTTCGTCTTGGCTCTGGTGAATTACGCTCTGGTGGATTCAGACGCCGCTCCATTTTAGCCGACGCGTTTGAGGCTGTACTTGGTGCTGTGTATATGGATGGTGGCATTGAGGCAGCTCGTGCAGCTATTGAGCCGTTATTAGCGCAAAGACTGCAGGAACTGGAGCAGCATCCTGTAACAAAGGACCCAAAGACTCAGCTGCAGGAGTACCTGCAAGGCAAGGGCTTACCGCTGCCGGTGTACACAGTCGACGTAATTTCTGGAGAAGCACATGAGCAGTTTTTCACCGTGAGTTGCACTCTGGGTACGGGAGATCATGTTTGTGAGGGGACGGGCAGCAGCCGGCGGCGTGCAGAGCAAGTCGCAGCAAGTAAGCTGCTCAAAATACTGACAGACAAGGGTGAGCTGTGAGCACTACAGTGCCATTTCGAGCAGGTTTCGTCGCATTGGTTGGACGGCCCAATGTTGGCAAGTCGACCTTATTGAATGCGTTGCTGCAAACAAAACTCAGCATTGTTTCGCCGAAGCCGCAGACAACTCGCCACCGAATTCTCGGTGTGTTACACCGTGCGAATTACCAGATCGCGTTAGTTGATACGCCTGGATTGCATACTGGTGCGCGTCGTAAGTTAAATCAGTATATGAATCGTGCCGCTGCCAGCTCGCTAGCGGATGCGGATCTCGTCGCATTTGTCGTTGAAGCGCTTAATTTCCACTCCGAGGACGAGCGAGTCCTTGAACGGATTCGTGCCAGTGGCCGACCCTCGCTGATTATCGTAAATAAAGTCGATGAGATTCGGCCACGAAGTCGCTTGCTGCCGCACCTCGCTCATTTGGCAAGTTTGCACACCTTTTTGGACGTCGTCCCGCTTTCCGCGAGGCGCGTCGACAATGTGGCGCGGTTGCCTGATATTTTAAGTGCACATTTGCCAGAGTCACCGCCGTTATTTCCGGAGGAGCAACTGACTGATCGGTCCAACTCCTTTCGAACCACAGAAATTATCCGTGAAAAATTAACCCTACGCCTGCAGCAAGAGCTTCCGTATGGGCTCAGTGTCGAGATTGAGCGCACTGCGGAGACTGAGGATGGACGGCTCGAGATTGGAGCGGTCATTTGGGTGGAGCGTCCCGGTCAGAAGAAGATCGTGATTGGCGAAGGCGGTCTACTGCTGAAAGAAATTGGGCGGGCCGCGCGGATGGAGCTGAACAAGCTGTATGGCCGACGCACACATCTCGAGTTATGGGTAAAAGTAAAAGAGAACTGGGCTGATAACGCCATTGCTTTAAAATCCTTTGGTTATGAAACGCCTTAAGTCGCCTGTTTGGTAAGCGTGCATGAATCGATCGCGTCGCTTAACGCTTGAGCCGGCATTCCTCCTGCACCAGCGGGATTTTCAAGAATCTGGCCGAATTATTGAGTTTTTTACCCAAGACCACGGGCGTGTTTGTCTATTTGCACGCGGTGTGCGCCGCGAGAAGAGCGTGTTGTCTCCTGTGCTACAGCCATTCATGCCGCTGCTGGTCTCATGGGCTGGGTCTGGCGATGGTGGTGCGTTGACCGGAGCGGAGCTCGCTGGTGCACCAGTGACGCTGTCGGCGGACGTGCTAATGAGTGCTTTTTATCTAAACGAGCTACTGCTCAAGCTACTGGGTCGCGAGGATCCACATCCGGAGATCTATTCAGCCTATGCGGCTGCGCTCGGCGACTTAGCGGGTGGGCTGAGCCAGGCTCGTGCGCTGCGATTGTTCGAGAAGCGGCTGTTGGAAGCGATCGGGGTGTCGCTGGATTACAGTCAAATTGCCGGGAGCGGTGAGCAACTCGATCCAAATGAGTATTATCATGTACGGTCTGAGCAAGGTGTGCTTGGCCCAGTGGCTCGCTCGAGTGCCGGAATACACTTCCAAGGGCGCGAACTCTTGTCGTTAGCCTCTGAGGAATTAACAGATGAGTCTAGTCTTGCCGCAGCAAAACGTGTGCTGCGTGCGGCGCTAGATCAAGTGCTCGATGGGCGTACGCTCTCGACGCGAGACGTAGCTCGCGCAATTTTTGATGGACGCACAAAGTAGGCGGAGATTGCACGATGAATGGCAAAGTGGAAGCGGGGGCGTCTGATAGCGGCTCTCGCCTGAGCATTGCGCTCGGTGTGAATATTGATCACGTGGCAACGGTGCGGCAAGCGCGCAAGGCGCGCTATCCGGATCCGTTGCTTGCAGCGCTGCTTGCTGAAGAGGCGGGCGCCGACAGCATTACGCTGCACTTGCGTGAAGATCGGCGTCACATTCAAGACCATGATGTAGAGCGCTTTAGTCTGGCTTTACAGACGCATATGAATCTTGAGGTGGCTGCCATCGATGCCATGATTGATGTGGCCGTGCGCATCAAACCTCGCGATGTGTGCCTAGTGCCAGAGCGTCGTGAGGAGCTCACCACCGAAGGAGGGCTTGATGCGCATAGCAATCAAGCGCACCTGAAAGATGTCGTGTTGCGTTTTAAGGCTGCGGGAGTACGCACGTCCTTGTTCATTGATCCGGAACGTAGGCAGATTGATGCGGCATTAGCACTCGGTGCGCCTGTGATTGAGTTACACACAGGCAGATATGCACAGAGCCATGGCGCTGAAAAAGTGCACGAGCTTGAGCGTATTCGGCAAGCTGTAGCTCATGCAGCTAGCTGTAATTTAATCGTCAATGCAGGGCATGGTCTTGACTATCACAACGTCGCGCCAATAGCGGCCATTCCGCAGATTGTTGAGCTGAATATAGGTTACGCGATTGTTGGACGCGCTTTATTCGTTGGCATTAAAGATGCTGTGCGCGAGATGAAGCGGCTGATGCTTGAGGCGCGGCATACATGAGCATGGTTGACGGCCAAGGCTTTGCGCGATAGCTCGTGATGACCGACGAGCATACAGCATGGGTCACTGATCTTGACCATGACGGGCGTGGCGTGGCGCGCATCGATGGCAAGGCTGTCTTCGTCGCCGGGGCGCTCCCAGGGGAACAGGTGCGTTTGCGGCGCGTGCGTCGCCGCCAGCGCCACGATGAGGCGCAGCTGCTCGAGGTGCTCGTTGCAGCGCCGGGCCGGGTTACACCGCCGTGTACCGCCTTCGGGCGCTGTGGTGGATGCGCGCTCCAGCATCTAGATCCCACAGTTCAGTTGACGCATAAGTCGCAAGCACTCGTACAAGAGTTAGAGCGCATCGGTCACGTGACACCAGCGAGCGTGCTTGCGCCTCTGACGGGACCGACTCAGGCATATCGCAGACGGGCGCGTTTGGGTGTTAAGAACTTATCGCGTCAGGGTCGGGCACTGATCGGTTTTAGAGAGCGTGATTCAGCACTCTTAGCAGACGTTCAGCGTTGCGAGGTGTTATCAGATCCTGTCGGGGGGCTGTGTGAGGCGCTCGGTCAGCTGATCGCGAGCTTAAGCATCGCTGATCGGATTCCTCAGATTGAAGTTGCGGTGGCGACTCCGATTGTCGTGCTCGTCCTGCGGGTGCTTGCGCCGCCATCGAGTGCAGATTGTGAGCGCCTGAACGAGTTCGCTGCAGAGCATAGGGTGGAGTTCTGGCTGCAGTCTAAGGGTCCAAGTAGCGCGGTGCCGCTTCAGTCGACGGCCTCAGTTTTAAGCTATCGTTTGGACGAATTTGACGTAACCCTCGAATTTGGGCCTCTCGATTTCGTACAAGTGAATGCTGAGTTAAATGCCCGTATGGTTAGCCATGCGATTGAGTTGTTGCAGGTTGAGGCGGGCCATTCGGTACTCGATTTATACTGCGGTTTAGGTAATTTCACCTTACCGCTAGCGCGCACGGCGGCCGAGGTGATGGGGCTAGAGGGAGAGCCTGCGTTAATCGCCCGGGCGCGCTCAAATGCCGCCCTTAATGGTATTCGCAATGCTCAGTTTGCAGTGGCGAACCTGCTATCCGATACATGGGCGCGAGACCCGTGGGCAAAGCAGCGGTATGATCGGGTCTTACTCGACCCGCCGCGCGCAGGTGCCGCTGATGTGCTTGGTCTATTAGCGCGCTGTC
>CAIKZZ010000033.1 GCA_903832085.1 uncultured Pseudomonadota bacterium | reverse complement strand
CCGCCGACGTTATTTCCGCGTAGCGCACTTTATGACGGATTTATAACGCAACAGTGTTATCACTTAATAGTGAGAGCCTTGCAAATCACCTGGTTCTCGACTCATAAATAGCCGCTTTCTTTACTGCTGGGCGCTTGTGAGTCGGCAGGCGACACCCGATTTAGGGATAATGCACACTATGTCGAACCCATTACGTCAAATTACCGCGCGAGTGCTGCCATGGATTGCTCTGCTCGTTATTAGCGGCTGTGGGCCAAATGCGCGTCCTCATACATCGATCAGTATCGGCAAGGCGCGAAGGGCAGCTCATCTGCCGATGCGTATTGCCCAAGACTTAGTGGTGCAACGTGCAGAGTTCGGCGTATTCGATACCGAAAATGGTGCGTTACGGTTTACTGCCACGCACACGATTCCGCCTCTAGATGGTCAGACGTATGGCTGGAGTGTTGATTTAAAAACCTCACGAACCACGGTTCACTGGCAGGAGCACCTACAGTTACCAGCACCATCAGAAAATTGGGCGAGTTCGGCTGCTGACCCGGACGTGTACATTGCGAAAGACGGTAAAAGTGCTGTCGCTCAGGGGGATGAGCTGGTTGAGGATGGCGCGATCAGTCGTTCTTATTGGACACTAGCAACTGGGGATCCTCCAGGCGAGTACAGCATGGATCTTGCTATTGAAGGTAAGTCTGTCGGCCATGTTGTATTTCATGTAAACGAACGAGTTGCCGAAAAACCCATGCTAGTCGATCGTCGATCACCTCATTCGTTACTAATACCGGTAGCTCGGTATACAGGAACGCGCCCCCTTGTAGTGATCAGAAGGTGACGGCAGTGGAAATGAAACGAGTCAATGCCGGTGATTTAGTGGCCATTGGTTTTGACGAGTCGACGCGCATTTTGCGCGCTGAATTTCGTAATGGATCTCTGATTGAGTACGCTGGCGTGTCAGGTGAAGTTTGGCGTCGCTTGAGCACGTCGGGCTCAATGTGGAGCTATTTCCGCGACAACGTCGAGGAGAATTATTCCGAGCGGCGCGTGCGATAAATCATCGTGTCATATAAGAAACATACCCAGCGTTTTTTGCCGGTGGTCCTCGCGCTGCTGATAATCGCGCTCGCCGGGCGTGTATTGCTGAGTACATTTTCTCACCTAAGTCTAGCCAACGTGTTGCTACAATTTCGCGCAATTGCGGCCTGGCAGATAGTGCTTGGTGCGGTTCTAGTAGCGATGCTGTACACCACACTCGCTAATTATGAAGCGGCAGTATCGCGAGAAGTGTCTGGCGCAGTCAGTGCTAGACGCGCGATGTTAGGGGCGGTGCTCGCTTCCTCCATCGGTCATTTGATTGGATGGGGGACCATTTCCGGTGGCGCGATTCGCTATCGACTCTATTCTGCAGTCCTAATGCGGCCATTGGAAATCGGCAAGATGGCGCTACTAATCGCCATGCCGTACCCATTGGCGTTGGGATTATTGCTCGGCCTATCGCTGGTTCTGCAGAGCGTTCCAGCGGGTCTGATTCTTCATGTCACGCCAGACACCGCGCGGGGCGCAGGTCTCGGGCTGCTAGTAATGCATTTAGTCTATGTAGCTTTAATCCAGCTACGACGTCAGCCATTGATGATTGGACGGTTTTTACTGGCGCTACCACGACCACCGTTCACTATGCTTCAGTACGCCGTTGGTATCATCGAAGTGTCCTGCGGCGCCGGGCTTTTGTATGTGCTCTTGCCGCACGAGCTAGCGCCGCCATTTCTTGTATTGCTTGGAGTGTATGTACTTAGTATTTTGGCGGGGCTTGCGAGCAGCGTGCCTGCAGGTATTGGGGTATTTGAAGCGGTCATCGTCACATTGCTTCCCTCAGTACCTAAAGATATCTTGATCGCGACAGTGCTTGCATACCGATTGCTTCTCGAGCTGATCCCGGTGGCAATTGCGATACTTATGTTTATCGCTTACGAGGTATGGTGGCGCCTGCCGGCGCAGCGACGTAGGCTTGTCGCTCTTGAGTTGGCGGCACGAAATGACGAGCTTAGGCCGTAACAGCGCAAGTCAGAGTCTGCACCTAGCGTGTAGCCTCACTGCTTTTAGGACCCTGATTCCCGCGTATGCCATCGACGGCTCGCATAGTGATTCGCAAGCGTCCGTAGAGTGAGGCGCCTAGCAAGTCTGCCTTACCTTGCTCAGCAAGGTCCGTTGCGGCCCGCGAATGCCGCTGCCTCTTGCTCTGCCCTTGATTGCTAAGTGGTGGAGCTGTGTAGATAACCAGATAGCGCTCGTTAACTTCTGACGGATCAAGCAGCACTGTCACGCGATAAGCAGGCGCCTCAGCATGTTCTAGCAGCGGCAACTCAAAGTGTGCGCTGTCAAGTTCTGTGGTCCGCGAGACGAGAAAATCCTCAAGTAGTAGTGCTGCCAACGGATAAAATACGTGGCTTTTAGCTGGATCCGTTCCACCATCCACAAAGCTTTGTATGTCAACGAGATAGCGGCTGCCATCATTGGGGAGAGCGAATGCCTTAAAGCCGCTTACTCCCGTTTGAAACTCAAACGTGTCACTGTTGCCACCAATCACAAAGTCCACCACACTGCGGTCAGACAGTGGCTCATACTGAAAGTCTGCTGGTTCCGCGTGCCTTAGTGGCGCCGCAAGCAACGGATTAATGATGAGTGCGACGAGCAAACAGCAGGTTGCAATCCGCAAACTCAAGGTAATGGCGTGGTGCATGAAATCATCAGTCGTAGAGCAATGAATGCCCAAGGCTATCACGCTGCGCGTCACTTCGCTGGTGCACATCTGCGCCTGATCAGGAAAAGTTGATGCCACGGTCACTAGCCCCACCAACGGCGAGCCTTCGGCCGCATATAGTGCCGTCTGCATTTGGCGATCGGGTGGACCCGTATTATTGGCTGCGTGACGATGCGCGGGAAAGTCCCGAGATACTTGCTCATTTAACAGCTGAGAATGCCTACACTGACGCCGTTACTCAGCGCTTAAGCCCATTGCGCGAGCGCTTGTACGCCGAACTCATTGGGCGCATTCAACCAGACGACACCAGTGTGCCCGTTTACAAGAATGGTTATTGGTATACCACGCGTTACGCCGACGGCGGCGAGTATCCAGTATACGTACGTCAGAAACGAGCTCTCGATGCGCCAGTCGAAACCTTACTGGATGCAAATATCGCTGCGGTCGGGCATTCTTTTTATGAAGCCGCCTTTCTCGCAATCAGCCCCGACAATACCTTGCTTGCTTGGTCCGAAGATACGGTAGGCCGCCGTCAGTACACGGTGCGGATAAAAAATTTGGTCACCGGTGAGCTCCTAGCAGACGAGCTCACTGATGTCGAAGCGGATCTGGTGTGGGCTAACGATAACTGTACTTTGCTATATATTGCAAAACATCCAGAGACCTTGCTTGGGTTTCGTGTGATGAAGCACGTTATTGGTCGTGCTACCAGTTGCGACGTGCTTTTGTACGAGCAAGACGACATGAGTTTCTATATGGGGCTTAGCAAAAGCAAAAGCGAACGCGTTATATTTATCTCAGCGCACAGCACAGTCTCAAGTGAATACCGTTACGCAGATGCAAGCGACCCCGATTTGGTTTTTCACTTAGCAGTACCTCGCGAGCGCGATCATGAATATGATCTCGAGGAAAAGGATGGGCGCTTCATCATCCGTAGTAATTGGCGTGCGAAAAACTTTGCACTCTATGCATCATCGATGGAACACATACACGAGCGCACGACTTGGCAATGCCTGATTGCGCCAAAGGATGATGCATATATAGCGAGCTTTGATGTCTTTAAAAACTACATTGTGGTCTCAGAGCGCTCCAGCGCCTTGCGGCACTTACGCGTATTGCCCGTGAGAGGTGGCGATAGCCATATCATAAAATCCGACGAAAGCGCATACACGATGTCTTTTGGGGAAAACGAAGATAGTGCAAGTGACACATTGCGGTATGTTTACTCATCGCTAACGACTCCTAGGGCCACATATGACTATGACCTGTCTAGCGGCACGCAAGTGTTGCGTAAACAAGAGATAGTTCTAGGAGGGTTTGATAAGAATAACTATCAGACTGAGCTATTGTGGGCGCAAGCGCCAGACGGCGAGCGCATCCCTGTTTCTATCGTGCGGCGGACAACGACTCCGCTCGATGGCACAGCGCCCCTGTATCAGTACGGTTATGGAGCCTACGGTCTATCGCAAGACCCTACCTTTCGATCGAGCATCTTATCGCTGCTTGATCGAGGATTTGTTTATGCGATCGCACATGTCCGCGGGGGGCAAGAGATGGGTCGGCGTTGGTATGACAGCGGCCGGTTGCTGAACAAGCGCAATACTTTTAGTGATTTTATCGCAGTGACCATGCATCTAATTGAAACCGGTTATGTGAGCCCTTCACGTGTGGTCGCAATGGGCGGTAGCGCCGGTGGCTTATTGGTGGGAGCTGTCGCAAATATGGCTTCTCACCTGTATAAAGCGCTTGTCGCTCATGTGCCATTTGTGGATGTAGTGACGACTATGCTCGATGAGACGATTCCGCTGACGACAAATGAATACGATGAGTGGGGCAACCCAGCGAACAGTGCTGAGATCTATCAGTACATGCTTTCCTACTCGCCATATGATGCAGTGAGCAAGCAACCCTATCCTTCGATGTTTATTACGGCCGGACTCTGGGACAGCCAGGTACAATATTGGGAGCCAGTCAAGTGGGTCGCGAAACTGCGGCAGTGTCAGCAGAATGAAAATCATGTGTTACTGCGCATAAATATGGATGCTGGGCATGGTGGCAAGTCTGGTCGATTCCAGCATTATCATGAAGTTGCTGAAGAATATGTATTTGTGCTGGCTGCAGTTGGCGCCTGCACCTAAAATAGCCCGATAGCGCAAGGCAGCGCGCGTACCGCTGATTGCGTATTTCCGATCATTTTATCAGCTGAGGAAGTCTATGAAGCTTTACTACAAATCCGGCGCCTGTTCACTTGCCAGCCATATTGCGTTGCGTGAACTGAATCTGCCTTTTGAAGCGGTTGCAGTTGATCTTGGGACGAAAAAAACTGCCAGCGGTGGTGATTTTCTAAAAGTTACCTCTAAAGGGCAGGTGCCCGCTCTTGAACTCGATGATGGCGCAGGTGTGTTGACTGAAGGTGCTGCGATCCTACAGTACATTGCTGACCTGAAGCCCGAGGCGCACCTCGCGCCTACCCATGGCACTTTAGAGCGGTACCGGCTGCAGGAATGGCTCTCCTACATCAGTGGCACCTTGCATGGTAATTTTTCGCCGTTGTTCAACCCGGCTGCTGACACCGCAGCCAAAGAAGCGGCGCGCACGATATTAGCGCGTAAATTCGACTACATGGTGACGGCGTTACAGGGACGTGATTATCTGTTAAGCCAGTTCAGCGTCGCCGATGCATACCTATACGTGGTACTCGGCTGGGCTCCCCATGTAGGAGTCGATCTTGTTAAATGGCCGCAATTGATTGCTTACCGCGCAAAAATCAGCGCACGACCAGCTGTGCAGGCAGCCCTTAAGGCAGAAGGACTTAATTAATCCCTAGCGTTACTGTCGGTAAGCCCATCAGAGGCGGCCGGTAAGCAAGATGAGGGGCTCCGTAAGAACTCGTTGTTAAAGAGGATTGTGACATGCGAATGCGAGTATGGATTTTCGTAACCACGCTATGTGTAGGTGCAGCCTGCAGCCTGAGCGCCAATGCGCAGGAGCACAAAGTACCTGCGTGGGTCGCTAGGAGTAACACCTACACCCAACAATTGCTAAGCATTGAGCTTAAGCGAGCCCCAGAGAACGCCTCAAAAGAGGGCTTAGTGCGCTACGACACGCGCATCAGTCAGCCGACATTGAGTGCTGAAATGGCGGAGCGTGCTGAGCTGACGCAAGCTTTACAGCGAATTAGTAAAGCTAAAACAAAAGAGTCCGATAAGCACGTGTTGCAAGACATCGGAATTCTTGAGAAAGCGTTTAATCTTGAATTTCGCCGGCGAGACTACAACAAGGCTCATGTCGTTCCATTTATTAATGCGAGTGCTTTTGTGTTTAGCGGTGTGCGAGTGCTGCTTGATGATCAAGTTGTTGCCTCTAGGTACCCGGCGGCGGTAGAACGGCTTAAGAAATATGCTGGTCTCGAAACTGGTTTTAAGCCATTAACGGATCTTCTTAAACAGCGGGTGCTTGAGCAAATGGCAAAGCCAGACGTCATCTATCCGTCGAAAATGGCGATAGAGACTGAGCTTGGACGCAACGTAAATTACTTGACCGGTATGGAGGACCTTTTCAGGAAATATCAATTAACTGGCTGGGAGTCTGCGTACGCTTCGCTCAAGATGGAGCTTATTGACTACGACAACTGGGTTCGCAGTACCATTTTGCCGAAGGCGCGCACAGATTTTAGGATGCCCGACGCGCAGTACGCGCTCGCGCTAGAAGGATACGGTATTGATCTTCCGCCGACCCAGATTGCTAGTATGGCGCGTAGCGCATTTGCAGAATATCAGTCGCAGATGGCGAGTCTAAGTGCAGATATCGCGGCGCGTCGAGGCCTTAAAACAAATGACTATCGTTCAGTAGTAGCTGAGCTTAAAAAAGCACAGATTACAGGGGATGCGATTTTGCCATTCTATGATGGGCGGCTCAGGGAGCTCGAGGCCATTATAAAGGAGCATCATATTTTGACCCTACCGGACCGCCCGGCGGTGATTCGAGTGGCAACAGCAGCAGAGACGGCTCAGCAACCTGCACCGCATATGAGCCCCCCCGCGTTCTTACACAATACCGGCGAGCGTGGCGAGTTTGTGTTGCCGCTGAATATTCCTGCAGCAGATGGTGGTGCAGATGATAAGTACGATGACTTTACATTCGATGCGGTTGCATGGACCTTAACGGCACACGAGGCGCGGCCTGGCCACGAGTTGCAGTTTGACTCGATGGTGGAGCAGGGAGTCAGTCTAGCGCGAGCGCTCTATGCGTTTAACTCGACCAACGCTGAGGGGTGGGGCCTGTACTCAGAATACCTCATGCAGCCCTTTGAGCCCGCAGAAGGCCAGCTATGCACCCTGCAGTTACGTTTGTTACGGGCCGCACGAGCCTTTCTGGACCCTGAATTGCAAAGTGGCAAAGTGACGCCAGAGGAGGCATACAGGATTCTAGAAAGTGATGTGATGCTCAGTCACGCGTTTGCTAAGGAAGAGGTAGAGCGTTTCACGTACCGCTCGCCGGGGCAGGCGAATAGTTATTTTTATGGCTATACAAGGCTGCTAGCGCTACGCAAGCAGACAGAAGCCGCTCTAGGCGCGCGCTTTGATCAGCAGAAGTTTCATGACTTCATTCTTGCACAGGGGTTGCTGCCGCCGGATCTGATGCAAAAAACCGTGCTAGACGACTTTATCCCGGCGCAGCACTAAAGCTGAGGGAGCGCTGGCGTGCAAGCTGCACGCTGGCGCTCCCAGATTCAGCCCAGTCGCATGCCTCAGGCCTTTAAGTAGTTGGTCTGAGATAGCGGTAGTTTGCGTGCGCGCACTCCACTCAGTGCATACAGAGCGTTTGCCACTGCGGCGGCCAGTGGTGGCAGACCCGGCTCACCCACGCCAGTTGGCGCGTCAGTGGATGGCACGATATGAGCCTCCACCACGGGTACGGTGTTGATACGCATAACTTCATAAGTATCAAAGTTAGATTGCTCAACGCGGCCATCAGTGATCGTGATGCGTCCGTGTAAGGCGGCTGATAGTCCGTATGTGACGGCGCTTTCGAGTTGCTGTGCGATGAGATTGGGGTTTACGGCCGTACCGCAGTGAATCGCGGCGACCACACGATCCACGCGCGGTTTCCCATTCTCGAGCGACACTTCAGCAACCTCAGCCACGACACTGGAAAAAGATTCGTGTACCGCGATGCCTCTGGCACGTCCTTTGGGTAGCGGTGTGCCCCAGCCTGCTTTTTCGGCGGCTAGCTTTAGGGCAGCAAGGTGCTTTGGCTTATCAGCAAGTAGTGCCAGACGATATGTCAGTGGATCCTTGTGAGCAGCATGT
>CAIKZZ010000032.1 GCA_903832085.1 uncultured Pseudomonadota bacterium | reverse complement strand
TGTGCGCGGAGCATCCCATTCTTGGGGTGCTCCGCGGCTAGGCAAGTACGGGGTGCGTGACGGCTGCGTTAGGTGGCGTGGATCGCGTAACCGGTTTGTAGTAGTCCGTGCGCGCTTAAACACTCTAAAGCGCAGTGCGCGCTTTGCGACCAACTGAACTTCTCAATCAAGCGCAGGCTGTTGGCTTGTGCCTCTGCGCGATAAAGCTCATGGTTTTGCCGCATGAGGGTTAATCCTGCGGCAATACTTGTCGTAGAGGGTTGGGCCCATTGCCCTAAATTGCCATCCGCACTTGGCCAATATTTTGCGAAGTCGGGATCCTTGATTGGCTCTAATCGGTGCGCAATTTTAATGAGTGAGCGTTCGCAGTGGCGCAAGAACTCGGTATGGCCGCTGTAATATGTGCTGACCAGTGGTAATCCCGTGGCTGCGGCTTCCAGTGCCGGCAGTCCCCAGCCTTCAGCACGGGAGGCAAAGACGAATGCGTCAGCGTAGTTGTAGAGGGCCAGTAATTGCTCGGCCGACCACTGACCCCAGAATAAGCGGACGTTCTTGAGCCCCAAGGAATCGACTAAGGCAGTGAGAGCGGCTTTTTTTGTTTCAAAATCGATGAAGTAGTCGGCCTTGAGTAACAGTTCTACCTCGTTCGTATTGGCAAAGCTCTGCCGAAAACCCTCGAGTAGCTCCTCGTAACCTTTGCGCTTTTCAAACTTACCGACACTCAAAAACCGGAACGGTTGGCCTGTACGGTTCACTGCCCGGCGCAGGTGCGGATGGTAGCGGTCGCCGTTGACGCCCTCCGGAACGACGTCGATCAGGGATGACGCGATGCCGTTGTTGACAAGAACATCGCGACCCCAGTGACTCGGTACCCAGACGCGCTTCCCATGCGCTCTAAGATAATCGCAATACGTCCGCGGCAGTCGATCCGACTCAAAAATACCCCAAACCACGTGGTTCCCTTGAAAGCGTGTGATCCACTCGCTATTCCAGAACCAAATCGTGACGTCCTGAGCGCCACTGGCTGCGGCCGCTGCCTCCATGGCGGGTTTGTCGAAGCAGTCAAGTTCTTCGATGAGACTTGAGTAAAAAGCGATCTTTTTGAGCGCATCACACAGTTCACCAAAGTGTGTCCCACCGCCGAGTTGGTTGCGCTGTCCGACGAGCCGAAGTTTCATGGAAGACCTTGAGGCAGAGAAGGACGGTCGATAAACGGTGCGTACCGACGTTTTAGCGAGCCTTAATTGTACATAAGTCGGCTAACTGTCATCAGAACGTCACAGGGCCTACCGCTAGGCCTATTCAGGGCCTGCATCGTTTTACTGCGATGGGGTGGACTGCTATTATAGTGTTTTTACACGTTACGTCGCAAACCGTTTGCTTGCTCAGGCGCTGCGCGCTGCGAGCCGTTAGCTCGTCAAGGGTAGTGCCTTGCTGCTCGCCCTTTGCAGGGTGCGCTGACAACGGTGCCCTCATGAAGGAACTGCTAACGGTGAGTTCAGCGATTTGACGCCGCGAGAGGCCAATATATGTCTGTGAATGTGATCGACAACGCGCTTGCAAGCTCCGCCGCTGGGCTGAGTGCACAGGCCGCACCGAACGCGACGTCTGGCTCGTCCGCCGAAGCGCAGCCTGTGGTTGCGGTTTCAGGGACGGGTGCTTTGCCGCCACCGGCGAGTGGTGCGGCGCATCCGTATCCGCCACCTGCGGCGGATCCAACACAAGTGGGCCCCGAGGGTATCCGCTTTGATTTTAACGACGGCTGTCGCGTGCGACTGCCGCCACGCGAGACGGGCTCTTGGCGGATTATGCTGAAAGATCTCGACTCGGGTAACGAGCTGTTTCATAGCGATAACAAGGGCGCACAGATCAACTCGAGCAAGCGCTGGTACTTGCGCTTCCAAATACAGATCTGGTCCATCGATGAGGGTTCAACCACGCCGCGGCTCGTGGTGTCGCACGATCACGATCTGACGGGCCGTCATGTGCTCATTCAGTTTCCGATCGGCACGCTCGGCGACACGCTCGCCTGGTTCTCCTACTGTGACAAATTTGCGCGGCGTCACCCGGGCGCGAAAGTGTCGGTGGCGTTATCCGGGCTCATTATTCCGCTGCTGAAGGGCGCTTACCCTAATTTAAATTTACTGACCCATGTCGAGGCGCAGCAGCAAAAACTGCTCGAGCAGGTGTATGCCACCTATTCCATGGGCCTCTTTTTTGACGATATCGCCTGCGATCGGCAGCCGATTGATTTTCGTCACGTGGGCTTGCATCGCACTGCAGGCTACATACTCGGCGTGGATCCGTCTGACGAGGCGCCGAAGCTTCGTTTACCGGATGAGTCGCGGCCGATTGCCGAGCGCTATGTCTGCATCGCGGTGCAAGCGACCTCGGGTGCTAAGTACTGGAATAACCCCAATGGCTGGCGTGAAGTTATCGCCTTTTTGAAGCAAAATGGCTATCGGGTGATCTGCGTCGACCAAAAACCGGTGCACGGCACCGGCATCGTATGGACGCATATTCCGCACGGTGCCGAAGATATGACGGGCATCACGCTCGCCGAAGCGGCGCGTTATATGCGTCATGCTGAGTTTTTTGTGGGACTGTCGAGTGGACTGTCGTGGCTTGCCTGGGCGGCAGGTACCAAAGTGGTGTTGATCAGCGGCTTTTCGTTGCCGTCAACCGAGTTCACCAATCCGTACCGAGTGATTAACTGGCACACCTGTAATGGCTGCTGGAGCGATCCGAAGTTGCGCTTTGATCACACGGATTTTCTGTGGTGCCCACGGCACGCCAACACGCCGCGGCAGTTTGAGTGCACGCGCCTCATTACGGCCGAGCATGTGCGGCGGGTCATCAAGACGATTCCAGGCTTCGGGGTGAGCGCATCCGCTTAAGGCCGCTTAAGACTCCGTTGATGACAGCGTGTGAGCCTTTGATGCCAAGGCCATGACAGCCCAAGCATCAAAGGCTCGAGGAACACTGAATGACTGACTTCGCGGAGTTTGACGAAGAGGCAGTGGCCCCACGGCTCACCGCTGTGTCGGCGCTCGCTAATCTTGCGACTCGCCTTGGGATCGAGACCACCGCCGAGCAACTGTGTCGGCGCTTTGTGCTGAGCGAGGGCGAGCCCGGTTCTGATGCCTTAATCGCCATGGCCAAAGAGCTCGGCCTCAAGGCGCAGCGTTTGCAAGTAACCTTTGCTGAGTTGCCGAGGCTCGCAAAGACGCTGCCAGCCATCTTGCGTGCCCGCGATGGCAAAGCCTTGATCTTGGAGGCGGTGCACTCCGATCCCATGAAGGGTACCGTCGCCTTGGTGCGTGAGCCCGATGCACCGGATGAGGCCATTGCTCTCATTGAAGAAGATCAGCTCGCTGAGGTGTGGGAAGGGGAGGTGCTGTTACTGAAGCGCCAGCACGGCCTTGCCGATGAATCTCAGGCCTTCGGTATCGGCTGGCTGCTCGCGCAGGTGCTGCGCGAGAACAAGCTCTTTTTGGATATCGGGATTAGCGCGCTGGTCAGCACGGTGTTTGCTTTGGTGCCGGCGTTCATCTCCATGATTGTGATCGATCGGGTGCTCGTTAATCACTCGTATTCGACGCTGAATGTGTTGTCCACAGCCATTGGCATCATGCTGATCTTTGAAGCAATCCTGATGTATCTGCGGCGTTTATTGACGCAGGTGGCCACGACCCGCATCGATGCGCGGCTGCAAATTTATCTGGTCGATAAATTATTGAAGCTGCCGATGGATTATTTTGAGACGGAGCCGACCGGCAAAACGATGAACCGGTTGACGCAGATATGGAAGGTGCGGCATTTTTTGACGGGGCAGTTGTTTGGGGCCTTTTTAGACGCAGTGCCACTCATTGGGCTCATTCCGGCGCTCATCATTCTGGATTGGCATTTATCGATTTTGGTATTCGCTTTGGCGGGCATCATCTTCTTGATTGTGTACGCCTTCATGGGGCCCATTGGCCGAGCGTTTGGCAAGGTGATTGTTGCCGAGCAGAAAAAAGGCTCCTATCTGGTCGAGACCATTTATGGCATGAAGACGATTAAATCCCTCTCGCTTGAGGGGGTGCGCCGCAAGGAGTGGGACCGTCGGGTCGCGGACTCAGCGCGCGAGCAGCATGCGATGGGCGTGATCGCGATCTATCCGCAGGCACTCACGCTGCCTTTTGAGCGCTTCATTTATGCAGGCTCGTTGTTGGCTGGTTGTTACGTGGTACTTGCCTCGCCCACGACCATTAATCCAGGCGTGCTGATCGCGTTTTCAGTGCTTGCGACTCGACTTGCCGCACCACTCGTGCAAATCGCCCGGCTCCAGCAGGAACTGCAAGAGGTGCGCGGTGCGATCTCGCAGGTCGCCTCGATTATGAATACCCCGCCCGAGGAAGTGCGCACCAATGGACTTAAAATGCCGGTGGTTGGTGAGGTTGTCTTTCAGGATGTGAAGTTTCGGTATGCGCCTGGTGCGCCTTATGCGCTGGATGGTGTTTCCTTCACGGTGCCCCAAGGCACCATGCTCGGTGTGATGGGGCGCAGCGGCTCAGGTAAGACCACACTGACGCGACTGCTACAGCGCCTGAACTCCAGTTACGAGGGCATGATTAAGATTGATGGAATGGACTTGCGCGAAATGGACCTGACCCATCTGCGCACCCACATTGGTGTCGTGCCGCAGGAAAATTTCCTGTTCTCCGGCACGATCCGCGAGAACATCGCGATGGCAAAGCCCGATGCGAGTTTTATGGATGTCGTGCGGGCAGCACAGTTATCGGGAGCGGAGGAGTTCATTGAGCGGCTGCCACGTGGCTACGACACCATGCTGGAGGAAGGCGCCACCAATTTGTCTGGCGGTCAGCGGCAGCGCCTCGCAATCGCCCGCGCACTGTTGATCGACCCGCCAGTGCTGATACTCGATGAGGCGACGAGCGCACTTGACGTGGAAAGCGAAGCAATCGTGAATGCCAACCTGCGACGCATGGCGCGTGGACGCACGATTTTGTGTATCTCGCACCGTTTGTCCATGTTGGTGGAGGCTGATGCGATTTTAGTGCTCGAGCGCGGCAAGGTGCATGATTTTGGCACCCACGAGGAACTCCTCGCGCGCTGTGAGATCTATCGAATTATGTGGTTTCAGCAAAATCGACATGCCGATGGGCGCGTCGATGAGCCTCGATTGCTCAGGGCGGAAGAGCCGCTATGAATGAGATTGTAAAAAAAGGCCGTTCCTTGCTGCCGGCGCGGCGCACGAAGGATGTGGTCGGCGGGATCGTGGGGGCATTTGAGTCTGAGACCGCGGCGGTGGTGCTCGAGACCAGCCCACGTCACCAGCGCATCTTGATTTACGTGATGGCGCTCGGTTTTGTGTTGTCGATTGCGATGGCTGCACTGATTAAGCTTGAGCGGGTGGTGGTCAGTGTCGGTCGCATCGTGCCACTGACGGGATTTTTGTATATATCGCCGTTTGATAATGGGATCGTGCGGGATATCCGCGTAAAGCCGGGTGACATCGTCCATAAGGGCGAGGTGCTCGCCACATTGGACTCGACCTTTACCGCAGCCGATCGCGATCAGTTGACCTTAAAGCTCGCCAGCGATGAAGCCGCTGTACAGCGATTGGAGGCTGAGCTTGCGGGTAAGCCGTACGTGGTGAAAGACTCTGAGCCCAGCCACGTGTTGCAACGCTCGATTTGGAATAAGCGTCAAGCAGAGTACCGCTCTAATTTGATGGATTTTGATGCCAAGCTGAAAAGCGCGCAGGCACAGATCAGTCAGTTTGAGACGGATCTGCAGCAGTACAGCAAGCGGCGCAAGTTGGCGGCGGATCTAGAGGCACTGTATGGACCACTGTTGGATAAAGGGTATGTCTCGCAGCTGCAGATGATGCAGACCACCGATACGGTGGCGGAGGTCAGTCGCCTGCAGTCCGATGCAGAACATCAGTTGGCCTCTGCCCGTCAAACACTGCAGTCGGTGAAAGCGCAGCGTGAAGCGTTTGTGCAGCGCTGGTCGTCCGACACAGGCAGCGAGCTGGTCATCCGGCGTAACGAGGCCGAGGTCACGCAGCAGAGCTTGCAGAAAGCCAGTCGCTTAAATGAGCTCGTGACCTTAAATGCGCCTGCTGATGTGATTGTGCTCAAAATAGGTAAAGCCTCGCGTGGCTCCATTGCCGGTAGTGGCGCAAATCCCGGTGGGGCAGGCGAGCCGCTCTTTACGCTCGTGCCGCTCGATGCCGCTCTTGAGGTGGATGTCAAAGTGGCTGCGCACGACATTGGGTTTATTAAAGCGGGCGATCCGGTCGATATTAAATTTGATGCGTATCAGTTCATGCAGCATGGCACGGCCAAGGGACGCATCAAAACCATTAGCGAAGGCTCGTTTACGATCGATGACAACGGCGGGCCCATGGCGCCGTATTTTGCAGTGCGGGTGACAGTGACCGACGCCAAGCTACGCAATGTGCCGAAAGATTTTCGGCTCATACCGGGCATGACGGTGCAGGGTGATATTTTGGTGGGTAAGCGGAGTATCTTGTCGTACTTGGTTGAGGGCGTAGTGCGCACCGGTTCCGAGGCGATGCGAGAGCCGTTCTAAGATGGTAACGCCGAGTCCTGCGGCCTTAGCGCCTCGTCTGGAGTCACGCTGGGTGCGTTGGCGGCGCAGGCTGCTTGCGCTCCTTGGCAGCACCGAACCTGTCACGGTACAAAGTGCTACCCAAGCACTCGCCAGTGGCCGCTATGCCGAGGCGGTACAGCAGTTAAAAGTGCTCCATGCCACAGAGCCCCAAGCGGCGTGGCACTTAGGGCAGTGCTATGAGCACGGCACTGGGGTTTTACAAAACGCACCAGCGGCCGTGCGCGCCTATCAGGTTGCAGCTGCTGGCGGCGTACTTTCGGCGCAAGTGCGTTTGGGCGAGATTTTTCTCACCGGACTGCACTCCAGTGGCGTGGCATCCGGTGGGGCGCTGGCGCGACTCGCGCAGCCGGCTGACTCTTCCTTGTTGAGTCAAATGTTTGTAGACGGTTTGCATGTGGCAGCGGATCACGCGCAGGCGGCGCACTGGAACCGCCAAGCTGCCGCAGCGGGTGATGTGGGAGCGAAGGTGCGTCTTGGGCACCAGTACGCGGCAGGCGAGGGCATCCTACAATCATTGCCTGAAGCCGAGCGTTGGTTTAAGGCCGCTGCCGATGTGTCAGACCCCATGGGCTCATATGCGCTCGGCTTGCTCTATGCCGGCCACTACGGGGTCTTTGGCGCGATAGAGCAATCGATACCTTGGCTTGTGCGTGCGGTCGATCAGAGCGTCGCGGCGGCACGTTTGCCGCTGGCATTGGTGTTGTTGGAAGCGCCTGCGGCCACGCGCGATTGGTCGCAGATATTAAAATTACTCGCGGCGGCGGCACGCGCGGGTGAGCCCCACGCGATGTACCGACTCGGTGAGGTGTATCGCAGCGGCGCGGGTGGGCGCGCGGACTTGGTGCGTGCCGAGACTTGGTTACGCCGCGCAGCGGCTAAAGGGGTGACGAAGGCGAACGTCTCGTTGGCGCGTCTCTTGCTTGAGTTGCCGGAAGTGGATCGGTATTCGGCGGCAACGGTGTGCCGAGCAGCCGCTGATGAAGGCGATGGAGAGGCGCAGTATTTGATGGGCGTGTTTGCGCTAGAGGGCATCGGTGTGCCGTCCAATGCGCGTGAGGCGCTTGGGTGGTTTCAGCTAGCAGCCGAGCAACAGGTGGTGGCCGCCTTTGAGCGACTCGGGTTTATGTATGCCGAGGGTTTAGGCGTCCCTGTGAACCTTGAGCGTGCCCGCGAATATTGGCTGCGCGCAGCTGAGGCAGACGATTCGGAGGCGCTCTTGCACTTAAGCATGCTTGATCTACGCGGGATTGGTGGGGAGCCTGCCGACGGGATCGCGAAACACCAGCAACTCGTTGCGCGTGGGCACGCGCCGGCCGCCTTGCACTTAGGGTTTGCGTACGCGACTGGCACGCATGTGCGTCAAGATCTCGCGCGCGCCGTTTCCTTGTATGAATTAGCAGCTGAGCAAGGCATGCCAGATGCAGCCTTTGCGCTTGGCTGCTTGTATCGCGATGGCGCCAATGCGCCACCTGACCTTGAGCGCGCACGGGTCTGGCTCCTGCGTGCAGCGGATGCAGGCAGTGTGCCAGCAATGCAGGCGCTCGCCGAATTGCTCGAGCAAGATACGCCGATTCAAGATACAGCTGCCTCACAGTTGTGGCGCGAGCGTGCTATGGGTCTTAAAACCGCAAGCTCAAGCAGCTAAGTCCGCCGTCCATTTTCTGAAACTCTGTCATGGCAAGCGGTAAGGGATCATAGCCGAGTGACGTGAGCTGTGCAGTGAAGCGCGGATAGCCCGCGGCGACTAACACACGATCATTGATGGCCACGCAGTTGGCGGCATAAGCATCATTCGGTGCTACGTGGACCGGAATCAGCGCGCCGAGGTCTGTGCCTTTGGGTAGATCACCCGAGACCACAAGTCGGCCTTTGCCTAAATAACTGATGCCTGTTTTAAGGTGGAGTAGCGTTTTGCAGGCGCGGATATCAATGAAGCTACTGGTGTAACCAAGATCCTGCAGAAATTGGCTGAGTTGCTCGGCGCCTTCTGGGTTGGTGCGCGCCGAGATACCAATTAAAAAATGCTCCTCACACTGACAGATATCGCCGCCGTCCACAGTGCCCGGCGCCGCAATGGTGCGTAGCTCGTCAAAAAAACCTTTCAGCACTGGAGCAAGGACGTGTGTTTCATCGCGCCGACTGACGGCGCCTGGGCGCGTTACGATGGCGGCTTTGGCGTTTAATATGGCAGTGTCTTCCACAAAACAGCCATCCGGATGCGCCTCGTCCGGCGGCAACACAGTGATGTGTAGCCCGCAGCCTATGAGTGCCTCGGCGTACGCCGCATGCTGTAGGCGCGCAAGCGCAAGATTAGGCGCACCAAGGCCTGCGCTCGTAATGCCCATCGCATAGCTCTCACCAGGCGTTCGTAAGATCGCACGCGTGAAGCGAGTGCTCACTCAGCGGCCTTTCCAGACGGGCGCGCGTTTTTCGGCAAAGGCACGCGCGCCTTCCAGCAGATCCTCGGAGCGCGCGACTTTTTGTACGGCAGCAAGGGCGTCATGCACTTCAAACGCCGGATTTTCGGCCACCATTTCGGTGTGCTTGAGTAATTGCTTTAAGGCCGGGAATAGAAGTGGCGGACCGTCGGCAAGCATCTTGGCGACTTCACGCGCCTTAGTCACAGCCTGCCCTTTAGGAACGACGTAGTTACACAAGCCCCAATGCTTCGCCTCGGTGGAGTCCATCCAACGACCCAGCATGAGCATCTCAACCGCGATGTGATACGGAATGCGGCGTCGCAATTTAATGCCAGCAGCATCCGGGACCACGCCGACTTTGATCTCGGGCAAGGCAAAGCGCGCTTGCTCTTCCATCACAATGAGATCACAGCCCAGTACCAGTTCAAAGCCACCCCCACAGGCGATGCCGTTCACGGCTGCAATGATGGGCTTGTCCAAATTGCGTGGATAGTTAAGGCCACCAAAGCCTCCCACGCCCCAGTCAGAATCTGTGGGCTCGCCGTCGGCTGCGCCTTTTAAATCCCAGCCCGGACAAAAGAACTTCTCGCCCGCACCGGTGAGGATTGCGACGCGCAGCGTGGCGTCACGCTGAAAATCACCCCACACGTCATTGAGTCGGCGGCTCATCTTAAGGTCAATGGCATTAGCTTTCGGGCGATCGAGGGTGACCTCTAAAATGCCATCGCGCTGTTCGAGTCGGACTCCATCGAGCATGTCAGTCTCCGTGAGTTAAACGTATGAGGGCATCCACCGCGACCACGCCGAGCCCTTTGGGTCTGACGATGATAGGGTTTACATCCAATTCAACCAAGGTGTGGCGCGTCTCGCTGGCGTAGCGCGTAATCGCAAGGACTGCTTCAATAAGAGCAGGAGTGTCGCCAGCCGGTTTGCCACGAAACCCAGCCAAGAGGCGCGCGACTTTAAGGCCTGCCAATGCCGCTTCGATGCGCTTAACGGTAAAAGGTGGCAACAGACTCGTGCTGTCGTGTAAAAGCTCCGTGAGCACGCCGCCCGTGCCGAGCACCAGCACTTGCCCAAACTGCGGATCTACCGTGATGCCCACGAGCACCTCGGCCACTGAGTCGGTAATCATCTGCTCAACGAGTACGGTAGAGCTCAGCAAGCGTAAGCGCTGTGCTGCGGCCGTGGCTTCCTCGGGTGTTTTTATATTCAAACACACGCCGCCGACGTCAGATTTGTGGGCAATGCTCGCGCTTGCCACTTTAATCGCCACCGGAAAGCCGATTGCACTCGCGGCTGTGGCCGCAGCAGCGATGTCGACTACACGCGCACTTGGAATGGGCAATCCATGCGCATGCAGCGCATGTTTAGCAGCATCTTCAGTTAACTGATGGGCTATGCCGCTGACAGGTGGCGCTAAGATCAAGTCTGGCATGGTGCCACGTTGCCAGCACTCGCCCACGTCAGCCGCAAGTGCAAATGCCTCGAGCGTCTCGCGCTGGCCTTGGGCTGGGACCACGCCGCCACTCAAGCAGCGGCCACGGACTCCCTCATACAAGGTCTCAGGCAGGGAGGCGAGCATGGCGGCACGCGTCGGATAGTCTTTTGCTACCGCAATAAATTCATCAATCGGCATATCAAAGGCCGAGGTGTCTGCACGATCCGCGGGCGGACAATCGAGCATGAAGGCGAGTGCGTCGTAATCGGCTTGGAAGAGCGTCGTGAACAGCTGCCGTAATTTTGGTTGGTCAAACCAAATGTAGGTGTGAAAATCAAAGGGATTACTGATGGTGACGCGCTCACCTAAGATCTCGGTGAGCGTTTTTTTGGTGGCAGCAGTGACGGGTGCGAAGTTGAGATTTAAGTTGCGTGACACATCAGAGGTCATCGCCATGTCGCCCCCGGAGGCGCCGATCACCATGATGCGTCTACCGCGCAGCGGGCCGCCTAGATGAAAAATCTTCAAAGTCTCAACGAGGGTGGCGAGTGTTTCGCAGCGGGCGATACCTGCATCGCGACAAAACGCATCAAACACCGCATCCGCCCCCGTCATGGCACCGGTATGGGTGGCGGCAGTACGCGCGGAGGCTTCCGTGCGACCGGCTTTCACAAGCGCCACCGGTTTGCCGGCGGCGCGGGCTTTGGCGATCGCGGCGGTAAAGCGCGTCGCATCTTTGACGCTCTCGAGGTACAAACCAAATGCAGTGACGCGTGGATCATCGCTCAGGGTGTCAATCAGATCCGCAACCGTAATGCGTGTTTGATTACCGACCGTGATCAGATAACCGATCGGTAAGGAGCGGTGGTTGAACATGAGGGTGAGGCCCAACGTGCCGCTTTGGGTGATGATGGCCACCCCGCGTTCTAGTGGTGGTCCCACGACTTGGTCGGGCCAAAGCGCCACACGATCAAAAAAGTTCACGAGCCCATAGCAGTTCGGTCCCGTGTACGGAACGGCACCGGCATTGAGTACGAGTTGCTGTGTTAAGTCGGCGCCACCCGATGTGCCGGTTTCGTCAAAGCCAGAGGCGAAGCACACAAAACCGCCTGCTTTTTTGCGCGCAAGTTGGGCGGCGATTGCCGGCACATCGGCAGCGGGTGCGGCAACGAACGCGGCATCGGGGGAGCCCGGCAGCTCATCGACTGACCGAAAATACTGCACATCGGCGCTGGATGTGCGGGTTGGATGGATGCGCCAGGTTTCGCCTTGGTAACCAATACTGCGGCCAGCAGCGGCCACCCAGTCGGTCCACGCGCCGCCGATGAGCGCGATACGCGAGGGCCTGAGCAGCCGTTGCAGTTCGTGGGTCATCCGCGTTTGAGCATCAGTGCGCGCGATGCAGGTCCCGCCCAAGGGGTATTGCCTGCAAGGGCTTTGTACGCCTCAACGCGCTGTAAAACGTCGGCGGGGAAGGGTGCAGTACCCGGGGTATCGCCTTGGCGGATGTGCAGCAGCATGAACTCAGCCGTTGCAGCCACTAAGGTTTGGCCCACGACACGGATATCAAGCCCCACGTGCAAGCGCTTTGCGTCGGTGGCAAGTAAATGGGCATCCACTTCCAAGTGATCCGCCGCTTTGACTTCGTGTAGCCAGTGCATATGTAGTTCCACCGAATACAAGGTGCACTGTGTGTGCCTGCGATAGGCCTCATCGAGACCGAGTCGGTCCATCAGCCCATCGGTTGCGAGGCTCCCGATGACGACGTAGTACGCATCGCGCAGATGCCCGTTGTAATCAATCCATTCGGGCAATACAGCAGTCTTATAAACAGTGAGTTCAGACATGGTGTGGTGTTAACGCAGTTTGAGTCGCTCGCGCACATCCGCGGCGGTAATCACGCGGGCGCCTAACGCTTCAATAATCCCACGCGCTTTGGTCACAAGCTGCGCATTGCTGGCATAGACGCCTTTGGACAGATACAGGTTGTCCTCAAGGCCGACGCGTACGTTGCCACCGTTTAAGACAGACTGCGCGACCCAAGGCATCTGCATACGGCTGATGCCAAAAGAGCTCCACACTGCATCAGCCGGCATGGAATTAATTAGAGCTAGCAGGTGTGATGTGTCGGCAGGCATGCCCCACGCGATCCCCATGCACAGCTGAATGAGGCTCGGTGAGTCCACCAAGCCTTCTTTGATCATTTGTTTAACGAACCACAGATTGCCGGTGTCAAAAATCTCAAATTCCGGTTTAACACCTAAGTCTTTGCAGATCTGTGCGCCCTTGCGCAAGTAGTTTGGCGTTGAGACATAGGCGCGATTGCCGTCCCCAAAGTTAAGCGTGCCGCAATCGAGTGTGCAGATGTCGGGGCGGTAGAGCCCTTCCTCGCACAGATCAATGACGTGCCGCATACGGTCTTCTTGGCTACAAAAGTCGCTACCGGGTCCCGGCGTGTCGGCAAGCCCGTTATCGCCGGCCACAATATAGCCGCCCATGCCGCAGGTTAAGTTGATAATGACATCCGTGGTGCTGGCGCGAATGAGGCGCACGACCTCGCGGTAGTGGCGGGTTTCCATGCTGAAGGAGGCGGTTTCCGGGTCGCGCACGTGGATGTGAACGATAGCGGCCCCGGCTTGGGCAGCCTCAATCGCAGTGGCGGCGATTTCGGCTGGGGTCACGGCGCAGTAGGGGCTTTTGGTGACTTTGCTGTCATCCCCAGTGACGGCGCAGGTGATCATGACATCGTGGTTCATTGCGGCTTACCTTTAGTTCAATCTCGGCATATTATCTCCATTATAATATTTACACCACCGTCGCACGAGTCGGCGGGGTGGGCGCGCCGGCCGCGCCGGCCGGGTGGGTGCGTCACCGTCAGACAAGGCAGGGTCTATGAAGAAGCTGGGGGCATATCTGATCGAGGCGCTGCACGCGCAGGGCGTGACCCATGTGTTTGGCATCCCCGGAGTGCATAACCTCGAACTGTACCGGGGGCTTGCCCAAAGTCCCATCCGCCATGTCGCTGCTCGCCACGAGCAGGGCCTTGGGTTTATGGCGGACGGGTATGCGCGTCTGTCGGGTCAAGTGGGCGTGTGTTTTACGATCACAGGTCCAGGACTGACCAATATTTTAACAAGTATGGGTCAGGCCTATGGCGACTCTATCCCTATGCTGGTGGTGTCGAGTCAGAACAAGTGCGGTGAAGCCGGTAGCGGTCGCGGGTTTTTACACGAGTTGCCAGATCAAGCGGCGCTTGCACGCGGCGTATCGGCGCTGTGCTTTGTGATCCATCACGCCGATGAATTACCCGCAGCTCTCGAAGCCGCGTTTGCTCTTTTTGCATCCGATCGGCCGCGACCGGTCTATATTGAGATTGGTCTTGATGTATTGGCTAGCGACGCAAGTCACTTGAATTTGCCTCGTCCCATCTTCACGCGCCGCACCCCTGAGGCGACGCACCTAACCGCTGCTGCTGCGCTTTTAAAAACCGCACAACGCCCCGTGGTCATTGCAGGTGGTGGTGCGCGTGGCGCGGTCGCTGAGCTCACCTGGCTGATCGAACAACTGGATGCGCCGTGTGTAATGACCGCCAATGCCCGTGGTCTACTCGGCTGCATGCATCCACTCGCGGTGCCGATGAGTCCTTCGCTTGCGTCTGTGCGTCGCCTGATTCACGAGGCGGACGTGGTCCTTGCCGTAGGCACAGAGTTTGGGCCGACTGATTTTGATATGTATTCGGTGAGCGATTTTCCGACGCCGAATCATCTCATACGCATTGATGTGGATGCGCAGCAACTCACGCGCAGCGTCACTCCCACGGTATCCTTGTGTGGCGATGCGGTTGAAACGCTGCGCCTGTTGATGGCTGCCGATGTGGGGGCTCAAGCCGACAGTGCTGGTAGCAAACGCGCGAGCGCCACATGTGTCGCCGCGTTTGCGGAGCTGTCGGGCGCGATGCAGACCCAGGTGATGTTGCTCAATCGCATGCGCGATACGTTGCCTAATGCACTCATGGTGGGTGATTCCACGCAACTCGTGTATGCCGGTAATCTTGGGTTTAATGCCGCAACGCCTGGGTCTTGGTTTAATTCGGCGACCGGTTACGGCACCTTAGGCTATGCGCTGCCAGCCTCGACGGGCGCGGGACTTGCCGCCCCGGATCGACCGGTACTGTGCCTCGTGGGCGACGGTGGCTTGCAGTTTTCGTTAGGTGAGTTTGCGGTTCTGCGCGATGTGAATGCTTGGACCGCCGTCATCATTTGGAATAACCACGGTTATGGAGAAATCAAAACCTCCATGGAGGCCGTGGGTATTGATCCAGAGGGCGTGGACGTGCGCGAGCCGGACTTTGCCTGCATTGCCAAAGCCTATGGTTATGCTCATCAGACGATCCGCTCCGCGGATGCGTTAATCGACGCACTCAAAGCCTTTGGGGCGAAGCGGCAAGTGCTGCTACTTGAAATCATTCCAGAGGCATTCGCATGACGCCCCCCTTCTCGCCGCTCGTCTCTCGCATCGCGCACGAGGGTGCGGATCCGTGGGCTTTGCATTGGCGCTCGCGTGCCGATGTGGCTGCCGGCAAAGACGTGATTCCTCTGAGTGTGGGTGATCCTGACCTGAATACACCGCAACCGGTAATTGATAAAGCTATCGAACGCTTGCGTGCCAATGACACGCACTACACGGAAAGTGCGGGTCGCGACAGTTTGCGTGCCGCGATTGCAGCCGCACACCGTGAGCGCACCGGACAATCGGTGACGCATGAGAACGTGATTTTTGTGAACGGCGCACAGGCTGGTTTGTGTGTGGCCGCGATGCTGATCTCAGCACCCGGGGATGAGGTGATTACCTTTGATCCGATGTATGCGACCTATCCTGCGACCTTGCAGTTAGGTGGTGCCACATTGGTCAAAGTCCCTGCGCCGGCGAGTTTGCACTTTCATCCAGATCTGGACGCCTTGGCGCGTGCTATCACGCCGCGTACGCGCGCGATTTTTTTAGCAACCCCAAGTAATCCCAGTGGCGTGATTTTAACAAACGCCGAGGTGGAGGCAATTGCTGTCTTGGCCGAACGGCACTCACTGTGGGTGGTGTCGGATGAGGTGTATGCGGGACTTGCCCCAAACGGACGTGTACCGAGCATCGGCGCGCGTTTGCCCGAGCAGACCTTGACCGTGGCGAGCTTATCCAAAACCCATGCGATGACCGGCTGGCGTTGTGGCTGGTTGGTGGGACCGAAAGCGCTCATACAACACGCTGAGATGGTTGCGCTGTGTATGACCTATGGTTTGCCAGGATTTATACAGGAAGCCGCATTGGTGGCGGTGCAGTTGCGCGTGCAAGCCGAGGCCGCGACACGTGCTTTTTGTCAGGCGCGCCGCGATACCTTTTATGCGGCCTTGCAGGGGGTTGCAAAAATCAAGGTCGTCTTGCCGGATGCGGGTATGTTCATGCTGCTCGATGTCCGCGCCACCGGCATTTCAGCGGGGGACTTTGCGATCCGTCTGTATGAGGCTGAAGGCGTGTCTGTGCTTGATGGAGCCGCCTTTGGCGAGCAGACAGCACATTTTGTGCGTGTCTGCTATGCCACCGATGAGGCGCAGTTACTCGAAGCGGCCCAGCGCATCCGTCGTTTCTGCGCCAGCCTGTAGCTCAGAGCTTCATAGTTACCGTTACACCAATCGTGCGCGGTCTGAATGTGTACTCATTTCGCTGGACAGACGTTGGTGTGTAGGGATTCGCCAAATAATTGGGATTGTAAGGATCCAGTGTCTGTTGCTGGTAGTTCGTGGTCGTGTGCGAATTAAATGCATTGTCGATAAAGGCCGCGAGCTGCCAGTGGCCTACGTTAATCCCAGCGCGCACTGAGGCAAACGCGGTCGATGAGAGCGCGTAGGTATTGGGTGTGTACTGCGCGGTGGCGGGGTCTTGAATCGCAGCCAACCAGGTGTTGCGGGCCGTGTAAGCCCAATCGACCCTAATAAATGCATCTTTTTCGTGTATTGCAAAATCGTACTGCGCACCTAAAGACAGTGTCCATGGGGGGTTGGTGCCCGGCCCACCATTGATGGCAGCTTCACCCGAAATGGCATCACCCGCCTGTACCAAGAGTGGCTTTGGCGCTGTGGTCGACTCGTCGTAGCGAGCCGAGGTGTAGCCTAGCGCCGCATCCAGCGTAAAGCCTGCGCCTAAGATCATTTCCGCTTGCACATCAAAACCCTTGGCCACGGCCGAGCCTAAGTTGTCAGTGAACTGCAGGCCGCAGTTGTAGGCCACATAGACGTTTTGCTGAATATTGGCCCACTTGATGTAGTACAGGCTGGTCGCAATCTTGACGCGGTTATTGAAATTATTTTTGCTGCCGATCTCATAGCTTTGCGTGGTATCTGATTTGTAGGTCAGAGGTGCGCCTGTGGTGTAGCCGGTCTGATTCAGTCCGCCATCGCCCTCGCAGTAGGGGGGCAGCGGCGCATTGCCGCCGCCCGGCCGAAAGCCCTTGGCGTAGGTCGCGTAGTACAAGTGTCTGGGATCGGCTTGGAATGATAGGCCCACTTTGGGAGTGAATGCGGTCTCACTTTGTTGGGCTGCGGCGTCGTTCGGGCCATAGTTTTCAAGGCCGTCGCCATGATGTGACAGGCTGAAGCCGAGTTTGGCGATCCGACCGCCGAGCGTGACTTTCAAGCGATCGGTGAGTGCATAGGAGGCTTCACCGAAGCCCGCGAGTTGACGGTCGTGTGCGGTGTTTTTGTTGTAATAGATCGAGCAGTTGGGAGTTGTTTGGCCAGCTACTCCCTGACCATTGCACGCGTAGTACGGCCCAAAGTAATCGAGTGGGCTGATACCAAAGAGTGCCTGCCAAAATGGAATGATTTGCGAGTCATTCAATTGCTCGGTGCTCGTCTCGCGTGACACGGACCAAAAAGCGCCTACCGTCCAGACCAGTTTGCTGTCTGGGTTATTCGACTGCAGGCGCACTTCCTGCGTCCAGGTCTCTTGTGCATTCGTCATCGTGTTGGGCGTGGAGTACCCACTAAAACCGGCTGGCAAATGCGTGCCTTTCCCATCAAGCAAGGGATACCAAGAGCACGGCGTGGTTTGGCTGGAGGAGGCAGATCCGCACTGGCCGATCAGCCAGCCCTGGTTTTGGTAATACCCCAAATCATAGACGGTGCCTTGATAGCCGCTTTGTTCGTAGCGATTGTAATAGGAGCTGTTCGAAACCAACGTTGTTTTACCGATATCCGCTTCTATCTTCAGCGCCGGCAGGTAGTACTCATCGGGCACTGGCATGCGTTCAGGTGTCGCGTTATTAAAAACGCCTGCATCCGGCTGTGAGTAAGCAGTCCAGTAGGTGGACTCATCGTGCTTGCGTGAATTCTGATACGTCACGCTGGGCGTGATTCGAAGGCGCTCATTGGGCTTAATCAGCAAGGCGAGTCGTGCGCTGACAGTGTCCGCGTAGTTCGCGTTTTTTTCCGTCAGTGCGCCGCTCGTGCTATCGACACGATTGATCCAGCCACCGTCTTTGCGATACCAGATGCTCGCGCGATAGCCGAGCACGTCATCAATGAGCGGGCCACCGTGCGCAAGTCCTGCTTCATAGCTTGGATCACCGTTTTTGGTGAACGATAATTCTGTGCGCGCATAGGTCGATGCGGTGCTGACACTGGGCTGCGTCATGATATAGCGCACCGTGCCACCCTCGGAACCTGAGCCGAAGAGCGTGCCCTGCGGACCGCGTAGTACTTCAATGCGATCTAAATCAAATGTTTTTGGCAAGGTGTCATCGGGGTTATAGCCTAGCGCCCGCATCTGGATGGGCGTGTAATCGACATACAAGCCGGTGGTGCCGCTGCCACCAGAGGAGGAGATGCCACGGATCGAAATCGCATTGGTTCCGGTGTTGTCGATCGTCACGCCCGGGGTAAAGCGCACCACGTCCTGAAAGTCCTTGATGCCTTTTTGATCCAGCATTTCCTGGCTCATGGCGCTCACGCTGATAGGCACGGTGCTCAAACTCGCTTCATGACGCGTGGCGGTGACCACAATATCTTGCAGCACACCGGTGTTGTCAGCGCCGAGCGCGCTCACGCTCATCAGACTCAAGCTTGCCGTGCACCCAGCGAGCACGCCGTATGGCACGCGTGGCAAGCGCCATGATGGTCGGGCGTTTAGGATCTGTCCGCTGATTTTCTTTGACATCAATCATTCCCCTGCGTGCGGCTCGTTGGCCGCCCTGGTTCTGCGAGTGTGGCGCGCGTGTGATGCATACTATCGATGTGTGCTTTTTCTTGTACGGATCTGTCTTAGGTCACAATGACTGCGGCATCAGCCGCCCAGCTCACGTAGACCGCATCGCTCCAATCAATCGCCCACGTGAGGGTGCGGCGCTCGTTTTGTCGAAAGGCGGTTAAGAGCTTACCCGTTGGCGTCTTGATCTGATAGACGGAGCGATTGCCCAGATAGCCGAGTTCCCAAACCGTACCCGCCACTTGGTTGCCCTGCGGCACTGTCAGCGGCTCTTTGCTTAAGTGCAATTTTTCAGGTCTTACCGCCACACACACCGATTGACCTGGCGCGTAGGTCGCACGCTGATCATCGACCCATAGATCGGCTTGTAGTTCGGCTGAGTGGACCTGCACGAGTCCGCCGACAGTGCGACGCACCGTGCACTCAAACAAGTTGGCATTGCCAAAAAAGTCCGCCACAAAGCGTGTTTTCGGAAACTCATACACTTGCGCTGGCGTGCCCACCTGGATGACTTCACCACGGTCCATGACGGCGATACGACTCGCGAGCGTCATGGCCTCGTCTTGGTCGTGGGTCACGACCACAAAGGTGATGCCAAGCTGGTACTGCAAATCCATCAGCTCAAACTGCGTGCTCTCGCGCAGCTTTTTATCGAGCGCACTTAAGGGCTCGTCCAGCAACAAGAGTGTGGGTCGGCGGATGAGTGCGCGGGCAAGCGCCACGCGCTGACGCTGACCACCGGAGAGCTGATGTGGTTTGCGCTTTTGTAGAGCCCCAAGCTGTACCATCTCGAGCGCCTCCTCGATCCGCTTGCTGCGTGTCGCTTGATCAAGGTGTAAGCGCCGCAAGCCATAGCCGACGTTTTCCGCCACCGTCATGTGTGGAAAGAGTGCATAGGACTGGAACATCATGTTCACGGGACGCTCATAGGGCGGCATGGCGCTGACATCGACGCCTTCCAATAAAATCTGCCCCGACGAGGGCTCCACAAAGCCCGCCAGCATGCGTAAGAGTGTGGTCTTGCCACAGCCCGAAGCGCCCACAATGCTAAAGATCTCACCCTTGTAAATGGATAGCGTCACCTCGCGCACAGCAACCACGCCCTCGTAGTCTTTGGTGAGACTGCGCAGTTCCACTTGGGGAACAGCCTGTGGGTCGGTCCAAGGCTGCGGGTTCAGCGAGGGTGGTGTGGTTGCGATCACGCGCTCCTCAAGTGCCCACGGGGATGGGGGATGGCTTGATGCTAACTGACCTCGGGGCCCACCGCGAATACTCTGCGCTTAAGCCGCGCCTGTGCCCTGGCCGCGGGCGGCGAGGGTCATGTCCACGGCGACCTCAAAACCACGCAGGGTGTCGCCGAGACAGCTCTCGTCATGTGCCGCTGAGATAAACCACGGTTCGCGCGAGTCCGGCTCGCACAGCACGCCCTCATCGTGCAGTACCTGAGCCATGGCATCGTAAAAAGCATAGTCACTGCCTTTCCAGGTGCGGTAATTGCGTGGCGGCTCGGCGCCAAAATACAGGCCCATCATGGACGGATGGCCGACAAAGCTGTGCGGGATGCCGCGCGCATCCAAAATCGTGCTCATGCCCAGGGCTAGGCGTGTGCCGTAGCTCGCAATGCGGCTCAAGGCATCGGTTTCATCTAAGATGCGCAGGCAAGCCTCGGCTGCTGCGAGCGAGACCGAGTGGGCGGTGTAGGTGCCGCCATGGGCCACCCCACGACCGAGCTTACGCATGATGTCTTCGCGGCCGGCGAGTACGGAGATCGGATAGCCATTGGCCACGGCCTTGGCAAACGTGCATAGATCCGCTTTGATGCCATACAGCTCCTGCACGCCGCCGCGGGCGACGCGAAAGCCGGTTTTTACCTCATCAATGAGCAGCACCGTGCCGTACTTGTCGCACAGTGCGCGTGCGGCCTTTAAGTACTCAGGTTCCGCCGCAATGCCTAGACAGTTGCCCATAATTGGCTCGAGCAGCAAACAGGCAATTTTACCGGCCGTGCGCTTGAAGGTGTCTTCGAGTTGGTTGGCATCATTCGCTTGCACAAAATGTGCAAAGCCCCTAACGCCGAGTGGAATTCCCTCGCTATAGGGGCGCACTTCCGGCTCGCCTCGCTGGCTCCATTCTTCCATCGGGGTGTACCACATGGCCGCATCAAAGAGCCCGTGGTAGCTGCCTTCCAGAATGATGTAATCATCGCGCTGGGTGTACGCGCGTGCGAGGCGCAAACCCGCCATGACCGCTTCGGTGCCCGAGTTAGAAAAGCGCACCAGCTCCGCTGCCGGCACCATTTTGGAGATCTGTGCTGCGACCGTGTACTCGCGTTCGGTGGATAGCGCAAAGACGCCACCCACGCTCATGCCCTCATGCGCGGCGGCATCCACCTCGGGGTGGGCGTAGCCTAAGATCGCAGGCCCGTAGCCGAGGCGGTAGTCCACGTACACGTTGTCGTCGATATCCGTCAATCGTGCGCCACGGCCGTGCTTGACGTAGATGGTGCGCTCCTCGCCCCAGTAGCGAAAATTGGAGGCCACCCCGAGCGGGAGTTTGGTGACAGCTTTTTGCCACTGTTGATGGCTTTTGGTGAGGTCGCGTGGCATGACAGGTCCCGAGCCGGCCGGTATGGCGGCAAGCTAAAAGGCTAGCACTTGCACTTTAGCCCGTCACAAAAATTTATATGGGTATATAAAAATAGCTTATAAAGCCCCCTTGAAAGGGCTACTCTTCGTCGATAAAAAGGCCCATGTATTTATATAAAACGTTGATTTATATAGTTTAATTATTTCTGTATTACACGAACGACTTGCCTCTCTATAGCGTCGCGAGTACATTGTCTTATTGTATAAACACACAAATTGAGACAGCGATGGCAACCGCGCCGAACCAGTTCAAAGCCTCGCCTTCGGGTAGTCCTGGGGTGACTGCCGGCCCTATAGCCTTGCCCGCGTGGGTCTATAACCACGCGACGCTCACGCGCTTGGAGCTTGAGCGGATATTGCGGCCGAGTTGGCAGATTGCCTGCCACACGAGTTCGATCCCAAAGCCTGGCGATTACATCACGCTTGAGTTGGGCGCCGACAGCATTCTTGTGGTGCGCGATCGCGAAGGTCATATACGCGCCCATCACAACGTCTGTCGTCACCGCGGCGCGCGCTTGCTTGACGGCGCCGGCCATTGCGCGGGGCCGATGGTGTGCCCGTATCACGGCTGGTCCTATGGACTTGATGGCGCGCTCATCGGCGTGCCGAGTCGCGACACCTTTGTGGATTTTGATAAAAGCGCCAACGGCTTAAAGTCAGTGCACACGGAAATTTACCTAGGCTTTGTGTTCGTTTGCACAACGCCGAGCAAACCCGCTCAATCGGTGGCCGATGGTTGGGCACCTTTTGCTGAGGAACTGGCGCCCTACCGCTTTGAGGAACTGGTGCCGCTCACGCCAATTATGGAAGATGAGTGGCCGGTTGACTGGAAAATCGCCATCGACAATTATCTTGAGTCCTATCACGTGCCCATTGGACACCCGGGATTGAATCGGATGTTCACGCCCGATTATCTGGATCAGCGGGGCGCAGGACTCGTTGCGCGCGGCACGAGTTGGATCCGTGAGCAGCCCTCGTCGCGTTGGAGCGAGCGCTACTACCAGACCTTGCTGCCGGGTTTGGTGGATCATTTGCCAAAGGATCATCAGCGCTGCTGGCGCTTTTACAGCATGCTCCCCAACATTGGGATTGATGTCTACCCTGAGCAGATGGATTTTTTTCAAGTGCTCCCGCGTGGACCAGGTAAGTGCGTGACCCGCTATGCGATTTTTGGGCTGCCCGACGCGCGGCGCGAGATGCATGTCTTGCGTCGCTTGGGCAGTCGCATCAACAACGAAGTGAACAAGGAAGACCGTTGGCTGTGTGAGCGGGTACAGCGGGGCCTTGAGTCGCCATCCTATACGCCAGGACCATTGTCCTCGATCGAGCGTTGGCTGCTACGCTTTCACGATTTATTGCGTGAGAAAATCCCTGAGACACGTGAGCCTTGCGCGCCTCAATCCTTCGTTGAGCGCACTGTCGGTTAAGGCGTGGCGCAAGATCCAACCAGTGGCGCGTTTACGGGTCTTAAATCCCCGGAGCCGAGTCTGCCGGCAAGCTGGTATTTTGATGAGGCTCAGTATCAGCAGGAGCTGAACGCGATCTGGTATCGCAACTGGGTGTATCTGGGGCGGGCATCGAGTTGGCCCGACAACGGCTCCTTTCGCACCTATACGCTTGGCACGCAGCCCATCTTGGTGGTGCGCGACAGCCACGGCGCACTACGTGCTTACTACAACACCTGCCGGCACCGTGGCGCACTCTTGTGTAGTGAGCCTTCAGGAACGTTCGCCAATAAATCGATTACGTGCCCGTATCATGCTTGGAGCTATCGCTTGAGCGGTGAGTTGGCGCGCATCCCGAGTTCGGGACGCGAGCATTACATCGATATGGAGCACACAGCGCTGTATCCCATTGCGCTAACCGAGTGGCGCGGCTTCGTGTACGCAAATCTAAGCCATGTGAAAGGTGCGGTGGCAAATCATTTTAATGGCAATGCGCAGACCCTGCAGCACTGGCCATTAGAGGATCTTATTGTTGGACATCGCACGAAAAAAATCCTGCGCTGTAATTGGAAAATCTTTTGGGAAAATTACAACGAGTGCCTGCATTGCCCGTCTGTACACCCAGCGTTAAGTCAGCTCGTACCGATCTACAAGCGCGGCATCATGGAAGAACGCGATGATCCAAACTGGGCTACGCATACCGCGACGACGGAGCCCTTATATAAAGGGGGTTTGCGTGCTGGGGCCGCGACGTGGAGCGTGGATGGACAGTCCTTGGGGCACGAGTTTGCGGAGTTGACTTCGGAGGAGCGGCGCATCGGTTATCACTACATGACGAGTCTGCCGTCGCATTATCTGGTGGCACATGTGGATCACGTGCGCTCTACCCGTTTGCTGCCACTAGGACCTGAGACCACCGAACTTGAGATCGAGTGGTTGTTTCCGCGAGCCACGTTGGCAGACCCAGCGGTAGATATCGCAAACGTGTGGGCGTTCTCCGAGCAAGTGATGACGGAGGACGCAGCCGTGTGCGAATTAAATCAAGCAGGTCTGCATGCCCGCGTGCATCACGCCGGCATGCTCATGCCAGAAGAGTACGACGTGTTCCGCCTACACGCATGGTTGAAGGCGGAACTGTCGCGACCTTAAGTGCCTTGAGTAGCCCTTAGAAGTCTGTAGTCTTACTAGCCTAAGTGGATCCAAGCGGATTTTGTCTGCGTGTAGCCAAGTAAGCTTTCTAAGCATTTGTCGCGACCATGACCCGATTGCTTGTAGCCGCCGAAGGGCTGCGTCATGTCGCCATGATCAAAGCAATTGACCCAGATCACGCCCGCCTCTAGATCCCGAACGGCCTTGTGTGCAGTGCTTAAGTCTTGCGTCCAGACAGATGCCGCAAGGCCATAGATCGAGTCGTTTGCGATCGCGATCGCCTCGTCGATGCCATTGACTGCAATGGCCGATGCCACGGGTCCAAAGATTTCCTCGCGCGCAATGGCCATCTGGTTGGTGACACCCGAAAACAACGTCGGATTCACATAGCTGCCAGGCAGTGCTGGCGCATCGCCGCCGAACTCAAGGCGCGCACCCTCCCGCTTACCGGTGCCGATGTAGTCGAGCACACGCGCACGATGCGAGGCAGTGACGAGGGGGCCTAAGTTGGTGGCAGGATCCAGTGGATCACCCGCCACAAACGCGGTTTTGCCTTTGGCGACAAAGCGCGCCACGAACTCCTCCACGATGGATTGATCGATGAGTAGCCGTGAGCCTGCATTGCAGACCTCACCCATGTTGCCAAAGATGCCGTTGATCGCATAGGTCACCGCACGATCCAAATCACCCACATCGCCTAAGAAAATCTGCGGCGATTTACCGCCACACTCAAGACTCACGCGCTTCATGTTGGACTGACCCGCATAGGTCAGCATCAGCTTGCCAATTTCGGTGGATCCGGTAAACGCAATCTTGGCCACATCAGTGTGCAGCGCAAGCGCCGCTCCCGCAGACTCGCCCATGCCATTGACGACGTTAAGGACGCCCGCTGGCGCGCCTGCCTCTACAAAGAGCTCCGCCATCAAGAGCGCTGATAGTGGGGATTGTTCGGCGGGCTTTAACACCACTGAGTTACCCGCAGCAAGAGCGGGAGCGATTTTCCAGGAAGCCATCAGTAGCGGATAGTTCCACGGCACGATGCAGCCCACGACGCCGAGTGGCTCACGCAGGATGTAATGAAAGGCATCCGAGGCGGTGGCGGTGACTGAACCGTCGATCTTGTCCGACAGTTCCGCAAAGTAGGTGAAGGTCAGGACCGCTTGTGGGATGTCGATGCAGAGCATGTCGTTGATAGGCTTACCCATGCACAGCGTGTCAAGCAGCGCGAAGCGCTCGGCATTTTTCTCAATTAATTGCGCAAAGCGTGACAACACCGCGAGGCGGTCACGTGGCGCCATACGCCGCCAAGATCCTGAACGAAAAGCCCGCTTGCCAGAGGCCACTGCGAGATCAATTTCCTGCGCACCACCCGCGGCGACTTCGCACAAGGGTTGGTTGGTCGCAGGGTTTGTCACCGTAAAGCGCTTGCCAGTGCTGGGGACGTGCGCGCCATCAATGTAGTGTCCGGTGGGGTAGGTCAGTGCAGCGGCGCGGCCGTGCCAGTCTTTGGTGCTGAGGGTGGTCATGGGGTCTCTCCAAAAGGGCGGCGGCTGCCGGTGATGAGGGTACTAATCATATGGTGAAATGCCATCAATGGGGCGCTTGATCGTGAGTAAGCACTTGCTGCGCCGAGTCCGGCCTCCAGTCCTTGTTGGATGGACTCAGCAAGTGCCCCATCGTGGGCCAGTTGCTGCCTTTGCAGGCGACGGTTGAGATACGCGAGTGCCCGATCATAGCGGGTGGGTGTGGTGGGCCGGTAGAGCCACGTCCGTACGCGGCATCGACCCGGTGCCACGGGCAGCAGTTGCGTGATACTCAAGCCCGCTGGCATGAGTTCAATGAGCTGATTGGGTGCGATAAAACTGCAGTATGTCTCGGAAGGCTCTAGGTGCTTGACGAGCGACTCGCGCCGTTTGGCACTGAAAGATCTCAATTGCATGCGGCTGCTAGTCGAATCCAGCACAGTATTGACTGTCATCGCGGCCATTGCAGACCTAGGGTCTGCGCTCCACTCATCGTTTGCCAGCCAGCCTTCGACCAGCACTTTCCAGTCAGCTGCAATCTCAACATCAGGAATCGCCGGCAGCAAAGTCCACTCGCGTGATGCTGCCGCGAGTGCGGCTCCAGCCAGTGGCGGGGCTTGCTCACTGCTGCTCACCAAGAGTAGACCGCCCACCACGTTGAGCATCAGGGGTCGTAAAACGGTGGCGTTTGGTAGCCTCGGATCGGTTGCAAGAGTATGGGCGTGCCCGTGGCTGGGGCAGAGCAACGTGTGATCCGTGAGCTTGCCGTGTCGTGCTGTCACGAGTGCATGGGGGCGCACTGCGCAGTGATTGGCATAGGCATGCAGCGCGCCATTGGCATCGCGTAGTACGAGTGCGCGCGTCATTGGCGCATCAAGCGTCAAGTAATCGCCTGCTGATGGAATGTCAGAGTTAAGTCCCACACAGTGACTAGCATGTGCATATAACTCGCTGCGCTCAAGTGCAAAGAGTGCGGCGTTGCTGTAGGCGCTCGCGGGTAAAGCGCTGTGAGTCGCCTGACTGCGTGCGCTTAACCCGAACTGATCTGGAAAAACCGAATTTAAATAGGCCATACAGCGGCGCTTAGCGGCCGCGCGATCAATGGCTTGCTCTGACTGAAATGCGTAACCTTGCCAGAGGATCTCAAGCACGCCAATGAATCCGAGCGCAATCCCATCGGCATCCAGATGGACGCTACGTGTATCCACAATCAGCGCCTTAATGAGTTCGCCGACCAGTGCTTCAAAGCGCGCATCGCGCTTGCCGCAGATGTCGTAATACTCTTGACGCGAGCTTGCTTCTCCCCAGAACGAGTACCACACCGACACTTTGCGGGTACTGGCGAGCTCAGGTCCTAAGTACAGTTCCACCAAACGGGTGAGAGCGAGTACTGGCGTGTGCTTCAGTGCTGCCACCGGCAGCAGCAGTTGCTCCTCAAACTCGCGTGATAAGTGCTCCAAGGATGCCACCAGCATGGCGGCTTTGGAGGCAAAGTAAAAACGCACAATCCCGGGTGACATGCCGGCGATGGCCACGACCTTTTCAACCGTGGTATTTGAGGGCCCGTGTACGTGCAGTGCCGAGATGCAAGCATCGATCAGGTGCTGGCGCTGGCGAGCATGCGCCGCACGCGGCCGCTGACCGGTGGATTCGGCTGTCAGCAGATCGGCAGGTAGATCTAAAGGCTCGGTCATGGGATAGCGTTTTGTGCAGGGATGGCCTTTCGGATTGTACGACTCTGGTGCAGACTCGTTGTATGCCCTTTGCCTGCTGACAAGGACACTTCGGCGCGTGAGCACCCACACCGCGATCGACAAGAAGAATAACCTGCCCGCCGCCTCGCGGGGTGAGATTCCCGTCGATGGGGTACGGGCGGCACCTTTTTGGCTTAAAGCCGCGATGTGGGCCGGACGCGGGCTGATTGTGGCGCCGCCACTGGTGTTTCTGGCAGTGTTTTTTCTAATCCCGTTCGTCTTTGCCCTCAAGATCAGCTTCTCTGAAGCAAGTCTGTCCATCCCGCCTTTTAGTGCGCTGTGGCAGACGGTGGTGGGGGGCGGCGGGCATTTGGTCTTGCACCTTAAAAACTATCGTTATCTTTTGACCGACGGGGTCTATGCGATCTCGTATTTGTATTCGTTGAAGACGGCGTTTTTTGCGACCTTGGCGTGTTTGGCGCTGGGTTATCCCATGGCGTACGCGATGGCACGTGCCAAAAAATCCACCCAAAGCATTTTGCTCTTAATCATCATTCTGCCGTTTTGGACGTCCTTCTTGCTGCGGGTCTATGCGCTTGAGGGAGTGATTCGGGACAACGGCTTACTTAACACCGTACTGTTGTGGCTGCACGTGATTGATCAGCCACTGAAGATCATGCGCACAACGCTCGCGGTGTACTTAGGAATCGTGTATTCGTATTTGCCTTTTATGGTTTTACCGCTGTATGCCACTTTAGAAAAGCTCGACATGACGCTGCTTGAGGCGGCATCGGATTTGGGCAGTAGACCCTGGCGCGCCTTTGTCGATGTGACCTTGCCGCTATCGATGCCTGGCGTGATCGCAGGCTCGATGTTGGTTTTTATCCCCGCGATTGGTGAGTACGTGATTCCAGCGCTCCTCGGTGGGCCGGATAACCTGATGATTGGGCGCGTGTTGTGGGATGAGTTTTTTAGCAACCACGACTGGCCGGTTGCGGCTGCCGTGTCGGTAGCCTTTTTGGTGGTCCTCGCCGGCCCTCTGGCGCTGTATCAGCACGCGCGCATCAAGCAGCTGGAACACTGAAGATGACTAGGCGCGTGTCACCTTTTCTGATGACGGTATTCGGTATCGGCGTTGCTTTTTTGTATATACCAATGCTGGTCCTCATTGCGTATTCATTCAACGCCTCGGCACTAGCAAGCGTGTGGGGTGGGTTTTCCACCAATTGGTATGTGGCGTTAGCCCACAACACGCAGATTCTGCATGCTGCCCGCTTATCCTTACTAATCGCCGTCATTGCCTCAACTCTCGCGCTAGTGCTCGGCACGCTCGCTGCCATCGCCTTAGTGCGCTTTGCGCGCTTTCGTGGTCGCTTGCTGTTGACGGGCATGGTGCATGCGCCGCTCGTGATGCCAGAGATTATTACCGGCATCACGCAATTACTGCTGTTTGTGTCGATGCTGCAACTATTCGGTTGGCCACACCGCGGTATGTTGACCATCGTGCTATCGCACGTGGCGTTTTGTACCGCGTATGTAGCTATTACCGTGCAGGCGCGTCTGCAAAGCGCCGATGTCGCGCTTGAGGATGCGGCGATGGATTTAGGGGCAAGACCGCTGGAGGCATTCTGGGATATAACCTTGCCGATTATTCGCCCCGCACTGGTGTCGAGTTGGCTGCTGAGTTTTACCTTGTCACTGGATGATCTGGTGATCTCAACTTTTGTATCGGGCCCACGGGCAAGTACCTTGCCGATGATTATTTATGCGAAGGTGAAATTGGGAGTCAGTCCGGATGTGAATGCACTCGCAACACTAATCATTGCCGCAGTGGGGGCGTGTGTGCTGATTGCCGCTGTCATGGCACGCCGCGCAGATAAGCATACTCAGCCAGCGGCTTAAGGCTTTGTCGGGTCCTGAACTGACGCTGTTTGATCGCCGGTAAAGCGCGGATCAAACGCTGGGCGCGTGAGCACCTCGCGCACCCACGGCTCAAAAGTGGCCAGCGGCTCGGTGGGGTAATCAGGATCAAATGAGGCCTGATCCCAGCGTTCGCAAAAATCAGCACAGGCGTTAAACCACGGATGATCGCGGTAGCGGTCACGACCGTGACGGTCTTTGCCTAAGTGGTGTGCAAAATAGTAGCTCTGGAAAAGTCCGTGCTGTGCCACGATCCAAGTCACTTCTGGTCGTACATAAGGCTTTAAGATAGCAGCCGCCACATCCGCATGGCTGTGTGGTGCCAAATCGTCGCCTATATCGTGCAGCAATGCTGCCACAAGTAGTTCAATGTCAGCGCTATCCCGCAGTGCTCGCGTGGCGGTTTGTAGTGAATGCTGATAGCGATTCACGGGATAGCCCTGCAGCGACTCAGACTCTAATTTTTTGAGCGCTGCCAGCACGCGATCAGGCAGTGCCTGCACATAGGCGGTTTCCGCGTGCTCGAGCAGCTGGTAGTCGGCTTGAGTGCCGTCTTTCATTTGCCGAAACCGAACCGTTGCAGTGCCTTGCTGGGTCATGGGTGTGCTGTGCTGTATTCGTGGTTGTTCAAGATCAGATCAGCGGCCCGTTCGGCCACCATCATGGTGGGCGCGTTGGTGTTGCCGGAGGTCACGTAAGGGAACACGGACGCATCGACCACCCGTAAGGCTTCAAGACCATGCACTTGTAAGCGGGCGTTGACTACCGAGGTCGCAGGATCAGCGCCCATCGCGCAGGTGCAAGAGGCGTGATACACGGTGCCCGCGCGCGCTCTAAAGTCTTCCAAGATTTGTGCTTCCGATTGGCAGGCGGGGCCTGGCGTGTATTCTGACTCGACGATGTCCGAAAGTGGCCGAGCTGCAGTCAAGGTGCGTAACAGGCGTGCGCCTTCCTGCACATCTGCGATGTCCTCGGGTGTGGATAGGACATTGGGCTGAATGAGTGGAGCTGCGAGTGGATCAGCCGATTGAATGGTAATACTGCCGCGACTGGTCGGTCGGCAGGTGTTGAAGGACATCAAAAACGCAGCATACGGATCCGGACTCAACAGCCGCCGCTTGAGCGAGGTGTTGGTGTAACTTAACGGATTAAAATAAATCTGCATGTTGGGGGCATCCAGACCTGGACGGCTTTTTAAGAACGCACCCGCTTGGTTGACGCTGAGTGACAAGGGTCCTGAGCGGTTAAACACATAACGCATACCCGCCCAGACTTTGCCCCACAAGGGATACAGCTCGTTATTTAAGGTCGGGATTCGGGACTTATAGTAGTAGGACACAGCGACATGATCTTGGAGTCCTTGTCCTACGGCAGGCAGATCGTGAGTGAGTGGCAAATTAAATTCGGCAAGTCGTGTGGGGTCACCGACACCAGACAGTTGCAGCAACTGGGGTGAATTCACAGCCCCTGCCGAGAGAATCACTTCGCGTGTTGCGCGCGCGCTGTGGCGAGTGGTCCCTTCTAGATACTCGATGCCAACGGCACGGCGCTCTGCAAATACAATGCGGGTCGCGTGTGCGTGGGTCCGCACCGTTAAATTGCGCCGTGCCATGGCTGGACGCAGGTAACAGTTGGCCGTGGACTCGCGCAGTCCGTTTTTGATGTTCAGTGGCCAGATGCCAGCGCCATACAGCGTCTCGCCATTAAAATCGGCATTTGGCGGAATCCCTAAGTGCGTGCAGGTGTCGAGGAAACGGTGACACAGTGTATGGACTTTGGCGGTTGGGTCTGAGACGTAGACGGGTCCTTGGCCACCGTGGTAAGCGGTTTCACCTAAAAAGTGGGTTTCAGATTTTTTAAAGTACGGGAGTACATCGTTCCAACCCCAGCCTGGATTGCCGGCGCGTTCCCAGTCATTAAAATCAGCCTGCGCTCCGCGGATAAAGACCATCGCATTAATGGAGCTAGAGCCACCTAAGACTTTGCCGCGCGGCCAATAGCCGGTGCGACCACCGAGTCCTGGGTCGGGAGCGACGTTATACATCCAGTTGTAACGAGGATCGGTGAAGGTTTTGCCGTAGCCGATGGGCACCTGAATCCACGGGCTGCGATCCGAGCCGCCGGCTTCTAGCAGTAGCACGCGGTGCGCGCCCGATGCACTTAAGCGATTGGCGAGTACGCAGCCTGCCGAGCCGGCACCCACGATGATGTAGTCAAATTCAGTTTGTGTGGTCATGGCAATAGTCTCTGGGCTGTCGCCTCTTGGTTGTCCTTGAGGCTGGCATTCGGCGCACAGCCTGCTACGCTTACGCGCTTGTGATCGCGTCCTATGATACTCCCCAGTCCCCGTTTGTTGGAGTCCAGTCGTTGCAGGTGTTGAGTGTCAAATAAAATAGATTTGCGTAAATTGCCGCCACTCAATGCTCTCAAAGGCTTTGAAGTCACCACCCGTCGTCAAAGTGTCCGGGAGGCAGCGGACGAACTGTGTGTGACGCATCCGGCGATCAGCCACCAGTTGCAGTTGCTGGAAGCGGATTTAGGGGTGGCGCTCTTTTCGAGGGAAGGCCGCAAAATTGCACCCAGCGCCGAGGGCGAGCTCTTGTACCCTTACGTGCGCAAGGCCTTGGAATTACTGATTGAAGGCGCTGAAACCGTGCGTCGGGCGCGTGTCGATCAGCCGCTGCGCGTGCAGACCTATGTGACAGCCTCGGTGCGCTGGTTGGCGCGGCGCATTCCTAGCTTCACGCAGCAGTATCCGGAGATTAATCTGCTGCTGAGTACCTGCTCGTTCGAGTGGGACTTTGACGAGTCACTCGCCGATGTGGGTTTGGTGTATGCCGAGAACCCGCCAGGCCCCGGATTTCATTGGACGCCGCTGTTTGATTATCGGTTGTTTCCGGTCTGTACGCCGGCCTTGCGTGCGACGCTCGGCAGCCACCCAACGCCTAAAGACTTACTAGCGCTGCCCTTGGTCAGTATTTATACCGAGGCGCGAAATTGGGATATCTGGTTTGAATCGGCTCAGGTTGATTACACCGCGCATCCGCGCATCGTCGTGGACACCTTGGCAGTGGCGCTCGAAATTGTCTTAGAGGGTCGTGCGGCGGTGCTCGTGAATGGTCCTTTTGTGGAGGAGGACCTGCGCCTTGGACGCCTGGTGCAGCCAGTCAGCCATTCGGTGCAATGCCCTGGTGGTTGGGGTCTCATTTGCCGGCAGGAAAAGCGTGACAACCGGCGTGTGAGCGCGTTTATTGATTACGTCGTGAAGGCGTGTGCGGGCTACCACTAGAGTGGCTGAGGTCTGTGTTGGGAGTCCCCGTCGGCAGTACCACAATACGAATTGGATAGACGACGCAGCGCAGGACTTGCCCGCGCCGCGTCGTCCCAAGGCCTTTAGTGCACAGCGCGATTTTTAGGCACGACTTCGTAGCCTGGGACCTTTGGCTGTGAGTCGCTCATCTCGGCTGGAAAGCCCACTCCCAATACTTTGATATTGCAGGCGTCTTCGAGGCGTCGAATGATGTTGGGTGAAAACTCCCGTGGACCGTAGCGGCGTTGCCCGTCTTTGAAAATATTTAAGATCAGTGGCGATAGCTCCAGCGGCACCTGGTGCGCTTTAGCGAGCGAGTCAAACAAGCCCACATCCTTGATCACGAGATCCATCGTGAAGTTAATGTCGCGGCTGCCATTCAAAATCACTTGCGACTCTGTTTCGTGCACGAATGAGTTACCCGAGGAAATCCGGATCGCCTCATAGGTGGTGTTCATGTCCAGTCCCAACACCTTGCAGGTCGATAGCGCTTCGGCCAGCGCCACCAAATGCACGGTGCACAGATAGTTGGTCATGACTTTTAGTTTCGAGGCGGTGCCCAGTGGACCTGTGTGCAAAATCTCGCGCCCGAGGATGGACAGCGTCGGCAGCACCTTCTCAAACGAGGCGCGTGGGCCGCCCGCAAAGATGGCGATATTGCCGGTGGCGGCGCGGTGGCAGCCGCCCGACACTGGGCACTCCATCGCGGTGCCGCCTTTGGCTTCCACTTTGGGGGCGAGGCGCTGAATTTCTTCCGCATCGGTTGTGCTCATCTCGATCCAGATTTTGCCCGCGCTCATGCCGGCGAGAATGCCATCGGCTCGCTCCATGACATCGGCCGAGGCGGCTGGTGAGGGTAGGCAGGTGATGACGATATCCGTCTTCTCCGTCAGATCTTTGGGTGAGGTGGCAGCTTTGGCGCCCTTTTTTACAAACTCCGCCACGAGCTCGGTATTTAGGTCCAATACCGTCAGGTCAATCCCGTGGTGTAGCAAATTGCCCGCGAGTTTGCTGCCCACATTGCCTAAACCGATAAATCCGATCCGTGCGTTGTTCACTTGAGGCCTCGTACGTGGTAGTTGTTTTTAAAAAAAACGTTATAAATCAGTGGATTAGTTGCATCATCGGCACGAACTAACCCGATGTGAGCAGGGTATCGGGGGGTTTGTGGGTACGCAAGTCAAAAATAGTGCCCTGACGGAAAGCTTCCCTTTACATTGGCCAGCCTACACCCCGCACAAGCGCCGTGCTGTGTGCCAAGATGCCGCTTTGTGGGGGATCGACCACGGTGAACCAAAGGACGTCCATGACTCGGCAGCACTCGCCCTCCGATGAGCGCAATCCGCCCGCGGCACTGACGCGTTGGTATGTGCTGTTCATGATGTGCTTGGTGTACACCTTGAGTATTACCGATCGGTACATGATCTCAACTGTTTTGGAGCCCATTCGGTTGGAACTGCACCTGACCGACAGCGGTATAGGCTTTTTGACCGGTGTGTCGTTGGCGCTCTTTTATGTCGTGATGGGCTTTCCACTCTCCTATCTGATCGATAAGAACAATCGCCGCAACATCATCAGTGTGTGTCTGGTGGCCTGGTCGGTGATGACCGTGTTTTGTGGGCTCGCCGCGAACTACTGGCAGCTACTCCTGTCCCGCATCGGTGTGGGCGTGGGTGAGGCCGGTGGCACGCCTGGTGCGAATTCCATTATTTCCGATTACTTCCCGGTCTCGCATCGGCCGATGGCTTCCACCATTTTTTCGCTCGGTGCGCCCATCGGTGCTTGGGCAGCGGCGTCCATCGCAGGTCACATTGCCGATAGCATGGGTTGGCGAGCCGCCTTTTTATGGTTGGGCGCACCTGGGCTGTTTGTGGGTGTGCTGATTTATTTTACTGTCAAAGAACCCAAGCGCGGCCGCTTAGATGCCAAACAGATCGGTGAGACCACGCCATCGTTTGTGGAGTCCATGCGCTACTTGTGGACCCAGCGTTCTGCTGTGCACGTGATGCTAGCGAGTGCCCTCACGGCGCTGTGGGGTTGGGGCTTGATGTGGTGGACGCCTGCATTTTTGATGCGCAATTACGATCTCACGTCCGGTCAAGCAGGTGATGTGACTGCCAATATTCATCTGTACGGCGGTTCCGCTGCAACGGTGTTTACCGGGTGGTTGCTCACGCGCAAGTCCATGATGGATCCTCGGCGTATCGTGTGGCTCATGGGCACGTGGGTGGGTATCGGGACGATCGCATCGTTCTTTATCTATATGTCGCATGATTTAAAAGTGATCACGCCCTTGTTCTGGGTGTTTATCCCAGCGATTTATTTTTATATTGGTCCGTGCTTTGGCTTGCTACTTAATTTGGCAGAGCCGCGGATGCGCGGTCAGTTCTGTGCGGCCACTTTATTCGTCGCCAACGTGGGTAATTTGATCATCGCGCCGCAACTTGTGGGGTTCTTAAGCGATTCCTTTGCGCCGCATCACGTGGCGACCGGTGAGTCCTTGCGCCTTGCTATGTTGTGCCTCGTGCCCACGGGCCTGTGGGCGACGTTTCATTATTTCTGGTCGGCGCGTTCGTTGGTCGCCGATCAGGAACGCGCCACCGGGGTCAAGGTCGGCGCGCCATCTCCTAGTTGAGTGGAGTCATCGCGATGCAATGGTTGAGTCGTGTCTCGTGGCGCACAGCGATGCTGTCTGTGCTTGTGTGCCTGCTCTCGATCAGCGTGCAGGCGAGTACCGGTCAGAGCGCGGTCCCAACGGGGCAAGCGATTAATCTTGATACTTGGGATGCCTTGAAAAAAGCCATTCCGCTGCCCAATGGCATGACGCTCGGTGTCGTTGAGATGGGCAACCCTGAGGGGCAGCCCGTGGTGCTCATCCACGGTTACACGGATAATGCGCGCGACTGGGTGCCACTCATCCCGTATTTGAATCCACGTTTTCGTTTGATCGTGGTGGACATTCGTGGTCATGGCGCGTCTGCGAAGCCCGAGTGTTGCTATGCACGCGTGGATTTCGCTTACGACATCAAGCTCTTGCTGGATGCGCTTCATATTCAGTCCGCTGATGTCGTTGGTCATTCGTTAGGCAGCATTATTGCCCAGACCATTGCCGAGTACTGGCCGGAGCGCGTGCATAAAGTCGTGCTGATTTCATCAACCGGTGGGCCGAGTGAGGCCGAGAAACGCGCTGCGCGCAAAAAGACGGATCCCGCGCCACTTGATTTTCGGGGACCAATCCAGACGCTTAACGATCCGATTGATCCGGAGTCGCCGTTTATGATCGAGTGGTACGCATCCCCCACGCCAGTGGATCCAGACTTTTTGCGCCGGGAACGGCGCGATGCAGCGCAGATTCCAGTCAAGGTCTGGCTTGCGATTCTGGATCAGGGGGTCACGGGCCTTGATCTACAAAGTACGCTACCGCGCCTGACAGCGCCCACGCTCTTGATGTGGGGTGCTAAAGACCCCATCTTTGGTAGCGCGGATCGGGATTCCTTGCGCCGTGCGCTGCCTAAAGCCCAAGTCATCGTGTATCCCTCCTATGGCCACAACGCGTTTTGGGAGGCGCCCGCGGTGGTGGCGCGGGATCTCAATCTCTTTTTGGAACCGACACACTAGGTGCGGTGTCTCAAAAGCCCAATGGTGGCAGTGGTGGGCTGGACTGGTAAGAGAAATTAAAGGACAGGTTAAAAACGATGTTTGCTCACTTGCGTGAAGCTAAAGTCGGATATGTTCAGCATTTGATCCGTGCCTGGGGGATTTCCCTTAAAATGCTGTTTGGTGCAGTGGCTGCGTTATTGCACGGCTTGCTGCCTTTCGCCTGTGTGAAAACGGCTTCCACCGTGATTAAAGACTTGGCTCGAACGCTCAAGTGAATGTTTTGAAATCGTCGCGCGCACTCGCGCGGTGAGCAGTGTTACTAACTTTATATTGAACAGGAAGTGTCCCCGTGAATCGTCTGAATCATTACATCAATGGCCGCTTTGTCCCCTCCATGGTTGCTTCTGCCCCCTTCGCCGTGATTAATCCGGCAACAGAGCGCGTGGTGGCTGAGCTCAGCATGGGTTCGGAAGCCGATGTGAACTTGGCCGTTGAGGCAGCGAGTCACGCGTTTCCTGCCTATTCGGCGCTGCCGTTGGCTGAGCGCATTGCGCTCGTGGCGAAGGTCAAGACGATTTTTGAGCGCCGCTACGCTGAGATGGTGAGCGCCATCAGCACTGAGATGGGCGCGCCTTATGATTTGTCAAATAGCTCACAAGCTGCCTGTGGTCCTGGCCATATTCAAACCACCATTGATGCAGCGAAGCACATGGAGTGGGAAGAGCGCACCGGTAAAGCGGCCAACGTGGTGCGTGAAGCGATCGGTGTGTGTGGCCTGATCACGCCGTGGAACTGGCCCATCAATCAATTGGTGGCCAAGATTGCACCCGCCCTGGTGGCCGGTTGCACTGTGGTCCTCAAAGCCAGCGAGCAAAGTCCGCTGTCGGCGCAGCTATTTGCTGAGTTTATTGATGAAGCAGGGTTTCCGGCGGGTGTCTTTAATATGGTCCACGGCACGGGCCCCATCGTGGGAGCGGCTTTAAGTGCGCATCCGTTGGTGGATATGGTGTCATTCACGGGTTCAACCCGCGCGGGCGTGAGTGTCGCCAAAGCCGCTGCTGACACGGTCAAGCGCGTCTCGCAAGAGTTAGGCGGCAAGTCCGCCAATATCGTGTTTGCTGATGCGAATCTGGAATCCTGCGTCAAGCGCAGTGTGCTGCATTGCTTTAACAACACCGGACAATCGTGCAATGCGCCCACGCGCATGCTGGTGGAAGAGTCGGTGTACGAGCGCGTGCTTGAGATTGCGACTGCCGTTGCCAGCAAGGTGAAGGTGGGCGATCCCACGCAGCCTGGTAATCACTTAGGCCCTGTGGTGTCGAAGTTGCAGTTCGACAAAATCCAAAAGCTGATCGAGATCGGTATCAAGGAAGGCGCGCGTGTGCTCATCGGCGGACTGGGTAAGCCCGCTGGCTTTGAAACCGGCTATTACGTCAAGCCCACCATTTTTGCTGACGTGAATAACCAGATGACGATCGCGCGTGAAGAGATCTTCGGGCCGGTGCTCGTCATCATTCCGTTTAAGACGCTGGATGAGGCGATTGCTATTGCCAATGACACGCCCTACGGGCTTGCAGCTTACGTGCAAAGTGGGGATATGGACAAAGCGCGCACTGTGGCGCGGCGCTTGCGTGCTGGTAGCGTGTACTTAAATGGCGCGTCCCAAGATTATGAGACGCCTTTTGGTGGCTTTAAGCAATCGGGCAACGGTCGCGAGTGGGGCAAGCACGGCTTGATCGAGTTCCTCGAGGTCAAAGCCATCAACGGCTTCTATGCCGCCTAAAGGATTGTCATGAAACTCAAAGACATTAAGACCTTTGTTGTGGGCAACCCGCCGCCGCATTACGGCGGCCGGTATTTTGTGTTCGTGAAGCTCACCACAGATAGTGGCGTATCGGGCGTGGGCGAGGCTTACTGCGTGCCCTTTGCACCGCACCTCGTCGCGCAAATGATTGAGGACACCTTTGCCCGCTATATGCAGGGCGAGGATCCGCACCGTATTGAGCACATGTGGCGGCGCGTGTATTCGGCCGGCTTTACCCAGCATCCGGATTTGACGTTGATGGGTGTCATGAGTGCGCTTGAGATGGCGTGCTGGGACATCATTGGCAAGGAAGCCAATCAGCCGGTCTATAACTTGTTAGGCGGCAAGGTGCACGAGCGCTTGCGCTCCTACACGTACATCTACGCACGTCCCGGTGACACAGTGGATGTGTATCAGGATCCGGACTTGTCAGCGACGCGGGCCGTGGAGCTCGTCAAGCAAGGCTTTACAGCCATCAAGTTTGACCCGGCAGGCCCTTACACGGCATTTGATGGGCGTCAGTTGTCATTGGACGCACTGGCGCTATCCGAGCGCTTTTGTAAGCAATTGCGCGAGGCGGTGGGCAATAAAGCGGATCTCTTGTTTGGGACGCACGGACAGATGACGGCGGCTGGCGCTATTCGTTTGGCGCGGCGTTTGGAAAAATACGACCCGCTTTGGTTTGAAGAGCCGGTCCCGCCCGATGCGCCCGAGGAAATGGCGAAAGTCGCACGCGGTACAAGCATTCCGATTGCGACCGGTGAGCGTTTGACAACCAAGTATGATTTTGCGCGCTTGCTGAATGCAGGCTCCGCCGCTATCTTGCAAATGAATTTAGGTCGGGTGGGTGGCATTCTGGAGGCGAAGAAAATCGCCAGCATGGCCGAGGTCTATCACGTGCAGATCGCGCCGCATTTGTACTGCGGGCCCATTGTGGGGGCGGCGAACGTGCAACTCGCCACCTGCAGTCCGAATTTCTTGATTCAAGAAAGTATTGAGCGCTGGGATGGCTTTCATGCCGCGATCTTAAAAAAGCCGATTCGTTGGGAGGAGGGCTACATCATTCCGCCCACAGACCCAGGACTTGGGGTTGAGCTCAATGAAGAATACATCGCCAAGTTCCCGTATACGGATACTGCCTTGCACTTGGATATGACAGGTAAGCCTGCCTGATCGGCGGGCTTTGCCCGTTACGTTGTCTCTCAGCGTGGGCCTCGCGCGTCTGCAGGTAAGCGGTGCGCGAGCTCAACTTAAGGGCGTCAGGTGTCACGTGTCTCACGACGGGCCGTGACAAGCACAATAAAAACGGGGCTTACGCCCCGTGTTTATTTCTAGGCTTTACACCAAGACTTAGAACTTGTAGCTGAACTTCAGTCCCATAGTGCGTGGTCGATTGACCGTGGTCATCTTGATCTGCTGATTGAAGTTTGAGTACAAGAACGCCCGCGTATCACTGATGTTGCTGCCATAAATCTGGGCACCCCAGTGATCTTTAGACACACCCGCTGCCACATCAAACGAGGAGTAGGCAGGATTTTCATAGGCGATCGAGTTGCCTTGGTAGTCGTTAGAAACCCGATCGGTGCTCGAGTAGGAGTGTCCCTGATGGAGTCCTGCAAGCTGCCAGAACGCTTCGTAGTCACCTAACGCAAATTCATAACGCAACCGCAGGTTGCCCTGAATCGGTGGCGACATGGCGAGTGGGCTACCCGTGGCACCAAAGGGCTGCAAATTGGCGGCGATGGGTTTGCCATCGTTGCCAATGAGGGCCGGGCTGTTATTCAGCTCACCGCTGTTCCAAGAGGCCGATGCGGTTACCGTGAGGCCGCGCACAACGCGGAAAATCACTTCCGACTCAATCCCCTTGACCTGGTAGTTCGGGCCATTGGTGCTGAAGGTTAAATTTCCAAACAAGTTCGGATTAAAAATACTGATCTGAACGTTGGTCCATTTTTCCTGATAGATCGCGCCGTTGAACTGCAGGCGGTGATCGAGCCACTGCGTCTTCCAGCCGAGTTCTGAGTTGACCAGCGTATCTGGTGAGTAGGTGTACGGCTGGTTCCAGAGGCCCGCATAGGGTGAAGTCGCTGGTATCACGCCTTGGCCGCGGTTAAAGCCGCCGGGCCTAAAGCCCTGCGACCAGGTGTAGTACACCATGGCATCGTCGGTGAGCTTGTAGCTTAAATTCGCACGGCTCTTAAAGCCCGAGTAGGTCTTTTGCAGCCCCACGCTGCCGTCGCTGTTGACGATGGCATTGAGATTCGTGGCGCCGCCTTTGCAGGTTTCGCCAGGCGAGGTTGCCGTATACCGGCACGAGCCGTAGGCAAACTGGTCAGCGCCGCGCTCGTAGTTGTCGGTCGAGAACCAGCGAGTTCCCAACGTGAGGGTGAGTTTTTTCGGGATGATGTCGAAGTCCACCGAACCGAAGACCGCCTTTTGCTTGTAGCCGCGCGTGATGTCGTTTAAGAAGCCAACGCCCAGCGCGCGCGGGCTCGGGTCATTCACGCCCGCCACTGCTGGCGGTTGGATCGGGACACCAAAGCCTGCCTGCGCATCGGTGTAGGTCCAGTTACCAGTGTCATGAATGACGAAGTCTTCCCAGAACACGCCACCAATGGCGCGCACCCGCCAATCATCTGGTGTGCTTAAGCGTAGCTCGTGGCTCTGGTGCGTATCTGACTGTGTATCGTGCCAGATGCCGCTTGGGGAGAAGCACTGTCCTGGATCGCTCGCACCATTGGTGCCAGCGAGGCGGCAGTTATAGTAATCACCCAACGGTCCGCGAGTGTAGTTGGTGTAGTCCTGCACCTGATCAATTTTGCGGGTGAGGTAGCCACCGGTGTACACGAGCTTGAGTGCACCGATGCGGCCATTCAAGGTCCACGATGTGTCGCTGAATTTATCGATGTCGTACGAGGGGTTGTACATCTCGACCGACAGATCGGGTAATAGTGCGCCAGTGGATGAGTAGGGCATGACGGAGAACACGCCATCGGCGCGCATGTCCTGATAGGACTGTGCTAGCAGCAGGTTCCAGTCGGAGTTGATAGCGTACAACGCCGAGGCCCGCAGGCCTTTGTACGTGACGGGGTTGATCGCGTTGCCCGCAATGTTGTTATTGGACAGCGACTGGCTGTTCGGTGGCACCACGCCGCCAAAATAATTGACGATACCGGCATCGACATTCTGGCGCGTAAAGGTGCTCGGCACGTTATTGATGTAACCGCCACGCGAGTCGTTGTAAATCACGAGGCGTGCGGCAAGCTTGTCAGTGATCAGCGGCAGATTGATCGTGACATCCCCGTTGACGCTAGGCGCGCCGTGGGAGGTGATGGCGTAGCCGGCATTGACTGCCCCTTCCGTCACGTTAATCTTTGGCTTGTTAGTGATGTAGCGCACCACGCCCGCTTGTGCGCCAGCGCCAAAGAGCGTGCCTTGCGGCCCTTCCAGGACCTCAATGCGCTCAAGATCAGCCGCATAGATATCTAAGTTGCGACCAGGTAGCTGGCCTGATTGATCGTCCAGATACACAGCCACGTTGGGAAAGCTGCCGTTCGTGCCGCCTGACTGGCCGGAGATGCCAGTGGTCGCGAGTCCCCGCATGTAGATCTGGCCTTGGGCGGGGCCAACGCTTGAGACCGTGACGTTCGGTACGTATTTGACAAAATCATCGAAGGTCTCGATCTGCAGGTTCTGCAACGTCTCGGCCGTGAGCGCTTGCATGGTGATTGGGACGTTCTGAATACTCTCTGAACGGCGCTGCGCCGTCACTACAATGTCTGCAATCTCGTCGAGGCCGGAGGACCCAGACGCCGCATGCGCCACATGGGTGCCTGCCGCTTGCATGCTCAAAATGGTGACGATGGCGGAGGTGAGCTTACGATTGCTGAGCATAGGGGGCATCCTCGAGGCAGTTCAAAAAATCACCGCACGATTGCGGCGTTATGGCGACTATATGACAACTGTGGGGTTAAAAGAACACTAAAGCATGGAAAAGACACGATGTGGCACGTAGCCCCGCGTGTCGCGCCCGTGCACCACCGCCGGATCGTGTCATCTTAGACAGCGAGCGGGCCTAAGGCGACTCGGAGGGGCCCAAGCCAGGGCTCAAAATGCCGCCATTGGTCCAGGCCTTCCCGGTAGATGGGCTGGCGGACCTGTTCGGAACTCGCGGTGCGTACGCTGCGTTCATTTTTGTGAAACTCAAGGCAGGCACTTTCGAAGGGCAACCCGCAGTGCTCCAGGATACGGCGCACGCTGCCGTCCAAATCATTGACCACGTCCTCGTGCTGTACGCGGAGCACTGTGTGTGGCAGGACTGTGTCCCAGTGCTGCATGAGGCGCACATAGTCGCGGTAGTACCGTCCAATGTCGGACAAGCTGTAGGTGAATTCTTGGCCTGAGGCAAAGAGCTGTTTGAAGTTACTAAAGCAGCAGGCCATGGGATCGCGGCGCGCATCAATGATTTTGGCATTAGGTAACATCAAATGAATGAGGCCAATGTGCCGAAAATTATTGGGCATCTTGTCTATAAAGAAAGGCTTGTCCGTTCGGAACACCCTCGTGTCTTTTAGATACTTCTCGCCAAAAGCAGCGTAGTGCTCAGGGGTTAATTCCGCAAGGATGCCGGGGTAGCGAGGATTGGCATCATTTTGATGACGATCCTGTAGCTGATGCACGAGCCGTGGAATATCGGCAAGTTCCATGGTGCCTTCCACCTGCGAGTGTGAGGCGAGGATCTGCTCAAGCAAGGTCGAACCTGCGCGCGGCAGGCCGACGATGAAGATCGGGTCTGGATTTTTGATGCCCATGTGTTGGCGGGCATCAAAAAAATCACGTGAGGCCAGCGCGAGCTGACGATCGACTAAGTGCTCCACAAAGCTCGCCTGATAGCGCACTTCAGTTAATTTGAGCGCATTGCCGCGCTCATAAAACGCAAAGGACTCGGCATACTGTTGGCGATCTTCGAGCGCTTTACCGAGCGCAAAGCACAAGTGATAGCGATCAACCAAGCGCCCTGAAGGGTCGGCCTCGTGCTCGCGCATGGTGGCCATCTGCGCATCGCTAAAGCGGTACGTTTTAAGATTCGCAAGACTCCAGTAGGCGTCGCCAAAGCCCGGGTAGACCCTGGCTGCCGCGCGGTAGGAGGCGATCGCTTTCTCTTGCTGGCCTAGCGTTTTTTGGGCATGGGCGACCGATAAATGCAGGTCCGGGGCATTCGGCGCCTCAGCCACCATCTTTTGATACACGACGAGCGCCTCTTCGTGCCGACCCATGCCGACCAAGGCATTGGCGTGCGCTGCTCGATAGCCGCGGTGTGCGGGCTCGGTTTTTAAGAGTCGCTGACACTCGTCTAATGCACGCGCGTACTTGTGACGTTTACTGAGGACGGTTGCGTATTCAAGACGTACTGCGTGGTAGTCAGGTGAGAACACCAAAATGCTCTCGAGTAAGAACTCCGCATCATCCAGCACATCGTGTTTGATGCCGATCTGGGCAAGTAAGCGCATGGCTTCAATGTGATTGCCATTTTTTTGCAAAAACGTACGGATCACATGCTCAGCAGTCGCGACATCCCCTTCATGAAACTCATTGGTGGCATAGGCTACTTCCCGCGGTAACTTGGCAATCATCGCAACATGGTTCGCCGCAATCTGCGCCTCAGTATTTTTGCCACGAGCACGCTCTAGATCGGCAAGGCCACTCCAGCTGGCGTGCAGGGTGGGGTTACGCATCACCGCTTGGCTGTAGCATTCAATGGCCGTGTCATTCTCGCCCACCGTGCGATAGCAGTGGCCGCGCTCCTGATACGTCCGCCCATAGTTTGGGTGCGCGCTTTCTAGTCTGAGCAGGGTGTTGAGTGCATCAGCGACACGCCCCAGGCAGCGCTGACTGACCGCAGCCATATACAAAAGATCGCGATTTTCTGGCACCTGCGGCAGTAGCGTCTCAGTGATATCTAGCGCCTCGGCATAGCGCTGCTGCCCTAAACACTCGCGCGCGTGTAACACCCCGTGTTCGATAGGAGATTTCGTTGGGGCTGCAGCTGCAGAGTCTGATCTTTGGGTGGTCATTGCGTGAGAGCCACTGTGATCCGTGCAAGAATGTGTGATCGAGACAGAATTTGGATGCGCGCTTAGCTTAACGCGTGACTAGATCCCCAAGGGCTGCTTTCAATGGCCCAAGCCAAGGCTCAAAATGCTGCCATTGGTCAAGGCTGTCCCGAAAAATGGGTTGGCGGACTTGCTCAGAGCTTGCGGTGCGAATACTGCGCTTCGTTTTATGAAACTCAAGGCAGCCTTGTTCGAACGGCAAGCCGCAGTAGTCCAAGATGCGCCGGACGTTGCCTTCCAAATCATTGACCACATCTTCATGCTGAACTCTGAGCACGCGCCCAGGCAGTACCTGATCCCAGTGCGCCATCAGTTCGACATAGGTGCGGTAATAGCGCGCAATGTCATCAATGCTGTAGGTAAATTCTTGGCCCGACGCGAATAACTGCTTAAAGTTACTAAAGCAACAGGCCACCGGATCACGGCGCGCATCAATAATCTTGGCGTTGGGTAGAATGAGGTGAATAAGGCCTACATGCCGAAAATTATTCGGCATCTTGTCAATGAAGTACGGCTTACCAGTCCGGTATGCGCGGGTATCGTTTAAATACTGATTGCCAAAACGCAGCAGCTCCTCGGGCGCAATGTCTGCAAGGACTGCCGGATAACGCAGATCATCCGCTTCCATCTGCCGACCCTGCAGCTCAAGCACAATACGCTGTATATCGGCAAGTTCTGCCGTGCCATCCACTTGTGAGTGCGAGGCGAGGATCTGCTCAAGGAGTGTTGAGCCGGAGCGCGGCAAGCCCACGATAAATATGGGATCTGCTGCGGGTGCGCCCGCGTGCGCGAGGCGCTTAAAAAGAGCTGGCCTACAGACCTCAATTTGGGCGCGTGTATTGCGCTCAATGATGCTGACGTCATAAGCATGTTCCGAGCGTTTAAGCGCATTACCGCGGTCGTAAAATTGGAACGACTCGGCATAGTCGCCCGTGTCCTCAAGGCACTTGCCGAGCGCAAAGCACAAGTGATACCGATCAGTGAGCTGCGTGGTGGCTGCGGCCTCTGACGCGCGCATGCGAACGATTTCACTTTCATCAAAGGTATAGGTTTTTAAGTTAGCGAGGCTCCAGTAGGCATCGCCGAAGTCTGCGCGGGCGGTCGCTGCGGCCCGATAGGCTTCCACCGCTTCTGCCTGGCGGCCCAGCGTCTTTAAGCAGTGTGCGACCGATAGGTGTAGCAATGCCTCTTCCCGGAATGGATGGTACTTATCTGTTGTTTGCCCGTCTTTGCTTGCTGGCGGTTGGATGTCGTTAAGCAATCGTTGATAGATAGCCAGAGCCTGATCGTGTTCCCCTAAGCCGACGAGCACGCTCGCATAGGTCATTAGGTAGGTGCGATTTTCAGGCTCGCTCGCGAGCAGCGTTTCCATCTCGGTACGTGCTTGGGCGTGCTTGTGGCGCCGCAGGAGTGCCGTGGCATAGTCCAGGCGTGCGGCCGTGTAATCAGGAGCTAGTTTTAGCACGGCCTCGAGCAATATCTCGCCATCGTCCAGTACATCGAGTGCAAGCCCAATGCGCGCGAGCAAACGCATGGCTTCGACATGATCGCCGTGTTCTAGCAGATAGCGCCTAGCAATGGCTTCTGCAATCGCAAAATCACCATCTGAATACAAGCCTGTCGCCGTCACGATCTCGGGTGGTAGCCGCGAGAGTGTCGCCACATGCTGGGCGGCGAGGCGCGCATTCTCTGTTTGTCCGAGCATCTGGTGGAGCGTGGTGAGCTTGTTCCAACTTGCCGGTAGTGCCGGGTTGAGATTCACCGCTTGGATGAAGGCATCAACCGCGCGGCTGGCATCCTTCAGCGCAATATAACAATGGCCGCGCTCTTGATATAGGCGACTAAAGTTGGGGTGAGCGCGCTCGAGACGCTCGAGCGCCGTTAGGGCATCAGTGATTGTGTTGAGGTAGCGTAGGCTGACCGCAAACACATACAAGGCATCGCGGTTATGGGGGTGGATCGCAAGAATTGCCTCTGCCCCGACACGTGCTTCATCAAAGCGACCTGCTTGCAGGCTCGCTTGTAGGCGCCCGATCTCACGTTCGATGGGCGATGGTTGTCTGGAGGCCAGGGTTTGCATGAGAAACGTCCAAAAAAAAGGCGGGCATCGCTGCCCGCCTTTAAGTCTACTGCAATCCGGCCACCTTGAGGCGTGGCCGGTGCGGTCGATGGTCTTAGAACTTCACATTCAGCTTCAGACCCAAGACGCGCGGACGTAGCGGCACTTCCGTTTCGATGAACTGCGGCGTGCCCGTGTACACCGAGACATTCACGTTGGTCAGGTTCTGGCCGTAGATCTGTACCATCCAAGCGTCCTTACCAACGCCCAGCGCGGCGTCGTAGGTCGAGTAGGCTGGCATCTCAAAGCGCCACGTGGTCGTGGTGACAGGAATGCCCAGCGCTTCGTTCGCGGCGCCATCAAGGCTCGTGTCCGTGTTCGAGTTGCTGTACGAATGGCCCACATGATTGCCGCCCAACTGCCAGAACGCGGCGTAGTCGCCGATCTCCCAGTCGTAGCGCGCGCGCAGGTTGAACTGCAACGGTGGTGAGAACGCGGTTGGTACGCCCGCCACGCCAAAGGTGTTGACGATCTGAGTGACCTGACCGTTCGGTCCGATTTCTTCCGTGATCGGCTGACCAAAGTCCTTGCTGGCTGGGTTGTTGTTGACAAGATTTGGCGAGGTGATCTGCTCACTCTGGTTCCATGAGCCTGAACCCGTCAAGGTGAGGCCCTGCGTGACACGAGCCGTCAACTGCAGTTCAAAACCCTTCACGCGGTAGTCAGCACCGTTCACACCGAAGGTCGTGTTACCAAAGAGCGCTGGGTTAAAGAGCGCAAGCTGCACGCCCTTCCAAGTTTCCTCATACGCTGAACCATTCAACTGAATGCGATGGTTCATGAACTCGGTCTTGAAGCCGATTTCTTTGTTGGTGAGGTAGTCAGGTGACACAGTCAGCGGCTTGATGAACTGATATACAGCCTTGCCGTTGGCATCCACTTCCGTCGCACTCGGTGCGACGTAGCCCGACGAGCGGTTGAAGCCGCCTGGGCGGTAGCCCTGTGAATACGTGGCATAGACCATCGAGTCGGGGGTGATGTGCCAGGTAAGGTTGTAGCGGCTCGAGAAGCCTTTGAACTCGGCGTTGCGATCATTATCCGAAGGCTTCCAGCCGGCGCTATAGCCGAAGTTGTTGCAAGGACCCGATGGGGCCGTGGCGGCGTAGTTAAAGCAGCCAAACGAGCTCACTACGCTACCGCCGAAGTCTTCCTTGTAGTCGTAGTGGCGTGTGCCGGCTGTAGCGGTCAGTACTTTCGGGATGATGTCGTAGTCCACCGAACCGAAGAACGCGGTCTGCTTCACGTCACGGAATGTGTCTTCGAAGAAGGCAACATTGTCGTTACGTGGGTTTGGGTTCGCCACTGGCGAGCCAGGCACCGGCTGCACGTTCTGGAAGCACAACGGATCGCCACCGCTGACGCAGGTAGGAACGCTCTTGTACGACCACGCCGTGTCGTCAGTGATCTTGTAGTTCTCATAGAAGGCGCCACCGACGAAACGCAGGCGCTTGTCATCTGGTGATGACACGCGGAACTCGTGGGTCTGGTGGGTGTTCGACTCCAACTCATGCCAGGTTGAGCTAGGTGAGAAGCACTTCGGTGTACCGGCATACGCGCCGTAGCACTGATAGTAGTCCGCGTACACGCCACGCGCGTAGTTGGTGTAGTCGTTAACCTGCTCGATGTTACGGACGAGGTAACCGCCCGTGTACACCAATTTCCAATCGCCGACCTTGCCGTTGACGGTCAACGCGGTGTTGGTGAACTTGTCCTTGTCAAACGCGTTGTTGAAGACTGTGGTCTCCAACGGATTCAGTGTCACGCCTTCGGAACTCTTGGGCATCTGGTAGAACACGCCATCGGCTTCCATATTCTGGTAGCTCTGTGCAAGCAGCACGCTCCAGTCGTCATTAATCTGGAACAGCAACTGAGCGCGCATACCCTGGTACTTGACCGGGTTTTGCGCCTTCTTAGCGATCGCGTAGTTGTTGATGACAGGCGAGCCGGGAGGTGGGGCTGACTTGCCGGTGCTTGGATCGACGTAGCCACCGTAGTAGATGCCATAGTCGCTTGCGCGACGGGTGAACGTGGATGGTACGTTGTCGATGTAGCCACCGCGGTCATCGCTATAAATAACCGTACGCAGTGCCAACTTGTCCGTGATGAGCGGCAAGTTGAGGGTCGCGTTCAAGGCAGTGTTTGGGTCGCCGTGCGCTGTGGTGCTGTAGCTTGCTTCCGCTGAGCCTTCAAACTTATTCAGCTTGGGCTTATTGGTGATGTAACGCAGCACACCGGCCTGCGCGCCGCCGCCAAAGAGGGTGCCCTGTGGGCCTTCGAGCACTTCGACGCGCTCAAGGTCAGCGGCAATAATGTCGAGGTTGCGGCTTGGGAGCTGACCGGACTGGTCATCCAGGTAGACCGCGACGTTGGGGAAGCCGCCGATCGTACCGGACGACTGCGTACCGGCGTTACCCAGCGCGAGGCCGCGCATGAACACGTTGCCCTGGGCGGGGCCGTTGGTTGCGAGCGACACGTTAGGCAGGTACTTCACCATGTCATCAAACGAGGACACGCTGAGCTGGCTCAGTGTGTCGCTGCTGAGCGCTTGAATCGTGATAGGAACGTTCTGGATGCTTTCCGAGCGGCGCTGTGCGGTCACGACGATATCGGCAATTTCCATGCTGTTAGCTTTTGCTTCGTCCGCAGGTGCAGCAATCGCGCCAGCGGTATGTGCACTCAACACGGCCATGACCGCGTAGGTCAACTTCTGATTTACTTTCAAGAGAATCCCCTCTTACACATGATTGGCTCGATGCGCCACAGGCGGGTGAGCCGCACCCCGTCCGGCGGTGTTACGTGACGCCGTTTAACGGGCATCACACAACGCGTTCTTTACCGGCCCCAACGCAAGCTTAGGTACGGTTTCGTGCAGGTAGATTAACGCACTTTAGGGGAAAGTGGGAAGTTGCGTATTTGCAACACATCGAGCCTAAAGCTACTTTACGGCACTCATTTGGCGTGTGAATGCAACCAACGGCTGCGGAATCGGATTCTCTTTACTATGGCGCGCGCGCATTGGTTGTTCGGAGGCTAACTTGCTGCATTGCAGCATTGCAGCATTGTAAGTCAACCTTGGGTTTGTGATGGGCGGGTCTTTCACTGGAGTCTTTAATTGAGCGCCTCGGGGGTCGCAGGCGCCCCAAAGCCACAAGGTAAGCTTCCAACTGGTAGAAAAACTCTTTCCTCCGGCAGTCCGCGACATGCGAGGCTTCACCTCTGTGGCCTTGGGTGACACCTTGCCCAATAATAGAGATGTGAGTGTAGGCCTTCAGGCCGTCCTAACCATTGTCTTGGGAGACATGCCGTGACAGAAGTACAGAAGGGTTGCCGTCGTCCGTCCGGACGCGATGCGCGTCGCGCCCTGCGTTCAGGCCCATTACCCGACAGTATTCGGCCCGTGCGCCCGGGTATGGCAAGTGGCCGCTACAAGCCCCTGTCGGACGCTGATGTGCTCAAGATTCATGAGATCGCGCTGCGACTGTTGTCAGAGGTGGGTCTTGCGGATGCGCCGGAGACGGGCGTTGAACTGCTGACGCGCGCTGGCTGCACCCTCACGGACACAGGCAGACTCTTATTCCCACGCGCATTGGTAGAGGACACGCTCGCCAAGGCCGGGCGGCACTTTGTGTTGCACGGACAGGATCCAAAGTTTGATTTAGAGCCATGGGACAAGCGCGTGTACTTCGGTACAGCAGGCGCTGCCGTCAACATGGTCGATCACGATCTCGGGTATCGTGAATCGTTGATCACGGATTTGTACAACATCGGTCGCATCGTCGATGTGATGGAGCATATTCACTTCTTTCAGCGCGCCGTGGTGCCACGCGATATTCCAGATCCTTTTGAGATGGACTTCAATACCTGCTACGCCTCGGTGTTAAGTACCACGAAGCATGTTGGCAGCAGTTGGGTGCATCCGGATCACGTGAAAGCGTCGCTTGAGATGCTGCACTTGATCGCGGGTGGCGAGGACAAATGGCGCGAGCGTCCGTTTGTCAGTCAGTCCAATTGTTTTGTGGTGCCGCCCATGAAATTTGCAACCGACGCGTGTCGTTGCATGGAAGTGGCAGTGGAAGGCGGTATGCCGATCTTGCTGCTCTCGGCAGGTCAAGCCGGCGCGACAGCGCCAGCGGCGCTTGCCGGCGCGCTTGCGCAAGAAGTGGCAGAAGTGCTTGCGGGTCTGGTGTATGTCAATGCGATTAAGCCTGGGCATCCTGCGATTTTTGGCACCTGGTGCTTTGTGTCTGACCTGCGCACGGGCGCGATGTCCGGTGGCAGCCCAGAGCAAGCATTGCTCTCAGCTGCTGCAGGACAGATGGCACACTTTTATAATCTCACCGGTGGCACGGCCTCTGGCATGACCGATTCGAAGTTGCCCGATGCGCAAGCAGGCGCTGAGAAAGGCTTAAATCATGCGCTGGTTGGCAATGCCGGCGCCAACATGATTTATGAATCCGCTGGCATGCATGCGAGTTTACTCGGCTATTCGCTCGAGAGCTTGATCATCGATAACGACATCATTGGGGCGGCGCTGCGCACAATCAAAGGTATTGATGTCTCGGACGAGAAGTTGTCGTTTGAGACCATCAAGGACGTGTGCTTGAACGGACCTGGACACTTCTTAGGATCCGATCAGACGCTGCAGCTGATGCAGACCGATTATCTGTATCCATCAGTTGGCGATCGCAAGAGCCCGAACGAGTGGAATGAGCAAGGTGGGCTTGATGTGGCGGCGCGTGCCGCGGGCAAGGTCAAAGACATTTTAGCGACGCACTACCCAAGCCACGTGACGGAGGCGGTGGATGCAGAAATTCGCAAGCGGTGGCCAGTGAAGTTGCCGCGCGAGGCGATGTTGCCTACAGGCGGACCTAGCAATGTCGTTGAGTTAGCGGGCAAGCGCGGCTAAAACGTTTTTTGACTTTCGTGCCGCACACGGCGCTTGATTCATTATCAAGCGCCGTGTGCGACTTGCAGCACGATTTTTCCTAAATGCGCTTTGCGCAAAAAAAGCTGCTGTGCCTCGACGATCTGTCGTAGTGGAAGAGTCGCGGCCACCAGTGGACGAATCTCGCCTTGTTCGATGTAACGGATCAGTTGCGCGAATACGTGATCGCTTAACGTCGTGCAACCGAACAGCGTTTGATCCTTTAAATACAAGGTGCGTAAGTCGAGTGACACCACGGGTCCTGCGATTGCGCCTGCGGTTGCGTAGCGGCCGCCTGGCTTTAAGGCCTCGAGCAACGGACCGAAGCCTGCGCCGCCCACCACATCAATGACCACATCAACCGCATTCGTGCCAAGGGTGGTCGGTAGTGGTGTCTCGCGTGGCAGAACTGTTTGCGCGCCGATTGCACGGAGTCCTCGCTCTTTATCGGCGCCTGCCAGTGCGAGTACGCGCGCGCCGCGCCGGTGCGCAAGTTGCACGGCAGCAGAACCAACGCCACCGGAGGCGCCCGTCACGAGCACGATGTCACCCGTGCGCACGGCAGCGCGCTCAAGCATGTTCTCAGCCGCCGCATAGGCGCAGGGGAAGGAAGCGAGTTCGACGTCCGTAAGTCCACTGATGATTCGATGGGCGTGGCGCGCAGGCGCTATCGCATACTCCGCAAAGCCGCCGTCGCATTCGGAGCCGAAGTAACGCATGGACGCGCCGGCGCGCTCGCTCGTAAATACAGGCTCGACTAACACGCGCTCACCGATGCGTGCGACATCCACGTGCGCGCCCACGGCCACAATCCGCCCACAGGCATCCGCTCCTTGGATGCGCGGAAAGCGCGGTCGATCGCCGCTCCAGCCAGTGGCTGCTGCGGTGAGTGCTAGGCCCTGCGCTGCGGCCTCCGCGGTGGTGGGGGAACTTACTTCTTTGGAGTACCAGCCGATGCGGGTGTTGATGTCGGTGTTATTAACCCCTGCGGCGCCGACTTGAATGAGTACCTCGTCATCGCTAGGTACCGGAACTGGTAAGTCCTCGCGAAAGCTCAGTTGCTCGTAGCCGCCGTGGCCGAGTAGCCATACGCCGTGCATCGTTGTGGGTAGCGCGCTCATGGGAGTGAGTGTAGCGTCCGCGCGTCCCTTTGGCGTATGCGAGGCTCAAGTTTTAGGCATCACTTTGGCACTGGCTTGGGGTGCGCGTCTCGGTGAATATGAAAAATTGCATTAAAATTTCATATCGGTGAAAATGAAAGTCGTACCAAATTTCATGGCATCGCATGCCCACGGCGCCCCCTAAAGTCAGTCGTTTAAGTGCCCGTCCGCGACGGGTCGCAGGACCACGTGCGCGCAAGTTAAGTCCGCTCGGCAGCCAGATTCGTGACCTGCGCGAGGCGCGCGGCATGACGCTGACGGCCCTTGCTACGCTGATTGGTAAGTCGGTGGGGTATGTGAGCCAAATTGAGCGGGATCGTTCGGAAGTGTCGATCTCCACGCTCAAAGCCATCAGTGATGCGCTCGATGTACAGATTGCCTGGTTTTTTCAAGGTTACGATGCGCGTGTGCCGGCCGAGCACGGCTATGTGGTACGACGCGAGAATCGTCGGCGCTTAAATTTTCCAGGCACAGGCATTGAAGAGGAGCTCTTAAGTCCGAGCCTCAATGGCGAGGCGGAGTTAATTTTAAGTACCTTTGCGCCCGGTGCACGCAGTGGCGATGAGCAGGTGTCGCGCATGGCGGAGCAGTCCGGCTACGTGCTCTCGGGTGAGCTTGAGTTAAAGATCGGCGAGCGTCAGTTTTTACTGCGCACCGGGGACAGCTTTCGGATTGGTCGCGGTGAAACATTCACAGCCCAGAATCCTGGTAAACAGGTTTCGGTGTCCTTGTGGGTGATCGCGCCACCGCGGTATTGATCACAGTGCAGCGTCTTTTTAGTGAAGGATGAGTGAATGGCTATACCTAAGCATGCGAATGTGGTGATCGTTGGTGGCGGCATTGCCGGCTGCTCGATCGCGTATCACTTGACCAAAATCGGCATTACCGATGTCGCGCTACTGGAGCGCAAGCAACTGACCTGTGGCACCACCTGGCACGCGGCGGGCCTCGTGGGACAATTGCGCGCCACGCGCAATCTCACGGAACTCGCCAAGTACACAGCAGATTTATATCACTCGCTCGAAGCCGAGACCGGGCAGGCCACCGGTTTTAAGCAAAATGGCTCCGTGAGTGTGGCCAAGACCGAAGCGCGCTTTGAGGAGTTAAAGCGCGGCGCATCCATGGGTAAAACCTTTGGTTTGCAGATCGATGTGCTAACGCCTGAGCAGATTAAAGAGCGTTGGCCGCTACTCAATATGGAAGACGTGGTCGGTGGGCTCTTTTTGCCCAAAGATGGTCAGACCAATCCGATCGACACCACCAATGCACTTGCGAAGGGCGCGAAGATGCGTGGCGCCAAGATTTTTGAGAACACTGCCGTTGAACGGATTCGGGTAGAGAACGGCCGCGCGGTGGGTGTGGAGACGGCCGAGGGCTATATCGCGGCCGACACCGTCGTACTTGCCGGCGGGATGTGGTCACACAGTTTGGCTGCCGCCATTGGTGTTGCGGTACCGCTGCATGCGGCGGAGCATTTTTATATTGTGACCGAGCCGATTGCGGGGCTGCCGTCTGGCTTGCCTGTGCTGCGTGTACAAGATGAGTGCGCCTACTACAAAGAGGACGCTGGCAAATTATTGATGGGCTGTTTTGAGCCCGTGGCAAAGCCATGGGGCATGAAGGGCATTTCGCCTGATTTTTGTTTTGATACGTTGCCTGAGGACTATGAGCATTTTGAGCCGATTTTAAACGCCGCTGTGAAACGCGTCCCCGTCTTGGCAGATGCTGGCATTCAGTTATTTTTTAATGGACCGGAGAGCTTCACGCCGGATGATCGCTATTACATCGGTGAGACACCCGAAGTGAAGGATCTGTTCGTGGCGACCGGCTTTAACTCGGTGGGTATTGCGGCAAGTGGTGGCGCAGGTAAGGTGGTCGCAGACTGGATCCGTGACCGCAAGCCACCGATGGATCTGTGTGATGTCGATATCCGTCGCGTGATGCCTTTTCAGGCAAATAAAAAGTATCTGCATGATCGCACGGTCGAGACCCTGGGCTTACTGTATGCGATGCATTGGCCGTACTACCAGTACACGACTGCACGCGGCGCCCGTCGTTCTGCTTTGCATGATCGATTAGTCGCTGCAGGCGCTTGTATGGGCGAAACCGCTGGTTGGGAGCGACCGAACTGGTACGCGGCACCGGGCACGAAGCCTGAGTATGAGTATTCCTACGGCCGACAAAATTGGTTCGACGCCTGCCGGCTAGAATGCTTGGCAGTCCGCGATAGCGTTGCCTTGTTTGATCAGGCGAGCTTTGCCAAGTTCCATGTGCAAGGCAAAGATGCGTGCCGTATTTTAAATTACATGTCGACCGCTAACGTGGATGTGCCCGTCGGCAAGGTGGTGTATGCGCAGTGGCTCAATGAGCGCGGCGGGATCGAAGCGGATCTGACGATGACGCGCTTAAGTCCAGATGAGTTCATGGTAGTAACCTCCGCTATCTGCCAGACGCGTGATCTGGCGTGGCTCAAAGCTCGCATTGCGAGTTATCCGGACGCGCATTGCTGCGTCACGGATGTGACCTCCGGAGTTGCGATGCTTGGCATCATGGGACCCATGAGTCGCGAGTTACTCGAGACGGTTTCGGGCGCTGATCTGTCCAATGCCGCGCATCCGTTTGGTGTCTCGCGTGAAATCGAAATTGGTTATGCCAAAGTGCGCGCGAGTCGCATCACCTATGTAGGTGAGCTTGGTTGGGAGCTGTATGTGCCCGCGGAGTTTATCTTGGGCGTGTACGAGGCTATTTTAAAAGCTGGTGAGCCCTTAGGGCTCAAGCATGCGGGCTATCATGCGATGGCTGCCTGTCGCGTAGAGAAGGGCTATCGTCACTGGAGTCACGATATAGCGGACGAGGACACGCCGCTCGAGTCCGGCCTTGGCTTTACCATTGCGTGGGACAAGCCGGAGGGCTTTTTGGGCAAAGAGGCGTTGCTACCGCAGCGGGGCGTCAAAACGCTGCCGAAGCGTCTGGTGCAAGTGGCACTGGTTGATACCTCTGAAACGGCGCCGCTTTTGTATCATGAGGAGCCGATCGTGCGTAATGGCACCATCGTGGGCTCGATCAAGTCAGGTGCCTGGGGGCACCGCTTGGGTCAGTCACTCGGTATGGGATATGTGGCGTGTGATGCAGGTGTGAGCAAAGAGTGGTTGGAGTCGGGCACGTGGGAAGTGGAGGTGGCAGCAAAGCGGTATGCCGCGCGCGTGCAGGTCAGTCCCTGGTATGACCCGACGAATACGCGAATCAAGTCCTGATTTTATAAAGAATTCACAGTTTTGGAGTGGTGGACGCTATGAAGACGCAAGCGCAAGTGGTGATTATTGGTGGTGGAGCCGTGGGCTGCAGTGCTCTTTATCATTTGACACAGCTCGGAGTGAAAGACTGTGTGCTGTTGGAGCGTGACGAGCTGACGGCAGGCTCTACCTGGCATGCCGCAGGTAACTGCCCGAACTTCTCGACATCCTGGAACCTGATTAAGCTGCAGCGTCATAGCACGAAGCTTTATTCCGAGCTCGCCAAGCGCGTGGGCTATGAGATTAACTACCACATCACCGGTAGCATACGCTTGGCGCATACAGAAGATCGTGTGGATGAGTTTCGTCATGTCACCTCACAGGCACGTGCGCAGGGCATCGAGTTTCAGATGCTCACGCCTGCCGAGATCAGGGAGCGGCATCCTTTTTTGAAGACCGATGGCATCAGGGCGGGTCTTTATGATCCGTATGATGGCGATATTGATCCTGCGCAAATGACCCAAGCGCTTGCCAAGGGCGCACGCGATGGGGGAGCTGAGATACACCGCAACACACGGGTGACAGCGATTGAACGCGCGCCATCGGGTGAGTGGATTATCACCACCAACAAGGGCACGATTCGGGCGGAGAAGGTGATTAATGCTGCAGGCTATCGCGGTGGTGAAGTCGCTGCCATGGTTGGTGAGTACTTACCGATCGTGACCTTGTCACATCAGTATTTGGTCACTGAGGATATTCCGGAGTTAGTCGCTCGCGGCGAGGCACGTCTGCCCTTGGTGCGTGATCCGGACACCAGCTATTACTTACGCCAAGAGCGCCAGGGCCTGATTTTGGGACCTTACGAGTGGCAAGCAACCGCGCATTGGTTGGACGGCGTTCCGGATGAGTTTGCAAATCAATTGTTCGATGATGATCTTGGGCGCTTGGAAAAATACATAGAAGCTGCGTGTGAGCAAGTGCCTATTTTAGGATCCGTGGGTGTGAAGACCGTGATCAACGGGCCTATTCCGTATGCGCCCGATGGCAATCCGCTCATTGGTCCGGCTCCTGGGCTGCCGGGCTTTTACCACTGCTGTGCGTTTACCTTCGGTATTGCGCAAGCGGGAGGCGCTGGTAAAACGATTGCGGAGTGGGTGGCGCACGGTCAGCCCGAGTGGGACATGTGGCCGCTCGACTCGCGCCGTTATCTTGAGTTTGCGAATCACAAGTTCACGCTCGCCAAAGCGATCGAGACCTATCAGCACGAATACGGTGTGGGGTACCCAGCAGAAGAGCGTCCGGGCGGCAGACCAGCGAAAGCATCTCCTGCCTACTCGCGCTTAAAAGATAAGGGAGCTGTGTTTGGCGCGCGCGGTGGTTGGGAACGCGCGGTATATTTTCCGGCCAAGGGTGATAAGACCGAGCCTGTCGTTTCCTTCCGTCGTCCTGCCTGGCATCAGGCGATTGCGCGGGAATGTGAGGCGGTGGAAAAGCGCGTGGCAGTGCTCGATCTACCCGGCTTTACCAAATTTGAAGTGACGGGATCCGATGCGAGCGCGTGGATTAATCACATGGTGGCAGGTGTGGTTCCTAAAGAGGGCCGCACGGCGCTTAACTATCTGTGTGCGCCCAATGGCGGAATCGTCACTGAGATGACGGTGACGAACTTAGGTAAGGGTCGTTACTGGATGATCAGTGCCGCGGCGGGCGAGCGTCATGATGAGCACTGGTTGCGTGAGCATCTGCCCGAGAGCGGCGTACAGATAAACAATGTCTCGGCGCACTATGGCTCATTGATCGTGGTCGGTCCGCGTTCGCGCGATGTGCTATCCAAAATCACGAGTGCGCCGCTCGACAATGCGGCCTTCCCCTGGCTGTCGGTGCGTACCATTGAGATTGGGTACACCAAAGCGATCGCACTGCGCGTGAACTACGTGGGTGAACTTGGCTGGGAGTTGCATATTCCATCCGAGCACATTTTGTCGGTTTACGATTTGATCTGGGAAGCAGGTCAGGAGTTTGGTATCCATGACTACGGCCTCTATGCGATGGACAGTCTCCGACTTGAGAAGGGCTATCGAGCATGGAAGGGTGATTTGACCACTGAGTACACGCCATTCATGGCGTCCCTTGATCGCTTTGTGAAGCTCGACAAAGCCGGTGGCTTTATCGGCCAGGAGGCCCTGAAGCGGGAGGCGGCCATAGGTCCAAAGGAGCGCTTTGTACCACTGATCGTGGACGCAACCGATGCGGATGCTGCTGCGGTCTGTATTGTCTATCACGATAATCAGCCGGTGGGGCTTGTGACGTCGGGTGGTTATGGCTATCGCATCAAGAAGAGCATCGCGCTTGCTTATGTACGCACTGACCTTGCGGTCGTGGGCACAGAACTTGAAGTGGAAATCTTGGGTGAGCGGCGTCGTGCGGTCGTGGCCACAGAGCCGCTGTACGATCCGGATAATCTGAAATTGCGCGATTAATTAATGCACCGGCGCGCAGCCATTAGCAAGCTCTGCAGTGCGCTCGCTGGCGCCGTGTTGGCGGCGCCGCACGCGCTCGCAAGCCCCGCATCTCCCGCATCGGCTGATGCGGGGGAGCTTGTGGCACGGGCGCGCGTGTTGCTTGCCGCGCGCCATGAGGCGCTTTTAAATGCATTTATGATGGCTTGGCCGGAACATCCTGAGCGGCGCAATTTAAGTCCCGCCAGCGTGCCAGTACAGCGCTATCTGAGCGCAGCACTTGAGCTCGCGCCCAAGTGGAGTCGCGCGTTTGTGGCGGCGCTGCGCACTGAGTCCAATGAACTCGTTTGGCGGCGCTCTTATACGCCGGCGCAAGTCGGTGAGATCTTCTTTGAGAACTACGGCTATACCGAATTTTTGGGCACGACAGGTCCGATTGCCTGCGAGCACCTCGCCTGTGGCGTGTTGCTCCTAGGTCCCGGGGTGACCTATCCGCTGCATAGTCATGAAGCGGATGAGCTCTATTTGCCGTTGTCCGGCTCGGCGCTGTGGCGTCATGGGTCAGATCAGTGGGTCTTGCGACATCCAGGAACGCTGCTGCACCATCCGAGTGGCACGCCACATGCAATGCAGACAGGTGAAGAGCCGTTGCTTGCGCTCTACCTTTGGCGTAGCGATAACTTAAATCAAACATCGCACCTCATCGAAGGGTGAGGTGGTCCCCGGTAATCGACCGCGTGATAGCGGCGCGTAGTGAACTATTTTACGCGCCGATGGTGATCACTCGTGCTCCGAAAGTATCCATGCATGGCGTAATGCCAAGTCCTGGTTAGGCGTCCTTATCTGTTCGATACACAATTCGCCAAGTGCTGCTGACATCCACAATACGCAGTGCATGGCATTGGCTACCGACACTGGACATCAGGCATGAATGGGGCAACGACAACAAATCGCCACGTTGTACTCGGTGCGGTAAGTAGGGGGCCTTAAATTGATGTTACGGGACTCAGGGGGGGTAGGAAGCCCTGTATACAGCCAAGGGTTTATAGAGGGATCACGCGGGTTGGACTGTGTCAGTTAAAGACATATATGCAAGTGGTTGAGAAACGTGTTTTTTGCGTTTCTTAAGCCGACAGGCGGTTTCTGAGCCGCATCTAAACTCTTTAAAAACCCCACTAGCTGCGCAGTGACTCAGGGCCAATTGCGCCATTCCTATCCAATTGACAAGTATGCACATATGTACATACAATACGGGCATGGAATGCGAATGGGATGCCGATAAGGCTGCCGCAAATTTGGTGAAGCACGGCGTGCGCTTTGCTGACGCTGCGGTAGCACTTGAAGATCCATTCGCGCTGACCATAACGGACACTGATTCCGTGGGTGAAGATCGATACATCACACTGGCTGCTGATCCAGTTGGGAATGTACTCGTGATCGTTTATGCCCAGCGCGGCGACAACATTCGAATGATTTCATCCCGTAAAGCGAGCTGAGCTGAGCGGCGTAGTTATGAGGCAGCACCATGAAGAAGCAATATGATTTTTCCAACGCCAAGCGCGGAGCAGTAGTCACTCAGCCCAAGGGTAAAACGCGCATTACAATTCGGCTGGATGATGAAATCCTTGCCTACTTCAAGGACCAAGTGGACCAGGCCGGTGGCGGCAATTATCAATCTCTTATTAATGCCGCTTTGGCAGGGCATGTGAGTCGTGAAGCAGAGCCCTTCGAGAAGACTTTGCGTAGAGTGCTCCGTGAAGAGCTACGGAAGGCCAGCTGAGACATCGCCTATGCAGCTCGGCAGAGTTTGAGTGCCGTCAAACCTGCCAGGAAATCCCCTTAGGGTCTCAGTGACTAAGCCAAATCGCAGCGCTTAGTGAGTAATTTTAAGCGCCGATGGTGAGCACGGGTGCTCCGAGCGCATCCATGCATGGCGTAATACCGAGTCCCGGTGCGGTACTCGCACGCATGCGACCATTCTCGCGTTGCGGCGCGCCATCCGCGATCTTTAAGGTCACATAGGAGTTAAAGTCGGTGCTCGTGAAGCGCAGCGCTTCGGGCGTGCTATGCGCTAAGTGTGCGATTGCAGCTGTGACGATATCGCCACCCCAAGTGTCCTCTAGTGTCATCGCAACGCCCATCTCAACCGCGAGATCGCGCGCAAGCTTTGTTTTGGTTAATCCACCAAATTTAGAGATCTTTAAATTGGCGACGTCCATGGCGCGATCGGCATGTGCACGCAACAAAGTTGCTGTGTCGTTGATGACTTCGTCGAGCACAAAGGGATGATCGCAGTGCTGACGGACGCTTAAGCACTCCTCATAGGTCGCGCAGGGTTGCTCGATGTACACGTCAATATCCCGCACCCCCCGAATCACGCGTAGTGCCTCGTGTGGTAACCAACCGGTGTTGGCATCGGCGATGAGTCGATCGCCGGACTGCAGTTTTTGAGACACTGCACGGATGCGCTCGATGTCAAGATCCGGATCGTCGCCGACTTTGAGCTGAAAGCGCGTATAGCCAGCGGCACGGTATTCAGCCACCTTCGCTGCCATGGCGTGTGGCGTGTCACGTGAGATCGCGCGATACAACACGACAGCGTCACCACAACGGCCACCAAGCAGTGTGCACACACTCTGGCCAGTGAGCTGACCTAAGATGTCCCAGCACGCGACGTCGATTGCGGATTTGACGTAAGGGTGTCCTTTTAAGCATTTGTCCATCAGCTGATTCAGAGGACCTAGCTGCGTGGGATCAGCACCAATCAGATGAGGCGCGAGTTCGATAAGTCCAGCGCGCACGCCTGCCGCATAGGATGGTAAATACACAGGCCCCAGTGGGCAGGACTCACCCCAGCCACTGATGCCGGCATCAGTGGCCACGCACACGACGGTGCTATCAAATGTGGTGACGGATTTACCGCCCGACCAGTTGTAGGTGCCCTCATGTAAACCAAGCTCCACTCGATAGGCTTTGATGCTGGTGATACGCATGATGGATCTTTAGCCGAAGGGCTGATCAATGGAGTGGGAGGGCTCTGTAAACCAAGCGGCCCCGCTATCAGTGATATAAAAATGATCCTCCAAGCGCACACCAAACTGATCGGGGAGCACGATCATCGGCTCATTGGAAAAGCACATGCCTTTGGCCAGCGGTGTGCGATCGCCACGAACCAAATACGGCCCTTCGTGTACTGACAGCCCAACGCCATGACCCGTGCGGTGCGGCAACCCGGGAAGTGCATAGTCTGGGCCTAGGCCATAGCGACTGAGTACCGCGCGCGCCGCTGCATCCACCTGTTCGCAGGGTATGCCCGGTTTAGCTGCAGCAAACGCGGCGGCTTGCGCTTCTTTTTCGATCGCCCAAATGCGCCGATGCTCGGCAGTGGGTGTGCCAAACACATAGGTGCGCGTGATATCGGCGTTGTAGCCGTTGACCTGACAACCTGTGTCAATGAGCACGAGCTCGTTCTCATTCAGTGCCTGCTCGCCGGGTATGCCGTGTGGGTAGGCGGTGGCTATACCAAACTGAACCAAACAAAACGTTGAGCCACCATCGGCCCCTGCGGCGCGGTGCGCCGCATCAATGAAGCGCCGCACCTCACCGGTGGTGATACCTTGGTGCAAAATGCGTGCGACGCGCCGGTGCACATCAAGGGTGAGTGCTTTGGCATAGTGTAAACAGGCAAGTTCGGTGGCTGATTTCTCACCACGGCAGCCATCGACTATGCCTGCCGCGTCCATGCACTGAAGAGCAGGCAGTGCGTTATGCAGCGCATTGTAGGTGGTAAACGCGAGCGCTGGATCCACAGCCAAGGTCCTGATCTTCCGAGCGGCTAGTTGCTGGGCAAGTAAGGCTGTAGGGGATTCGTCTTCCTGCCAGAGCGTGGCCTCGATGGGGATGGCAAGGCTCGCTTGTAGTGAGCCTTGCTCAAATGCCGGACACATCATGAACGGCTCGCCATCGACCGGCAGCACGAAGGCCACTAAGCGTTCGCTGGCTGCCCAGCTGACTCCCGTGAAATACCGCAGACTCGCGCCGGCATTGATGAGCAGTGCATCGGCGCCGCAGCTTGCGCACAGTGCGCGCGCCTTTGTCATGCGCGCAAGATGCTCGCTTGGGGTGATGTTGAGAGGTCTGTGTGGGGCAGGCGCCAGGCTCTTAAGCTCTGCGGCAGCCGTGGATCCACCAATCGATGCGCTCATACAAAATCCCCAATGATCCGCTGTTGAACGTCATGCTAAGTGCAGACAGTGTGCGTGAGTGTGGGTGATTGGTGTTGTCAGCGTCAACCGGCGACGCTGCACGCTCTCACGCGTGGCGTAAAGTGTCGCATCGCGCAGGATACCGGGGTCCACTCGCTGGGCGGGCTCCCAAAAGGCGTCTTGCGGCGCGAATGTCCGTTCCACAGCGCTTAAAGTCAAACATTGGGGTGACTGCGCTCAGGCCAGCTCCTCGGTTAGCGTGTTGATCTGTGGGCTGACAAGGGCATATCGAGGTCGCCAAAGTCACAGACTTGCGTGGATTTTAATAGCTGACAAAAATCCTGAGCAAAAAACAGCTACCTAACACCTCATCGTGCGATCACCGCGTCGCTTGAGTGACCGATTGACTCGAGACGTGCCCAGTAGTCAGCAGGGACAGAATATAGAGTCTCGTAAGACGCCCATCATCGGATGGATGGCCCATGGAAAACCCATGGAAAACCGACCCTACAAAGAGCCTATCGAGGCGCCTTCAACAGCGATGCTGACGGGCGCCGCACACAGGGCGGTGCAGACCCGGAATTCGCCACGCGCCTCCACGCGTCGGCGATCGCGGCCCACAGTGCCGAGGCTCAGACCGTTTGGGCTCCCGCCCCACGTTGAGGGGGGGGTTGACTGTCTATAAAGTGATGTTTTAGCATCAGATGCATGCGAACCACACTAGATATTGCAGATGATGTGCTTGTCGCCGCGCGGGAGTGTGCTGCGCGCGAGCGGTCCACGATCGGCGAGGTGGTGTCCCGATGGGCCCGAGCGGCGTTGACGGGACAAGTCGGTGCCTCAGCAGGGGTGCACGAAGAGCCACCGGTGTACGGTTTTCGGCCATTTCCGGCGCGCGGCGGCGTCGTGACGCTCGAGTTGGTTAACCGACTCCGTGATGATGACGCGTATTGATGCGGGCGTTACTCGACGTCAACGTACTGATCGCACTGCTTGATGCTGGGCACTTGCATCACTCGGCGGCCATGCAATGGTTTAGGAAGCACGGTCACTCGGGTTGGGCCTCAACTGCGATTACCCAAAATGGGTGCGTACGCGTCATGTGCCATCCCGGATATCTGAATCCCTTTCCCGCACACCAAGTCGTTGAGCGCTTGCGACTCGCAACACGCCAGTCCGAGCACGCCTTCTGGGCATGCGACCTCACGCTACTCGACGACCAGTTGATTGATGTAAGTCGCATTCACGGTCCACGGCAGCTCACTGACACGTATTTACTTGCGCTCGCCGTGCATCATGGTGGTTGTCTTGTGACCTTCGATCAAGCGATTGATGCCAGCACTGTGAGCGGCGCCAATCGTTCACACTTGATTGTCTTGCAGTCCTCTGGGCCCACCACATGAGTTGCGCGATCTGTCACGCAGAGCGGTGTCAGCCGAGAATCAGTGCGCTGTCTTAATGCGTGTCCAGCTGCGAGTGCGGACGCGCTCGGTCTCGGCACTGACCTCATTGGTCAAATACAGGCGCTTCATGATCTCGGGTGTGGGATACAGCGTCGCATCGTTGAGGATATCGGCTTTAACAAAGGCATCGGCGGCACGGTTGTCATTGCCATAATGCGTGTCATTGGTGACCTCTGCAATCACTCGTGGCTCCATTATGTAATTGAGGAACTGGTGTGCTGATTGTGGGTGTGGTGCATCAAATGGAATCAGTAAGCCGTTATAGGTCACGTTGGCACCTTCTTTGGGCACCGTAAAGGCAAGATCAAGCGTGATGCCTGCGGCCCGTGCGCGTGCCATTGAGACCGCATAGTCCGAAGACCAGCTCATGGCAATGCACAACTCGCCCGTGGCGAGTGAGTTTGTGAATTCGGAGGAATCAAAGGTTTTGATGTAAGGCCGAATGGACAGAATCAACTGTTCGGCTGCTTTGAAATCCTCAGGCCGCGTGGAATTGGGATCCAGATGCAAGTAGTTGAGTGCCAGCTGCAGCACGTCTTCGGCTGAATCGAGCACGCTCACGCCGCAGTCTGCAAAGCGACTGACGATCTCGGGCTTAAAGAGCATGTCGAGGCTGTCGATGGGCGCATTCGGCATGCGCTCACGAATCATTTTGACGTTGTAGGCGAAGCCGCTGACCGCATGCAGGTAGGGGATGGCATGGGCATTGCCCGGATCAAAGCGTGCCATCAGTGCCAGCACCTTCGGGTCCATGTTCGCCAAGTTTGGCAGCAAGTTTTTGTTTAGAGGCAGATAGGCGCCGGCCTTGATCTGGCGGCTGAAGTAATTGGTGGAGGTGCTGACTATGTCGTAGCCCGAGCCGCCGGTGAGCATTTTTGCTTCCAGTGTCGCATCCACGTCAAAGGTGTCGTAGTCCACATGGATGCCGGTGCGCTGCTCAAAGTTCGCGACCGTGTTTTTGCCGATATAGTCCGCCCAGTTGTAGATCGCGAGCGCTTTGCCGTCACGATTATCATCCTCTGCACCGCCACTGCATCCTGTGATACCAAGCCCCATAAGGCTTGGTATCAACAGCAAAGTGGTGTGCAGTAGTTGTCTCACCCAGGCAGCTCGCGGGCGACCTCGGACAGTAGTCCCGTGAAATATTCGGTAAAGGAGCGCCAGATCTCTACATGAAACACGTCTGCGTCCTTACGCCATAGCAGCAGCTCCGTCTTCATAAAGACCGAACGGGTGCACATGCCAATCGGAAATGCCGCTAACCCCAAATCCAAGGGACAGCCCGCGTTCAGTAACCAGCTTGCATGAGGGCCATACAGCTCAAGCCCAATCTGGCGGTGACTCACATCGACGAGTGAGTGTGGCGTGGGGGCGAGCGCCGCTGCTAGCTGCGCGCGTAGTGCCTCGCCCTCGATGAGTGGCGCAATGAGTAAATACTCATCGGGTCCTAACCAGAGCGCCGCGCGTTCACCTGCGCTGTGCGCACGGCAGGCCTCAACCGGCAAAGTAAGACCCAATGCCTGGCCAGCGAGCTGCTGTGCCGCTGCATTGCCGCGCAAACTAAAGCGTGTCGTGGGGGCTGTGCCACGCAACCAGTGCTTGCTAGGCAGGGTGGGGAGGACAGCGGTGGCATTAACCATTGAGGCGTACTCCCTCAGCATCATAAAACACAGGTGCTGTGACTTTGACCGGGATATCCCCATCCGGCATCGGCACGTAGAGCGTCTCCCCAATGCGTGCACGACCGTCTTTGATCATGGCCAGCGCGATCGAGTGGCCCAGCACCGAACTCATGTACGAGGAGGTCACGTGACCGATGAGCGTCATCGGTACCGGCTGCTTGGGAGTGGCGATCACCTGCGCACCTTCCTCAAGTTGTACCTGTGGATCCAGTGTCAGGAGTCCAACGAGTTGCTTGCGACCGGTTGCAGTCATGGCGGGGCGCGCGATCGCACGTTTACCGAGGAAGTCGGGCTTGGTTTTGCCGATGGCCCAGGTTAAGCCCACATCGTCTGGCGTTGCGGTGCCGTCAGTTTCTTGGCCGACAATGATGTAGCCTTTCTCAGCTCGCAGTACGTGCATGGCCTCGGTGCCATAGGGCGTGATCCCAAACTCACGGCCTGCCTCGTAGAGTGCGTCCCACACAGCTTTGCCGTAGTGGGCGGGTACGTTGACTTCAAACCCAAGCTCGCCCGTAAAGCTCACACGAAAGAGCATCATCGGTATGCCGCATATACGGCCATTGGCCACACTCATGTGCGGCATAGCGTTATGTGAGATATCAATGTCGGTGACCAATTTAGCAATGACGTCGCGTGAGCGCGGACCTTGGACTGCAACGACTGACCACTGCTCGGTGGTCGAGGTGATCCAGACCTTAAGATCTGGCCACTCGGTCTGTAAGTAGTCTTCCATGAGCGCAAACACGCGAGCAGCTCCACCGGTGGTGGTGGTGACATGAAAACGGTCATCCGCGATGCGTGCAATGACGCCGTCGTCATATACAAAGCCGTCATCACGCAACAAGATCCCGTAGCGTGTACGGCCCACCGCGAGATTTGCCCAGTTGTTGACGTAGAAGCGGTTCAGGAACGTGGCCGCATCAGGTCCCACGACTTCAATTTTGCCTAAGGTTGAGGCATCGAACATGCCCACCCCGTTGCGTACGGCCAGACACTCGCGTTCAACGGCTGCGTGCATGTCTTCTGACGATTTAGGAAAATACCAGGCCCGTTTCCACATGCCGACATCCTCGAACACGGCGCCTAATGCTGCGGCCGAGTCGTGAGCGGCGGTACGCCGTACAGGATCAAATAAATCCCCGCGTGCGTAGCCTGCCAAGATACCGAAGCTCGTTGGGGTGTAGGGCATGCGAAAGGTAGTGAGCCCAATGCTTGGGATCTCGCGCCCAAAATCCTTCGCAATAATGCCGAGCGCATTCATGCCAGAGGTTCGACCCTGATCGGTGGCCATGCCTGTGGTGGTAAAACGCTTGATGTGCTCAATCGACTCAAAGCCCTCGCGTGTGGCGAGGGCTAGGTCCTTGCTCGTGACATCGTTTTGAAAATCCACAAAAGCCTTCGCTGGCGGTGTCTTACCGGGTTGCGGCAATGCACCGGGGATACCAATTCCACTGGTCTCGGTGGCCACGACCGTGTAGTGACGGGGGCTACCCGCAAAGCCAGTCGCTGCGGCGGCACTCAATCCTTGTGCAGCACCATCGGCGAGCACGGCATGTAATCCGTCGATACCTTTGCAGGCACCGGCTGAGCGCTCGCGTTCTGCTGATGTGCCGGGCACAAAGACGTGTGACGTGCTATCAAAGCGCAACTTGCCGCGGGATTGTGAGTACAGGTGCACGGTGGGTGTGTAACCGCCGGACATCAGCACGGTGTCGCATGCCACTGTGACGCCTGGGCGAATCGAGCCGCTGATTTCCAAGTGCCCTAGTCGCACACTTTGGACTCGCAGCCGACCGCGGGTACCTAAGATGGTAGTGTTTGTGGTGATCGCAAGTCCCGCCGCACGCGCACGCGCAGCAGCAGGGCCATCAGCAGAAGGTCGTACATCGCAAATAGCCGCGATCGTGATTCCGGCTGCTTTTAAATCAAGCGCCGCAGCGTATGCAGCATCACAGCCCGCAACGATCACGGCACGCTTGCCGACGCGCACACCATAGCGGTTAAGATACGTGCGCGCTGCCGAGGCGAGCATGATCCCGGGGCGGTCATTGCCCGGAAACACCAGCGGCCGCTCGATCGCGCCTGTGGCTAATACCACTTCCGTTGCGCGCACTTGCCAGAGGCGTTCGCGCGGCAAGTTCTGGTGTGGAGCACTTAAGTGCTCCGTCACGCGCTCGTTTAAACCAATCAGGTTGTGTGGGAAGTAACCAAACGCGGTCGTGCGTTGCAAGAGCGTGACATTGGGGCGAGCCTTCAGATCTGCAATCACACCTTGAAGCCATTGTGCGCTCGGCTGTCCGTCGATCAGTGCTTCCGGGTCATCAAGTAACGAGCCACCAAACTCGGCTTGCTCATCGCAGAGCATCACGTGGGCGCCAGTCCGTGCGGCCGTTTGTGCAGCAGCAAGACCCGCAGGTCCAGCTCCAATCACGAGTACATCGCAGTGCGCGAAGCGCTGCGCATACGAGTCGGGGTCCGCACCCTCGGGCGCGCGCCCAAGTCCTGCCGCGGCACGGATATTGGGCTCATAGAGTTTGTGCCACGCCGAACGGGGCCACATGAAGGTCTTGTAGTAAAACCCAGCCGGCAATAGTGGTGAGAGCGCATCGTTGATGGCGCCCACATCAAATTTGAGACTCGGCCAACGATTTTGGCTCTCAGCAATCAACCCGTCATAGAGTTCCACCGATGTGGCGCGTACGTTCGGTGTGCTGCGCGCACTGTCCCGAATGACTCGTACGAGTGCATTGGGTTCTTCGGTTCCTGCACCTAAAAACCCGCGCGGCCGATGGTACTTAAACGATCGGCCGACCAGATGCACGCCGTTGGCGAGTAGCGCTGAGGCTAAGGTGTCACCTTGAACTCCATACAATTGCACCCCATCAAAGGTGAACGACAGTTTACGGCTGCGATCAATGCGCCCGCCGGTTTCAGTCCGACATTGACTCATACAGCACCTCCGGTCGCGCTTGCGGGCGGTGCCTCACCCGCCTTGTAGGTCGCGATGAACTGATCCGTGGTGGTGTCTCTCAATGCATTAAAGAAGCGGCCACAGCCGCGGACATGGCGCCAGCGCTCGGCATGCACGCCACGCGTATTTTTACGCAGGTATAGAAACGCACCCCATTCTTCAATGGTGACGCTTGCAGGATCGGAAGGTCGTGCGATGTGCGCCTCACCACCGTGGGCAAACTCAAGTTCTGGTCGTGGCCCGCAAAAGGGGCATTGAATGACAAGCATGGTGGACCTCAGTGAGCAACGGCTGCAGCCGCTGCCTCATCAATCAAAGTGCCATCGCGGAAGCGCTCGATCGTGAAAGGGGCGTTGATCGGATGCGGCTCATCCTTGGCAATCGTCCACGCAAAGACATGCGCAGAACCTGGCGTGGCTTTAAATCCGCCCGTGCCCCAGCCGCAGTTGACGTACAGGCCTTGTACGGGTGTTTTTGCAATGATGGGTGAGCGGTCGGGTGTGACATCAACGATACCGCCCCAATTGCGGAGCATGCGCATGCGCCGGAACATTGGGAAGAGCTCGCAGATGGCTTCCAACGTGTGCGCATTGATGTGTAGTGCGCCGCGTTGGGTATAGCTCGTATAGGCATCAGTGCCCGCACCAATGACGAGCTCGCCCTTATCGGACTGACTCACATAGGCGTGGATTGAGTTTGACATGACCACGCACGGGAATACCGGTTTGATGGGCTCCGACACCAGCGCTTGTAGCGGGAAGCTCTCAAGCGGCAGTCGCACGCCCGCAAGCCCCAGCACCACGCTTGTATTACCAGCAGCGGAGACGCCGACTTTGCGGCTCTTGATTAGACCGCGTGAGGTTTCAAGTGCCTCCACCGCACCATTGGCGTCACGACGGATACCCGTGACTTCACAGTTCTCGATAATGTCGACGCCAAGCGCATCGGCCGCGCGCGCATAGCCCCAAGCCACCGCGTCGTGCCGTGCTGTGCCGCCACTACGCTGGAGAGCTGCTCCCATCACCGGATAACGAATGTTGTCGTCAATATTCAGTGGCGGGCAAAACTCTTTAGCTTGCGCAGGGGTCAGCCATGCGTTGTCCACGCCATTGCAGCGATTTGCATGCACATGTCGTTTGATCACCTGCACGTCATGGACTGTATGGGCCAGCATCATGACGCCGCGTGGCGAGAACATGACGTTGTAGTTCAGCACTTGCGCAAGATCATTCCACATTTTAAGCGAGTGATCGTACAGCCGAGCGCTTTCATCAAACAGATAGTTCGAACGGATGATGGTGGTATTGCGGCCGGTGTTGCCACCACCGATCCAGCCTTTTTCCAAGACGGCGATATTGGTGAGTCCATGCTCAGCCGCAAGATAATAGGCAGCACCAAGTCCGTGTCCACCACCGCCCACAATAATGGCGTCATATTCTGGTTTCGGTGTAGCACGGCGCCACTGGCTCTGCCAGCCTTTGTGTCCGCCGAAGGACTTCTTCAGCAGCGACCAAGCTGAAAACTTCTGCATTAGGCCCTCAGTTCCTTGTTCTCAGGATCAAATGGCGAGTCGACCAGCACGGTGGCTTTTTTGCGCTCACCGAGGATCTGGATCTCAAGCGCCGTGCCCACAGTGGCGTACTCCGGTTGTACATAGCCAATCGCAAGGCTCTTGCCCAACGTATGGCCATAGTAACCCGATGTTGCACGACCAATCATCACGCCTGCGCTATTAAAGAGCGGTTCGTTGCCCAGTGGATCGGCGTCCGTGATGCCATGCACTTCCACCGTGATAAAGCGGTGTGGAACGCCGGCGGCGAGTTGTTTCTCGAGCGCCTCGCGACCAATGAATGAGCCCTTGTTCATGCGCACAAACCGATCAAGGCTGGCCTCGAAGGGGGTGTAATCGCGCGTCAGGTCGCTACCCCACATGCGGTAGGATTTTTCCATACGCAGTGATTCCATTGCGCGCATGCCCACCATGCCGATGCCGAACTCGGCTCCTGCCGTGAAAAGTGCATCAAAAATATGATGCGCGTATTCGATCGGGAAATGTAGCTCCCAACCCAGAGCGCCTACGAAGTTCACTCGCAGTGCAAACACGTCAGTCGCGAGCCCCACCTCAACGATTTGCGTCGTGAGCCACGGGAAAGCCGTGTTATCGAGAGGCACATCGATCAGCTTCGTGAGCAGCTCACGTGAGCGTGGGCCTGCGACCACAAAGCAGCCGCGGCTGGTGGTGATGTTGCGCACCAATACCGAGCCATCGGTTGGCTGCATTTTGAGTAAGTAGTCGCTGTCGTAATGCTCGGCGGCTCCCGCGCTCACCACATAGAAGCGGTTTTCAGCCAGCTTCGTGATGGTGAACTCAGTGCGGATTCCACCCCGTTTGGTGAGTGCATGGCACAGCGCAATGCGACCAATCTTGGTCGGCACTTTGTTGGCCACTAAATTATCAAGCCATGCCTCGGCATTCACGCCGGTGACTTCGTATTTTGTGAAGGGCGTCAGATCAATCACGCCAACCTTCTCGCGCATCAGGCGTACTTCATTGCCCACATGTTTGAAGTAGTTCGAGCGACGGAAACTCCAAACGTCTTTTGGTTCCACACCGGCAGGCGCGAACCAGTTGGCGCGTTCCCAGCCATAGCGTTGGCCAAAAACGCCGCCCATTGCTTTGATCTTGTCGTAGACGGGGCTGGTTTTTGAGGGGCGTGCGTCAGCGCGCTCTTCATCTGGGAAGTGAATGGTAAACACATTGCGGTACGTTTCTTCGTTCTTGGCAATGGTGTAGCGCTTACCGGCATAGCCACCATAGCGACGTGGATCGGTTGCGAGCATGTCGATACCAGGCTCACCTTCCACAATCCATTCGGCCAACTGCCAGCCAGAACCGCCGGCCGCAGTAATGCCAAAGCTATGGCCTTCATTGAGCCACAAGTTACGCACACCACCGGCCGGTCCAATCAGTGGGCTGCCATCGGGTGTGTAGGAAATCGGTCCGTTGACGATGTCTTTGATACCGCAGTTCTCAAGGGCGGGCACACGTCGCTGCGCTGCTTCCACGTGCGGCAACAAGCGTTCAAGATCGCCTTCGAATAAGTTTTTGCCGAACCAGTCAGGAACGCCATCAGCAAATCGCACCGGCGCGCCCGCTTCATAGGGCCCTAAGATCCAGCCTAAGCGTTCTTCGCGCAAGTAATACGACTGATCCGACTCGCGCAACACAGCCAGCTCTTTACCACCGGCAGCGCGATACGCTTTGAGTTCGGGTGATTCGTCGTAGACGATGTACTGGTGCTCAACCGGAATTGCGGGCACGTTGATGCCAAACATGCGGCCGGTTTGGCGTGCGTAGTTGCCTGTGGCGCAGACGATATGCTCGGCGATTATCTCGCCTTTGTTGGTTGTGATTTTCCATTCGCCGCTGGCCGTACGTGTGGCGGCGGTAACTTCGGTATGTTCGTAAATTTCGGCGCCCATGCTGCGTGCGCCACGGCGCAGCGCCATGGTGAGATCCGCAGGCGCAATATGACCATCGTCGGGATGGTAAAGCGCGCCGACAATATTTGGGGTGTCGCCGCCATTGCCCATCTCGGCTAGTGGCCAGAGTTTTTTGACATCAGCAGGGCCGATCACTTCGAAAGGCACGCCGATGGTGTTGGCAGTTCCGCAGTACTTGAGGTATTCGTCCATGCGCGCGCGGTTCGTGGCCAAACGCAAATTGCCCGTCACATGGAAGCTGACATCTTGGCCAGTCTCGGCGGGGAGACGCTTATACAAATCCACGGAGTACTTGTGTAGCTGACCCACGGTGTAGCTCATGTTGAAAAGTGGCAGTAACCCTGCCGCATGCCAAGTGGAGCCGGCGGTTAATTCGGACCTCTCAATGAGCACAACATCCGACCAGCCTTTCTTTGCTAGGTGATAGAGCGTGCTAACGCCGACGGCGCCGCCGCCAATTACCACTACCCGTGCATGGGTCTTCATTTGCGGGCTCTCCGTTGGGTCGGTACAGACCCTGCATTCTCGAGTAAGGGGAATACCAAATACCAGCCGCGAAGTGTAGCGAGCGGCCGTACGATTACGTCTCTATTTGCGACAAAACCTGACGCAAATGCGTCAGTCACGCGTATACTTTAAACCAGCCTTCCCGCCTCGGCGAGGCCCCACGATCCATGCCTTTCAGTCTTGGGAGCGTTTGTGAAGTCCAACGAGCCGAGCCGGCCGACCCGCTTTGCCTTTTTGACGCTGCACAATTACTCGATGATTGCGGTGGCCAATGCCGTTGAGCCGCTTCGTATGGCGAATGCGCTGTCTGGAAAAACAGCGTACGAGTGGGTTATCGCCAGCTTCAGTGGTGAGCCGGTGCCCGCGAGCAACGGCCTGTCCTTATCGCCCGATGTGTCTTTGGCCGACATCGGACGCGTGGATGTGGTGTTTGTGTGTGGCGGCATTAATGTGCGGGATGCAGTCTCCCCGGCGTTACTGGTCGCATTAAAGCGCCTCGCTGACCAAGGAACTCCGTTAGGCAGTTTGTGTACGGGCGGCTATGCGCTCGCCAAAGCGGGATTACTAGAGCGGTATCGCGCGACCATCCATTGGGAGAATTTATCGAGTTTACGCGAGGAATTCCCGCGTGTTTTGATCTCCGATCAGCTTTTTACCATCGATCGCAATCGCTTTACATGCAGTGGTGGAGTGGCGCCTTTGGATCTGATGTTGCACTTGATTGACGTGAAGCTCGGCAGTTCCATCGCGCAGCGCGTATCTGAGCAGTTTATTGTGGATCGGATTCGTGGCGACACGGAGCGGCAATATGTGCCGCTACGAGCCCAGGTGGGTGTGGCTCACCAAAGCCTCATTCGCGTCGCCGCAATCATGGAAGCCAATATTGAACGGCCCTTGTCACTGGAAAAAATTGCCAGCAAAACGGGTTTGTCGCGACGGCAAATTGAGCGGCTTTTTAAGCGTCATTTGAATTGCGTGCCGAAGCGTTATTACCTAGAAATGCGCTTAAAAAGAGCGCGCGAGCTGCTATTACAGACTGCCATGCCGATCATGGATATCACGACGGCCTGTGGCTTTCAGTCACCCCCGCATTTTTCTAAGTGCTACCGGGGTCAGTTTGGCTATCCCCCGAGCGCCGAACGCCAGA
>CAIKZZ010000031.1 GCA_903832085.1 uncultured Pseudomonadota bacterium | reverse complement strand
TTGACCTGACAGAACGTCAGCCTCGCGCAGCTTGTGGATGATCTCTTCCGTCGTAAACCGTTGTTTTGGCATGATCCTTAACCCTCCGTTCCTCTATTTTAGGGAACATCAGGCTGGACCAGTTATCTCAAGGCAGGTCAGTTTCTTGCGCGTCTCAGCGAGGCGGCTGCACAAATTAAAATCGGTGACCCTTTAAGCGAAGAAACACAGATGGGACCGCTCGCAACGCCCGCGCAACTGGCGCTCATTGAACGGGAAGTCGCGCGCGCAAAAACAGAAGGTGCGAAGATTCTGCACGGCGGTCGTCGCCCACCAGGGCTCAGTCAGGGTTGGTACTACGAACCCACCATTGTCGAATGCCCACAGCAGTCCACTGCCATCGTCGACACAGAGTTGTTTGGCCCCGTACTGAGTGTGCTGCGTTTTCGTACAGAAGAAGAAGCAGTGGCGCTGGCGAACGACACAAAATACGGTCTTGCGGCAGGCATCTTCACGCGCGATGGTGCGCGCTCCCTACGAATGGCACGTGCCATTCGTGCCGGCATTGTGTGGGTCAACACCTACCGCGTCGTCTCACCCATCGCTGAGTTTGGTGGATTTAAAGACAGCGGATACGGTCGCGAGAGCGGGGCGCAAGCAATCATGGATTACACCCGTGCCAAAACAATTTGGCTGAACACGTCGAGTACACCGATCGCTAGCCCCTTCGTCATGCGATGAAGTGGTTGCACGCGAGCGATCTCCAACACCCCCCGCGCACCTCAGAGACTCCCCGTGCCCGCTGCTGATCCTAAAGACCTGCGCCGTGCATTTGCGACCTTCGCAACTGGGGTGACGGTCGTGACAACACGAGATGCGGCGGGCTCACCAATCGGCTTTACGGCCAACTCCTTCTCCTCCGTGTCGCTCGAGCCTGCTCTTGTTTCCGTGTGCGCAGGCACACACATGCGTAGCTTTGCTGCGTTCTCTGCAGCAGATACGTTCGCCATCAATATACTTGCTGAGGATCAACAAGAGCTCGCGAGTACCTTTGCCTCGCGCGGAGTCGACAAGTTTGCCAAAAGTCGCTGGAGTTCGGGCACCACTGGCAGTCCACTACTAGAAGGCGTCGTTGCATGGTTTGACTGCCGTGTACACGAACTCGTCTCTGCTGGGGATCATGTCATTCTGATTGGTCGCGTCGTCAACTACGCCTATAACGACCGTGCGCCGCTGGGCTTTTGTGGCGGTGCGTACGTGCGCTTCGGATTGCAACAAAGTGCCATGGAACGCAGGAGTCCAGACACCCACTTGCGCATTGGGGCTGTCCTTGAATGCGAAGGGACAGTCTTGCTCGAGGAGGACCCGACCACGGCGTCGTTATCAGTGCCCACTACAGCGCGCCTAGGCAACGCCGACGACGGCATGGGCTTATTTGGAAAACTTGCGGCCGCCGGCTACCGCATCACCTTGCCGTTTTTATTTGCCGTCTACGAGGATGGCGACACACAGTACGTTGTACACCGCGGACACGCGACATGCGAAACGATAGACATGCCTGTGTCAGCGATTCAGCGCTATGCATTGAATGACATTCCCTGGGAGCGAATCACGCGTCCCGCTGAACGGCAAATGCTAGAGCGTTACCAGCGTGAGCGCGCCACCAACGTGACCGGTATCTACGTCGGCACGGCTGAGTCTGGCGAGCTACATACGGTCTCTGGCAGCCAGCGCCTATAATGAGACTAGACCTCTATCGTTGCACTCATTGCAACGGCTTGATCACAGCGGATTGCGCGAACTTCTGCCGGTCCATCCCCTTGGGTTAAGCGCACAGGCTGCGACACAAATAAAGGCGCTAAGCCCCGGAAAGAAAAACGTCGCGGTGTGGTGCCCGTGCGCGCACATGCATAGGCATACAGTTTGGTGGCCGTATAAGGGCCATGCACCACCAAATCCGGATACCCCTCCTCATCGATCGCATACGGCCGGTCATAGTGGATGCGGTGACTATTAAAAGTGACTGCAGAATACCGAAACAACTCTACTGTATCGGGTTGCCATAAACGATCTGGATTCACCACTAGTACCGGCTGCTCGACAATTGCCGGCAGTGGGTCGCCCGCGGCTTTGTAGACGATGGATTGACGCTCACGTACGCATACAACGTTACGCTGCTCGATGACTCGGTCTACATCCACAAGTATTAAATCGCCGCTACGACCACTACGATGGCGCACATCGGCAATAGTCAGGGTCATCGACGCGGGCTCACCGATCAGTAGCGGCGTAACAAATTCGATGTCCGCTGCCGCGAACATACGCCTAGGCAACGTGACAGGTGGCATAAAGCCGCCACGCTTGGGGTGCCCATCTGGGCCGATCTCCGTGCTGCCCACCGTATGTAAAAAATATGCCCAGTGCGCCAGCGCGGGCTGCTGGTGTTGTATATCTGGGTCGGCCCCCACGGCAACCGCGTAACGATGCAAAACGTCTGCATCTATACGCTCATCACGCCGCTCTGAACGGCCAATCCATGTACGCCAATGTTCAATTAATGTAGGGTCTAAGGCACTCATGGGGCATGCTCTGCGCTCGCCACCAGACGCTGATCGTGTAAACGTCCGATAGCGGCCGCGCTTAAACCTAAGACTGCAGCCAACACTTCGTCGGTATGCTCACCAAGTCGCGGAGCTCGCACGAGCGGCTGACGTGTGGTCCCCGGCATACTCGCCGCTGGGCCCGAGGCTAAATACGTGAGTCCGCTCGGATTTAAGATCTGCTCAAACATGGGGTTCTGCGCGTACAGCCGTGCATCCGAAGTGACTGCCTCATGCAAACTTTGGTAGGGCGCCCAAGTGACGCCAGCGGCATCAAAAGCTAGCGCTAGGTCAGCAGTCACGCGCGTCGCAAAAGCAGCTTCAAACAGAGGATACAGGCGAGCGCGATGCACGAAGCGCTGTCCTTCATCCTTCGCAAAAGACACGCCTAGTTCATGCTCGAGAGCAGCCACTGCGTCTTTAAGACCCAGCGTACTCACAATAGAGCTCCACTGCCGCGGCGTGATCGCACACACCATCACGCGCCGTCCGTCACGAGTGATGAAGTCGCGGCCAAAGGCGCCATACAAGTCATTGCCAAGCCGCTCACGGTCGCGACCTGTGTTTGATACCTCGGCGACAAAACCCATGTGACTTAAGCTCGCTGCCGCAAGATCAGATAAGGCGATGCGCACCTCGCGTCCCACCCTCGAGAGACGCCGCTCACGTTCCGCTGCAAGTAATGCAAACGCAGCATAACTGCCAGCAAGTAAGTCCCATGCGGGAAGCACGTGATTCACAGGCGCTGGGTCATTGACGGGGCCAGTCATCGCCGGAATCCCGACTGCTGCGTTGACTGTGTAATCAAGCGCAGGCGAACCATCGGGCCAACCCATGATCCGTAAACAAATGACATCGTTGCGTGCCGCACGCAGATGCTCGTAAGACAAAAAGCCATCGACTGGGTAGTTCGTCAGGAAGAGCCCCGCTTCGGGACCAGGTGCGGTCGCCAACGCCACAGCTAATTCACGTCCGGCGGGAGAACCTAAATCAATGGCGATGGATTTCTTGCCCTTATTCAGCCCTTCCCAATACAGACTTGCACCGGAAGGCGCTAAGGGCCAACGACCAAAGTCTGGCCCGCCGCCAATATGGTCAAAGCGGATGACCTCGGCTCCCATCTGAGCGAGGTGCAGACCACAGGATGGCCCTGCAATGAACGCGGCACCCTCCACCACACGTAAGCCATGTAGCAATCCATACATCGTGACATATCCTTCCGATTCACTTACCGCGTTGCAAATGCGTGCTCACAGCGAATCTGAAACCCGCGGCTTCAATTACTCCCGTCAAGCAAGCGGCGTGCAATAACCTGTGCCTGAATTTCCCCAGCACCCTCAAAGATATTAAGAATACGCGCATCGGCCAATAGTCGACTAACCACATACTCTTCCGCAAAACCGTTGCCACCATGGATTTGCACAGCGTTGTCCGCTGCAGCCCATGCAGTCCGCGCAGCAATTAACTTAGCCATGCCCGCTTCTAAATCGCAGCGTTTGCCCGCATCCTTCATGCGCGCCGCATGATACGTGAGCTGCCGCACTGCCATCAATTCAGCTGCGATCATCACTAACTTGTTAGCAACCCGCGGAAACTCAACGATCGACTTACCAAATTGTTTGCGAGCGATCGCATAGTCGAGCGCCGTTTCAAGCGCTGCCTGAGCTACGCCCACTGCACGTGCTGCAGTTTGTATGCGCGCACTTTCAAAGGTTGCCATGAGTTGCTTAAACCCTTGACCCTCGACCCCGCCAAGCAGGTGCTCACGCGGCACCTCAAAATCATCAAACCCAATCTCGTACTCTTTCATGCCGCGGTAGCCTATAACCCTGATCTCGCTACCGCTCATTCCTGGTGCGGGGAAAGGCTCATCCACCGTGCCACGCGGTTTAGGCGCCATCAAAAGGGAAAGTCCACGATGGTCTACACTTGCCGAATCCGTGCGCACCAGCAACGTCATTACATCAGCGCGTGCTCCATGCGTGATCCATGTCTTTGCACCCGACACGAGGTAACTTGCGCCCTGCAACGTCGCGCGCGTGCGCAAAGACCCAAGATCTGAGCCCACGTTTGGCTCTGTAAACACGGCCGTCGGCAATATCTGTCCGCTAGCGATGCGCGGTAACCAGTGCTGTTTTTGAGCGGTGGTCCCACCGGACAAAACGAGCTCACCGGCAATCTCGGCGCGCGTCGCCAGCGAACCGACTCCAATCCAAGCCCGGGACAACTCTTCCGACACGACGCACATAGAGATCTTGCCCATCCCATGCCCACCAAATTCCTCAGGAATGGTCAGCCCAAAAACGCCGAGCTCCGCTAACTCATTTATCAACTCAAGCGGAATGAGCTCATCCTTCTGGTGCCAACCATGCGCAAATGGAACCACCTTTTCATCACCAAAGGCACGAAACTGGTCACGAATCATCTCTAAGGACTCGTCTAATCCCGTACGCTCGAGCGTCGCACGCCCACGCGCGGCCACCAGATGGCGAGCCACTCGCGACTTGAGCTCCTGCCCTGTTGCACGCTGACTGAGGGCGACTAACGCTGGGGCTGATAGATCAGCAAGCACCGCGGGATCCTCACTTAAGTCCGTCGGACGAATGATTTCCCCTTGGTTCATCGCGATGCCGCCCATGAGTTGCGCGGCATACTCGCCTGCCAACAATTGCGCCAACGCGACCTCGACCTCGCCAAACGCATCGGTAGCAACAAGATGCTCCGCCCAACCGGCAACTTGGTTTAGCACTTCCGCGTAGGACGCAAACCAAGCAAAGCCATGTAGCACATGCTGCTGCGAGTCTGCCCTCTCCCGGTCAATGCCTTCTTTGCCCGCAAAGCGGGCGCGCAGGTGGACACGCACGCCAGAGACGAAGGACTGCGCTGCAAGTGCGCCTGAGCGCAGCAATTTGGCAGTCTGCTGCGGCCCTAAATCGGGAAAATCATTTACCGACTCTGCAGCTGTGAACCTAAAGTCTGAACTCTGCGCTGTCATGAATACTATCCGCTCGTTAGGATCGCGCGAGGCCCTAAACTCCACGCGCTACAAATGAATCACCACCGGGAGCCTAAGAATAACTCATGGCGGTCTGCTCGGTTGAGTGGGGTCGCGTTTAAGTTTGACGACAGCAAACCGATCTCATGCCGCCGCGGACCTGATAACATCATCGTGAAGCTGTGCCAATAATAGCATTGCAAGGAACCGGAGCGACTGGATGCAGACGTTAAGCCGCCTAATCATGCGCTGTCGCACGGAGACTACTCTTCTTCTTGCCTCAATTGCCATAGGCTCCTTGCTATCCAATGCTGTGTCAGCACAAACGGTTGCCGCACCTGATGCGATACGCATCGGCATGTCGGCGCCTTTTACAGGCTCCTCACGCAATCTCGGCAGCGAATTATATCTTGGGGCCACAGCCTATTTTGAGTCCGTTAATAACGCCGGCGGCGTTAATGGCAGTCGGATCGAACTGATCGCGTACGATGATCAGTATCAGCCAGAACGTGCGAGCCAAAACACCTTGCAGCTCCTAAAGCGGGATCATGTATTTGCGCTTTTTAGCTACGTGGGTACGCCAACGACGAGTCGTGTGCTGCCCCTGCTTGAGAAATTCAAAAATGAGCACGTGTATTTGTTTTTCCCGTTCACGGGTGCGCAACCCTTACGCAATCCACCCTACGATCATGTGACGTTTAATCTGCGTGCATCCTACCGGGAGGAAACGGCCGGTTTGGTCAATCATCTGCTAGACACTGGACATCGGCGCATCGCCGTGTTCTACCAAGCCGATGCGTATGGCCGTGACGGTTGGGCTGGGATACGGGATACTCTTGGGAATAAGAATTCTAAGATCGTGGGAGAGGCAACCTACAAACGCAATAGCCACTTTACGGATAGCTATGATCCGCAAGTGGCGATTCTTG
>CAIKZZ010000030.1 GCA_903832085.1 uncultured Pseudomonadota bacterium | reverse complement strand
TCAGCACCCAACCCACGGGTCAGACCTGCACCGTGAGCAATGGCTCCGGTACCGTCGCCACCGCCAATGTCACGAACGTCGCCATCAACTGCACCACCAACACCTACTCCATTGGTGGCACCGTGACGGGTCTGGCGTCCGGTAAATCTGTCACGCTGCAAAATAACGCCACCAACTCGACCGTCATCACCAACCCGACAGCGAGCTTCACGTTCAGCACCAAGATCGCCTACGGCAGTGCATACGCCGTCACCGTCAGCACCCAACCCACGGGTCAGACCTGCGTTGTCACCAACGGCTCTGCCACCACCACCGCGAACGTCACTAACGTTACAGTCACCTGCGCCAATCAAACTGCCCCAATTACGATCAGTCCACGCACTGCGGCCTTGACCCTAACGCAGACACAACAGTTCAGCGCTCTGATCAATGGAGGCGGCCCTGCTGCCTCTTGGAACGCGAGTGGCGGCACGGTTGATAACAATGGGCTGTACACGCCACCGGCGACACCCGGCGTCTACACCGTCACCGCCACCAGCGGTACCAATACCGCCAACGCCACGGTCGCCGTCACCGACTTAAGCGGCGTGTACACCTGGCACAATGATGCGGCGCGCACTGGCCAGAATCTGCAGGAATATGCGCTCACACCGAGCACGATTGTTGGGGGCACTTTTGGTAAACGCTGGTCGTGTACGGTCGATGGGGAGGTGTACGCCCAACCGCTCTATGTCGCTGGCCTTTCCATCGGCGGAGGAACGCACAATGTCGTGTTTGTCGCAACAGAGCATGACTCGGTCTACGCCTTCGACGCCGATAACGGCAACTGCACGCCTTACTGGCGGACCAGTTTTCTCAGCACCAACGTCACAACAATGCCGGCTGCCGACACGAACAGCCAAGACATGCTCGTCGAAGTCGGTATCACGGGCACACCTGTCATCGATCGTGCGCAGAGTGTTCTTTACGCAGTTGCCAAAACACGTGAAGGCGCGAGCCCCTACACCTACGTGCAACGCTTGCATGCCCTCGATTTAGCGACCGGTACCGATAAAGTCCCCGCGGCAATACTCGGTGGCTCCGTGATCGGTACCAACGGCACCGTGACATTTGACTCAAAGATTCACTTGCAACGACCTGCGCTTGCCCTGAGCACACAGGGCGATGTATACGTGGCCTTCGCGTCACACGGTGACAATGGCGCTTATCACGGCTGGGTCATGAAATACGCCGGCGCGGGCAACGCGACCCCTTTAATGCAGTCCGCGATATTTAACAGCACGCCCAGCGGTTCCCAAGGTGGCATTTGGATGAGCGGCGCCGCCCCGGCCATCGACGCGAGTGGCTACCTCTACTTTTCAACTGGCAATGGAACTTTCAGCGATACCGCCAATACCCTACCGGGTCCGGCGTCAAATGACTTTTCGATGAGCTTTTTAAAACTCCACCCAACATCAATGGGAGTGACTGATTTTTACACCCCATCGACGTGGTCTGGGTGGAGCAACTCAGACTTTGACATCTCCTCGGCTGGAGTGATGGTTCTACCGGATAGCAGTGGACCCGCAGCACACCCAAACACCCTTGTGGGAGGAGATAAGCAGGGGCACGTGTACTTGATTGATCGAACCACAGCCTCAGGCGACACCATGGGCGTGCTGAATTCACCCGACAGAGTCTTACAGCTGCTCGCGCTGCCCGGTGTCACAGGAGGTTCCGTGAGCGTGTTTTCGTCGCCAGCGTACTATCAAGGCACTGTCTATTTTGGACGTAACGGTGGGCCTGTCATGGCATTCCCGCTGACGGCGGGCCTGTTTGGGGTCAGCGCCAGCACATACACCTATAGTGGCTTGACCATTAGTTACGCACGCTCATCCTACGCAACCGCTGAGACCTACAAGTACCCAAGCCCGACCCCAGTAATCTCCGCATCCCCCAGCGGCAATGGTCTTATGTGGGTACTGGACACGTATGCCAACGGAACCCCCAGCTACAGCGCGAGCGCCGCGTTGGGCCCCGCAATACTGCGCGCGTATAACGCAACCACATTAGGCACAGCACTGTATTCGAGTTCCGCGCTCAGCGCAGATACTGCCGGTAATGCGATTAAATTTGTGCAGCCCGTGGTTGCAAACGGTCATGTCTACGTTGCCGGCAAAGGTCAACTGACAGTGTATGGACTCACGCCCTAAAACGCTGCCCCACCCAGTGACTCGTTAGCCGAGAACATCCGTCATTGCATACTGGCCTGCTGCGCGTGTGCGCAGCCAGGCGCCTGCGCGCAGTGCGCCGTACGCAAATGTCATGCGATCGTGCGCTCGATGCGTGAACTCAAGGCGCTCACCCGGACCTGATAAGTACACCGTGTGCTCGCCCGCGACATCGCCGCCACGCACCACCGCAAAACCAATGGAACCGGGCGCACGCGCACCGGTTTGTGCATCGCGAATGCCGTCGCTTAAGTCACTCAATGACCGACCGCGTCCCGCGGCGGCTGCCGCCCCTAAAGCAAGCGCGGTCCCTGAGGGCGCATCGACCTTATACCGGTGATGCACATCAAGAATCTCAATGTCGTACTCGGGTGGCAAGGCACGTGCCGCCTGCTCAATGAGGGCAAGCAACACGTTGACGCCTAAACTTGTGTTCGCTGCAAGCAGCACGGGGATCTGCTGCGCGGCTTGCGCGATCTGCTCGCGCGTGCCGGCACTAAGGCCGGTCGTTCCCACAACGAGTGCAAGCCCACGCGCAACGCACGCCTTGATATGAAAGGGAGTGGCTTGGGCCACACTAAAATCAAGCGCGACTTCAGCGCGCTCAAGTGCCACAGCGTATTCAGCACACACGCGCACTCCAAACTGCCGATCCACACCAGCAAGCGCGCCCGCATCCATACCAACCGCTGGACTGCCTTGGGACACTTGCGCACCCACGAGTTCAAAGTCAGTGCTCTCGTGGATCGCACGTAACAGACACCGACCCATACGACCCGACGCGCCAAGTAGCGCGATCCGCACTGGCGTTACCGCATGCTTGGCACTCATTTTGCGCTACCCGACTCAAAAAACCGTTTCACACCGGCAAGCCAGGACTCCTGACGTGGTGTATGGCGCTGACCATCCAGCGTGCTTGCGAATTGCTTAAGTAAATCCTTCTGCGCGGACGACAGACTCACCGGAGTCTCCACCACGACCCGACAATAAAGATCACCAATCGCCCCACCGCGCACCGGCCGCACCCCCTGCTCGCGCAACCGAAACACACGTCCAGATTGAGTCTCAGCAGGAACTTTGAGATTCGCGTGCCCCTTTAAGGTCGGCACTTCCATCTCACCACCGAGCGCTGCCGTCGTGAACGGTATGGGCACCTCACACGATAAGTCAGCCCCTTCGCGCTCAAAAATCTCATGCTTCTGGACGGCGACCTCCACATACAGATCACCCGCCGGCCCACCATTGCGGCCCGCCTCACCCTCGCCCGACAAGCGGATGCGATCCCCCGTATCCACGCCGGCCGGCACCTTTACCGACAAGGTGCGTGCTCGGCGTAAGCGACCTTGGCCGTAGCAACTATCACACGGTTTTTCGATCATCACCCCGCGTCCCTTGCAGCGCGGGCAGGGCTGCTGCACGGCGAAGAACCCCTGCTGCATGCGCACCTGTCCTTGACCCGCGCACGTCGCGCAACGCGTGGGCGTCGATCCTTTTGCCGCACCACTGCCCGTGCAGGTCTCGCATTCAGCGAGGGTCGCGACGTTAATTTCTGCGCTGTAGCCAAAAACAGCTTGCTCAAGTGAAAGCTCAAGTTCATAGCGTAAGTCCGCGCCACGAAACACTTGTTTTCCACCACGGCGGCCACCGCCGAAGATGTCGCCAAACACCTCGCCGAACAGATCGCCAAACGCCTCGCCCGGATCCATTCCACCCCCGCGACCCGGCTCAAGGCCCGCATGCCCAAACTGATCGTAGGCGGCCCGCTTTTGCGGATCGGAAAGCACCTCGTAGGCTTCTTTGGCCTCTTTAAAGGCCTCCTCCGCATCCGCGTTATCCGGATTGCGGTCGGGGTGAAACTTCATGGCAAGCCGACGGTAGGCTTTTTTGATGTCCGCTTCAGCCGCTGTACGACCGAGCTCGAGCACCTCGTAATAATCACGTTTTGCCATGGCCCCTATCCTGTCCCCAATCAAACAGCCGCCATGACAGCAAGGGGGCACCCCTTGCGATCATGGCGGCAGCGTAGCGCCCAGTGTACGGTGATCAGGCCGTGTGGTCTTTGCCTTTCACTTCCTCGAACTCCGCATCAAGCACATCCTCTTGACCGGCGTCTTTGCCACTACCTGAGGCATGGCCCGCGCCTGCCCCAGCAGCTGCCTCCGGACTCGCCTGCTGCAGGACCGGTCCTGCTGCGCTCGAGAGCGCTTCCGCTTTGCGGTCGATCGCCTCTTTCTCATCACCCGCCATCGCAGTTTTGAGATCGCCTAGGGCCGATTCCACCTTCACCCGATCCTCGCCACTGACCTTGTCGCCTAAATCCTTCAGCGCCTTGTCCACTTGATGCACTAGCGCATCTGCACGGTTGCGACTATCAACCAGTTCACGGAACTTCTTGTCATCGGCCGCATGCGACTCTGCATCCGACACCATGCGCTTGATCTCCTCCTCCGTGAGTCCTGATGAGGCTTTAATCACAATTTTCTGCTCTTTGCCTGAGCCCTTGTCCTTCGCCGACACATTCAAGATACCGTTCGCGTCAATATCGAAGGTGACTTCAATCTGTGGCATGCCACGTGGCGCCTGCGGAATATCACTCAGATCAAAGCGGCCTAGTGACTTGTTGTCACGCGAACGCTCACGCTCGCCTTGCAGCACATGAATCGTCACGGCCGGCTGATTATCGTCTGCGGTCGAAAATACCTGCTGCGCCTTGGTGGGCACAGTGGTGTTTTTCTCAATCAGCTTGGTCATCACGCCGCCGAGCGTCTCAATGCCGAGTGACAACGGCGTCACATCGAGCAAGAGCACATCTTTTACTTCACCCGACAACACGCCACCTTGGATCGCCGCTCCCACGGCCACAGCCTCATCGGGATTCACATCCTTGCGCGGCTCTTTACCAAAGAAATCCTTCACCGCTTTCTGTACGAGTGGCATACGAGTCTGACCACCGACCAAAATCACTTCCGCAATATCACTCAGACTAACGCCTGCATCTTTCACTGCAATGCGGCACGGATCCATCGTTCGCTTCACGAGATCCTCGACCAGTGACTCGAGTTTGGCACGGGTCAACTTAAGGTTCAGGTGCTTTGGCCCCGATGCATCAGCGGTGATATACGGCAAATTAATGTCAGTCTGCTGACTCGAGGACAACTCAATCTTTGTCTTTTCGGCCGCTTCCTTTAAGCGCTGCATCGCCAGCGGGTCTTTGCGTACGTCGACACCCGACTCTTTAAGAAATTCATCGGCAATAAAATCAATCACGCGCCGATCAAAATCCTCGCCACCTAAAAAGGTGTCACCGTTGGTCGAGAGCACTTCAAACTGCCGCTCGCCATCAACCTCTGCAATTTCAATAATCGATACGTCGAAGGTGCCGCCGCCCAAGTCATAGACGACGATCTTTCGATCACCGGCGGCTTTATCGAGCCCATAGGCGAGTGCCGCTGCAGTGGGCTCATTGATGATGCGCTTCACGTTAAGGCCTGCAATGCGCCCCGCATCCTTAGTGGCTTGGCGCTGCGAGTCATTGAAATACGCAGGGACTGTGATGACCGCCTCGGTTACCTCCTCTCCGAGGTAATCCTCCGCAGTCTTTTTCATCTTCATCAGCACGCGCGCTGAGATCTCTGGCGGTGCCATTTTCTTACCCTGGGCCTCGACCCATGCATCGCCGTTATCGGCCTTCACAATCTTAAACGGCACTAGATCCAGATCTTTTTGGACAACGTCATCGGCAAACTTGCGGCCGATCAGGCGCTTCACGGCGTAGAGCGTGTTGTGTGGGTTGGTCACTGCCTGACGCTTCGCCGACTGCCCAACGAGCACTTCATCGTCTTTGGTAAAGGCAATGATGGATGGCGTGGTGCGGTCACCCTCGCTGTTCTCGATCACCTTCGGCTTACCGCCTTCCATGACGGCGACACACGAGTTGGTGGTTCCTAAATCGATGCCTATTACTTTACCCATCGCACGACTCCTCAAATTCTTTATAAATTCGATATCACATGTCTATTTAATACAGCGTCTGACCCTTAACATGTGGCCAAATATTTAAATCTCAAGCCTCAAGCATCGGGTGCCCGCGCCACAATGACCCGTGCCGGGCGTAACAAGCGACCCTGCAACAGAAAACCCGTCTGCACCGTTGCGAGCACGGTATTGGCGGGATACTCACTGGTGGGCTGTGCCACCATCGCCTCGTGATGCTCCGGATTAAAGGTTGCACCCTTCTCAGGGGTCAACTCCGTGACGCCCGCTTTCTCAAGCGCCTTGAGCAACAGTCGCTGCGTCGCCGCTTGGCCCTCGAGCAGGTTTTTGACATCCGCCGTGCTTGAGTTTTGCAAGGCGAGCGCAAAGCCATCGAGCGCCGGCAGCAGATCCTGGACAAAACGCTCCACCGCATAACGGTGGGCATTTTCGAGCTCGCGGGCCGCGCGCTTACGGTAATTGTCAAACTCAGCCAGTACCCGCAGGTACTGGTTGCGACTTTCCTCAGCCGCTGCAAGCGCCGCTTGCAGCTCCCCCACGCCCGCAGCACCTGCAACAGCGCCCTCGCTCTCGTGTGCTGCCGCCCCAGACGGCGCCTCTGTAGACTCACTCATGCAACATCTCCCCGTAGTGGCTCTGCCGATGGCACCGCCGAGCCCAACGATGGAGGCGCGCTGAGCCCCTTTCAAGCCCCCCCTCGTCATTGGCTATCCGCCTCGGGAAACCCTGGCTAGGGACGAACCCGTGCGGGAACCGCCTCTTAAAAGGAGTCGCTTGGGCGACCTGACGCCCCTCGAGTCGGCCCTAAGGGATCAACCGAACGCGCTGAAGTACGCGCGTGGGGCCAAACCGGTCACTAAAACCCTGCGCCACTAGGTCAACTCGACCGCTTTGATGGATCTGCACCGTCGCCCAGACATACTGCCGGTCAGTGGCTGGGTGGGCACTCGACTCGCCAATCGCGACATCAAAGGGCGAGCCACCCGACCCGACAATCACCTGATAAGCCCGTCTGTGCGGTTGAGTGATCTGGTACACGTGCTGATGACCACAAAAATAGGTCGCCCCATACGTCTCAATGACTGACCAAAATCGATCACGCGCAACGGCGTCGACATCCAGGCCCCGCTGCGTTACCGCTCCGGTACCCGACGTGTCGTAGGTGTAGGCGGGCTTGTGCCCAAACACGAATAAATGCCGGAGGCCGCGCGCTTTGGCAGCCGCAAGATCAGCATCCAACCAATTTGAAGGCGCATGGGAGTCAAGTCCGACACCCTCTGGGTCGCCGCCGACTGGGTCGGTATTGATTACCGCAAAGTGTGCACCACGAAAATCAAAACTATAGGTCAGCTTACTCTGATCACTACTCTCTCCGTCGAGCGCTGGTTTCGCATTCGCGAAGTGCGCGGGACGCTCTTGAAAAAGCGTCATGAACCGCGACTCATCGAGGATCAGATCTCCCATATTGCGCGCCCATGCGATCTCGTTCTCAACTCGCGCGTGCTTACCAGCGGTACACGGTAGCTGATTGTACAAATCCCGCTGATGCGCGCTGTTGCACTGTACCTCGTGATTGCCAGCAATCGGAACGACGTACGTGCCAGCTTCCATCAGGGGGGCCACCATTCCGCGCCAGAACGCATACTGCACCATGGTCTGCACAACATCCGCCGATTCAATGTTCTCGAGCGTGGGCGCCGAGTCTGCCCAGCCACTAGGCACTCCGGCGCGACCATAGCCCATAATCATATCGCCATTAAAAAAGAGAAACTCCGGGTGCTGGCGCGATATCTCGTGCAATGCCCTGCTGAAAGCATGCGTGTTTTGCAGCCAACGGGCATCTTGGGCAGACAACTGACCTGAGTGCGGATCGGCCTGAGTCCGGTCAAAACTGACAGGGTCTTGCCGAGAGTCACCCACGGTCGCGAATGTGAGAATGACAGGATCTTTCGCACCCACCGCACGGCCCATGGTAGCTGCGCGTTGGGCAGCAAGACCACTGGCCTCAGTCACTGCGAGCGCAACGAGGGCACAGCAGCTCAACAAGCGGATGGCGTGGCGCGTATAGACCATGGCGGTCAGTCTTGGATCAATTAGGTCCGCTCAGCCTAGCACGCAAATGCCTTAAGACAGAGAAAACATCAGGGACGCCCGCCTGCTAGCGCCGGACAGACTCAGCGGCCGCTATTAAGGGCCGAGCCCAACAAGCGTGCCGTTAAATCCACAATCGGTATCACTCGCTCATAAGCCATGCGGGTGGGTCCAATGACGCCGAGCACTCCCACGACCTCGTTATCCACAGTGTATGGTGCTGTGACGATTGATAGGTCATCCAATATCCGATAACCAGACTCATGCCCGATAAAAATTTGCACGCGATCCGCACGCAAGCATTGATCCAAGAGGTGCAAGATGTCGCGCTTTTCGTTAAACGCATCAAACAGTCGCTTCAAGGTCGTCACGTTCGACAACTCAGCCAAGCCCATCAGATTGGTTTCACCCGCGATGACCACTCCCGCTTGACCACCCGACTCTGTGGGAGCAAACATTTGCGTTGCCATGTTGATGGCATCTTGCATGAGCTGATTCATGTGCGTGCGCGTCTCATGCAGCTGATTAACCAACTGCGCACGCGCAGAGCTGAGCTCTCGTCCGGCAAACTGCTCATTTAAAAACGTTGCTGCGCGCCGTAATTCCTCAGCAGAAAACCGCCGCCCTAACTGCAGAATCCGGTTCTGCACCTCCCGGCCATTCACCACCAATATGGCGAGCACCCGGTTATCTGACAAACCCATAAAATCAATCTGGGTAATAGCCGCGTGCGACTGACGCGGGACTGTGACGACCCCGGCTAACTGAGTGAAGCTCGACAACAATTGCGAGGCCGAGGCAATCAACCCATGCTGACCTTCGACGGTATTGGCGAGACGCCGTTCAAGCTGGCTCGACACGCCCTCATCAACGGCTGCTGGGCGAATTTTCAGCAAAGCATCAACAAAAAATCGGTACCCCTTATCTGTCGGAATGCGCCCGGCTGAGGTGTGGGGCGAACTGACAAACCCGTACTCCTCCAAATCCGCCATGACATTACGCACCGTTGCCGAACTCACGTTCAGGCCCGATTCGCGCGTGAGCGTGCGCGAACCCACGGGCTGCCCGTCGCGGATATATGATGAAACCAGTGCCGTCAGCAGCTGTTGCGCCCGCTCCGAGAGCGGCTCAACTCCAGCCGACTCAGGCCCTGTGGCGACGCGCACGTCCTCACTCATGCATTTAAGCCCCTGTACCCAAACACTTTATTACACCCTGCCCGAAAAATATGCCGCTCCACTAGCGCCTGTCAAGACGTTGGCACGTCTTACACCACAGTCCCCTCAGCACCCACCGCCAGCCACCCAATCCATCCGCGCGTTCAGCACGCACGGGACACAATACGGTGTTTTCACTTAAATAATGCAACTGGCTCGTCAGTCGTTAAATCCACGTGCTAACGTTGCCCTAAAGGTCAGTCCAGCACGCTATGCAACCACACTTCAAAACGATCGCACTAGTCGGGCGCTACGCCGATGCACGGGTGGCAGAGGCAATGCAGACGCTTGCCAACGAAGCGACCGCCCTCGGGCTGGCAGTGGCGATTGATGCCGCCTGCGCACTGAGCTTTATCAAGCCCGTACAGCGACTGCCAGAACACGCGCTGAGCGCCGTGGCTGATCTGATGGTCGCAGTGGGCGGTGATGGCACACTGCTGCATGCAGCCCGACTCGTTGCCGGCACTCAGGTGCCACTCCTTGGCATTAACCGCGGTCAACTGGGGTTCCTGGCCGATGTGGATGCGAGTGGCATGTTAGAGCGCTACACCGAGGTGCTCACCGGTAAGTACACACGCGATGTGCGTTTCGCACTCACCGCCACCATCCGCCACCCTGACCGCCCGCCCCTACAGTCCCAAGGTCTCAATGACATCGTGCTGCACAAGCGCGACACCGGGCGCATGCTCGATTTTGAAACGTGGATAGATGGGACGTACGTCAATACTCATGGTGGTGATGGCTTGGTGGTCGCTACGCCCACGGGCTCCACCGGCTACGCCCTGTCCTGTGGCGGCCCAATCCTAGTACCCACACTCGATGCGATTGTACTCGCGCCTATCTGTCCGCACACGCTGTCCGATCGACCCATTGTGGTGAGCGCCGCCTCACGCATTGAGGTCAAGATTGTGGCCCAAGCTCCGATCAAGACCGACGTCACCACCGACGGTGTCGTCCTCGGTGACATGCATCCCAATGGCCGATTAACAATCGAGCGTGCCGCCGTCCCGGTCACGTTGCTGCACCCACCGGGTTACGATTTTTATGCGATCCTGCGCTCCAAACTGCATTGGGGCCGTGGCACGCGCCGCGCAGCACCTAGCATGCCTACAGACACCGACACCGCGGGCCGTTAACTCGCATGCTTACACAACTGCATATCCGTGATTTTGCCATCATCGACAGCGTGGAGCTGGAGCTGACCGCCGGCATGACAGCACTGACCGGCGAAACTGGCGCCGGTAAGTCCATCCTTGTGGATGCGGTGCTCTTGGCGATCGGTGGCCGCGCCGGTTCCGATGTCGTGCGCCATGGTGCGCAGCGTGCTGAAATCACCGCCACCTTTGCAATCAAAGGCAATGCCGCTGTCGCCGCCTGGCTCAACGAACAGTCCATGGAACTCGACGATGAACTGCTGCTGCGACGCGTAATCGGCGCAGATGGTCGCTCGCGCGCGTATGTGAACGGCCAAGTGCAACCCCTGCAGCAGTTACGCCTATTAGGTGAGCTACTCATTGATATTCATGGTCAGAGCGAATTTTTAACGCTGACACGCCGCGATACCCAGCGGCATTTACTCGATGCCTATGGCCAGCATGACAAGCTCACTGAACCGGTTGCGCGTGTCGCGCTTGAGTGGCGCACGGTCGATTCTGCGCTCACTCGACTGCAAACATTGGCGAATGATCGCGACGCGCGCTTTGATCTACTGCGCTACCAGCATGCCGAGCTTACCGCCCTGCAACTGAAAAGCGATGAAATCCCAGAGCTACTCGCTGAGGCACAACGTCTTGCAAATCACGGCAAGCTCGCCACTGCTGCCCAAGAGGCGCTGCGCTTACTCTATGATGGGGAAGGCACTGATGCGCTTGCACGCGCCGGTCGTGCACTGTCCACCTTACGAGGTGCCACTGAACTCGATAGCCGACTCGCCAGCGTCACCCGACTGATCGAGGAAAGTCTAATCCCCATGCGGGAGGCAGGCCTTGAGCTAGGCGCATATTTGGAGGCGCTCGACGCGGACCCGGCCCGGCAGGAATACGTGCAAGCACGCATCGCATCCTTCGAGCAGCTCGCGCGCAAACACCGTGTCGATCCAACCGAATTGCTGGCCGTGCAAGAACGCCTAAGCGCCGAACTCAATGACTTAGAACTCAGCGACAGCCAAATCGCGACACTCACCGCCCAAGCCCAAGCACTTGCGACTGATTACAAAAAAGCTGCCGTTAAGCTGACTGCCGCGCGCACCAGAACCGCCGACACACTCAGCGAGGCAGTCACCGCGCTGATGCACACGCTCGGCATGCCAGGTGGAGTGTTTCAGGTCGTGGTACGAGCGGACCCCGCTGCGACCATTGAACCTCATGGAATCGACACAGTGGAGTTTTTGGTTAGCGCCAACCCCGGCCAGCCGGCGAAACCTATTGCTAAAGTGGCCTCCGGCGGCGAGTTATCGCGCATGAGCCTCGCGGTCCAAGTGGCCGCCGCCCACAGTCAACAAGGTCCTGTGTGCACGATCTTTGACGAGGTGGATGCCGGTGTAGGCGGCGCCGTCGCTGAAATGGTCGGCCGACAACTCCACGCCTTGAGTCGGGCAGGTCAGGTACTGTGCGTCACGCACCTACCACAAGTCGCAGGTCAAGCGGATCAGCATGTACGTGTCGCGAAACTCAATCTCGGCAAAACCAGCCGCACCACCCTGACTCCCCTGGCATCCGCTGAGCGTGTAGAAGAACTCGCGCGCATGCTCGGCGGCGTGACGATCACCGACACCGCGCGCGATCACGCCCGCGAAATGCTGCACACTCCCAAAACCGCAGTAAAGGCACCAGCAAAAGCCAAGCGCTAGCGCGTCTCCTTACCTGGGCATTTCACTCGTCGGCAGTGACCGTATAAAGTGAGCGCATGATCGGCGATCTCAAAGCCCAATCGCGCGGCAGCCGCCGACTGCAAATCCTCAATGGCCGGATCCGCAAACTCCTCCACCTTCCCGCAATCCACACACACGACGTGATCGTGGTGCTCACCACGATTCAGCTCAAAGACCGCTGTACCCCCCTCAAAATGGTGGCGCGTCACAAGCCCGGCGGCCTCGAACTGCGTAAGCACTCGATACACCGTCGCAAGACCCACATCCTCGCTCGAGTTAAGCAGCATCCGGTAAATATCGTCAGCACCTAGGTGCCGAGTGGCCGCACCTGCCAAGATCTCAAGAATCTTAACCCGAGGCAGGGTGACCTTAAGGCCAGCGCGACGTAAGTCCTGATTTTCCATTCCCCCACCCCCCTAAGCTCAGCACCCGCGCGTCCCGTACACAGGCCGCCTACAAAGCACGCGCGGCCTCGATCCGGTATGATAAGCCCATTATCCACTTTCGAGCGGCGCCAGACCAACTGGCCCGACACAGCATGCAGAAGTCTCAGGGTCATAGTCGGTTAGCGCTGTGGGCAGTCCTCGCCTGCTGCGGGTTCGTTGCCAGCGGGTGCGTGTACCGCATCAATATCGCCCAAGGCAATTTTTTGGAGGCAAAGCAGGTCAACCAACTTAACGTGGGTATGACTAAAAGCCAGGTGCGCTTTCTACTGGGCACGCCCATGATCAATGATGCGTTTCACCAAGAGCGCTGGGATTATCTTTATTACTTCAAAGACGGCAAAACCCAAAAGGTTGATCGCCGTCTGCTCACTGTTTACTTTGTTGATGACAAAGTGGAGCGTGTTGAGCGTCCACCCGGTGAATGGATCGATCCAAAGATCCCGAAAGTTCCAGGCGCCTAAGTGCGACGCGCTGCCACCACCTGCAGTTAACTTCCGGTGAATCAGGCCGAGCAATGGCTTGCAATCACCTCAAAAAACCGACTGATCCGCTGACCCTCGATCGGGACACGCTTAGCGTGCTGCTACCGCGTGAGGGTTCGGCCCTGCAAGATGCAGACTTACGGCACGATCCAGATCTCAACTCGCTGATTACGCGTCTCATGATTCGGCATGAGCGAATCTGCGAGTGGAAACCCTGCCCCGGCACTAATAATCTGACCACTACTTAAACCGCGCTTTTTAAGCTCGCTCGCCACAACGCTTGCGAGCTTTTTCGACAATGCTTCCTCTGCCGATGCGTTTCCCTGACTATCCACAAAGCCCACATAACGGACTTGCGAAGGACCAAAGGCAAGCGTCTTCAGGAATTTGGCGATCGCATCAATATTGGCACTAGACTCTTTCGAAATCTCCGTGGAATTTGGCGCAAAGTGTATGGATTCGCTCAGCCGCAGTGCAGTTGACGTCGCACGATCCCATTCCGGAGGAGCACCGTCTAAGTGACCAATGGAAACGAGAGACAACTCCTCCCGCGTCATCCCATTGACCAGCATCGTCGCGGCAAAATTGTAAGAGCCCACTTCGTTGCGCAGCGCCTCAAGCCCGCGTCGACCGTGCTTCGGCAGTTTGGAAAAACAACCGTAAACAGGCGTGGTGAATGGGTAGTCGCCATCATTCAGATCCGTCACCTCCATTCGGTGCGCCATGCCTCCTGCCGGCCCAATGGCGAGTGCCTTCAAATTCGATGGAATCGGCGGCATGAGCACCATCACTCCATAGGGGTCATCGTGCAGGCCCTTAATAAAACTCGCCCGCGCCATGCTCAACTGGTTATAGCTAATTCGTGCCAAGCCTGCGCCCGAGACACCCAGCATGGGTGACGCCCCACGCCCTAAATAACCAAAGATCACTGGATCCTTCAGCGGGTTCGGGAGAAAGTGTATAGGCCATGGCTGCCCTCCCAACTGCGTGAAATTGGTTATTTTTCCATTTAATAAATCTGCCACCTGCTCAAAACTGAGCTTCACGAGTGGCGAGTGGTGATTCGCTGCGATCGCAAGTCCGGTCGATCCGAGCCTCGCTTGGTCCATTCCTGCGGCCAGCGTCCTTCCCGCATTTGAGCTGTCGGTTACCTGACAACCATCACCGGCTACGATTGCCGCATCAGCATCCCCGCTTTGCACCGCGCGTACAGCGCCCTCAGTGGACATGAACATCGTCTCAACGGAGGCCACTGCCGTGTCCGGCCCGATACCCGAGTAGACCCCTATATTGTCCTGCGGATTGTATTCGTACTGGACTCCCTCAAGATTCGCTCGTCCCAAGACATGGGGCACAAGCACACTCGGAAAATCAATACCGACGTCAACCGAAAAGGCGATCCGCAAAATGACGGTACTCGGTGCCGCGACAAGCACCCCCGCGTAACACAGGAAACACACGAACGCCGATAGGCGCAGCGCCACAAATCGATACGCGGATGAATAAGGCAGACGCATACAAAACACGCTTAACTCACTCACAACCTTACTTTTTCGCAGCGGGTGGCTCAAAACCGCCCAACATCACTGGTAAACCATCCTTGTTATTACCGATGATGACAACCTTCGCGTTAGCAGATTTTGCCAGCGCCTCAGTGGCATCAATGCCCTTCCATCGCAAATAACTATCCGTAATTCCCTCGGTAACAATGCTCTGAAACTCGCGAATTCCCAGAGCTTCAATCTTTTTGCGCTGCGCTTCCTTGGCCGCCTCTAGCAATTTGTAATTAAACGACTCGTTTGCCTCACGCGCCGCGTTCTTCGACACGATAGCATCCTGCACACCTTGTGGCAGCTTGACGTTACTGATCAGCACATCCTCGATCGACACCCAGCGCAATGCTGTTTCGCCCTTAGCCTGGTAAGGGCAGATATTCTTTGCGCTCGGCACATCCTCGGGGCGCATCACGAAGACTTTCAGGCGTTGGGTGGATTTCGCAATGATTTCATCTTTCACTTCATCACGATGGCTGTTGTACAGATCTTGTGTGCCGTGCACCGCAATGATTGTTCGCAACTGGGACCCAAGTTCTGGCACGATGAGTTTCGCGGCATACTCAGGCCCCGCATACTTATGCAGAAAGGCAAGGCTGCACAGATCTGCTTGGTAGCGCCACTGCAACTCCACCTGCTGAGTCATTCCATCAGCTGTCAACACGTCGAATGTTTCAGTTTCCTTAATCAAGCGCACGTCATACTGAGTGACGGTGTTCCAAGGCAGCACGAGATGCAAGCCCTCTCCCAGTGGCGTATGCTTAAGATCCGTGCCACCAGCAAACCGCTTCCAAACAACACCAGCATGACCTGCTGGAATCTGAATGATGATACGCGGGGACAGGTACACGAGCAGAACCAGAAACAGTGCGCCAGAAATGACGGCTTCGATCGCATGCTCATCGAGCCAATAAATAGCTAAGCGATACCCGCGACTTAATTTATTAGCTGGCATGAATACGCCCATCTTCAATGTGAATGTGTTTATCGCATACGCCGAAGAATCGATCGTCATGCGTCACCGCAATGATCGTTTTTCCTTCGGCCTTCATCTCTGGCAAGATTTCTTGATAAAACTTAGCACGAAAGTGCGGGTCTTGATCGGCCGCCCATTCATCGAGCACGTAAATCTGCTTGTTCTGTAACCGCGCAATCAGCAACGCGAGTCGCCGCCTCTGCCCCGATGACAGCCCATTATTCCAAAAGCATCCATCACTGAACTGCGTCTTGCCGGTTAAGCCATAGTACTCAAGCCGCTCTTCGATGACCGCAGCGCTCGGCACCGGCATCCCGTAGCCACGACTAAACAAGTGATAGTCAGAAAACACAGTCCCGAATAGGTCGCGATAGGCCTGCTCGTTGTGAGGCGCAATCGGCTGACCATCAAGCAGGATGACTCCTGCCTGAGGCGGGTATAAAGCGGTGAGCAACTTAATTAACGTCGACTTACCCGAGCCATTTCCACCGGTAATAAAAGTGATCTCACCGATATTAATTTTCAGATCAATGGGCCCCACCACGAAACCGTGCTCAGCCTGCTGATCACGATGGGCGAACGTGACGCCGTTCATTACGATGTTCTGTGATGGCTTTGGCATGGCAACCCAAACGGAATCGCCATTACCAGCACGCGTCTGGCGGCGAGCCGAACGCGCCAACAATGCGTCAATCTCCGCTTCCACAGAAATAATGTTTTCAGCAGAAGCATTGGCTGTCGTTAATGCTGGCACACTCCCCACGACACCAAAAATCGAGCCAAGCATAAACAGAATCACCGTAATCGCATGCGTCCCACCATCGGCGGCAGCACGAGACGTCACGATAGGCGCGATAAAAACAATAGCGCCCAAAAGAAGCAAAAACGTGCCTTGGATAAACACAAGGTCTCGCGCGTGGGTGGCCTGCGTCTTGACGCGTATATCACAGGCATCCGATGAGATCGTGACCGCATCGTTACGTATCGCCTGCAGACGTACCCGTTCCATCTTGGCTTCTTTAAAGCCGTCTAGAACATCAGTGACCACATCTTGAAGCTTGTTTTCTAAGTTGCTCGCATAGTGAACCTCACGATTCACCTCAGCGAAGCGCTTAAAGTGATACATGATGGCAAGCGTCAACCAAACGATCATCAGGACGAAGTCGCTTATCGACAAGAAAGCCAAATACGTTAACGAAATAATCGCGAGCGACAATGCTTGAATCGAGGTCACAAGCTGCATACTCGAGACTGACAGCACCTCAACTTCCTTGCCGAGCGCTGCATACAAGCGTTGGCGACCGATCGATTCAACTGCAAGCAACTCGCAGCGGGCGAGTTTATCGAGCACCCGCGTCCGAATCTTGTGCATGATGGTGTCCACTTCCGCGGTCACAACCATCAAAACGAGACGCTGCAGGTATGCAAATACTGCGACTAGCGCGAGCAAACTGATTGCCAGTCCGAACGCTTTCCAGGAAAGCGCCTTGGACTTCGTACCAAGATTAATGATTGCCATGACGGTGACGTTGGCGCCTGAGGCCAAAATCATAGCTAACAAGATACGTCGCCACTCGACGCCGATGGCCGTCGATAGAATTTTTAGAATCGGCATGCAGCTCTACCCGTTCTGGTTAAGCAACTGCTCGTGCTTTGCGATCAATGCATGCGCACGCTTCAGGCGTCGGGTGGCTAATTTCCTGGAAATGATATGGAACAGCAAAATCGTCAATGGCGTCAGCAGCAAGGAGAAAATGAACGTCCAAAAATAACCGAGCTTTCCTGGAATCCCAAGAAATGCGACTAAAAATGACATCGAGACGTACAGGAATATAAGCGCTGGGGTACTGAACATCGTATCGATCTCATCAAATAATGAGGCTAAAACTGGCCGCATCAGCGCCTGACGCGGCCAGCAACCGTACTACATACGGCCAATCAAACGATTGGCCTTGACGGCTCAGGCAGCCTTAGCAGCAACGCCCTTGCCGCTCTTCTGGTCGAAATGCGACTTGAAGTAAGCCGTCACCTTGCTTGGGTCGAAATCAAGGAAGGTACCGCCTGACTCAAAATGTTGGATGAACACTTTGCCGAGCGCATAGGTCGCCGCACCTGACGCGGCTGGGAGCGTAAAGCCACCAAGCAAACTACCCACAACAGGAACGAACTTCAGCAAGCTAGCAGCCGCTGGAGCAACGGCGCGCGGTGCTACTGAACCGAGCAGCGTGCCGATCGCCATCTTTACTGCGTCTTCTTTGAAAGCCACGCCGTACAGCGCGCTCAATTGACGCAACATGTTCACTTGGGTCGCTGCGAT
>CAIKZZ010000029.1 GCA_903832085.1 uncultured Pseudomonadota bacterium | reverse complement strand
TCCACCCTCACCACGCTCAACACCGGGTAAGGTGGAGCGGGTGATGGGAATCGAACCCACACCATCAGCTTGGAAGGCTGAGGTTCTACCATTGAACTACACCCGCCATGCCCGGCGCCGCAGAGGTTTCAACTCTTAGGCGCCTCAACATCTTCAACACTCCGCCGGCTATACTTGCCTGCGATTCACAGCCGAACCCCGTCTACCCCGCGGCACCCGTGCACCTCGACGCGCGAGGTGGTGGAGGGGGAAGGATTCGAACCTTCGAAGGCATAAGCCGGCAGATTTACAGTCTGCTCCCGTTGGCCGCTTGGGTACCCCTCCGGCAAATGAGCCGCGTATTTTCGGGCCGATGGGGGGACATGTCAATCTCCGAACGGGGTTAAATTGCTGGTTTCTCCAACAATTTTTAGCCAAAGGCCGGCGCGACGACCAAACTGTCCCAATCCGGTGCGCTCCGGCGAGGCTCCCCGGGCGACACGCCGGCAAAACCTGCCGACAGATTTTTATGGTCCGCTTAAACTTCCAACCCATAGGCCGCGTGGCATACCCTGTCGGCCTCGCTGTCACTGCACTCTTTGAGACACTAGGAAATTGCCATGAATAATCGCTCTTTAGGGTCCCAAGGACTGGTCTGCTCGGCTCTAGGCCTAGGCTGCATGGGCATGAGTTTCGCCTATGGAACCCCCGAATCCAGAGACTCCACCGAAGCGCTCGCGACCCTGGAAGCCGCTTACGCGCTGGGCATTACCCACTTTGACACCGCGGAGGTCTATGGACCTTGGCAAAACGAAGAACTCATCGGGGCGTTTTTATCAGGCCGGCGTCAAAAACTCACCATTGCTAGCAAATTTGGCTTCACGATCGGCGAAGATCGACGCATTTCCGGGCTTGATGGCAGCATAATCAATGCAAAACGTGCCTGCGAAGGGACCCTGAAACGGCTCGGCACTGACTATCTGGACCTGTATTACTTGCACCGCCTAGATCCCGCCACTCCTATTGAAGACACGGTCGGCGCCATGGCCGAGCTCGTACGCGAAGGCAAGGTGCGTTACCTGGGCTTATCAGAAGTCAGCGCCGCGACTCTCAAGCGGGCACACGCCGTGCACCCAATCTCCGCTCTACAATCCGAATACTCCCTGTGGGAACGTGGAGTTGAACGGGAGGTACTCCCAGCGTGCCGTGAGCTTGGCATCGGTCTTGTGCCCTACTGTCCACTCGGCCGAGGCTTTCTGACGGGTACTGCGCGCCGCGCCGAAGACTATGCGCGTGATGGTGATATGCGCGCACATCAACCGCGCTTCCAAGCAGACAATTTTGATCGCAACCAAGCACTCAGTCGTTCGTTAGGGCAACTCGCGGCAAAAAAAGGCTGCAGTTCAGCACAGCTCGCCATTGCGTGGTTGTTGGCGCAAGGCCCTGACATCGTGCCCATTCCAGGCACACGACGTCGCACACATCTTGCGGACAACGTGGCTGCAAGCCACGTCTCGCTCGCTAGCTGCGACTTGATGGCGCTTGAAGAAATGTTCCCGCGTGGAGCGGCATTCGGTGAACGCTACGGGCAAACCCAAATGGCGTGGGTTGATCGCTAAAACGCCGGGCAACGATTCACTAGACCTCGGCACGCAACGCAAACATCCAAGCCAAAGCCAATAAGGCGACCACGGACGTCGCTGCCAGTGCTTGTATTTTACCTGGCGGTGGCGTTGTGCTGCGTAACGGTAAGCAGACCAAAGTTCCGCATAAAAACCCCCATGCATGCGCAGCGATGTCAGTGTGCGCATCTCCCGTGCCCAGCATTCCCAATAAGACCAGCGCACCAAATAAACTGCGTCCCGCGATCCGGCCCGCCCATCCGACACGCCGTATAGGCCACTGGCGCACAGCCAAGGCACCTAGCGCCGCGAACACCGCCGTTGATGCTCCTAATGACTCACGGTTGAGGGGCATAAACAATCCATTGAGGCCATTTGCGATCGCAGCAGCCAGCAGGATCAATAACCAACCAACACCTGGCCCATAAACACGTGCGACCAAACCACCAAATAATGCACCAAAAATCGCATTACCAAGCAAATGGGCAAGATCAGCATGCAGCGTCAGCGCGGTGAATGCGCGCCACCACTGCCCACCAGACAAACGAGCACTATCGAGCACGCCTGCGTCATACCAATCGCGACCAAATACAATACGACTACTTGCTACGCCAATTAAGAAAATAACGAGCACGTAAATGCTGGCGCTCGTCAACGCGCCAGCATGCAAACGTAGCGGCATGAATGGCGGTACTGACTCAGCGCTGCGCTCGCGCCCAAAGCGCTGCAATTCCACCGCAGTACGTGCCACATCCCAAGGATGCACCAACAAGCTAAATCCGTCTGTCGTCGCGCGCATGATGCTCGTGACGCCAAGAGCCAACAATACAAATGCCCGTTCATCGCATGCACTAGCATGACGCGATGTGTACACCTCAACCCACTCGTTGGCTGCCACCGGGTATGCCCTACGCCTCATGGCGTTCGCTAGAATCAAAAGCAAGGTTTATCTGCGCCCCTGCCTATTACGCTTCTCACACTTAAAATAGCATCACGGTTAAGTCAGTTTCGATAATTTGGTGCTAGCAATCACATAATTCAACCTCCACACAGCAAAAATATCGCCAGCTATTTCAAAGAACCTGAACGCCCTTTGCTAAGGGAATGTAAATGCGCTTCAATATCCATCTTCAATACAATCGGCCACACTGGTTGAGGATCGATCAATGCCAAATCTATTAAGTCCGCTGCAAGTCGGTCCACTCCAGCTTCCTAATCGTCTCGTAATGGCGCCACTCACGCGTGCGCGCGCGGGTGCATCACACATCCCTAATGCACTGATTGCCGAATACTATGCACAACGTGCCTCTGCTGCTCTGATTATCACAGAGGCCACGATGGTCGCAGCGGATGGTTGTGCGTTTGTTGGAGAAAGCGGGCTCTTTGATGATGCGTGCGTCGATGGATGGCGCTTAGTGACTGATGCCGTGCACAACAAAGGAGGGCGCATCGTTGTACAACTCTGGCACCCTGGAAGAACAGCACATTCGTCCTTGAATGCCGGAGCCCAACCCGTCTCAAGTACCGATCGGCCCATACAAGGCAGCACCATCCGCACTCCTGATGGCCAAAAGCCATATGAATCACCCCGGCGACTCACGCGCGAGGAACTGCCCGGCATTGTTGATCTATTTGCAAAAGCGGCGTCACGCGCACAGGCAGCAGGCTTTGATGGCGTACAAGTGCATGGAGCTCATGGGTACTTACTTGATCAGTTCTTGCGCGATGGCACTAATGATCGCACCGACGACTATGGTGGTTCATTAGTCAATCGGGCACGCTTATTACTCGAAACAGTCGACGCGGTCAGTGAGATCATCGGCGCTGATCGCGTATCTGTACGTCTATCGCCATTGGTAGGCTACAACGACGTGACGGATTCGGCGCCAGAGGCACTGGTGGAATATCTCGCTCGCGAGTTCGACTCACGGCATATTGCCTTTTTAGAAGTGCGTCATGCCGATCACAGGCTGCCGAGCGAACAGCGACTCGCCAAAATCGCACGCCAGCACTTTCACGGTCCGCTCATGCTCAATGGAGGCTTCAGCAAGGAGCAGGCTGACGCCTCGATTGAGAACAGCACTGCCGATCTGATCTCGATCGGCCGCGCGTATGTCGCCAATCCTGACCTCGTCGCCCGCTTTGCCAGCAACGCGCCTTTGAACGAAATGGATCCCAACACGCTGTATAGCCCGGGTGCCGCGGGTTATACCGACTACCCCAGCCTTTGAAAATCGCAGGGCGCGACCCGCGACAGCCTTAACAGACTGATCTCAAAGCTTATTATTGGATAGAGCAGATCCCATCTGCTGCAATGTGACGCGAGTTCGGGCATACTTGGCCTCTTCAGCCCGGCGGACCTCCGCTGGGGAACTTGAGCTTGGGGACGCTGCCACATGGAACGCCGACTGCACGCGCGACATAAAGCACGCACAACGGTGTATGTGCAGGCCGCCGGCCGCCCCAGCAAGATCTGTCACTCCAAAAATATCAGCGCAAATGGCGTCTTTGTGGCGACCGAAAATCTTGGGCTGCATGCCGGCTCTGTAGTGGAACTCGCATTTGCAGTCGACTTAGGCTCAGTCACCCGCATTCACCGCCGCACTGCCGTTGTGGCGCATGTCAGTCAGGGTGGCACGGGCCTACGTATGGAACACTACGCCGGTCGATAAATTCGTTTTTAGGAATGTCGGGCGCATCAGCGTCGCGCAATTGCTAGGCGCCACGACAGCCGCTTGCAAAAAGGCCCTGCTATGACTCAATCAAGCACCACCGCAGCACTTGGTACGCGAAATTTCAAGTACTACGACTTTTTTATGGCGGCCTATGTCTGCATATTGCTGTGCTCAAACCTTATTGGTCCAGCAAAAGTGTCAACGGTCCACCTCCCGATTGTGGGCTCAGTCACTTTTCTAGCTGGGGTTTTGTTCTTCCCTATTTCGTACGTCTTTGGCGACATACTGACTGAAGTGTATGGCTACGCGCGTGACCGGCGTGTGGTGTGGGCGGGATTTGGCGCGCTCTTGTTTGCATCAACGATGGCTGCGGTCATCGTAGCTCTACCGCCAGCAGATTGGTGGGCAAGCAAACAACCTGCGGTAGAGACAATTTTTGGCAATACGCCCCGCATCATTGCGGCGTCCATCACAGCTTTCTGGTGTGGATCGTTCGTCAACAGCTACGTCATAGCCAAAATGAAAATTTGGACCAAAGGCCGCTGGCTATGGACGCGCACCATCGGCTCAACATTGTGCGGCGAGCTGGTTGACTCAGGGATTTTCTATTTTGTGGCCTTTTATGGACTCTGGAAGCCAGAACAGCTGCTACAGGTAACCCTCACCCAATATGTGCTAAAAAGCGGTTGGGAAATTGTTGCGACCCCGCTGACATACAAAGTCGTGAATTTCCTAAAACGCGCTGAACGCGAAGATTTTTACGATACTAAAACCAACTTCACGCCATTCTCTCTGAAAACACCGTAAACACTCGACTCACTGATTAGGCATCTCGCACGCGCTATTGTTAAGTCCAACCGCTTATCGAGAAGGGTGCTTGCTGCCTTAAGACGTTCATAACGGACTCAGGTACCGAGCTTTACACATCGATCCGTAGATAGTCGGTTATCCATCATAGGGCAGCGACGGCCAAACTATATATAGGTGGTAGCGAACCGATGTTTTCCAACATGTCCGCTAATGGCTTCATATGAGCACCGTCATCGCTGCTGCTGATATCATCACCACACTGTCATTACAGCCGCACCCAGAGGGAGGGCATTACCGCGAGACGTGGCGCGACAAGCCTGCCGATGGTTCCAGAGGCGCAGGCACAGCAATTTACTACCTGCTGCGCGCTGGCGAAATATCCCGTTGGCATCGCGTTGATGCGACCGAGGTTTGGCATTGGTACGCTGGCGCCCCTCTGCTCCTGCGCATTGCACCAGAAAATGCGCCTTACACGCAGTGGCGCGTAGGCCCACCGCTGACCCTTGACGTTCTACCTCAACGAATCGTACCAACCGGTGTCTGGCAATCGGCACAATCGGAGGGCGCGTGGACACTAGTCGGCTGCACGGTATCACCGGCCTTTGACTTTAAGGGCTTTGAGCTTGCACCAATTGATTGGGAGCCCAGTCACACCAGCTCCTCAGTGTAGCGGCCGCAACCGATCTGGATACAACGCGGCCCAGAACGCACAGTGGTGCTGCTGATTGGCATCGTACACATGGCTGTTGCCTGGCACAAAATTCATCACGGTAGACCCGCCTACATAGACGGGCCACACCGGCAAACCATCTACCTCGGTGGTAGCGCTATGTACGAATTGCGCGATGTAATGCACCATTTGATCACCAAGAACCTCGGCAGGTACAGACAACTCAGGGGCATCAATCGCTTTGGTGTTCGACATTTGCGGAAACAGATAATTCAGCATGGCCGAATGCACGGGCCCCATCGCAAACGGGGGATAGGGCTTTGCGATACCCACGCCCATGACCGGAGCATCTGGGTCTGAAAACTCATATTCGTACAATGGAAAGGACAAGGACCGCGCTTTTCCATATGCAAGAAATGCATCTGCCGTGTGCAGATAAAGACAGTTATTGATTGCCATGGCCGGCGTAAAGTCTGACATTAGCTCACCCAACACCTCGGGAACTGATGCATCGGATAACGACGACCAACCTCCCGTAGGCGTGTACTCGGCGCTCACACGCTCAGCATGACTCTTACCAGTCAGATCCGGGCGCTCGGGATACAGTAATGGCAACCACACTGCATCAAAGTTAGCTGCATCAACAGCAGGTGAATGCGCTGGATCCGCTTGCCATGCCTGCCACCAATAACCGACATACAAACGTAGCTCGTCGCGGGCCCCACCCATCATCAATGGAACGGTCAGCAGGTGGCCGGTACCAAGCGCTGCAGTCATAGCGCGTGGCACTGTTGCATTCGGATGATCGCGAGTACCCACAACTGGTGCGAACGGTGCGAGCTCCGTAGGATGCAGGGCACTATACTTCCCCTGCGCAGACAAAATGTTCTCCACACTAGCCTGCTCCATGCAATGGCGCACCGCTCTGGAGGATGTTGCCGTACAGCCAAGCATGCTTGCGATTGCGAGTCCCGTCTGTTGACCTGTGGCAACAGTTTTAACCGGCTGTAGGCAGCCCACACTCATGATGATCGCTTTCTGAAATAGACCTTTAGTACGCTCTGGCGAAGCAAGATGCATACACACAGACGCAGCTCCGGCGGACTCTCCTGCGATCGTGACATTGTGCGGATCGCCGCCAAAGGCTGCAATATTGCTCGTCACCCACTGCAACGCAAATCGCTGATCTTCAAGACCATAATTTCCATTAAGATGCTCTTTCGACGCAAAGGCCGGATGCGGCATAAACCCAAGCACACCAAGACGATAATTAACCGATACCACAACCATTTTCCCAAGACGCGCGAGCTTATCAAGCCGATACAGATTCGATGAGCCCCCCACATAAGCGCCACCATGAATATAAAAAAACACCGGTAGCCTCGCCCCAACTTGCGTACCGAGCGGCACAGAGATATTTAAAGTTAAGCAGTCCTCGGTACTACTCGCATCCGTCAGATGAAATCGGGCTTGCTGGGGGCATGCGAACCCAAACTCACTGGCATCGAGAACCGAGTCCCACGCCGTTGCTCTGTGCGGGAGCGCGAAGCGTAGTGCGCCCACCGGGGGCGCCGCGTACGGGATGCCGCGATACTCCAACACATCATGACGCTGAACCCCCCGAACGCGACCAAGCTGCGTCCTTACCACGAGCGGCACAGCACGCTCCTCGGCGCTTACCACGCGACTACCAGCGCTAGCGACCAAAATCATCGCCATGAGGGCCCCGCAGACGACATGCCACTTCATCGTAATGCTCCTGATTTGCTGAAATAACATGGCTTTAGTCACGCAATCGCTACACCCAGAGCCTCCGGAGCTTCAGCATAGCAAGCGGACTCACCCCCCTCTAGCACCCATGATCTATAAAGCCGTGATAACCAATACTGCTAAGCCGCTAACGAATACTTTGCGGACAAGCTGTTGCGAAATCCCTAGATTAGCGCCATCACTTTTAGAAATGACAACACCGGAGATGGTATGAGCAAGATCTTAAATGAAGTCTTGAGCGCGAATCAGGCGTATGCGGCAAATTTTGCTGATAAAGGGAAGCTTCCCTTACCTCCAGCGAGGCGTTTTGCCATTTTGACCTGCATGGACGCTCGCTTGGATCCCGCAAAATATGCAGGACTATCTGAAGGCGACGCGCATGTGATCCGAAATGCTGGCGGTCGCGCTAGCGATGACGCCATTCGCTCCCTGGTCATCTCGTACAAGCTGCTAGGAACACAAGAATGGTTTGTCGTGCACCATACAGACTGCGGTATGGAGCTATTCACAGACGATGTGATCTCGGGCCTTTTGCGACAAAGCCTGACAACCGCGACAATTGACGCTACTGGCTGGCACGATCACGGCAAAGGGCCAGGCTCTGTCGCCGGTCATTTTATTAAATGGCACACAATCAGCGATCTCGCTGGTAGTGTCGTTGAGGATGTGGAACGTATACGCTCACACCCCTTGGTGCCTTCCTCAATCCCGGTCTACGGCTACATCTATGACGTGAGAACCGGGCGCTTAATCGAGGTGCCAGCGGCGACACAAGCTGGCAAAGTGGCTTAATATCACGCGTCGTCGCCATCAGGTGGCATCACACGGTGATGCCACCCCACTTGCTAAGAGACCGCTAGCGCTTTGGTTAGACGGTTATCCGCACTTAGTGACCGCCCTTCAGTGTAGGCGCCAACCATTCACCGGACCACCATGCAAAAACCGCTCGGGTGTCATCACACCATCACGCTTAAAAACCAAGCCGTCTTTCATCACAAAGCTCACTGAGCGCAGCACGTCGACATTTTCGAGTGGATTTCCCTTGACCGCAATCATATCGGCTGGGAAGCCCACCTTGAGTGGTCCACGCGCGCTCGCAATGTCGCAGACCTGATAACCATTCACTGTCATGACTTTCAAAATGTCCTTATCTGGGATGCCAGCAGCTTTCCAACTCTTTAAAAAGTTGATGACCACCTCACCGCGCGTCAATCCAGGGACCCAGTAATCAGCATCTGTGGAAAACGCCATTTTTACGCCACGTAACCACGCAGACTTCATGCCTGCGACAGTTTTATCGAACCGCTCCTGGGTCCCCCGATACTCTGTGAATGGCGTTTCGGTACCAACGCGCCAAATACCTTTTTTTGCCATCAACTTATGCAAATCGTCAGTCAAGGCAATATCATGCTCAATAGACCACAGGCCCGCCTCGATGGCGCGGCGAGCACCTTCCTCTGTCTGGACGTGGCCCGCCACTTTGAGTCCACCGGCATTCGCAGCCTCGCGTATGAATAACCGAATATCTTCTACAGAATAAGGATACGGCTTGCAGTCCACACAGATCTTGATCACTTTGGCACCAAAGAGGACGTTTTGCCGCACCGCCTTAACGATCTCGTCCGGCGTATCAGCATCCAGATATTCCGGATAGATAATATTGTGCTCTTTGACCATCTCCGGAGTGGGATAGAACTGCCCACCAATACCACCGATGATGATTCCCGAATTAATCAGTGTCGGACCAGGCACCCACCCTTGCTCAATCGCCTGACGCAAGGCGGTATCAGCATAAAGCCCATTATTGCCAAGATCTCTAACGACCGTGAACCCAGCAGAGAGCATTTGCATGCCATTCGATGCCGCTTGAATTGCACGCAACGCTGTCGATTCTTGTATGTAGGTGTAATAGTAGAAATCGTTCTCTGGCACTTTCTTATAAGTCAGCGCCAAATGATTGTGAGCATCAACTAAACCTGGCAGTACCGAATACTCGGAAAGGTCGATAGTTTCAACGCCCGTTGGCACAGTCACGTGCGCACCAATTTCTACGATCCGACCATCCTTCACCAAAAGCATCTGCGCATCGGTAGCGGTACCTGCTTCCGGATCGATGAGCTTACCCGCACGGATCAGATACGTTGCGCCCACGCTCGAGGGCAGCGGCGGCAATGCGACTGGCTGCTGCGCAGCAGCAATCATAGCGATCATGAGACCTAGCACAGTGAACGTTATTTTTTTAAGCATCATGGCTCCCCGTTTGTTTAGTGCAACACAAGCATCCATTAAATCCATAATACATAAAGCGCTTCGCTACCACACGCCGCCGAGCGCCACCGTAATTGCCTCACCGTTTACACCGCTGGCCGCGTCACCACACAGAAATGCTATAACCTCAGCCACCTCACGTGGCTCCAGCACTCTTTTCTGAGGATACAGCGAGGCACGCTCACTCCATACTTGTGCAACGCTAATCCCGCGACGCTCAGCCTCAGTCCGTGCAGAGCGTTCGGCCATTTCTGTGCGTACCCAGCCTGGAAGCACTGCATTTGATGTGACGCCAAACGGACCGGCATCCTGAGCGATTGCCCGAGCAAGCCCAATTACGCCATGCTTTGACGCCGTGTACGCACTACCAGACCGTTCGGCTTTCTCACCAGCCGTGGAGCTAGTAAATACCAAACGACCGAATCCGCGTTGACACATGCCACCTACTGTCAGGCGCGCAAGCTCAAATGGCGCATCAAGATTAATGCGCATCGTTTCTCGCCACACAGCTGGGTCTTGCTCCCAAATGAGTCGCTCATGGGCAGAGCCAATGCCGTGGTTGATGACCAGCAACTCGATAGGCCCTAGGCGCTTTTCAGTCTCTTCAATCGCGTGCGCGCAACCATCTGTAGTACCAAGATCAGCCACCACATAATTAAGTCCAACGCTTACAAGCTCGGCCTCGCTACGTGACACGATCATTACACGCGCACCAGAGGCAGCGAGCAGCAGCGCAACTTCACGACCAATGCCGCGACCGCCGCCAGTCACGAGCGCTACACGATCTTTCATTACTCAGTCTCCTGACTTAACTTTAGTCTCAAATAGCACGAGTCCACGCACGGCGTGTAGTACGCCGCATGGATACCTACGGGCAGATATGCACTCTGGAGGAGGAGCTAACGTCCGCTCGTCGCCAGACACTCAATCTCTACCCGCGCGCCCAGCGCAAGACCCGACGTACCCAGTGCGCTGCGTGCGGGATACGGCTTTGTCCAGAAAACGCGCCAGATTTTGTTGAGCGCTGGCCACTCATCCATGTCGGCAAGCATGACCGTGCACTTCATTACATCCATCGTCGTACGGCCGTTCGCGACCAAAATTGACCGAATATTCTCTAGGGCCTGTTGAGTTTCCGCCTGAACACCCCCGGGCGCGAGCACCATAGTGCCTAGCCGAACTCCAATCTGTCCCGACAGGTACAGCGTATCACCAAAGCGCACCGCTTCTGAAAATGGCAAATCACCGCCAACAATCTTCGCGGAGTTGAGGAATTCTGGAAGTTTAGGCTCCGCTGCGTACAGCACGGACGCGACGAAACAGATCATTACAGTCACGACCATATGACCCAGCGCTCGCCGGAATACAGTTTCCATAAAACGGCCCCCTCTTAAACGTGGATTGACATCTTAGAGCGCCGCCTTCGGATCGCTCGACAGACAGACCTCCAGCCTAAGCCGCACAAGTCGAAATGAGTCTAACTGAGACGGCACATTTTCGGGCATTCATTGCCACGGGTTCATCGACAACTGACGCTGCACCTATAGTCGATTAACCAAGGTATCTGTGGTCAAGCCATGACGCGACAGCACGGCACCCTAGGCCTCAAACACCAGCTTCAACCGCTGCACATCATGGCTTGCCGTGGCACACACCTTGTCAATGTGCCCATCCTTCAGTCGCCATGCCCGCTGCAAAGCGCTGTCTTCGCCTAGAGACAGCATAGGAGGCGCAGGTACTGGGGCGGCACTGTACGCTAGCTCGAGCTTCAAGCCCGTATCTTCAAATTCTGCCGACACCGTCACGGGCCCTTTAAAAAAAGCCGCGTTTCTAAAACAGCCATGAGCTCACTAGAAAACTTCCCTATTAATAAATCTGCGGCAAATAAACTTTGAGGCGCCGCCGTGCTAACAGCGACCATGGCCACGCACTCTAAATATTGATCACAATGGCCACTTCAGAAAACTGCGCTGCCGGAATTTCCAATGTATGCGCAAGACTCTGATCTTGGCGATGTAGCCAAATAAATGGCCATCTCATCCACCGCGGCATGCCTTTGGGTGCGTAAGGCCTCAGATCCTCTCGTCCTAGGTGGTATCGAATCTCATCAACATTTGTCCACCATCCCTGCTGTATCCCGAATTCAAATATCGGCTTGATGCTGACCTGCTCTGCAAACCCGAAATACGCATGCAACGAGTAAATACGATTGCTATATGCGCGCATCGTGATTCGTGCATTCTCAGGTACGCGAGGCACTGGACCTGTAATAAATTCAACGATCACGGTCGGCTGTCCCAACGTCGAGGTCTGCTGTATGTGGCGTAGCAGCACATTTGGCGTCACTTCCATCTGCGCCGAAAAGGGCAGATGCTGAAAAAATACATCAGGTTTGTGCTCGCGCTTTACATCAGTCCTTTCCGCGATCATCTCGGCAAAAAGTCCGACGGGCATATCAAGGCGCTGCGCACGCTCCATTAGATATCGACGCCCAATCCGCCAGATGACGAGTAAAGATACAACAAACAATGCGATAATCAGCGTCAGATAATGACTCTCGTGGAGCTTGTCGAGCGTTGCGGCAAAAAACATGGCGTCAAGCGGAAGGGCGAAAGCGGCGAATAGAACGAGCTTTACCTTCGACCACTGCAGGCTATGCGCTACAACCAACATAAAAACAATCGTGGTAATTAGCATCGTGGTCGCTATTGCAAACCCATAGGCCGACGCCAATGCATCAGACGACCCAAATCCAAATACTAGCAATAGGCAACCGACACCTAATAACAAGTTGATCCTGGGCACATAGATTTGGCCGCGGGTTACAAGCGAGGTGTGCACAACTTCAAGTCGCGGCAAAAAGTTTAGCTGGATGGCTTGGCTCGCCATAGAAAACACGCCTGAAATGACCGCTTGGCTTGCAATGACGGTTGCAGCCAACGAAAGTATTCCCATAGGCAGCACCAGCGAACTCGGGATCATTTGAAAAAAAGGGCTTATATCGCGGTCCGATGACAGCAATGCGTTAGTACGCAAGAGCCAAGCCCCCTGCCCAAAATAGTTCAGCGCCAGCGCCCACAAAGCGCAGTAATACCAAGCGCCGGCAATTGCCTTCCTACTAAAATGCCCCATGTCGGCATAAATCGCCTCAGCTCCTGTGACCGCAAGCAGCACCGAACCGAGCAAGCTCAAGCGCTGACCCCACGACAGCAGCTGCATAAGCTCTATCGCATAGCGCGGCGACATGGCGGCTAGGATGTGGGGCGTTTGAACGATCTGTAGCACCCCTAATGCAGCGAGCAACACAAACCACACAAGCATCACAGGCATGCATAAACGACTGATATGTGTGGTGCCGAAACGCTGGACGCCAAATAGGCAGAACACAACAACCGAAGCTACACCGACCACGGCAAAATGGTGGCCAGGAAATTGAAGCGCCACCCCTTCTGTCGCAGCAAGCACAGACAGCGCGGGTGTCAGCAGTGCGTCAGCGAAAAAAAGCCCCGTTGCCCACGTACCCAACGCAACAGCAAGCCACATCGCTGCGCGACCCACCTTGCGGGATCGCGACTTCAATAAAGAGACCAGCGCCAACATGCCACCCTCGCCTTCATTATCAGCGAGCGTTATGCACATTACATACTTGACCGTCACCACCAATATAAGCGACCAAAAAACCAGCGATATGATGCCAAGAACCGACCCAGCTGCCATGGGTAACGCTGGAGTGTGTAGCGACTCTTTGATCGCATACATGGGACTCGTGCCGATGTCGCCGAACACGACACCAATAGCGCCTAGCGTCATCCACAGTAAAGTTTTCGATCGGCGACCGTTACGGGGGTCTGACACTATTGCCTCAGCTCGCTAAAAAACTCGGTGGCGCTTCCCACTTGCGCAACGCACAAAGTTCTGTAACGTTGCGTCACCACAAGCCTTCGGGGCGCTTCGGCAGTACCAGCATCGTGAACTGCCGTTCCCGAAGGGTATCGCCCAAGACGAGCCTTATTGTAGCAGCCCCGGACATGCTTTCGAAGAGACACGCACGGCGTGAGGCAGATCTCTGTGTGCGAGCATCACGCACGATGAATTGCAAAAAGCAGCATGCGATTACGAACACGCATTGCTGCATGGGGACTGCCTGCGTGCCAGCTTATTGCTGGCGCGATTCCGCATAAATTCGCGGCAGCAAGAAGTCACGAACTTTTTCAAGAAGCGCGTCTTTTGCGGCCGGCAGAAAAGCAATTGCCGCTATAAGACGCAGGGAGGCCAAGAAAGCCTCATTCCGAATAAAAAACTCAAAGTCTTTTACAGGTCGTCCTGCAAAGTAGGCTCCTAAAAACGACTCATAGAGCTGCCGCCCGATAGCATTCGGCACTTTGGTAACGAACTCACAGTTACCCGATTCTGGATACGCATAAATCATGGCAATGACACCGACATCGAATAAGTAGTGGCCGCGTGAAACATCTCCCATATCAATGATGACAGCCTCGCCATCACGGATCATTATATTGCTGGTATGTAGGTCAAAATGCACAAGAGTCTCAGCATCTGGGATGCACTCAAGCCGTGCCAGTAAATGTGCAATGTCACGATCAGACAGTGGGCCACGCAGGTTTTCGATATAGCCACGCATACGCGGCTTTAGGTCTTGGAAAACTGCTTTGTCACCGACCTTCGAGTGAATGTTTTGTGCGATCTCAGCAAGCTGCTTACCATATTGGCTCGCCGCAGTAGGCTCAGCAGCGATGATTCGGCTGAATAACTGCGCGTCTAGCATTTCGTAAATCACTCCCGTACGGCTCCCGCATGCAACAACGTCATACGACAGTGCGGTGGGAATACCAGCTATCAGAGCTGCTCGCGCAAAGGTTTTTTCCTGTTCCGCGACTTCAGGCGCCACTCCCTCGTTGTAGAGCTTTACCACGGTCTCTGGATCCAAGCGGAAGCACTGTCCGCAGACCCCAGCTGATAGAAACTCTAGCCCTTCAATAGATATCTGGCGCGCTTTGCGACGAATCTGCATTAACTGGGTCAGGCCAGTCATCTCGAGCACCTGGTAAGCGCTCGGCTGTACATTCACAAGCGCAAATGCAACGGCCGCGTTATTCGCCTCTCGAGCAAGCTTGATAAAAACCCGCAGACCGGCGCTCGACACAAACGAGCAGCCACCCAAGTCAACTGTGAGCCGCGCAACGCCAGGAACAATCCAGTTTTTGTCGAGCTCAGTGGCAGTGTCAGCGCCTAGGCGCCCTGCCACGGTCAGTGTGAGCAGGTCGCCAGCTGTAGATGGCACAATGTTCATACTTAACGATCTCCACTTGTACTACAACAGGCGCTGACCAGCCGGGAGCCAGCATAACCAATGATCATGCTCTGCGCACAAACATAAACGATAACGTATCTAGGAGCGCACGGTTGTACAGGACGCCCCGAGTGTGCCGCACAGCGACGGGTCCCCTGCTCCTGGGGTCTGATTCTCCACACATTGTTAGGGAAGCAACCTCAGCAGTACTGGCGTGTTTTAATCTGGACTGAGCTTAAGTGCGATGGTTAAATAACATCAACTTCAACTTAGCCTCCATAGGAGCATTGACATGCCGCACTCTTGCAGAAGGAGCCTACGACTCAAGGTTAACGCGCTCCCTCGTGCCATACTGTTGCTGTCGTGCATCATTTGCAGCAGTGCCGCCTCAGCCGAGACCTCGCCGGCCAGACATCAGCAACTTTCGTTAATATTCAAAGAACACTCACGTCATCAAGAGCCAGATGGACCGCCGGCGCTCGGACAGTTGCTGTTTACGGAAGGCGCGGTAGCGACTGACAAAGGCATCACTACCGGGTCTTACAACACGAGAAGAATGGTCATCGGGATCTCAAGCTCTCAGTTAGTCACTGACAATCTGATCTATGTCAATCTTCCGGACGGCACTTTGACGTACACGGGCATCAGCTCAACCGCCCCCGACTATTCGGGAGCTCCGGTTGCATTGCGCACTATTGTCGGCGGAACTGGGCACTACGCTGGCGCGCGAGGGATTGCTAGAGTCTCTGGCGATGCGAATGGTATTCGCGTCGAGATTGTTTTAGAGTGACGTTGGGCCCGTTTTTTGAATACTCACGAGACGTGTTTTTAGCTAATAAACTTTTGAAAATCCGCTCTTCTATCATGCAGCTATAGCAGGCCACTGCCATCACCCTGATAGCAGCGGGTTACAACATCATCTGTGTGTGTCTTGACTTCGTTCTTACCCTAACACCTTAAGTGACTGATGCGCTTAATCGCATTTTAGACTCGAAGGAATCGCCGTGAAGCATTTAGCAAGTCGTCTTATCTCAGTCGCAGGCATCCTGACACTCATTTTAGGGAGCGTTGCAAGTCATGCCGCACCAGCGAAGGACAACCGCTCGCTCGCGCACGACGTGTTCAAGCAGCTGATCGAGATCAACACCACTGACTCGGTGGGCAACAACACCACCGCAGCGCGCGCGATGATGCAGGCACTACTTGATGGTGGCTTTCCAGCAGCCGATCTGCAGGTCATCGGCCCAACCGAGCGTAAGGGCAATCTCGTCGCCCGTTACCGTGGCAAGACGGGAAGTCGCTTAAAGCCAATCCTGATAATCGGACACCTTGATGTCGTTGAGGCGCGTCGCGAAGACTGGACCACTGACCCGTTCCAGTTCACCGAGAAAGATGGCTTTTACTATGGCCGCGGCACACAGGACATGAAGGTCAATGACGCCATCATCGTGGCCAACTTTGTGCGCTTACACCAAGAAGGCTATGTGCCCAGCCGCGACATTATCCTCGCGCTCACCTCGGACGAGGAGACAGGACCTGCCAACGGTGTGGACTGGTTACTTAAAAATCACCGCAACCTCATTGACGCCGAGTATGTGATTAATCCTGATGCAGGTGGTGTTGCGACCGAGCACGGCAAGCCACTGTCGGTCGAGTTTGAGGCCAGCGAAAAGTTGTATGCGGATTACCAGCTACTCGCGACAGGATCCGGCGGCCACAGTTCGCTACCCACTACTGACAATCCGATCTATCACATAGCCCACGCGCTCGTGGCACTCGAGCAAGCGCCATTTCCGTTTGAGCTTAACCCTGTCACGCGCAGCTACTTCGAGGAGATTGCAAAACGATCGACGCCCGAGGTAGCAGCCGATCTGCGCAGCATCCTGACGAATCCGCCGGACAGCGACGCGATACGCCGGCTATCAACAGACCCGCGCTATAACTCCACCATGCGGACCACCTGCGTCGCGACGCTGCAAAGCGGCGGGCATGCCGTCAATGCCCTACCGCAACGCGGCGAGGCAAACGTGAACTGCCGCATCTTCCCAGGGCACTCGCAGGAGGAAATTAGACTCGAGCTGATACGCCGGTTCAATGATCCCGCGCTCACCGTGCGCTACCGTTCAGACTCAGGCGAACTCGCGGACCACGGGTCAACCCGAGCCGCAATGGCGCCTCCCCCGCTACACCCCGACGTGATGAGAGCCCTGCGCAACACGGCCGCGACGCTATGGCCGGGTGTTCCGGTGATTCCGGAGATGGAAACTGGCGCTTCCGATAGTATCTACACGATGTCAGAGAACATCCCGAGTTATGGCATCAGCGGCATTGCGGTCGAGCGCAATGATCATCGGGAGCACGGTAGAGACGAACGCGTTGCAGTAAAGTCCTTCTACGATGGGCTCGAGTTCTATTACCAGTTCCTAAAAGCCGTGAGCAGCGAGAAAAAGTAGACCCCCCCAAGGAGAGTAACGCTTGAGGCCCGGCAGACTGCGGTTGACGGGACTCAACTAACTATCCAGAGTAGACAGCGTAGACTCTCGATTGATTTGGCGTTCTTAAGCTTTTGTGTTGTATTAATAAAAAACATCAATCCGAAGGGGCGTGACAATGAGCACTATAAAAGCAATCCGACTCTGCTGTTTTTCCGCTGCGATGCTTTTCGCCATGGCGTCAAACGCTGATATTCCTATAGATGAGATCAAAGCCGTCCTTCAAGCGAATGTGAATGCCCTCGCGAAAAAGGACGCTGCTGCATTCGCAGTAACATATGCCACAAACCCGAGCATGATTGATGATAATCCTCCGTACTCATGGTCTGGGAAGAATGCGGTGAATCATTACTTTAATGACGTCATGGAATTCGCAAAAAAAGGTGGCTTTACAGATGCAACCGTAACCGTTACTGAAGTGACTCACGCTACGCAGGATGGGAGCAAAATCTACGCTGTATTTCCGCTGGATATCAGCTACAAGGACACAAAGACAAATACAGCTGTAAAGCTAAAAGCAGCCGAAACCGTGGTGTTTAAAAAATCAATAAATGGCAAATGGCTCATTAAGAGCTCTGCCTGGGCACTAATAAATTAATCTGATGGTATGCGGACAAACACTGCTGCATTCTGTGTAGCAGATTTTTGCTAAAAATTGTGCTGCAATAACTGAACTTACCAGCGGACTCAGCGCCAACTGCGTTGCCAGGATCAATGAATCACAACAAGTGACTCGATGAGTATTGATGTCCTTCTGCTGTTCTTTGCGGCAACTCTTGGTTGGGCACTCACACGCGCGGCCCTCTGTGCGGTCGCGGCCACCAGGGAAGTCATCGCCGAGGGGCGCTCCACGGCACTGCGCATCAAACTGCTCTTCGCCAGCGCGATCGCAGCCGCATATGGTGCTCTGACGCTCGCGCATGCCGGCCCCGGGTGGTATCCAGCCGGCGGCGGCCCAGTGCTTGCGGTGATCGTGGCCGCAGCGATCATGGCCATTGGAGCCCTGATCAATGGGGGCTGCTACTTCGGTAGCATTACCTACATCGGCCGCGGCAAGGCTGAGTATCTGTTCACTTTGGTAGGTATTACTCTCGCTGCTCGGACGAATCTCGCAGCGCGACTCGGAGTCGGTGCCGAGGCGCACCTGCGACCTGCGCCGTCCTCACTCGAACTAGATACGCTAGTCGGCATCGCGATACTATTTTCGCTGGCTGCGGGCTACAGCATCGTTCGAGCAAGCGGTTCGAGGCTGTACGGACGGGTCTGGTACACGCTGCTGGCAGCGAGCGCAGCGACCCTACTTTACCTGCGTCTGCCAGGATGGAACTATGCGAGCGTGCTCGTCTCACTCAGCAACATCGACCACCAAGCCTTCAACTGGCAGCACAATGCGCTCGCGCTCATGCTGTTCGCAGGGGCGATCGCAAGCAGTTTTGTTGGCGGCTTATGGCAGCCGGCAGGTCTGACGGCGATCGGCTCCGCACGCCGCCTCATCGGTGGGTTCGTGCTGGCGTCCGCGGCCCAATCAATCCCCGGTGGCAACGACACGCTGCTTGCCTGGGCCATCCCAGGATTTGGTGGCTACGGAGTCCTCGCCTACGCCGTGATGCTTGCCGTACTACTCTTTTGCTGGTGGGTATCCACACGTCGGCAAAGCAGCCCGTGAGCAAGCGGGTCTAACCTGAGATGACTTCGGAGCCATCTAAGACCTTCGTGTCAATGCGGCTCCGGTAGAGTACGCCGCTGTCAGGAATTGAGATCGCCTTTGGGCGCCCGCCCCTAACGTATCACCACGTATCGTAGTTGCATTAACGTTAAGAGGCCTGTGTGTTAACCGATCTGCCGGTTACAGACCACCTAATTTGTAGCATCGTGGTGTAGCTTGGTAAAAACTACAGTGCGGCGGCGACTGTGGCCTGATTTAAGTTGAAGCGATCCGTTCGCGTGATTAAGCGAGCAATTTTCCCTCATCGATTAAGTCGACTTTTTAGGCTGCGTCATTCGGTTCAAAAAGCGCTCACTTAGGTTTGATTGTTCCAGCTTTCTATCTGCTCTTCGCTCCATCCAACCGCTCAGTCGCCGAGGAATACAGGTTTTTGGAACAAGCTGTCACTGACGTGTTGTTTTGAGGTGGAGCGAGACCACCCCACTCGAGTTTTCCATTGATGAAGAAGCGCGTGTTAGCCCATCGAGGAAACAGACGTGAAGATTTGATCGAAACGGAACAGCAGACTCAAGGCACCCAGGCGATAAGATCAAGTAGCACGTTCGCACCCGGCACTACGAGCGGTCCACCGAGACGCATAGTAGTCGAGGCCGGCTTATCGTTTGGGAACCAATCTGCCCACTCGCGGATGGATTCAGCGAACCACTGGAAGTCGCTGTGGAAACACACTCGGCGCGTGATGTGAGCGACAGAGGTGCCTGCCGCCTCGCAGATTGCCGCGATGTTTCGCATCATGTAGCGCATCTGTGCTGTACCGGGTGAGTTATACCAAGGAAACTCAGGATTTCGGATCATTCCGTCAGCCAGGCTTCCAGTCGAGTCGAATGGCATCTGCGTGCTGAAAAACAAGAAATTACCGGCGTGCACTGCCTGCGGCTCGTGACCGAGCGGAGTCGGCGCCTTCGAGGTTTCGACGGTACGCTTCTTCGTCTTGCCGTCGTTCGCGAGCAGCGTCAGCGCGACTTCGACACGACTGCCACGCGCACCCATGCCTAGGTACGGAATGACGACCCGGGCCGGCGGATTGGTCGGAAACCAGCGTTTCCACACCCGATCCATGGCGGCGAAATCACGCGGATGGCCGATATAGACTTCCGCCTTCACAGCGTTCTCGAACGAGCTGCCTGCAGCTGCTGCAATCTTCGCAAGCTTCTCCAAAATATAGTCCAATTGTTTCTCGATGGGTGAGCCCCACCAGAAGTATGGATTCGTCCAAGCCTGTTT
>CAIKZZ010000028.1 GCA_903832085.1 uncultured Pseudomonadota bacterium | reverse complement strand
GTCGGCGGCTAATTGCGGTTGGGTGGAGGAGCGCCGCGATGATCGGTCTAGTGCTTAAAGATCAGCGCATCCCCAAAACATGCCGGCACGCCGCACTGGTCAGCGCTTCGGCCACAGGGTCTTGCAAGAAACTACCCGTCAGCTGGTGCCCAAAACGCAGTGCTATGAGGGTATGTACACACACATTTGGTTCTAGGTCTTGCAACTCACCAAGACGTACAGCCGACGACGCCATCGTCAACAGCACCGAGCGAAACTCCTTAAACAAGCGGCTGAGCCGCTCGCGCACGTGAGCGGGCAGAGCGCCTGCCTGCTCCGATCCTAAAGGCGCCAGCGCTGCTGCCAATAACGGACAACTGCCCTTAAGGCCCGCGTTCATTGGCCATTCGAGCCAACGCATCATGATCCCCATCAGCCGCGCACATCCGGCAGCATCTTGCTTACTAGGGGCGACAACCGTCAGCAGAAATCGCTGAGCGAGGGCTGCCACGGTTGCCATTTGCAGCGCCTCTTTGGAGCCGAAATGAGCATACAGGCCGCTCTTGGTCATCCCCACTCGAGTTGCCAAAGGCTGTAGATGTAGATTCGCTAATCCATGCTCACAAGCCATTGCAGCTGCAACATGCAGAATACGGGCTTCTGTCAGTTCTCCTTTTCGCATGGTTTATTTTAGCACGACTGGTCGGTCTATTATTGAGCCGCTCCACGATTGGCAAGAGTCGTGATTTGTGCATCGCAGCATTTTAAGTGCCAGTGCGTAGCCCGATCCAGCGATGATAAAAAAAGCCCCTCCCGTCGTTAGACGGAAGGGGCTTGGTCAGCGTCGATTAGCGTCGCTTAGCTACCGCAGCTGTCCTCACCGTCTTTAAAGGCGGCTGTGAAACCAGCCGTTGCGCTGACCTCACGATCGCAGGTGGAGATCGCTGAGGGCAAGTTGGCGGTCAACTTCCACTTACCAGGGGACATTGGGATTGTCTGCGCTTCTCCAGTGCAGGAAATACTATCCTCACCCTTAATCAGCTTTACCGGTGTGACGAACTCTTTGCCATTGGAGAGTGCCGGCGCATGCGGCAGGATTTCCACTGGTGAAACCTTAATATTGACGTCCTCACATTGACCATCGTGAGTAATCGAATGAACCTTGATGGTCGAGCGAATGAGCGAGCCGCCATCTTCGCCTGCACCGCAGGCTGCCAGCGTACCAAGCGCAATAGCGCCGGTAGTTACGCACACGAGACGCAGATAGCGACCCCGACCGATGTTCCAAGACACTTGCATGCTCGTCTCCCCGTGGTATTTGATAAGTGCTACGCATGGCCACTCGGCGCTTGCGTTCATCAGATTGTACCTGCTGAAAGCCTACCGCGGGAGATCAGAGTGGCAACACCACTCAAAGCAGCCGAATCCCGTTACCTCCAAGGCGTTTCCAACTCCCAGAGTATGGGCTTTAAGGGTTTTACGACGTGTACCCCCATGCCGACATGCAAAAAACGCCGTTGCAACCGCCGCTGGTACCATTCGGCGCGACGCAAAGCGACCTGCCGGTCGGTACGCGCCTGATCGGCCGCCTGCCGCCAATCGCGCGCCGTGAGTACGCTTAGGTACAAAGCCCCTCGACTGAAGGTCGCCAAATTAGCCAGCGCTTTCGCAGCAGCACGATCCGGAAGGTACTGCAGCACATCGTGGCAAATCACAAGATCATAAGGCAGCCCACAAGAGTAGTCGCTAACCGACCCTTGTATCCATCCATAACGCGCGCATAGGTAAGCGCTCACCTCAAGACCGTCATAGGTCGCCTGTGGAAATAAGCGCAACAATGGTTCTCGCAGCAACCCAATGCCACAGCCCGCATCTAAAATGCGCCGAACATTCAAGCCTATATAGCCCACAACCCCAGCTATCAGTGCGGCCAGACGTTCTGCATCATTGTGATCCGCTACCCGTGTCTTAGTGTTACCGTAATAGCGCTCAAAGAATGCGGCATCAAATGCTGTCACTTGCTCCGCCGCCTTCGTCGTTTTTTTTATACGCGCCATCAACGAGCCATTAAGTAGTCAACCGACAGATTCGTCAGCGTACGAACCCCAAACCCTAACGCCGCCTCGTCGATCTGAAAGCGTGGCGAATGATTAGGCGGAAAATCCGCTGCCTGTGCCCCAGACGTACGTCCACCAATAAATACAAACAGCCCTGGGATGCGCTGCTGATACTCAGCAAAATCCTCACCCCCCGTCACGGGAATGGCGTCGAGCACATGGCCGAGCCCTGCCACTCGCTGTAACGTCGGCTGCATCTGCTGAGTAAGCGCCGGATCGTTGAAGGTTACTTTATAGTGCAGGTTCGGATCTACCGAAAAATCTACGCTACCCCCAGCCGACGCGGCGATATCTTTAGCCGTACGCTCTACACGCACAAGTGCGTCCGTCAACATATCTGACTCCAGTGCTCGCACGGTCCCAATAAGCTCCACACTATCCGGAATAATATTGGATTTCACACCGCCCGAAATCTTCCCAACAGTAATAACCACGGGTGCCCGCGTGATGTCGAGCTGTCTGCTTGGAATGGTCTGCAAGCCCAGAATAATTTGAGAGGCAATCACAATCGGATCGACGCCATTCCACGGCTGTGCCCCATGAGTCTGACGACCTTTGACGATGATTTTAAAATCATCCGAACCTGCCATCAGCCCACGAGCGCGTGTAGCCACAGTGCCCACATCAAATTGGGAAAACACGTGCAATCCAAATATGGCATTTGGCTTAGGCTCAATATCCAGCACACCTTCTTTGATCATACGTGCAGCTCCACCGGTCTCACCAGTAGGAGCTCCCTCTTCACTTGGCTGGAATATCAACTCCACACTGCCAGATAAAGAGTCTCTCAATCCAGCGAGCACTTCAGCAACGCCAAGTAGAATTGCCATGTGAGCATCGTGACCACACGCATGCATAACCCCAACATCAGAGCCGTCATACAAGGTACGTACCGTTGACTTAAACGGTACATTCACTTGCTCGGCTACAGGCAGCGCATCAAGCTCCGAGCGCAACGCAACCGCACGGCCAGCGCGCGCAAAGCGCATCACACCTACCACGCCAGTCACAGCAATTCCTGTGTGTACCTCATACCCCAATGATTTTAATCGCGTCGCAACATAGGCAGCAGTTTCGATCTCACGGTTACCGAGTTCTGGGTGTTGATGAATGTGCCGCCGGGTCTCAATCAACCGCGCGGTTATTGCGCTCACCGATGCATCAATCTGCTGGCTAAGTCCTTCATCTGCGCGAGCGTCTGGCAGATACATCAGACAGGCTAAGGCCACTGCACCTAAGAACACGGCGCCCAAGAATTCTGTGGCGCGTTTATAACCTTCCTTGGCTGAAACGTTCTTATTCATGCTGACTCATCAACTTAAAGAGCCGATAGGTGTATTCAACGCTTTCATCAAATGAGCGAGCATTCACACGCTCATCGCGCCCATGGGCGCGATTCTCGTCCACTTCGGACCAAATCCCAGAAACATCATAGCTTGGGATGCCCGCATTACGGGTCTGTCTATCATCACTGAACCCTGTTGCCATGGCAGGTACTAGCGGGACTGATGGCCACATCGAGTGCACCACCGAGGCGAGTCTTGCCATGAGGCGCGGCGTGATAACGGATTCAGGGCTTACGATGGGTGGGGCATCTAAGCTCAGTGATATTTTTGGGTCATCAAGTACCTTTGTCAGCTGCGCCGTCACATGCTCGGTCGTATCGTTTGGCATCATGCGGCATTGAATCGTCGCCTTAGCGCGTTGTGGCAATGCATTCTCAGCATGCCCACCACTGATCAGTGTCGCAACGCAAGTCGTACGCAGTTCCGCATTTAATCTGACGATATCGCTCAATCGTTCGGCCGCAGCGAGATCGGTATTTTCAGCGGCTACAGCGCGTAAGTCGGTCGCAAGCGCCGGAGACTCAAATACGGCGCTAGCAGCAAAGGCCGCACGCGTCGTCGCCGTTAGCATCACCGGAAACCGATAGGTTGACAAGCGGTCGAGCGCACGGGTAATCCGATAAATCGCATTATCAGGCCCTGGTAAAGAACCATGACCGCCGGGACTGGTCGCCTCGATCGTATAGGTCAGATATGTCTTTTCGCTGGTGCCGATCTCGAAGTACAGACGCTCACCGTGCTTCAGCGCACCGCCGCCGCCGTCTAAATTGAGTACCAAACCCGCATCGATCAGTTCGCGATGTTCTTTTAGTAAAAATGCCGGTCCATTCGCGTCCCCGCCCGCTTCCTCATCGGCTGTGAATGCCACAATGAGATCACGGTCGGGCGTAAAGCCCTCGCGCTTCAAACGCAGCAAGCTTGCGAGGGCTGCGGCATCGCCGTCTTTCATATCGATCGTGCCGCGACCATACAGCCATCCGTCTTCCTCTCGAAATGCAAAGGGATCAAATGACCAGTCCTCAGCCTTGGCTTCGACAACATCAAGATGACCTAGGACCAAGACCGGTGATAAGGCGAGGCTCTTTGAGGGCTTCGCGCGATAGCGCACCACCACGTTGGCTTTGGTCGGTTTGTCAGCAGGGGCAATGACGGTCACGTCAGCAGGCAAAAATCCAGCACCCAGTAATCGCTTTGCAATCAACTGAGCGGCAGCGGTAGAGCCGTTAGCATGCGTGGTGTTGATATTTATCAGTTCCTGGAAGATCTGCCGCGCAAGTGCCTGATCCGCCGATGACGGCAGAATTGAGCTCTCCTTCCCAGCGGCAGAAACGTCTAGGGCACTGAGGAAGACGGCCACAAACAAAACCGAAGAAATTCGCAGGCGCATAAAAAGTCCTATTAGTGATGTCTTAAGGCCAACAGTGGCATGTGCCACGGACTCTGTCGATGGGAAAAATGATAAATATGCGCTCATTCCCAATAAACACCAAGCGCCTAAGGCTCGGGAGTACACGCTACAAATTATCGGCCGTGAGGTATAATTTGTCTCTAGTGCCTCATAATAATTACCCTGCTGCGTGCCATGAACGTCCCTGAACTACTATCTGGTGCACTAGTTGGTCTTTTGGTCGGCCTGACTGGCGTTGGTGGTGGCTCATTAATGACCCCGCTACTCGTACTTGTCTTTGGCGTGCATCCGATGGGTGCTGTCGGCACCGATCTATGGTTTGCGGCGGGCACCAAATTAGTTGCCAGTCGGTTCTACCACACGCAGGGCACGATCGATTGGGAAATCCTAAAACGGCTCTGGTTAGGCAGCTTAAGCGCTTCCTTATTGACGCTAGGCATCGTTTCTTACTTTGGTAAGTCGCCACACGTGAGCTCAATGATCACCGCAGCGGTAGCAGTGGCAGTATTGCTCTCCGCCGTTGCTATGCTGCTTAAAGCAAAGCGCATGGTGGTAGCGAGCGATGACACGCGCCTCCTAGAACCTGTAAAAAGCAACCTGACTATTTTTATTGGTGTGATCTTAGGTGTCATTGTGACACTAACGTCAGTAGGTGCTGGAGCTGTGGGTGCGGTGATGCTGAGCGCGCTTTATCCACAACGACTTAGCCCTGCACGGCTTGTCGCCACGGACGTTGTACACGCTGTGCCGTTAGCACTCATCGCCGGCATGGGACATCTGTTAATGGGCAATGTCGATTTTCGGCTGCTCGGCACCTTACTGATAGGCTCAATACCCACCGTCATCATTGGTGCTGTACTCTCAACGCGCTTAGCCGCGCATTGGGTCCGCCGACTACTCGCAGCGATTTTGCTTATAGTCGGGGCGAAGATGCTCGGCTCCGTTATCTAAATTGCGACATCTACAGCCTGTTGGCATAGTCAGCTGACTGCGCTCGGTTGATCCTTTTTCCAAGGCAGCAGTTCTAGCACCAGCGCACAGCCAACGATAATGATTGCGGTACCAAACCCCTGCATGGCAGTAAGGGACTCCCCTAAAAACGCTGTCCCCACAATGATAGCGACGATTGTTACCGCAAACTCGACACTCACCGCGCGCGTGGCTCCTATCGTTGCGACCAAACGAAAGTATAAAACATAGGCTAGCGCACTCATTAATGCGCTTAGTACGAGCAGATTTGCGTAGTCTTTCAGGCCCGGCGAGACGATGACCGGGCTCACCAGCAATAGCGGCAGTGTCCACAAACCACCACTCAAGAATGCGCCCATCGTGATGTCATTTGGGCTTTCATCCTTCAGTCGAACACTCGCGTAATTGCTGCCAATCGCCGAACATAGCGCGCCACCTAGGGCGCTGGTACAACCTAAGAAAAACGCTAAGTGCATTGTGAAGGGCGGAAACCCCACTAACAAAATAATGCCGATTATCCCAAGGAATAAGCCCACCGCACGTCCCCAACGGATTTTTTCGATACCCCAGACATGGCCAATGAGTGCAGCAAATAGCGGGATGCCTGCAGCAAGTATGGCAGTCATCGCCGTACCAATTGTTTGGGTAGCGTACGAAAGCCCAATGAGTTGCCCAGCGACTGTCGTTGCTCCCACGACAGAAAATGCACGCTTACGTTGCCATAAATTAACTGGTTGCCTTTTGATGGCTGCGATCAGCCTTAATATAGCGAAGGCAATAAACGCCCTAAAACAAACTGCGCCCACTAAGCCGAACGCAGCAACCACCTTGCGCATGAACAAGAAGGATAGCCCCCAGATCAATGCTAGGGCAACGTACGCGCTTAATGCCCTTACCTGCTGGGTAGACACAAGTAAACTCTAGAGTGCATGACTGGCGCTTCCTGAGATTGTGCCACCCGCTTGTGCGCCTAACTGCCAGAGTCGCGCTTCTACGCTTTACTGACGCGCAGCAGTGCGCTACGCAAGATATGAATGAATGCTTGCTGCGCGTGCAGTGGACGAATGGTGTGATCTGCACCAGCAATGGTGTGAAAGCGAATATGCTCGTGAGAAAACTGCAAAAAGCCCTCTCCAAAGTGTCGCTCACTGAATGAGACGGCTACTTGATCTTCAGCACTGATGCAAACATCGATCTCAACAGCTTTTGCTGCAAGAGTTTGGAAACCAACATAGACGTAGTCTTGATCAGTCAGAGTCAGCGGCGCTTTTTTGCATAGATAGCTCGTCCAGCGGGTATAGATCACGCCTAGAATCTTAAACACGGGAGTCTCGCCGCGGATGACTTGCAGATAAAACTCCAAACTAAACAACCGATGCCAGCGTAAATGGGCTTTTTGAGACAGCTGCACCCTTGCACGCTGCTCATCTTCTGGATCATTCTGTAGCTGTAACGGATTTAACATGACAATGGCGCGCACATCATGGCGTCCTAATGCGACTTGATAGGCCGCTGTCGCACCAGAACACACGCCGGTTATCAAAAACTCACTCGCCCCTGCGGTGACTGCAACTTCCATAACGCGCTCAATATCGTCATGTATATGCTTTTGATAGTAGTACTCGGCTGGCATCAGCCCATTACCACTGCCATCGCTATCCCCCACACTACGTCCATCCAAACGGATAGAGGCATATCCTGCTGCAGCAAGCTCTCGCGCGATCCGCACCCAGATGCGATTTGGACCTATATGACGGACGGCGCCACCAGTTAATAGCACTAACCACATTGGCCTCGGCGCGCGATCCAAAGGACGTGTCTCGATTGAGAACAGCAAACCCTCATCACCCGTGCTGTAACGCGCGGTTTCCTCAACCGCACCGGCAGACCGAATGCGAGTGGATGCGGTTGTTGCTATATCTGCACCTATAGCATAAGGCTCCCGGGTGACAATGTTTTCGGTGAGCCATGAGCGCATACGCTGAAAAAGCCGCTCAGGAACTACACACATGTGCGGCTCAACGTACATGGCGTCAAGCCCGTCCCAAGGTTCCATCTTTACCGACATGCCGCGCAACGCAAATGCAGAAGCTAGTCGACCGGTCGGGTCGCTCACATCACGTGACACTAGGAACACAGACGGACGAGGGCGATCAGCTGGCCAGCTACTAGTTGATACTTGGCTTAGATCAAAGCTCGCGAGCTCGTTCGCAAGCTTGGCAGTCATTGGGAAGCCATAGAGCTCCTCAACCCCATGCGGCGCCGACACTACCATCGCTGGATTGGCTTCTATCGCGGTGATACGGTGCGTAGCTCGCTGTAGGCGCAGCCAATCGCGCCCAGGAATGGGCACGCCACACAGGATCAGCTTATCGACGTTTAAGCCAGCATCTAGGCTCGCAAGGGCCAGCGACCCGCCGAGTCCAACACCGATAAGCGCAACGCTCGTGCAATGGGTCTCGCGCCGTACAGCTGCAACTGCCTCACAGGTTGACGCCCGCCATGCATCTAAAGCCTGCTCTCCATCTGAGTCGCCAGTGCCTGGCACATCAAAGCGAAGGCTCGCGATCCCTGCATCAACTAAGCAGTCAGCGAGGAGCCGTAACCCACGATGACTGGCAATATTTTCGTAACCAAAGGGAGTGGCGCAAATGACTACTGCGATATCAATAGCTGCTCGCCGCGGGATATGTAGATGCCCTAACAGCGATAGACCTTCCCCAAACCAGATAGGCCTGAGATGACGAGTATACGCAGTGGTCATCTGTGCCGCATGCCTACAAATACTTCTCTACAGAATAAGGTGGCTTATTGCTTTTTACTACATTTACAATCTCACGACATATAGTACACGAATGTGGCAGCTATTTCGGCAGGCTACGCACAATCCGGCTAAGCGCTGCTGATAGGAGCCTCGCCATACTAGCGAAAGCCACCTACTCTACCGTGACGCTCTTGGCAAGATTGCGCGGCTGGTCTACGTCCGTATCACGCATGACAGCCACATGATACGCCAGTAACTGTAGCGGAATGGTATAGACAATCGGTGCCTGAAAATAACTGACGTGCTTTGGCATTTGAATTACGGTAACGCCATCAGACTCTACGATTCCAGATTCAGGATCAGCAAATACGTAGAGCTCGCCGCCACGCGCACGTACCTCCTGCAAATTTGATTTAAGCTTCTCAAGCAAATCATTATTCGGCGCAACGGTCACCACTGGCATATCAGCATCAACTAGTGCAAGAGGGCCGTGTTTAAGCTCGCCTGCTGCATAGGCTTCAGCATGAATGTAAGTAATCTCTTTGAGTTTTAACGCACCTTCCATCGCGATGGGTGACAGCGCTCCGCGACCTAAGAAAAGCGCATGCCGCTTATCAACAAAGCGCTTTGCTAACTCACGAATAACGGGTTCAAGTTTAAGAGTTTCTTCAACTAGTCGTGGAATCTCTATTAACCGCTCAACTAAGTGACGCTCACGCGTCTGATCGATGGCGCCACGCTGCTTACCAAGAGCAATGACCAGCATATTGAGTGCGGCCAACTGCGTAGTAAATGCTTTGGTCGAAGCAACCCCGATTTCTGGACCAGCACGCGTCAGCATCACGAGGTCCGATTCGCGCACCAACGAGGATTCTGGCACATTACAAATCGCAAGAGATGCCAGATAGCCTGCACTTTTTGCAAGCCGAAGTGCTGCTAGCGTATCTGCTGTTTCGCCTGACTGTGAGATCGTCACAAACAACGTATTTTTAGGTACAACCGGATCGCGATACCGAAATTCACTCGCTATATCGATCCAGCACGGTAGCCGACACACTTGCTCAATGAAATAGCGAGCGACTGATCCTGCATGCCAACTGGTGCCACAAGCAACGATTTGGACGGCCTCCGTGCGTTGCAACATTTCTATAGCACCCGGACCAAATGCGGCTTCAAGTAACCGCGCGCCCACTACGCGCTCTTCTAGAGTTTGCGCAATTGCACGTGGCTGCTCATGAATTTCCTTGAGCATGTAGTGCGCATAATCGCCTTTTTCTGCCGACTCTGCCGACAGCGCGCTTTGGTGCGTTTTGCGTAGTACCGGTTTGCCAGCACTATCGTAGATGACGACACTATTTTTATGGACGGCTGCGACGTCGCCCTCGTCTAAGTACATAAACTGCTTGGTGACGGGTAAAAGAGCAGAGACATCAGACGCTACAAAATTTTCACCATCTGACAAGCCAATCACGACAGGACAGCCGGAGCGTGCAACGACGAGGGTATCAGGCTCAGCCTCCGTGAGCACCGCGAGCGCATAGGCGCCGTGCAATTCTCGTACTGTTAGTTGTACCGCTGCGAGCAAATCACGAGTCACTAATAGGTGCTGGTGAATACGGTGTGCGATAACCTCTGTGTCGGTCTCGGAGGTGAAAACGTACCCACTTTGCAGTAATTCGGCTCGTAGCGCGTCATGGTTCTCAATAATGCCGTTATGCACGAGCGCTATTCCATCTTGAGACACGTGTGGATGTGCATTCCGCTCGCTTGGAACTCCATGGGTCGCCCAGCGCGTATGTGCAATACCGATCGTGCCTACGAAAGGATCTGCGCTGATCGCAGCTTGTAGCGCTGCCACTTTGCCAACAGCGCGTACCCGCCTAACAGGGCTTCCACGAGTCAGGGTTGCTACGCCGGCCGAGTCATAGCCTCGATACTCAAGCCGCTTTAATCCCTCAATAAGGACGGGGAGAATATCCCGGCTCGACACGGCTGCAACGATTCCACACATGAAACTTGTCTCCGCCACTACACCATTAGAGCGTCAATTTTAGGAACAGCTCACTGAACAGTCCCAGTTCTATCAGTTGTCTATGGTTAAGGGTTTTTGCGTGAGCCTTTAATGCGCTCGGCTTTCTCACTCTCTGAGGCTTTCACTGGCGGCTTCCAGTCCGCAATGGTTTGCTGCTTTGCTCGTGTCAGAGTTAGCGCATGCGCAGCCGCAGACTTTGTGATGGTAGACCCAGCACCGATAACCGCATTCTTACCAATGGTGACAGGAGCGACCAGCATTGAGCCCGAACCTATAAAAGCGTCATCATGAATCTCTGTGGGCCACTTGTTAACGCCGTCGTAGTTACAAGTAATTGTACCGGCGCCCACATTCACGCGCTCGCCTACGACGGTATCACCTAGATATGTCAGGTGATTCGCTTTGCTGCCAGCACCTAAGGTAGTGTTCTTCAGCTCAACAAAGTTGCCTACATGCGCGTTGTTCAAAACGCGACTACCCGGACGTAATCGGGCAAAGGGCCCAAGGATGCAATGCATGCCGACCTCGACACTGTCGAGCACGGAATAAGGATTCAATACAGTGTCGCTTGCAATACTCGAGTCTTTCAATACGCAGCCCGCGCCGATACGCACGCGGTCGCCCAAGACCACTGTCCCCTCGAACACGACGTTGACATCAATCACGACATCTCGCCCTACAGTGACGGCACCGCGCACATCGAGGCGGGTGGGGTCTAAAACAGTGGCGCCAGCGAGCATCAGTTCCCGTGCGCGCATCAGCCGATTTTCTGCCTCAAGCGAGGCAAGCTGGACCTTATCGTTCACGCCAAGCACCTCAGTGGCTGTGGGAGCTTTAAGTGCCTCCACTTTAAAACCATCTTTTGCGGCCATGCCAATAATATCTGTCAAATAATACTCGTGCTGAGCGTTTGCGCTCGAAAGCCCTGCGACCCATCGCTTTAGAGCACGGGCGGGCGCCACCATCAAGCCGGTATTCGCCTCAGAGACTGCAAGCTCTTTACGGTTTGCGTCTTTCTGCTCAACAATTCGATAAACACTGCCGGCTTTGTCGCGCAGAACACGGCCATACCCGCTAGCATCAGGTAGGTCTACTGATAGTAAATTCAGGGTCTGCTCTGTTGCACTGCCTACGAGTCGACGTAATGTGGCCTCGCGTATCAGCGGTACGTCCCCGTACAGGATCAGCACTTGATGCTCATCGGGTATAAGCGGGGCCACCTGCTGCACAGCATGCCCGGTGCCCAGTTGCTCTGCCTGCAAGACCCACGTGAGGGGCATCGATGAAAAAGCAGCTTTCACCACATCGCCGCCATGCCCGTAAACCACGTAGATCGCTTCTGGAACGAGCGCCTGGGCGGCGGCAATCACGTACCCTAGCATGGGCTTCCCAGCAAGCGGCTGCAGGACCTTAGGAAGGTCGCTGTGCATGCGCTTACCTTGGCCAGCAGCGAGAATAATGATGGATAAAGACATATTAGGTAATTTATTAGGGCCGTCTTCGGCAATACTCAAGGATACGTGATCGCCTCACTTAATAGGCATCCATCAGCATCCTTACGGGCCAGCAGCGGTGCCCCCGTGAGCGGCCACGGAATGGCGAGTGTCGGATCACTCCACAAAATGGACCTCTCATGCTCAGGATGCCAGTAATCGGTGGTCTTATACAAAAACTCAGCCGCCTCGCTCACCACCATGAACCCATGCCCAAATCCAGGCGGGATCCATAACTGGCGCCGGTTCGCAGCGCTTAATGTAACGGCAGCCCATTGACCAAAACGGGGGGAGCTCTTACGCAGATCGACGGCGACATCATAAACCTCGCCCTCAGTCACTCTCACCAATTTTCCTTGAGCATGCTCAATCTGATAATGAAGACCGCGCAGCACGCCGCTTACTGATCGACTGTGATTATCCTGCACAAAGCGCACATCAAGCCCTGTGCTGGTCGCGAAGTCTCGCGCATTATAGCTTTCGTAAAAAAACCCCCGCCCATCACCAAAGCATTTGGGCTCTAAAATCAAAACCTCGGGCAAAGCAGTGGGCGTGACGGTGTACGGCATGATGTCGAATTAATGGCCTTGCTTTAATAAATTCAGTAAATACTGCCCATAAGCATTTTTTGACAGCGGCGCCGCTAGGCGCCCCAGATCCTCTGCACTGATCCACTGTAAGCCGTATGCAATCTCCTCAGGACACGCGACCATGAGACCTTGCCGCTTCTGCAAAGTTGCAATAAAACTCGATGCCTCCATCAAGCTCTCGTGTGTGCCAGTATCAAGCCATGCGTAACCGCGTCCCATAATCTCAACGTTCAGTTGTCCCTTCTGTAAATACCACTCATTCACATCAGTGATCTCAAATTCGCCTCGCGCCGAACGCTTTATACTTGCGGCAACGTCGCATACTTGCTCGTCATAGTAATAAAGACCAGTGACTGCATAATTACTCTTGGGAATGGCTGGCTTTTCTTCGATGCTAGTTGCGTTTTGTTTAGCATCAAAAGCTACCACGCCATAACGCTCTGGATCTTGCACATGGTAGGCAAATACAGTCGCTCCCGTGGAGCGGGCAGTGGCGGTGCGCATCAAATGCACAATGTCGTGACCATAAAAAATGTTATCACCTAGGACCAAGGCACTTGAATATCCATCGACAAACTGCCTCCCAATGGTAAACGCTTGCGCTAGACCATCCGGCGACGGTTGCACCGCATATTCGATCCGCATGCCCCATTGACTGCCGTCCTTGAGTAGCTCACGAAATCTAGGCGTATCTGTAGGCGTGGAGATCACTAGAACTTCGCGTATCCCTGAGAGCATTAATGTACTCAAAGGATAGTAAATCATCGGTTTATCGTACACCGGCATCAGCTGCTTTGAGACCGCTTGGGTGACAGGATAGAGGCGTGTGCCTGAGCCACCAGCAAGGATAATTCCCTTGCGCGTAGAGGCACCGCTTCGGCTGCCTGCAGAAATACTCATTTTTTAAGTCGCCTTATGGAAGTCATGTTGCAAGCCGTCAAGTACACTTTCCACACCCACGCGCCAGTCAGGGAGCTTAACTCCAAAGGTACCGGTAATTTTGGTAGTGTCGAGTCTTGAGTTTGCTGGTCGCTTAGCCGGCAAGGGATACTCATGCGTCGCAATCGGTAGGATTTCGCCAGGTGCCACCGACACTCTCATTCCACGCTGTTGAGCGCTTCGCAGTACTTCATCAGCGTATCCATGCCAACTGGTAACCCCAAGTGCCGACAAATGATACAACCCCCAACGACTGTCGGCTTCGTCGATATCACGCATGGTGGTTAGTAAATGCGCTGTGGTGTGTGCGATCAGTTGCGCTGAGGTTGGCGCACCAAACTGATCGGCTACCACACGCAGACTGGTACGCTCTGCCCCTAAGCGCAGCATCGTTTTTAAGAAATTCGCCCCATGTAACCCAAACACCCAGCTAGTACGTAGGACAAAATTGCGCCGACACGTCTCTAAAATCGCAAGCTCACCGGCGCGCTTCGTGTGGCCGTACACCGACAATGGTCGCGTACTGTCTGTCTCAACATAAGCGCTGGCTTTTTCACCATCAAAGACATAGTCCGTAGAGTAATGGACCAATAAGGCACCAATTGCCTGAGCCTCTTCGGCAAGGACACGTGGCGCAGTCGCATTGACGGCCTCTGCAAGTGGCAACTCATCTTCGGCGCGATCCACGGCGGTATAGGCCGCAGCATTAACGATGATGCGCGGCTGATGCATCCGTACGAGCGCGCGCAGTGACTCCGGCTCGCTAAAATCTGCATGCCCGCGTCCCAATGCAATGACAGGGCCTAGGGCTTGCAACGTTTTGACAAGCTCGCTACCTACCTGACCAGTAGCACCGAAAAGCAGAATAGGATTAGTCGCCATACTGTGTCGCTATCCAGTCACGATACGCACCACTTTGTACGCGTGCGATCCATTCTGGATTGGCTAAATACCATTCCACTGTTTTTTGGATGCCAGTTGCGAATGTCTCTGCCGGTCGCCAGCCTAACTCATGCTCAATTTTGCGTGCGTCAATGGCGTACCTTCGATCGTGCCCTGGCCGATCAGTGACAAAGTTGATTTGTGTAGCATATGACGCGCCGTCAGCGCGCGGTAATAGACCATCAAGTAATCGACAAATGATGTTCACAATAGCGAGGTTTGTTTGTTCATTCCAGCCGCCAATATTGTAAACCTCGCCAACACGGCCGGCTGCCAGAACCCGCCGTATTGCGCTACAGTGATCACTGACATAAAGCCAATCCCGAACCTGCAAGCCATCTCCGTAGATAGGCAGTTTTTTTCCAGCAATGGCATTAATAATGACTAGTGGAATCAGTTTCTCAGGGAACTGGTAGGGCCCGTAATTGTTGCTGCAATTAGTGGTGAGCACCGGCAGACCGTAGGTATGGTGCCAGGCTCGCACCAAATGGTCGCTTGCGGCTTTGCTCGCTGAATATGGGCTGTTTGGCGCGTAGGGCGTCGTCTCTGTAAATGCCGGATCATCGACCCGCAGCGTGCCATAGACTTCATCCGTGCTGACATGGACAAACCGAAACGACTGCTGCGCCTGTATTGGCAGTGCACTAAAGTAACTACGTACCGCTTCTAACAGTCGGAAGGTCCCCGTGACATTTGTCTCTATGAAGTCTGCAGGTCCATGGATCGACCGATCAACATGACTCTCTGCAGCAAAATGAATAATTGCGCGAGGCCGGTGCGTAGAAAGCAGAAACTCGACAGCATTGGTATCACCAATATCACCACGCACAAAGATATGACGCGGATCGTTGTTTAAATCGTCAAGATTTTCTCTATTACCAGCGTAGGTTAGCCGATCAAGCGTGATCAGCGTCTCCGAGCGCGCAACTGGGTCCAGTGCCTGGTCTGTGCTTGCCAACCAGTCACGAACAAAAGTGGTGCCAATAAAGCCCGCTCCACCAGTAACGATGATGCTCATATAGCGTGGCTCTCAGCAAAGCGTGCTCTTCGGTTGTCAGTACCCACCGCGCACTCCTTAGTAACCAAAAACTCAAAGACCCAAATGCAAGGCTACTTTAACGCATGAAAATCGTGAGCTAGGCAAACAGGCCACTCTAAGACATTATCCATGGAATGGGGTCGCCGGCCTAGTTACGGCGGCCGATACAACATAATTAGCGACCAATGCGAGGCACCCGCTTATAATCCGTTTTTAACAGTATGGCCTCATAGCGTTTACGAATACGGGTGCTCAAGCACATCTGCCAAGGACCTAAACTAATGTCGTTGTCACCATTCCATCTGGCCATACAGGTCCGCGATATCGCCGAGGCACGCGCTTGGTATGGTGGCGTCATGGGCTGCTCCGAAGGACGCAGCAGCGCGCACTGGGTTGACTTTGATCTGTACGGACACCAGTTGGTCTGTCATTTAAATCCGTCGCTGACCACCACTGGCCGTATTCAGTCTCATTACAACCCTGTGGATGGTGATCAGGTGCCAGTACCGCATTTCGGGGTAGTGCTACCGATGACTGTATGGAAGGGGCTCGCGACGCGACTAAAGGAGCAAGGCTGCGCGTTTATAGTTGAGCCACATACCCGCTTCGCCGGTCAAGCCGGCGAGCAAGCCACTTTCTTTTTTCTAGACCCGTCTGGAAACGCTCTCGAATTTAAGGCCTTTGCAGACCTAACGCAGCTGTTTGTCCGCGAATGATTCAGTTCGGGCGCCAAAAAATCTTGCGGCTTCTACAAAAAGACGATCCTCGCGCTGTGGGCGAGGTTTGTTATTTGCGCGCTTTGCGCAATCGCTCAAGCATTTTCAGTTGAGCAATCGCGCGCAATAGCTCGGCCTGTGCCTCAGCAATGGAAATTTTTTCGCCCTTCTCAAGCAACAGTTCTTCCGCCCGCTGCTTTGCTGCAAGCGCCGCAGCCTCATCAAGATCCTTCGCCCGCAATGCGGTATCCGCAAGCACCGTCACACGCTGCGGCTGCACTTCGAGCGCACCACCGCCAACGTAAAATGCATGCTCCTCACCATCGGGTGCCTGCACGCGCACTTCCCCAGCCTTCAGCAAAGTCAGCAAAGGTGCGTGCCTAGGGGCAATACCAATCTCACCTTGGCTCGCCGGCACGAACACCATGGCGGCTAGACCCGAATAGATCTCGCCTTCGGCGCTAACGATGTCGACATTGATGGTGGAGTTCGCCATGATTTTAGCTCAGTGTCTTTGCTTTCTCGACCGCTTCTTCAATGGTGCCGACCATGTAAAATGCCTGTTCTGGCAAATGGTCGTACTCGCCAGCAATAATCGCCTTAAAGCCGCGGATCGTGTCCTTCAGTGATACGTACGCGCCTTTCTGTCCGGTGAACACTTCGGCAACGTGGAACGGCTGCGACAAGAAGCGCTGTACCTTACGCGCGCGATACACCATCAGACGATCTTCGGCCGACAGCTCGTCCATACCTAGAATCGCGATGATGTCCTGCAACTCTTTGTAGCGTTGCAAGATCGCCTGCACACCACGCGCTATGTCGTAGTGCTCCTCACCAATCACGAGCGGATCGAGCTGACGCGAGGTTGAATCGAGCGGATCCACCGCAGGATAAATACCAAGGGAGGCGATTTGTCGCGAGAGCACAACGGTCGCGTCCAAATGCGCAAAGGTTGTTGCAGGCGATGGATCGGTCAAATCGTCCGCCGGCACGTAGACCGCTTGGATCGATGTGATCGAACCTGTCTTAGTGGAAGTGATTCGCTCCTGCAAGACCCCCATTTCTTCAGCGAGCGTGGGCTGGTAGCCCACCGCTGAAGGCATACGACCCAAGAGCGCCGACACCTCAGTGCCCGCCAAGGTGTAGCGGTAAATGTTGTCGATGAATAATAGGACGTCGCGACCTTTGCCCGAGGCCTGCTTCTCATCACGGAAATACTCAGCCATGGTAAGTCCGGTGAGCGCCACACGCAGACGGTTGCCTGGTGGCTCGTTCATCTGACCGTACACCATGGCGACCTTGGAGTTCGGTAGGTTCTTCAGATCAATAACGCCAGAGTCAGCCATCTCATGATAAAAATCATTACCTTCACGAGTACGCTCACCGACACCCGCAAACACCGAGAGTCCCGCGTGCGCTTTAGCGATGTTATTGATCAGCTCAAGCATATTCACGGTTTTACCGACACCGGCACCACCGAACAGACCAATCTTGCCTCCCTTGGCAAATGGCACCAACAAGTCGATCACTTTAATGCCGGTCTCAAGCAAGTCTTGGCCGCCTGCTTGATCATCATAGCTCGGTGCTGGACGATGGATTTCCCAATATTCTTTCGTCTCGACTGGGCCGCGCTCATCCTGCGGATGGCCAAGCACATCCATGATGCGACCTAATGTGCCGTTACCGACTGGTACCGAAATACCTTTGCCTGTCGCACGGACCGTGATGCCGCGCTTTAATCCCTCTGAGACACCCATCGCGATACAGCGTACAACGCCATCGCCGAGCTGCTGCTGCACTTCGAGGGTCACTTCACGACCTGAGTCTTCGAGCTTTAGCGCCTCATAGACTTTCGGGATAGCCTCACGTGGGAACTCGACGTCGATAACGGCGCCGATGATTTGCACGATCTTGCCAGTGGCGGAACTCATGGTAGTAGTCATGTCTTCAACCTTCTATCAAACAGCGGCCGCGCCGCCGACGATCTCAGAAATTTCTTTGGTAATTGCCGCCTGGCGCGCCTTGTTATAGACGAGCTGCAGCTCCTCAATCAGCTTACCGGCGTTGTCAGTTGCGCTTTTCATCGCAACCATACGCGCCGCCATCTCACAGGCCACGTTTTGCACGGCGCCTTGATAAATTTGCGATTCCACATAGCGAGTCATCAAACCGTCCATCAGCTCAGCGGCCGACGGCTCGTATAGATACTCCCATAAGTCCTGCAGCTCAGCGCTTTTGACAGGCTCCGCCGGCAGCAACTGTTGCTCGACTGGCTTTTGACTCATCGTGTTCTGAAATTCAGCATGCACAATGTAGAGCCGATCAATTTTCCCTTCAATATAGGCATCAAGCATGACTTTGGCCGCGCCAATCATGTTCGCCATATGAGGGCGATCGCCTAAATGCGTCACACTCGCCACGATGGGTAATTTCAGTCGCTTAAAAAATCCTTGTGCTTTGGAGCCCATGACACAAATCTGTGTCTCTACCTGCTTCTCCTGCCAGGCACGGATCGAGATCATCGCTTGCTTGAACACGTTGACGTTCAACGAGCCACACAAACCGCGATCGGTGCTGACCACGATATATCCCACGGCCTTGACCGGACGCTCCACTAAGTAAGGGTGGCGGTAGTCAGGATTGGCAATGCGTAAGTGGCCGATGACAGTACGAATCTTGGCGGCATAAGGACGCGCTGCGCGCATGCGCTCCTGCGCCTTACGCATCTTGCTCGCCGCAACCATTTCCATGGCCTTGGTGATCTTTTGCGTGCTTTTGATGCTCGCAATCTTGGTGCGTATTTCTTTCGCGCCGGGCATGTGGCTCTCTTAGAAACTTGCCGTTGAAAAATAGTCTTCGCAGAGCTTCTTGAGCGCTGCGTCGTTTTCTTTCGACAGCTCTGGCTTATCGTTAATCGACTTCAGCAGGTCGGCCGCATTCGTTTTCGCGAATGACTGCAGACCCGCTTCTGCTGCTACGGTCTTTTCCTTAGCCACCTTATCGAAGTAGCCGCCGTTAACCGCGTAAAGCGATAACGCCATCTCGGCCACCGACATGGGTGAATACTGCTTTTGCTTCATGAGCTCAGTGACGCGGATGCCGCGCTCGAGCTGGCGCCGGGTCACCTCATCGAGATCAGACGCAAACTGCGAAAACGCAGCAAGCTCCCGATACTGTGCAAGCGCCAAGCGCACACCACCACCAAGCTTTTTGATGATGCCAGTTTGAGCCGCACCGCCCACACGCGACACCGAAATGCCGGCGTTGATTGCAGGGCGAATGCCCGCGTTAAACAGATCCGTCTCCAAAAAGATTTGACCGTCAGTGATCGAAATCACGTTGGTCGGCACGAACGCGGTCACGTCGCCAGCCTGCGTCTCAATGATTGGCAGTCCAGTCAGTGATCCGGTTTTACCCTTGACGCGGCCATTAGTGGCTTTTTCCACATACTCCGGGTTCACACGCGCGGAGCGCTCGAGCAAGCGCGAGTGTAAATAGAACACGTCGCCAGGATAAGCCTCGCGGCCCGGTGGGCGGCGCAGCAGCAGTGAGATCTGGCGATATGCCCACGCTTGCTTGGTCAAATCGTCATAAATAATGAGGGCGTCTTCACCGTTGTCCATGAAGTACTCGCCCATCGCGCAACCCGAGTAGGGAGCGAGGTACTGCATAGCGGCTGGAGTGGATGCGGAGGCTGCCACAATAATTGTGTGGGCCATCGCGCCGTGCTCTTCGAGCTTCCTGACGACGTTGGCGATAGAGCTTTGCTTCTGGCCAATCGCGACATAAATGCACTTAACGCCAGTGCCTTTCTGGTTAATGATCGTATCAATCGCCACCGCCGTCTTGCCGGTCTGCCGATCGCCGATAATTAGTTCGCGCTGACCGCGTCCGACTGGCACCATCGAATCAATGGCTTTGAGTCCAGTTTGCACAGGCTGCGAAACGCTTTGACGATAGATAACGCCCGGCGCTACGCGCTCAACCGGCGCCTTGGCCGATGCATTCAGCGGCCCTTTACCATCGATCGGATTGCCAAGCGCATCCACCACACGTCCCAACAACTCAGGGCCCGTAGGCACTTCAAGAATGCGGCCCGTGGTTTTAACTTCGTCGCCTTCCGAGATGTGCTGATAGTCGCCAAGCACCACGGAACCCACCGAGTCCTGCTCAAGGTTCAGCGCGAGTCCAAAGCTGTTGCCAGGAAACTCGATCATTTCGCCATAACGCACGTCGGCAAGTCCGTGGATACGCACGATGCCGTCGGTGACACTCACCACGGTACCGACGTTGCTTGCCTGTGCGGATGCATCGAACTTCGCAATTCGAGCCTTGATGAGATCGCTGATCTCTGACGCCTTGATGGACATATCGCTTTCCTTCTAAGCCTAACCGGCCCTATGCCCCAATGGGCTCAGGGCTGTGAAATCTGTTGTGCGAGCAGGTTCAATCTGCCGCGTAGGGAACCATCAATCACCACATCGCCAGCACGCACGATCGCGCCGCCAAGCAGCGTGGCATCAACCTGTTCGTTCAAGCGCACGGTGCGCTTGAAGCGTGCGCCCAAGGCGCTCGCCAATTGTTGTCGCTGCGCATCGGTAAGCGCCATCGCCACAGTGACTTCTGCATCGAGGGTATTCTCAGCATCAGCGCGCAACATCTCGTACTGCGCGGCCACCTCTGGCAACGCATGCAGACGGCCATTCTCAGCCAAGACACTCAAATAATTAGTGCCAGGCTCACCGAGATTCGCGCCTAAATTGTTGGCTACGTCCACAATGAGCGCCACCACATCCGCTTGGCGTACCCGCGGGTTACCAAACAAACGTGCAGCCGACGCATCGCTTGCGACACCAGCACCTGCCGCAAGCAGTGACGACCACGCGGCAAATGCCTGACTCTGCGCGGCGTGACCAAAGGCCGCGCGCGCATAGGGGCGTGCAATGGTGGCGAGCTCTGCCATTTAGCGGGCCTCTGCCGTAATACGTGCGGACAACTCGCTTAAGAGATCGGCATGCGCCTTGGCGTCCACTTCTCGCTTGAGCAACTGCGATGCCCCAGCAACCACTAACGAGGCCACCTCTTGCGTTAAGGCTGCACGCGCACGACCCGCCTCTGATGACACGTCGGCCCGAGCCACTGAGATCAAACGCTCACCTTCAGCAATCGCCACACCTTTGGCATCCTCCACCATCTCGTTGGAACGGCGATTTGCCTGATCAACGATTTGCGTGGCCTTGTTGCGCGCCTCTTTAACGATCTCATGCGCATTCGCGCGAGCATCATCAAGATCCTTCTGCCCACGATCGGCAGCAGCGAGACCCTCGGCAATCTTTTTCTGCCGCGTCTCAATAGCGCTCATGATGCTCGGCCAGCCGAACTGCATGACGAGCCAGGCGACCGCGAAGAACGCGAGCCCCTGAATCAGGAGAGTAATCGTAATGCTCATGCCAAATGCCCTCTAAACAGCCTGAACGGACTATCCCTTGCTTAACTGCGCCTACGCGCCGGTAAGCACAGGACTTACTGCGACAGCTGTGAGATGAACGGGTTTGCAAAAATGAGCAAGAGCGCGATCGCAACACCAATAATAGGTACCGCGTCGAGCAATCCTGCAACGATGAACATGCGGGTCTGCAGCATCGGTGCAAGCTCTGGCTGGCGCGATGCGCCCTCGAGGAACTTGCCACCGAGCAGCGCGAAACCGATTGCCGTTCCCAGCGCGCCCAGACCGATAAGGAGGCCCGCGGCGATGACGGTGCTACTCATCACGGTCGCGATCTGTTGAATGTTCTCGATAGCCATGGTCTTCTCCGTAACTTCTAAAGGTCGACTAAAAAAAGATCGTCTAACAACGTATCAATGATGCTCAGCAGCCATGCTTAAGTACACAACTGTCAGCATCATGAAAATAAAGGCTTGTAAGGTAATGACCAGCACATGAAATGCTGTCCAGACAAACCCCGAAATAAACTGCAGTGGCGCCATGACATAGGTCATGCCGGAACTGGTGCTCGCGCCTAGCGTCATGCATGCGATAAGAATAAAAATGAGCTCGCCGGCATACATGTTGCCAAAGAGTCGCAGACTCAGTGAAACCGGTCTCACCGCTTCCTCAATGAGGCGCAACAGTAGATTGGCTGGTGCCAGCAAAATCTTCATCACCATGCCCTCGGCATGGAAAGGCGCTGTCACAAACTCGGTTAAAAAGCCCACGAGACCCTTGTGCTTAATGCCGTAGTACTGGATCAGGAAGAACACACAAATCGACATACCAAGCGTTGTGGACAGATCCGCAGTTGGCACAATTCGCAAATGACCGATGCCCACGTGATGAGCTGCCGCTGGCAACAAATCGACCGGTAACATGTCCATGAAGTTCATCATGAAGACTAGACAAAAAATCGTGATGGCTAACGGAGCGATGAAGGTGCTACGGCCATGGAAGGTTTCCTTGACCAGGCCATCCACAAACTCGACGACCATTTCAACGAAGCATTGCAGCTTGCCAGGCACACCAGCAGTCGCGCGACGCGCGACGCCAATGAAAATCAGAATAAAAACCAGCGACAGCAGCAGCTTGAAGAAAATGCTATCCAGATGCAGCGCATAGAAGCCTTCACCGGAGCTTAGGTGCTCCAAGTGATGCTTGATATACCCCGTCATGTCGTGTGGGCCTTCAGCCGCCATCGCATATCCTCAGCTTAATCAACGAGCCATCGAGCAAAACATTACGGCGGTGGCGGTACGCGCACAACGCCAAGCGCGACCCAAAACCCAACCTGCGCTGCCACCACCCCAACAATGAGTGGTAATGACGGCAGGCCTGAATGGAGCGCAGCCCACAGGCTACCCACCACCCAGACCCACTTTAAAACCTCAGCCGACCACACCGCTCGGGCTAAAACCCGCACAGGCGCAATGCCCGGCGCAAATAATCTTAATCCAAACAGTGCGTTACCAATCACAATGCTGCCGCCCCCCATAAGGGTCGCTAGCATCGCGTAGAGCCCCGCCAGCATCAGCGCCATCCCAGAGGCAACGACGACCGCCAGCAGCTGCACCAGCGCAAAACGCAACATCAAACGCTGCCCGCGTGCGCGATGACTAACCGTGGTGGGTTTACACATCAAAGCTCTGTGTGAGTCTCTTCTGTACCAACCTGCCAACAGGGCGCGCGCACAAAAAAACCACGTGTTCGGTGTCCCCCGTAGTCCCATGGATGCTCCATGCGAGCCCAGTGAGGGAGCCCAATGACGTGGCCTTTAGCGGCAGATAGCGTTAAGCACGCTCTGAACGCGCGCGCATTATAAGGACCTTCCCGAAGCAACTCAATCACCTACACAGACTGTTTTGGTCGATTGTTTTGATCAATTCTGAGTCCAGCCCCAGTGCGTATTCTGACCAATCGCGGTCCTTGCCACAGACAAGGCCTAATCCTTAGCCCCTATCGCGGCGCTCTACGCACTGAGTGTAGGAACGATTTGGGGCTTAAGCCTTACGAGCCCGATGCCGCCAGTGCTGACGCTCTTTTTTACTAAAATCTATTATAAACAGCGTGTTATACGTCATCACGCTGTCTTTATTTCGGGTCAAGTGACCCATTCAGATGAATGTCGGTCGATCTGCTCAGCTCAATTGATGTGCGCGAGAATTCCGTCCAGCTCATCGAGACTCGAGTAACTAATAATCAGCTGCCCTTTACCACCGGCATGCTGCTTAAACGCCACCTTAGCGCCAAGTTTTTCAGCAAGCTCGGTCTCGAGCCTTCTGACATCGGCATTCCCACTCGCATCAGCCTCTCCGGCAGCAATGTCCCGCGCTGGGGCAAGTAAGCGTCGCACTAAGGCTTCCGTCTCACGCACCGAAAGCCCTTTTTTGGCGACCAGCGCTCCAACCTCAGCTTGCTGGCGACGGTTTGTGAGCGGCAACAAGGCGCGCGCATGCCCCATCTCCAACTGCCGCTCAGCGACGAGCGTTTTGATTTCCTCGCATAGCTCAAGCAAGCGCAATAGATTGGTCACCGCTGTGCGTGAGCGCCCCACGGCCTCAGCTGCTGCCTGATGCGTCAAATCAAATTCGGTCACCAGCCGATCGAGCGCCCGTGCTTCTTCGAGAGGATTCAAATCCTCTCGCTGAATGTTCTCGATCAGCGCCATCGCAACGGCGGCATCATCCGACACACGCCGAACAATCGCCGGAATCTCACTCAGTCCCGCAATCTGTGCTGCGCGCCAGCGGCGCTCGCCAGCAATGATCTCGTACCGTTGCGACTCGGTTGGTCGTGGGGCCCCAAGCGGACGCACGACGATGGGCTGCACAATGCCCTGAGCACGGATTGAGTCGGCAAGGTCCGTCAATGTTTCGGGGCGCATGTCCAAACGCGGCTGGTATTTACCCCGCTGCAATAAGTCCACCGGCAACTTCAGTAACTCATCTCCAAGTACGGTGGGCGTCGGGTTTCCTGCGGCACTTGCCGCGGCCGTCGCCGCAACTTGACGCGCTGTCACTTCACCGAGCAGTGCCCCTAGACCACGGCCGAGTGCTGGTTTTTTAATGCTCATGCGGTCGCCTCCGTCGGGTGGGCTGCATTCTGTTCTTCTTCGCGGCGGATCATTTCGCCTGCGAGCGCCAGATACGCGAGCGCACCGCGCGATTCCTTATCGTGATACAAAGCCGGGCATCCAAACGAAGGCGCCTCAGCAAGTCGCACATTGCGTGGAATAATGGTGCGGAACACCTGATCACTGAAGTGCTCAATCAACTGTGCGCTGACTTCGTTCGCAAGATTGTTCCGCGGATCGTGCATGGTACGCAAAATGCCTTCGAGTTTGAGTGTCGGATTGATGCTCGCATTGACCTCTTGCACGGTCGCAAGCAATGCGGATAACCCTTCGAGTGCGTAGTACTCGCACTGCATCGGGATCAGTACCGAATCCGCCGCGACCAGTGCATTCACAGTCAACACGTTAAGTGCTGGCGGACAATCGATAATAATTAAATCATAGCGATCACGGATTGGCGCGAGCGCTTCCTTCAGACGCGTCTCCCGGCCTTCGGTGAGAGACAGAATGCGTACTTCTGCTGCCGTGAGATCTTGATTACCTGGAATAATGTCAAAGTCGCCAGGGTTGACTCGCAAAATGGCGCTCGTCGCTGGCTGATCCCCCACAAGCACGTCATAGCTCGACACTTGCAGCGAGGATTTGTCGATCCCACAACCCATGGTCGCATTACCCTGCGGATCAAAGTCCAGCAGCAAGACACGGCGCTTGGTTGCCGCAAGTGAGGCGGCAAGATTCACGGCTGTGGTGGTTTTTCCGACACCCCCCTTCTGGTTGGTGACGGCGATGATGCGTTGCATAGTAAGAGGAGAATACCATCGGCAGGGCTTATTCGAGCAGCCGATAATAATGCCCGGAAACCTTCAATAAAAACCGGCAGTTGTGTTCCAGGGCTAGGCTGCTGCCCACTCGGCGGCGTTCACTCCCGCCGTGCGGCCAAAAATGATGGCATTGGCGATGGAAGCCCCGCCTGCGGCATAGCACTCCCCAAACATGCCACCGGTGGTCTCACCTGCTGCGTATAACCCCGGAATGGGCTGATCAGCGGCATTGAGCACGCGTGCCTCCCGATCAATACGCAGTCCCGTCCCTGTCCAGCACACCACCGCCGGATAGATAGGCGCGGCGTAGAACGGTGGCGTCAACACGGGCTGTAAGCACTCTGGCGCTTTGAAGAACCGACTATCATGACCCGCAGCGCAATCGGCATTGTAGTTAGTAATCGTTGTGACTAGCGTCGCAGCTGGCATACCCAGGCGCGCAGCAAGCTCGACTAGACTCTCAGCCTTAATGATCAGCCCCCGCGCCACGAACTCATCCAATCGTTCTGTGGACCATGTGGAGCTCGGTGGACTTTTGGAATTGCGCCTTGCCGCGTCATCAAAAATTGCCTGGCACGTGCCTCCAGGCTGCTCTTTTAATACCGCCGCAAGCACTGAGTACTCGGTGCGCTCATCGATAAATCGTCGCCCACTTTCATTTAAGTAGATCAACCAAGGCGGTAGGTACGGCTCGAGTTCGCGCACAAACCCTGTCGTGAGCAATAAAAGACCTCGATTGTGCCCGACGAGCTCTGCACCCACAGCGCGTCCCATAAAAAGCCCGTCGCCTTGGGCATGAGGGCTGCCGATGTACCACGCAAGATCGCCGTGTTTAGCAGCATCTGGATACAACTCATTTAAAAATTGTGGGCTCTTCCCAAAACCACCGGTCGCGATGACAACGGCACCGCTGTGCACCGTCGTGCCGTCACTGATAATTCCGCTCACGCTGCCCTTTTCAAAGTACAGCTGCCGGATCCGCGTATTTGTTACGACGTCTACCGACTTGCCACTCAAGGAGCCTTCAAGAGCTTCTGCAATCGCCGCGCCATGCCCATAGGCACGATGTCCGCGCAACATGCCATCTGCACCCGCGCGATACAAATCTTCACTACGAAACTCGACGCCTAGCGATTGCAGCCATTCAAGAGTAGAGGCGCCATCAGCACATAAACGCTGTACGAGAGCGGGTTCGAGCTTATGCTGGTTAACATTCATGTAATAACGGAACTGATCCGCCACGGAGTCGGTAACGCCAAGCGCACGCTGCACACTCGTTTCCGCTGCCCAAAATACGCCGCCTGATAGCGCGGTAGAACCGCCGACCTTGTCAGCCGCATCCACCAGCAAAACGCGTGCGCCTCGATCAGCAGCGGTGGTTGCGGCCGACAAGCCAGCGCCACCACCACCGATAACGATGACATCATAGTCGCGCTGCATACTAGCCATGCGCATCCCCGACCCCTAAACGTACCCAGCGACGCACACCTAGCGTATCAAAGGCCACGCTCACTCGACCGAGCAGCAGCAAATGCTCCAGATTTGCGAGCGTCTCTCCCACAGCAAGGATGGTGTTGAGCGCATCTAGCGGGCCACGAAACAATCTATTTGCTATCTCAAGCGCCGTGGCCGGCACATCAAGCAAATCACAGCAGCGATCCAGCGTCACCAAATGATGGGCAGTCAACGTGGCTAATCGAGCACGCAAGCCACTAAAAACGCTGCCATGTGACGGCAGTACGAGCGGCTCTGGATCAAGCGCAATGAGCGGCTTGAAAGACGCCACAAATGAGCCTACCGGATCTTGATCCACGCGCTCCGGATAAATACCGATGTTGCTTGAGATTTTTGGCAATACTTGATCGCCAGCGATCAACAGATTGAGTTCCGGACAATGAAAGACCAACTGGCCATCGGTATGACCTCGTACCAGCATGGCCCGCCAGGCCTTGCCGCCAATCGTGATGACATCGCCATCACTAAGAATTGCGACATCGTCAGGGACTGGGCTCACAACCTGCGCGTAGCGCGTGAGCATCATCGCAGCGCCGAGCTCGCCATCAGCAACCAGACCATCCCGCGCAAAGGCCTTAACCCGCGCAGTCTGGGCATCACCGTCGTGATGAAACTTTTCCAGCGTTTTGATCAAACGGTACTCAGGCGCACTCATGTGCAAGCGTGCACCAAAGCGCCTAGCCAAAAATCCTGCGAGCCCCGCGTGATCCGGATGGTGGTGCGTGCAAATGATGCGAGTCAGCGGCCGGGCGCCTAAATAGGTACTGAGGCTCGTTTCCCAAAATGCCCTCGAGTCGGGCAGATCCATCCCCGTATCTATCAGTGCCCAGCAATCACCATCATCGAGTAACCAGATGTTGATGTGTTGCAAGCGCCCAGGAACGGGCAGCCGTAACCAATGCACGCCAGCGCACAGTTCAATGCCGCTGCCTACAGGCGGTGGCTCTACCGTCGAATAAACCAGCTCTGTCGTCATACGTTAAACACAGCTGATTCGTGTCAACGCGAACTGTGACTAGTGGAAGGATGTATTTGCGGGCGCTCGATACGCTTGATCACTGCTAGATGACGTTCATCGCTAAGACCTGGCACCTGCAACCGCTCGACACGCTCCACACGCCAACCCGCTGGCAAGTTCAGTAACTCTGCAGCTGGATCCTTACCCTTCATGGCCAATAGCTGACCAGCTTTTGCACACAAATGCCCTGCTTGGGTAATAAAAGCATCCACAGGCCCTAGCGCACGCGCGATGACAGTCGTAGATAACTGCAGTGGCCTGAAGTTCTCAGCTCGGGTGCACGTGACCGTCACATGATCAAGCCCCAACGCGCGCGCCGCGTGCTCTACAAAGCGCACTTTTTTTGCGGTGGAATCCAGCAGTGTAAAGCGCAACTCCGGATTCACAATGGCGAGCGGCAAACCTGGAAAACCAGCGCCCGTTCCGACATCCGTGACGAAAGGGCCTTGCAGCCACGGCTGTACGGTCAGGCTATCAAGCAGATGTTTATCCACCATAGCGAGCGGCTCACGGATCGCCGTGAGATTAAATTTCTCACTCCACTCGGACAGCAAGTCCAACAATGCCAGTAGCTGATCGACTTGGACCTGATCCAGTGGCAAAGCAAGCGCCTCAAGACCTGCTTCCAAGCGTGCGCGTGGCGAGGATGTCATCCGCGCCACACACTGCACATCACGCGCATGCACTTAAGGCTTAACAAATGCAGCCACAAAATCGGGTACTGTCATCGCGTCAAGCTTTGCCGAATCCGCAAATAGATCAATGATCGCGGCCGATTGCACCTTGCTAAAATGCGCATTCACGCTTGAGTTGAATTTTTCCACCAGCACCGGCATACCCTCAGCGCGGCGCTTCTTGTGCCCTATCGGGAAATCCACCTGCACTCGCTCGCTCGCGCCATCCTTGAAGCGCACCTCAACGGCATTACCAATGTGGCGCTTATCTGCCTCGTAGTACTCTTTGGTAAAAGCCTGGTTCTCTTTGACCGTCATCCGTGCTCGCAATTCATCGACGCGCGGATCATTCGCTACAGCGTCGTCATAATCCGCCGCAGTCAAGCGACCAAAGATCAGTGGAATCGCAACCATATATTGTATGCAATGGTCTCGGTCAGCAGGATTCGAGAGCGGCCCCGTCTTGTCAATAATACGCACGCCTGGCTCTTGGGTCTCAATCACCACACTCTCCACGTCGCTCAAACGATCCTTCACGAGTGTGTGCAAGCGCATGGCTGCCTCGACCGCGGTCTGGGCATGAAACTCTGCTGGAAAACTGATCTTGAACAACACGTTTTCCATGACATAACTGCCAAAGCCTTGCTTAAAAACCAATGGCTTCTTAAACACCACGTCATAAAATCCCCAGGTCGGTGCGGTCAGCGCCGAGGGGTAGCCCATCTCACCGGTCAAGGCGATCAGCGCATGACGCACCGCGCGGCTCGTGGCATCACCCGCCGCCCAGCTTTTACGTGAGCCCGTATTCGGTGCATGTCGGTAGGTACGTAAGCTGCCACCATCAAGGAACGCGTTTGAAACTGCGTTAATCACCTGCTCCCGAGTGCCGCCGAGCAACGCTGTGACGACTGCGGTACTGGCAACTCGTACGTTTAAGACATGATCAAGCCCGACTTTGTTATAGGCATTTTCAAGCGCAGTGACTCCTTGAATCTCGTGGGCCTTAATCATCGCCGTCAGCACATCGCGTACCCGCAGCGGAGCCTTACCTTCAAGCACGTTGCGGCGTGATAACCAATCGGCCGCTGCCAGAATTCCGCCAAGATTATCTGAAGGGTGGCCCCATTCCGCAGCCAACCAGGTGTCGTTGAAATCAAGCCAACGAATCATGCACCCAATATTGAATGCGGCCTGCACGGGGTCTAATTCAAAACTCGTGCCCGGCACACGTGCGCCACCCATCATGGTAGCGCCGGGAACCACTGGCCCCATCAGTTTGGTGCATGCTGGAAACTGCAACGCTTGAAAACCACATGCAAGCGTATCCATCAGGCAGTAGCGCGCTGTGTCGTAGGCCACTGGGCTATCAATCACTGTAGTTGTTGCATAGTCAGCGATGGCGACTAGTACATCATCTGGGTCTGGCCGCTTAGCGGATTTATAATCAAAACTTGACATCGTTATTCCTACAGATTTTTCAGATCATTCTTTTAACTAGCACTGCGCTGATGCAGTGGCACAAAGGCACGCGGTTCAGGGCCTGTGTAGTTGGCGCTCGGTCGGATGATTTTCCCGTCCGCACGCTGTTCCATGACATGTGCACACCAACCTGTGGTACGCGCAATAACAAACAGCGGCGTGAACATGAGAGTCGGCACTCCCATCATGTGGTAACTCACTGCGCTATACCAATCCAAATTCGGAAACATGTTTTTAGCATCGCGCATCACGGTCTCAAGTCGTGCGGCGATAGTAAACATCTGTGACTTGCCAGCTAGCGTGGATAACTCTAGAGCCACGCTCTTGATGATCTCGTTGCGCGGATCAGCGATGGTATAGACTGGGTGACCAAAACCAATGACCACTTCTTTGTTGGCGACACGCCGTCGAATGTCAGCTTCCGCCTCATCCGGTGAGGCATAACGTTTCTGCACTTCAAAAGCCATCTCATTAGCGCCACCATGCTTAGGGCCACGCAGAGCACCGATCGCGCCAGTCACGGCTGAGTACATATCAGAGCCGGTACCCGCGATGACACGAGCCGTAAAGGTGCTCGCGTTATATTCATGCTCGGCATATAAATTAAGCGACGTATGCATCGCACGCACCCACTCCTTGCTAGGTGGCTGACCGTGCAACAAGTTCAAGAAGTGGCCGCCGATTGAGTCATCCGACGTATTTACTTCAATGCGCTTACCTGAATTCGCGTAGTGGTACCAGTAGCACAACATCGATCCTAAAGATGCGATGAGTCGATCGGCAATGTCACGTGCACGTGGTGCGACATGTCCGTCCGGCTCAGGTTCAACGCAACCAAGCACTGAGACGCCTGTGCGCAAGACATCCATTGGGTGAGCGCTTTTTGGCAAAGCTTCTAAGCAAGCACGTACTACAGCCGGCAGCGTGCGTAGCGATTGCAGTTTCTGCTTATACGCGGCCAATTGCGGTGTGCTGGGCAGGTCGCCATGAATCAGTAGATAGGCAATCTCTTCAAATTCAGCCTGCTGAGCAAGCTCTAAAATATCGTAGCCTCGGTAATGCAGGTCATTGCCGCTGCGCCCGACCGTACATAGGGCCGTATTTCCAGCAACTACGCCAGATAGCGCCACAGATTTTTTTGGTTTCGGGGCAGCTGGACTGCCTGGATTAGATATTTCGGCCACGATCGTTTCCTTCAATAGACACTTATCGGGTTTGCTAACTCTTGAGAGACTGCCCAAAGAGTGCATTTAATTTTTCCTCATACGCATGGTAGCCAAGCACGTCATATAGCTCCGTGCGAGTCTGCATGGCGCTTATGATGCTGGCTTGCGTGCCTGTCTTGCGGATGGTGCCATACACTTGGACAGCCGCTTGTGACATCGCACGAAATGCCGACAGTGGATACAGCGCAAGCTGAATGCCCGCAGAGGCGAGTTCTTCGGTGGTGAACAGCGGTGTTTTGCCAAACTCGGTAATATTTGCGAGAACCGGCACTCGCACGGCTTGGGTAAACTGCCGATATTCGTCAAGCGTCGCCAGAGCTTCTGCAAAAATCATATCGGCTCCGGCATCCACGTAGGCAAGTGCGCGCTCCACAGCCTGCACTTGCCCCTCGACAGCATGCGCATCAGTGCGTGCCATGATGACAAAGCTCTCATCCGTGCGTCCATCGACGGCCGCTTTAATCCGATCAGACATCTCGTCTTTGGAAACCAGCGCTTTACCTGGGCGGTGGCCACAGCGCTTGGCTTGGACTTGGTCCTCTATGTGCATGCCGGCGGCACCGGATTTAATTAGATCGTGAGTGGTGCGCGCAATATTGAAGGCAGCTCCCCAGCCTGTATCCGCGTCAACCAACAGCGGCACATCGGTGGCGGCGGTAATACGCCGTACGTCTTCACACACATCATTCAGTGAAGTAATGCCTAGATCAGGTAAACCAAACGACGCGTTCGCGACCCCCGCTCCCGACAGGTAAATAGCGCGAAACCCTGCTCGCTCAGCGAGCAATGCGCTGTAAGCATTAATTGCTCCAACGACCTGTAGCGGTCGCTCGGCTGCAACGGCTTCTCGGAGTCGGGCACCAGCACACACAGGTTTTACTGGCATGGCAAATCCTCGGGTCGGAGTCTAACAAAGACAGCTGTATAGAATACCGGCATCACGACCCACAGGTGTCTATATTTATTCAGCGGCGTCTATCTAACCAACTCACTAAACCTTGGGTATTTAGTCGTACGTCACCGCTGACAATCTGTTCCCGAAAGGCGCGATCCGGCCGCACACCGTGGGCGTCAAGCCGCCCATGCAGCCAGTCCCATAAATCACCTTGGATGCGCAACTCGCGATCAGGAGCTGCACGGTGGCGGTCAGCAATGCTCACATGGACGTCAATGGCCGCATGCATGTCGGCACCCAGACGGACCACATCTTCGATCTTGCCATAGTGTGTGAGATAGATCTGTGGTGGGTCATAACCCAAAATGCGGTCCACGGAAGCATGCAGCTGGACTGGGTCAAACTGCGTTGGGGTCGTCGTAGGAATTATAAAAGCACGCCCATCCACATCCAACTCTCGGTAGGAAACACCAAAGGTATCGCCGGTAAAAATACCGCCCGTGACTATGTCTCGTATCGCCTGATGATGCAGTGCATGCCCTGGCGTATGCAGTATTTGCAAACGACGATCACCCAAAATAAGCGTCGTCTCATCATCTGTTGCAAGCAAGCGTTCGAGTGGCACTGGCCTGATCTGTCCATACACTTGCGTGTAGTAGGCCTCACCATACACTTGACGAGTCGCCTCAATCAATTTCGAGGGCTCCGCTAAGTGATTCATTCCACGTGGATGCACGGCAACACGCGCATTTGGCAGAACGTGAATCAGTTCACCTGCACCACCAGCATGATCTAAGTGTATGTGTGTTAGTAGCACCCAATCGACCGCATCAGGTGTTAAGCCTTTTTGTTGCAAGGCATCGAGCAATAAAGGAACAGCGTAGTTTGTGCCTACATCCACGAATGCGGCACGTCCCGCAGACTCGATTAAGTGACTGGCATCAAATTTTTCACGCAAGTAATGCGTATCAATGGCGCTGATGCCATGAGCATAATCAATGCACTGAGCGCGGTTCAGGGAGCCAGAAATGACAGAGCCGGCTTGCGCCGGCCCTGTTAAACCCTGTTCGATCAACGCCACGCGGGTGCAGTGTTACGGAGCACGCGGCGCTTGCGGTACCCACAATGACGGCTGCTGGGCCGCAAAATAGTGGGCGATCGCACGGATTTCATCGTCCTTTAAGGTAGCAGCAAAGCTATTCATGATGGCGTTTTGCCGCGAACCCTTGCGATACGCCTTCAGTGCCTGCTCAATATAATCTGGGTGCTGACCAGCTAAGGTCGGGTAGTCCTCAGTCAGTCCAATGCCTGTTTGCCCGTGACAAGACGTGCACACCTGCGCACTCGCAGGGGCTACACCAATCGGCGCACCTGCCGAAGCGAGTGGCTTAGCAGTCGCAAAGTATGCTGCGATGTCACGTACATCACTCGTCGACAAGGAACTTGCCTGAGCTTTCATCGTGGCATGCGCTCGGGCGCCGGCACGATACTCGGCAAGTGCTGCCACCATGTAGGCAGCCCGCTGACCGCCGATCTTCGGCACCCGGTAGTTGACCGGATAAGACGTACGATAATTAGTAATTCCATGGCAGCCAAAGCAGGTGTAGGCGATCTTGCCGCCATGCACAGGATCAGCAGCAGAGGCTGCTTCATCCGCCTGAGTAATGCCTACCGACCCAAGGAACAGCAAGGCTGCGGCCATGCCCAGCAACAACTGTTTGATACTCGACATGATGACTCTCCATGCGCCTGGGCTCACCAGGACAATTTCCTGCAACAAAGGCTGGCGAATGGTACGTAGCCAACGCACAAAATTCCAGCAGCACGACGCCTAAAACAAAGACATCAGTGACTTAGATGGTCTTTATATACGTATAAACCGTAAATTTGGGGGTTTTTATTCCTCATAGTAGACTCCTAACATCTGGCGGGTGTCCGCCAATGACACCAGTTCGGGAGCCAAACTTGACGGTTCTGACATGAAACGCGGTCGCGTTATTTGCTTAATTTTGGTGCTGTGCCTAGGGGCTGGCTACTGGCATTGGCACGTAGCCGTCCCCATCGCTACCTCAAATAATGGAGACGCCCCGTTTGCGACGGCTCTCCACGACAGCAATGAGCCTGCAGACGCTGCTCCCGTTAGCACCTACCCGCTGGGCGCTTTACGCGCCGAATTACGGGCTCGCTTTCATGACACCCCGCTCAACTCCGCCCTAACGGATGCCCTGACAGCCGCAGACGTCAGTTCGGTGGCGAATGTACTAGCAACCAGTAGTGAGCGCGGCGATGCGGCCCGTCTTAGCGATCTGTATCGAGTGTGCGAAACCTTCGGCGCTCCCGAAACACGCGCACCACCGCCTTTGTCGGCTGACACCGGCAACATGGCGTTGCTATCAAAAATCCATGCCTTAAGTAGTGTTTACATTGAGCACCTGCAGACTAGCTGCGGGAGCGCTCATCTGGATCGATCGGCTATACACCAACACCTGTTGCTCAGCGCGGCGCAGGGCGATACCGCCAGTCTAGACCGCCTCAGCGAAATCGAACCGCAGCATGCTGGCAAGCTCGAAAGTGCCGCCCTACTCGGCAGCGCCCGCGCACAACTACGTCTTGCCCTCAAACTGCTCACCAGCCAACCTGCCACTGCGCGTTCGTGGCTAGAATCTGCGATCAAAACAAATAGCACGGCTCAGGCGTTGTACGGCTCGTGCCTACTCACTGGTTGCTTCGGAACACCTGATCCACCCGAGGCGAGGCGGGCGCTTGAAGCCGCGGCTACTGATGGCAATAGCTATGCGCTCGCTCTGCTCAGTGGTGAATCACCAGACACCGTGAATGACTGGCTGCAAGAAGAACTGATCAATGCCAACCTCGTGATTGCAAATCCGGTGGACGGCTTCGGATTGAGCATTCAGGAGCAATACGCATGGGCAGCCTTTGCTGCACATTTAGCAAATCGTGGCTGCTTCGGTTTTGATCTTAAAACGGCTGGGGCTGCCTTAAATGCCTACACACGCCTTGAGCGTACGCTGCGCGCCGGCGACATGGCCCCTGCGCATGCGGCGGCTGGGAAGCTGATCCACGCATCTGGCGGACATGCGGCGCTCTTGCGTGGCTGCGATTAAGCAGCTTAAACGCCGAGTGCATCGGCAATGTCATGCATGAGCCCCTTATCTTCGGGTGGCATGTTCGGTGGGTAGCGCATCAACAAGCTACCATCACGACCAATTAAGAATTTCTCAAAATTCCACTCGATGTTCCCTGGATAACCGTTTTCACGATCAGTCAGCCACGCATAGAGCGGATGCCGACTAGCCCCATTGACATCGATTTTTGCGGATAGCGGAAAGGTCACACCATAGCGCTGACTGCAGAACTCCTGAATCTGTTGCTCAGTACCAGGCTCTTGGCCCCCAAATTGGTTGCATGGGAACCCAATCACCATAAAATCATGACTCTTAAGATCTTGATAGAGCCTTTCAAGGCCAGCGTATTGTGGCGTCAGGCCACACTCACTTGCCACGTTCACCACCAGCACCAACTTACCGAGTGTTGCTTTAAGCAAATCGGGATCTCCCAAGAGTCCCGTCACCTGAAAATTATGAAATCGCATCATTTGATGAGTTCTCGTTAGTAAAGCATCAGCGCGTCAAATGCAGATCTTTTGTGTAAACCACATTCATGACGTTGTCGTACCAACCATCCACGCGAGGCGCCACTAGATGTTTATTGACATAAAAATAAAGTGGTATCAGTGGCATATCAGCCAGCATTAGACGCTCGGCATTTTGCAATGTCTGCCTACGCCTGCCCATGTCAGACTCGCTTGCAGCAGCGGCAAGTAAGGAATCAAATTCTGGGTTCTTATAGTGCGGCAAATTGATGCCAAAGCCGCTACCTAACACATCAGTAAAAGTTGACGCATCGTTGTAATCGCCTATCCAACTCGAGCGAAACACCTGCACGTCGCCACGATTAATCGTTTGTAGCAATGATTTAAATTCCTCGCCCACAAGAGTCGTCTGTACGCCTAGAGCCTCTTTCCACATAGACGCAATGCTGAGTGCAATGCGCTCGTGCGTAGGTCCACTCGGAAAGCGAATCTCAATTGTAAGCGGCTTTTCTGCGCTGTAGCCCGCCTGCTGATACAGTTGCTGTGCTGCCCTGACCCGATCCGTATAGGGTTGTGCCGCCCACGAAAACTGCTGCGGGGTGTAATTAGCGACCCCGGTTGGTACCCAAGAATACGCAGCGAGCTCACCCAATCCGGTCACCTGATTGACCAATCGTTCCCGATCGACGCTCATTGACAATGCGAGTCGTAGTTGTGGCGCGTCTTTAAAAGGCGCTTTCGTTAGGTTAAAGCCATAGTAGTAAACCCCCAGTTGAGGCCCACGGTGTACCGCAGCGCCATGCGCTTCCTGCAGCTTTTGTAGATTCATCTGCGGTAACGTGTATGTCGCATCAATTTCGCCAGCGCGGTACCGCGTGTACTCATCATTCGCATCAGCAATATGCACAAAGCGCACAGCCTCAATTGAGACTTGCGTAGCATTCCAATAGTGGGGGTTTTTTGTGAGCCGTGCCTGCATACCAACTATCCAACTGCTTAGTTGGTAAGCACCGTTTGAAATCGTTTTGCCCGCGGGCATTGGCGCGTTACCTTGGTAGGTTGGGAACGTGCTCCAATGCGTCACAAGCCCCGGAAAATAACTTGTAGGCGCGCTTAAACGCACGAGCAATGTGTGCGTACCTTGTGCCGTGACGCCAAGGCTCTCTACAGACGCGTGACCTTGAAGGATTTCTGCCGCATTCAGTACCGGCTTTAACACTGCAGCGTACTGCGAACCCGTTGCTGGGCTCACCAGGCGTCGCCAGCTCGCTACAAAATCAGCAGCTGTCACCGGCTCCCCATTGGACCAGCGTGCGGTATCGCGCAAATGAAACGTATAGGTACGTCCATCGGCGCTCACGTCCCAGCTGCTTGCAACCCCAGGCACTGGTACTGCCTGCGCATCAAGGGTTGCTAGACCCTCATAGGCGTCTCTTAAGATGTTGGCAGCACTATCGGTACGCGCGAGCGCAGGATCTAGCGAGTCAGGCTCAGCTCCATTACCGCGCCGCAGTTCAGCGCTTGCCTGGGCGGAGGCCCCGGAAGGACCAGTGTGTGCGCCGCATCCAGCAAGTGTGATGCATGCGCCTATAGTAACAAGTAGACGCACGGACCATGGGATGGCCACTGAGCCTGCCCGAGTCATTAGGCAGGGATGCCGAGTTTTTTAAGATGCACCAGCAGTAGCGAAACGGCCGCAGGCGTCAAGCCTGGGATACGCGCTGCTTGACCGAGTGTTTGTGGCCGTACCGCGAGCAACCGCTCACGTACTTCGCTCGACAGTCCAGACACTGCTGCATAATCAAGTGTCTCTGGCATGACGCTTGCCTCATGGCGAGCAAGTCGCGCGATGTCCCCTTCCTGACGGGTCAGATAACCGGCATATTTAGCGTTGACCGCACGCGATAACTCCACCTGCTCACTCAAGCGCTCATCGCTCTGATGATCGGGCACGCCCCCCGCCGCCAAGGCCGTCTGCTTTGCATTAAAAAATGCCCAGCGCGCGTCATCTACTAAATTCAGTTCTCGTCCCATACTGGTTAACCGCGCATCCGCATTGTCTTCGCGCAGACTGAGACGGTATTCAGCACGGCTCGTAAACATACGGTATGGCTCTGGCGCGCCACGCGTCACTAAATCATCAATCATGACGCCAATATAGGCGTTGGCACGCGTAGGATACCAAGGCGCTTCATTGCGCGTAGCGCGCGCAGCGTTTAAGCCTGCAATGAGTCCCTGAGCTGCCGCTTCCTCATAGCCAGTCGTGCCATTAATTTGTCCGGCGAAGTAAAGTCCCACTAAGGCGCGGGTTTCCAAACTGTAGTGCAGATCACGTGGATCGAAAAAATCATACTCGATGGCATAGCCTGGGCGCGTTAGATGCGCTTTCTCAAAACCACGAATACTCCGTACAAATTCGATCTGCACATCAAAAGGCAAACTCGTCGAGATGCCATTCGGGTAGATCTCGTGTGTGTCGAGTCCTTCGGGCTCTACAAAGATTTGGTGCGACTCACGCCCTGCAAAGCGTACTACTTTGTCTTCGATTGACGGGCAGTACCGTGGGCCAACGCCCTCGATTAAGCCGGTATACATCGGCGAGCGATCACTGCCCGCACGGATCAGTTCGTGTGTCTGACTGTTGGTCGCAGTAATATGACAAGCAATTTGTCGCGGATGGTCAGCGCGATAACTTAGGTAAGAAAGCACTGGCAATGGCGTATCGCTTAGCTGAGGGCTCATGACCGAATAGTCAAGCGTGCGGCCATCAATGCGCGGTGGTGTACCTGTCTTTAAGCGGCCGACACGTGGCATCAGCTCACGTAAACGTGTCGCAAGTCGGTTGGATGCGCTATCTCCAGCGCGGCCACCAGAATAATTCTCAAGACCAACGTGAATGCGCCCGCCAAGGAAAGTCCCGGTTGTCAACACCACACTTCTCGTTGTAAACACAACACCAGTTGCAGTAACGACGCCAGTGACTCGATCACCGGTGACCACAAGATCGGCCGCTTCCTGCTGGAATACCGATAAGTTCGGCTGATTTTCCACATGCTTACGAATGGCGCGTCGGTATAAGGCCCGATCCGCCTGCGCCCGTGTGGCGCGCACCGCCTCGCCCTTACTGGCATTTAATATACGTAACTGTATGGCCGCGCGATCAGCAGCCAGAGCCATTGCACCGCCTAGTGCATCGATTTCGCGCACCAGATGACTCTTGCCAATGCCGCCGATCGCAGGATTGCAGCTCATTGCCCCCAAGGTTTCAACGCTTTGCGTCAAAAGTAGCGTGCGCGCGCCGGTACGGGCGGACGCTAAAGCCGCCTCAGTCCCTGCGTGGCCACCACCAATCACTATCACGTCGTATTTGTCGGGATGCTGCATGGCTGGCATTTTAGCGCACCAGAAGCCGCCCTGCGCCGACACTCTATCCCGCGGGGCTGGTCAAGGTCCCTGCCCGGTAGTCATTCAGGGCAGTTTCTATTTCTTGGCGGCTGTTCATCACAAATGGCCCGTAGTGCACCACGGGCTCCTGCAGCGGTCTGCCGCCAATCACTAAAAGCCCCGCGTTCATGTTGGCGCTAATCGCCAGCTGGTCCCCTAAGCTTAGAATCGCCAGCTGCCCTTTAGTCACGGTCGTACCCCCAATAAGCGCCTGACCGTCATAGACATAGGCCAACACGCGATGCTCGGGCGGGGTAGCAAGCACGAAGTCAGCCGCCGCCTCTAGCTGCAGATCCCAATACACCGGTGCAGTCACTCCGCCGCCAACGGGACCGGCAACCGCTGCCGCGGCGGGGGCCAATGGCCAGCACGATCCGGCAATGACTCGAAGGCGGGCTTGCGGCAGAGTCAGAACCGGCACGCGCTCCGGGGCAATATCCTGATAGCTTGCTGCTTGCATTTTCTTGGCGGCAGGCAAATTGATCCACAGCTGAAAACCGCGCATGCGCCCCGCGGTTTGTTGCGGCATCTCCGAATGAATGATGCCCCGTCCAGCGGTCATCCACTGCACGGCTCCCGGGAGCAAATCACCCCGGTTCCCTAAATGATCCTCATGCTACATGTGGCCATCAAGCATGTACGTGACGGTCTCAAAGCCGCGATGTGGATGCGAGGGAAAGCCAGCGATGTAATCATCGGCACTGGCCGAGTTAAACTCATCGAGCAGTAAAAATGGATCAAGCCCTTGCTCTGGGCTAATCATGCGCATCAGCCGCACGCCGCCGCCGTCCGATGTAGGCCGACCAATGACGGTGCTGACTACCGTTCGACTACCCATGTTTTTGCTCACATTAAACCTGTGATGCTGAGTGTAGCGATTAACAGATACAGCCGCTTAAGTGAGCGCTAATCGACTACTCGTCGGTGCTGCGCCGCCCGCTGCGCTTGCGTCGTTCACCACCCGTCTGCTCGTGTCGATGCGCTTGCGCGATGAAGCTGCGACGATCGTCCATCTGCCGCCGATCAGCATACTTGCGGTACTTGCACGTACACACTGATACATCGCAATCACCAAATGGCAGTGCCGGAGCTTGATGCGACAAAAACCGGTGTCCCTTGACCCGTTTTGCACTCGCGCAAGCATCCATGCCAGGCATGACTGCCACGGCATGAAACACCTTAACCGCGTCGGGGCGGAGTTTTCTCGGCTCAGCTTTGCGCACGGGCATTGGCGGCGCCGCGGCTGCTTGATTGAAAAAGTCCCGTAATTTACCGAACATAAATGGTAGCTCTACCTACTGACAGACACGCAATTTGAGGAAAGCCGAAGGGCTCAATTGAGCCCTTAAGCCGGACTACCATTGTCGCGGCTATAGCATCCTTGCACTGAGAACCACGTCACATGATAGCTCAACGATCATATTTTAACTTAATGTGATACATAGGGAAATGATGTGGCGCTGGCTGACCTTGGCGGGGGATTTGTGCCGACGCTGAGCCTAGGCGGCATCTGGTTTCGTTTAGACCATTCGGACATTATGTTAATCAGGCCCTTTTACTGAGAATCGCATGATTGAATTACATCACCTCAACAGCTCCCGCTCCAGACGCATTACTTGGCTTTTGGAGGAGTTAGGCGTTGAGTACACGGTTGTGCGCCATGAACGCGACCCCCAGACCCGCCTTGCGCCCCCCACCTTGCTGGCAATACACCCGCTCGGTAAAGCCCCCGTCCTGCGCGACAATGACACCACCATCATTGAATCCGGTGCGATCGTCGATTATCTGATCCGCCACTATGGCGCCGGTCGCTTTATGCCAGCCCCTCACTCGCCAGAGTACGAGCGATATGTGCAGCTTTTGCACTATGCCGAAGGGTCTGCCGCCCTACCATTGCTGCTCAAGCTCTATGTGGGCCGCTTAGGGGACGCCGCCGCGCCGTTAAATCCACGTATAGAAAGCGAGATCCAAAACCATATAGGCTGGCTCGATAGCCAAATTGCCGGTTGCGACTATTTCGTTGGTAACGCGCTGACAGGTGCCGACTTTCAGCTCATCTTTATTGCGCAAATAGCGCTACTGTTTCAAGGACCACAGGCGTTTCCCAATCTCGCCCAATATGTGGCCCGCCTAGAGGCCCGTCCCGCCTACGCGCGTGCGATCATGCGTCACGGCGCCTGAGGACCTACGCGCCTAGCGCCGCGCACCCGTTGTCGGGTAATCCCCACGACCAATGACTGCGTAGCGGTTACAGTATCGCTGTAATCCAGTGGCGTCTGTTTAATTGCTCAGTTTGAGGCTGTCATTTTGCTACGTTTATTCGAAAATCTGATTACTCCGTATCCTGACGCCAAGCCACCCGAGCTACCGCGGCACTTACTAGCCTTCCTGTGGGCCTGCACGCGTGGCGCCCGCGTTTTCATCTTCGGCATGATTCTAGCCACTGGCGTCATCGGCGTGTTCGAGGCCCTACTGTTCAGCATACTTGGCCGCATCGTGGATTGGCTTGCAAAGATTGACCCAAAGTTGCTGTTTGTCACCGAATGGCGCCGCCTACTTTTGCTCGCGCTAATTCTTGCGAGCAGCACACTCATCATTGGCCTACAGAGCTTAATTCGTCGGCAGTCGTTAGCAGGCAATTTTGCTATGCGTCTGCGCTGGGACTTCCATCGCAAGATGCTGGCGCAGAGTCTCTCCTTCTATCACGACGAATTCGCCGGCAGAGTCGCTGCAAAAGTCATGCAGACCTCCTTAGCGGTGCGCGACACGTGGATGATCTTGGGAGACATCCTCGTTTATGTTGTTATTTATTTCATCACCATCGTATTAGTCGTTGGTAATTTTAGTGCCTGGCTACTGATCCCATTTTTAAGCTGGCTTTTTCTTTACGCCATAGCCGTTTGGTATTTTGTGCCGCGTCTGGCGGCTGTGGGCAAAGCGCAGGCGGATTCCCGTTCGCTAATGACTGGCCGCATTACGGACGCTTACACCAACATCGCGACCGTTAAGCTGTTCTCCCATACGGAGCGCGAGAGCGGTTATGCCAAGAGTGCGATGACCGAGTTTTTAGACACCGTCTATGTGCAAATGCGCCTAATCACTTGCTTTGAGGTGGTCAATCACGCGCTGAGTATGTTGCTTATCATGGGCACCGCAGGTACCACGTTATGGCTATGGACATGGCATGCTATCGGCATCGGCGGTGTAGCTGCAGCAACCGCGATGTCGCTACGATTAAACGGCATCTCGCACTGGGTCATGTGGGAGTTTGCATCGTTATTTGAGCAGATCGGCACCGTGCAGGACGGGATTAGTACGCTCGCCACCCCACAGACCGTCGTCGACACGGCAACTGCCCCCTCACTGACAGTCAGTCGCGCCGACATTCGTTTTGAGCGAGTCACTTTTAACTATGGCGCTGCTCACGACACAACCGTGAAGCCCCCGGTCATTGATCGGCTGAGCCTGCACGTTCGCCCAGGCGAAAAAATCGGTCTTGTGGGCCGCTCCGGTGCGGGCAAAAGCACCATCGTCAATTTGCTGCTGCGATTTTATGACATCAGCGCGGGGCATATTTATATCGATGGACAGGACATCGCGGCAGTCACACAAACAAGCTTGCGCGCGCAAATTGGTATGGTTACTCAAGACACCGCGCTGCTCCATCGCTCTGTACGCGATAACATTTTGTATGGCAGGCCCGACGCAAGCGATGAGCAAATGATTGCGGCTGCAAAGCGCGCTCGTGCGCACGACTTTATTATGGAGCTGCGTGATGCCAAAGGGCGCACGGGCTATGACACGCTAGTAGGTGAACGCGGCGTTAAACTCAGTGGCGGACAGCGCCAGCGCATCGCGATCGCCCGTGTCATGCTAAAAGACGCACCGATTCTGCTACTCGATGAGGCGACGAGCGCCCTTGATAGCGAAGTGGAATCAGCCATCCAAGAGAGCCTGTACCGCCTCATGGAAGGCAAGACAGTGGTTGCGATTGCACACCGTCTATCAACGATTGCGGCCATGGACAGGTTGATCGTACTCGACAAAGGCATGATTGTTGAAGAAGGCAGCCATGCCGAACTACTCAAGAGCGGCGGTCTTTACGCTCGGCTATGGACACACCAGAGTGGCGATTTTCTGGGTGATCATAATGATGCCGCGCCGCCTGAGTGGAGTTCTAACCTTTAACCCTGATGGGTAACCATAAGCTGCTCGCCACAAACGCACTACTCTTAGTCGCGCGCCTGTACGTTTGGTCCTAAATCGGCGATGTCTGGGTCAGCCGCAATCTCTTGCAGTAACCACGCTCGGAATGCGCTGATCTTAGGCTCGACCGCACGCTCTTTACGACAAACAAAGTACCAGTCGCTGTCAAAGCGTACTCGATGTCCTGGAAATGCCTCAACCAGCGTACCAGCAGCAAAGTCCTTCGCAAGGTAAGGCTGCATGCCAAGTGCGATGCCGACGCCTTCGCGCGCCGCGGCTAGAGCATGATCGTAACTGTCGAAAATCAAACCGCCGTCAGGGTCAACGTTAGCGATTTGCGAATGCTCCAACCAATACAGCCAGTCTCGACGAGATGGGTATACCTGCAAAATGGTTTGTCCTACAAGATCGGCGGGCGCAATTTGGGTTGATTGGCGATCACGCAGTAGTGGACTGCAGACTGGATACAACTCAGATGAAAACAGGTACGTGTACTGCAGCATGTCTTCAGTACACTTGCCAATCATTATACTTGCATCTACATCTTCACGATCAAAGTCCACATCCTCTTGCGAGCTGTTCAGGCGGAATCGAATCGTAGGATGACTAGACTGGAATTTAGGTAGCCTGGGAATAAGCCAGCGAATAGCCAGAGTGGAATACAGGCGAACTGTCAGCACATCTTGCTGGCGAGGTGCGAGCAATGCTTCTGTGCATTCTGCTATGCGATCAAAGGTGTCTCGCAGGACTGGATATAAAGTACGCCCCGCCTTGGTTAATTCGACCGAACGCACTTTGCGGGTAAACAAATCAATGCCTAAGTACTCCTCAAGCTGCTTAATCTGGTGGCTAATCGCTGAATGGGAAACACATAACTCATCCCCAGCTGCACGGAATGAACGGTGGCGCGCGGCTACCTCAAAAGCACGCAAAGCGTTAAGCGATGGCAGGGGTCGACGCATTAGGGGTTTTCCAAAATCCAGGCGGCCAGCAGTCGAGCGTGAGGGGAGTGCATTAAGGTACCTCTTTGGCAGTATCGCAAAGTTAAGCCCTAGACACCCCTGGAGGGACGCTCAGCACCGATCTCGGTCGCCCAATGGCACGTGCACCGTTTGGCTATCGCAGCTATAAACTCTGCATGGTGCGGCGGATCTGTGGCACACCATGAACTTTTTCGACCAATACATGAGAAAACGCTGCCCTGACTCGCCTCGCAAATGCTGTACATCTTACCGATTGATGGTAACACCATGAAGCAAACTACCAACTCATGGTTGGACATGGCGGCCGATGCCGGTGATGTTGGCCAGTTAAAATCACTCATTTACTTGATTGTGGAGCACTGAAGATGTTTGGAATCACTCCCTCCGCGCGCCTGCGCCCGTCGCCCTTTTTCGAGGCAACCATTGCCGATGGCGTTACCGCCTTTACGACCTACAACCACATGCTTATGCCGACGAGCTTTGGTCACCCAGAAACGGAGTACTGGCGGCTGATTAATGGGGTCTCGATGTGGGATGTGGCCGTGGAGCGGCAGGTGCAGTTACTTGGTCCGGACGCCGGACGACTTGCCCAAATCTTAAGTTCCCGTGATTTGACGAAGTGCCATGTAGGCCAGGGAAAATATGTGGCTCTATGCAACCATGCCGGTACTCTTATTAATGACCCTATCCTGCTGAAGATGGCAGAGGATCGGTACTGGCTCTCGATTGCAGACTCCAACATCTGGTTTTGGGCGCGCGCGATTGCCGCCGAACGCAAACTCAATGTCGTAGTCAGCGAACCAGATGTCTCACCGCTTGCGGTACAAGGGCCCAAAGCCGGGGCAGTAGTCGCCTCGCTTTTCGGTGACTGGATACATGAGCTTAAGTATTTCTGGTTTAAAGAGACCTCGGTGCAGGGCATTCCAGTCGCTGTAGCCCGCTCGGGCTGGTCGAAGCAGGGGGGCTTTGAGCTTTACCTGCTCGATGGATCGCAAGGCACCAAGCTTTGGAACTTGGTAAAAGAAGCCGGCAAGCCATGGGACATCGGGCCTGGTAATCCCAATGTCTTTGAGCGTATCGAAAGTGGGTTGCTGTCCTATGGCGGTGATACAGACGACAACACCAATCCATTTGAAGTGCGCATGGGTAAGTATGTTGATCTGTATGTTCCAGATGACGTGATCGGCATTGAGGCGCTGCGCCGTATTCATCGAACGGGCCCCGTGCGTCATCAGTTAGGAGTACTGCTTGAGGGGGATGAACCGACTGCACTCGGGTTTTTATGGCATTCCATTTATAAAAATGGGGTGAAAGTCGGCGACTTGACCAACTGTGCTTGGTCCTACCGACTGAAAAAGAACATAGGCTTCGCGCTGATCAGTACGCAATGTGTCAGGGGCGACACCGTTGACGTCATCAAAGATGGCAAATCGGTGCGTGGCACGCTGTGCGAACTGCCCTTCATTTGAGAGGGAGCTGTTGTAAAGACGGAATCTGGGGTGCAGATGCGCCTCGCAGGGTGTGTGGGTAAAACGCTCGCGAGCGTGTCTCCTCAAAGGAACACCTAAGCGGGCTTATAGTTGACCGAGTCTAATGCAAATAGTACGTTGTGCCGTGTTTGACTCGTGTCAATATGTATGTCGCTCGCGATATGGCGCGACTTGTACTGATGGGCGAATGGCTGTTTTTAATGTCACACTTAGCCGCTAAACTTCCACCACTGCGCAGCCTGGTCGCGTTTGAAGCTGTAGCGCGCCACTCAAATGTGACGCGCGCTGCCCGCGAACTTGGTATCAGTCGCGAGGCAGTTAGTCGGCACATCCGTACTTTAGAAGAGTTCCTAAAGGTTAAGCTCTTTCAGCGCCCGCATGGAGCTATTGCGCTAACGCCAGAGGGCGCTGCGTATTACGATATCGTGCGCAACAGCCTTGGTGAAATTGCAAACGCGACTGACGATGTACTGGACCTGGGGCGACCATCAGGCATTACTGTATCAAGCACGATTGCGCTCGCCTCCTGCTGGTTGACCCCACGCCTGTCGTCTTTTCGTGAGAAGCATCCAAATCTTGAGATTCATGTAAAAATTGCCGATGCGCCTATCGATCTGATGACCGAGAGAGCCGATGCCGCTTTGCGCTACGGTGATGGCAACTGGCCAGATCTTTCCGTGCTGCATTTATTTAATGTGAATTCATTCCCGGTGTGCTCACCCGAGTACCTGAAAGGCACAGCTCCGCTCCGCGATCCTGCCGATTTACTGCGCCACACGCTCGTCAATTTGGACGGCTCTGTGCACGCCGCGGAGGACTGGCGCTGGTGGTTGGCTGGAATGGGAGTGGATACTCCAAAAACCATCCGACTGCTGGGCTTTGACAGCTATGCCAATGTCATGCAAGCAACCCTCGCCGGTCAGGGCGTGGCTTTAGGTTTCACCGGACTTGCTACCGATCATCTGGCGAGCGGCAAGCTCGTGCGTCCGCTCGACGCGAAGATGACTAAGGGCCTATCGGTTTACCTCGTCACACGCAGCGACCGGCCTGCGACGCCGGCCGCGCGTAGCTTCATGCACTGGATTCGTGCAGAAGCTGCCAAAACTCACGACTAAATGCCTGCTGGATTTTCTAAAGTTTTACCCAACTCTTTTAAGTCTTGATAACGATCGCCGATACGATGATGCGGTCGCCCTGCTATCGCACCACCCAGC
>CAIKZZ010000027.1 GCA_903832085.1 uncultured Pseudomonadota bacterium | reverse complement strand
GAGAATTTGAGTTTGGCGTCCTCGGGCGCGTACTGCCACGTCCCATCGGGCGCCCGCGCCTTGCGCACCAAAAAATCCGCAAAGCCCACCCAGCGCTCTGAGTACAACGCTGCTTGATAAATCAGTGGCGCCCCCGCGCGGATCGCGGCCACCGTTTGATGACGTCGCGCCTCTGCAGTGGCCTCGTGCCCCGCAATCCGTAGCGCCGGACCGTGTAAAGCCTCTAATTGCGCCAGTACCCGCGCTTCGTGCTCATTGCCCTTGTCTTGGATGAGCTTCGTGGACGCATCCATCTGCTCAGGCCGCTTGGCCTCGCCCAACCACAGCGCGGTGTGATGCTCACAGCCTAAGTAGTTATTTAATTGCGATGCGGACAGTCGTGCACTCATGCAAGGGTTACTCACGTTATTGGTCTGTCAGGAAACACCATAGCGCACTTTTGTGAGGGCCTTGTTGCCTATGAGTTACCAAGATCCGTACGGCGCGCGACTGGTTGATAGGGATTGTGGTTCGAGCTGCGCAATCGCAATTGATCGCGCGGTGATGCCCACGCACCCTCCTGCCGGACGTCAGCCTGCATCGGTCTTGGTCGGGTCAGCCATATTGCGATTTAAGTTTGCGATCAGCGCCTGTACCCACGGTCTGGACGCCGGTGCCTTGGGTGTGGCCGGTTGTTCGGCTGCCGGTGGCATGACGGGGTCTGTGGCCGCCACGTCAGGCGGTGTAGTTTGTTTGGGATTCATGGAACGCGCCTTTTAGGTATTTTTGATTTGTACTACAGAGGCTGCGCCTGGGGAGCATCAAAAACTGATCTTGATCGGCATGCAGCGCCCACTCATCCACCCACCCAGCGACCGCGACCAGCCTCATTCAGGATCATTTTATGATCCTCCCGAATTTGACCATCGGCGCGTTATGATAGGCGCGAGCCTCTAATCGCGCGCGCAAGCGGCGCACTGTCAGCCGGATGTCACCACAAGGATTGAGTGTTTATGGCCCGCTATGAACGTGTCTCTGAGATTTATGAGCTCCTCAGCGCCTCGCAAGAACCGGTCTCGTTAAACCATTTATGTGGCTCGCTCAATGCCTCTACCGCCACGGTCAAACGCTTGGTGCGCTTTTTACGCGATGAACTGCATGCTCCCGTGGTCTTTGATCGCGACGGTGGCGGCTATCGGCTCGAACACGATACGCGCCATGCCAAGAACATCGTGGGGCCCACCTATGATTCCAAAGAATTATCCGCGCTCCTGTCCGCCCACGAGATTCTTGATCAAATTCCGCCTGGCATCTTTCGGCGCGAAACCGCGTCCTTAAGAGCCCGCCTTGAGAAGCTGCTCTACAAGCGTCCCACCGGACACACCGGATTGCGTGATCGTGTTGCGCTGCAACTACCCCAAAAAAGAGACATTCACGAGGCGCACTTTGAGACTGTCGTCACCGCGCTTGCAACGCAAAAGCGCCTCAGCATTGCGTATAAAAGCCGCAGCCGCGAGGTGGACACCGAGCGCACTGTCTCACCACAGCGACTGACCTTTTACCGCAGCAACTGGTATCTCGCGGCGTGGTGTCATCGCACACTGGATTTGCGAATTTTTGCACTCGATCGGGTGTCGCAAGCCACCATGACCCCCATTCCAAGTCATGCGGTTGCCGCGAAGGTGCTCGCGGTGCGGCTCTCAAGCGCCTATGGCATCTTTGAGGGCGAAGCCACACACACCGCACACCTGCGCTTTACGGCGAACGCTGCGCGCTGGGTGGCCGACGAGGAATGGCACCCCCAACAGCGACTCGATCACCGCGCCGACGGCGCGATCGAATTGCATGTGCCGTATTATCGCAGCACGGAACTTGTCATGGACATTTTGCGCTTTGGGGCAGAGGTTGAAGTCCTCGCACCCAAAGCACTGCGCACCGAAGTGGCAGCAGCACTGAAAAAAGCTGCTGCCCTGTATTGACGCGCGCGGGGCCAAGGTGCCGCGTCCCTCGCGTGTGCCCCAATGCGGGCCCTGCCTGTTGCGCTATGTGGGGCGGATCATTTGGTGATCCTTTGACACGCGATCATCGCGGCAGGACATGATGAACTACACGTCTAAATTGATTCAACCACTGGCCTCAGGCCCACTTGATGTGATTGGCGACATACACGGCGAGATCGACGCACTGACAACGCTCCTTGATCGCCTTGGCTATTGCGCCGATGGCAGCCATCCCGCAAAACGGCACTTAGTGTTCGTGGGCGATCTGTGTGATCGCGGACCGGATAGTCCGGCGGTCATTTTTAAGGTCCGCGACTTGGTCGCATCGGGCCGTGCCCAATGCGTGCTTGGCAATCATGAACTGAACTTATTGCACCGTGCACACAAGCACGGCAATCACTGGTTTCTTGAAAAAGACGACCATCGGTACCAAAAAAATGCACAGGAATTTGGACCGAGCGTGCGGGTTCAGGCCCATCAAGAAGACGATATCCTGCAGTTTTTTAATACGCTCCCCGTGGCACTCGAGAGCGCAGACCTGCGTGTGGTGCATGCGGCGTGGGACAGTGCTGCGATTGATATTGTCAGGCAAAGCACATGCTCGGCGCTTGAGCTGTCGCAAGCCTTTGATGAGCAGATCAAGGCGTCCCCAAAAGGCAAGGCCTTGCAGCGTGCTGCAGAACATCAAAAAGCACACCACGCACTCGCGCTCAAGGACATGACGCGCCACGAGCCCTTCACGCCATTTTTGCACGATCACGCTGAGTGGGACGCGTTTTATCAGTGCAACAACCCGATCCGAGTGCTCACGTCGGGACTCGAGCGCGTTGCTAAAACACCGTTTCGTACCGCCGGCCAGTGGCGTTTTGTTGAGCGGGTGAAGTGGTGGCAGGACTACACAGAGGCCCCCGCGGTCGTGTTTGGTCACTACTGGCGATTCTGGAACCCCCAGGGGCGCGCGCAGCTCAGCAAAGGGGAACCGAATCTCTTCGACGACAACGACGACCCGGTCCATTGGCACAAAAATGCGTGCCAACGTGAGGTAGCCTTTTGCGTCGACTACAGCGTGGGTGCCCGCTATAAGGAGCGTCTCACGAATACTGCAGTTCCCTTCCACGGGCGCCTCGCCGCACTACGTTGGCCGGAACGCGAGGTGGTGTTTGATCACCCCTAGTGTATTCCGATTGAACCTCTAGTGGACCCCTAAGGGACGCATCCAGGGACGCGTCCTTACGGCGTGAGCAGTGCGTGCGTGACGCGATGATCGGACTCTGTTTGCGTCACGCCATCATATTCCGCCATCACTCGAAACGGCTCACTCGGCGCCATGATCAGGCCCGCGAGGATCAGCCATTCCTCGGGATCCGTGGGCGCGATGTGCGGCGTGATGTCGTACACATCCAGTAAATTAATGACATCTTGACTGGCTTGCGCGGCTGCGCGTAACGCATCCCACTGCGCTTGATCCCCAGGAATAAAATGGTAATTCCAGACGCGACGGACCCTGACCGTCTCCACCAGTTCAAGTGTATGTACTTTCATCAAAGTGCTCTTTTTTTGTAAATCATCCTGACGTGGCAATCGGTGAGGGCCCCTCACGCCGTACCACTTAATGTCGCAGCGTCGAGAGCGCCGCGTCACCGCGGACCACCACGCTGCGCGTACGCGTCGGCGTGGTCGGCGATGTCTCATCAGCTCCCGTGCCCACGTCTTTTCTGGAGTCCAGTTCGCCCATCCGATGGTCAGTGGGTTTCAGTGGCGCCCAACGCTCAGCCAGCTCGCGGCCTCGCGCCAAATCGGTCGAATGTGCGCGCCGTTCCAACGCTTGGGCAGCCTCTTGCATGGTCTTTAACGTGCGACCGCGCGGTAAATTGCGCACCGCAAGGAGTAGCCACTGATACAGCGTTGCATCATCATGCGCAAACCCTGCGTCCGTGGCACGCAGTTCCGCAAGTGTTGTGTACGCGAAGGCTTCTCCCTGCTCGGCGGACCGTGTCGCCCAATACACCGCCTCTGGAATACTGCGCGCCACACCTCGCCCGTGTTGATACATGTCAGCCAAATTATTTTGGGACGCAGCGAAGCCTGCTTCCGCTGCGATCCGATAGTGATGCGCGGCCGCAACCTCATCGCAGGCGATGCCATGCAAGCCGAGGGAGTACACAAGGCCGAGCCCGTGACGCGCCGATAAATGCCCTAAATTCGCTGCCGCTTCCAGCCATAGCATACCGTGTAGCGGATCGAGTGCATGACCCGCGTCGCCTTTGAGTAGACACTGGCCACGGTGATGAAGTACCTCAGGATCGGTGGATGCCGGATAGCGTCGCTCGCACCCGGTGTCCGGGTCCAGGTACACATCCTCGAGCGGCTCGCAGCGCTGGAAGATCAGTTCCACCACCGCGTGGCGCTGTGTTAACTGCGCATCCAATTCACTGAAGGACCCCGCATAGGTCCACTCGACTGGGACCGCCACCGACGGATGGATCGGATGGTTTTTCGTTGATATGAGCTTTGGATCGAGCCAAACCGCTTTGACTGTCAGTTCATCGGCGTCGAGTGGCAGTCGACCGAGGACCAACCAGGTACACGGTACCCACAGACCCTCGTACTGATCGAGGACGGCGATGTCCTGGCAGGTTCCGTCGTCCTCGAACTGAAGACCGTAGCCTTCCAAGATGGCGATGAAGCGGCGGACCTCAAGAGCAGTGGCGAAGGATGCGCCCGCCAAGCAGCCGTCCCAGCACGGGGCATGGTCCTCGGTGAGTGCTTGGAAGCGCTCCCACCCACCAAAGATGCACCGTTCGATCGCCTCGCGACGAACCACAACGGTGAGTTGCTCGACTAGGATTGCCATAAGAGATCTTTATAGCGCGTGTCAGGATCAACGTGTGATCCGG
>CAIKZZ010000026.1 GCA_903832085.1 uncultured Pseudomonadota bacterium | reverse complement strand
TATAGGCCACCCGCACCTGAGACGACGGTGGTGCGTTTGACGACAGTGAAGAAAATAAGCGAGACTCAGATCGCTGCGTAACAGACATCAGAACTGGACCAGTTAAAGCAGGTCGGTCACAGCAATAGCTACTGAGCCTACGATGCGTATGCCAGACGAAAGTCCATATGCAAAAAAATCCAAATTTAAATAATTACTCAAACCTAAGACTAAGCCGGTACAGCCAATTGCAGTTAATACAACCCCCACTCGTGCGGTCAAGAGGAAGATTGTTCGATTGTCAATTATCATAAATTCATTTAGACACTATTCAACCAACATCGACTACGAGAACCCAAAGGCTTTTCATTTACAGAGATCTTAAAGCGCTACAGACCTGATGTCGCGTACTGCTGCATACTGAAACGTGCAAACCAGTACGAAGTTTACCGGTCGTGCTCGTCCTCGCGGTGCGAGATGACATTAGCAGCTACACGACAACTGGACCTCGCGCCACCCATCTTCTACACACAGCGCTGACTTGACTTATTCGGGTGTGGAGGCGTCGGCCAGAATCGAACTGGCGTACACGGATTTGCAGTCCGCTGCGTAACCACTCCGCCACGACGCCTTATCAGATTTGGAGCGGGAAACGAGGCTCGAACTCGCGACCTCAACCTTGGCAAGGTTGCGCTCTACCAACTGAGCTATTCCCGCCCGCGCAGTCATTAATTCTAACCTGCGGGTGTGTGGTGTCAAGCTGAAGGACTCGTTTTTCCTGATAATTCAGGCCAGGCAGCCCGTAAATAGATGCCCATTGACCACAAAGTAAGCGCTGCGGCAACGACGGTTAAACTTAAGCCAATGCGGTAGATTGGTAGGCCAAACAGGTCGTAGTAATACAGCATCATCGCTAGCCCCGTGATTTGCGCGCTTGTTTTGACCTTACCGAGTGCGCTCACAGCCACCCGACGGCGAGCTCCAATTTCTGCCATCCATTCACGCAATGCGGAAATTGCAATTTCACGCCCAATAATCACTGTCGCAGTGAGGGTGACATACCACACTGGATTGCGGGTCACGATGAGCACAAGTGCGGTGGCAACGATCAGCTTGTCGGCCACAGGGTCTAAAAATTCGCCCAGTGGTGAGACTGTGCCTGTGCGTCTAGCGACGTAGCCATCGAGCGTGTCGGTAATTCCAGCGAGTGCAAAGAGTAAACCGGCGAGTATGTCGCCCCAGCCGTATGGCAAGTAGAACAGCCCGACAATCACAGGAATGAGCAGGATCCTAAGTCCAGTCAGTGCATTCGGAATTGTGTAGGGACTTTTCACGCATTAACCGCCTGGGTGCAGACGCTCATAAATGGACTCAGCCAGGCGTTGGCTAATGCCATGCACCCGCGTCAGATCGTCCACTCCAGCGCCCATGATGCCCTGCAAGCCCCCAAAGTGCTTGAGTAGTTCACGTCGCCGCTGGGGCCCAAGGCCCTTCACCTCCTCCAACACGGAACTTTGGCGCGCCTTGCCACGCCGTGCGCGATGCCCTGCAATGGCAAAGCGATGTGCTTCATCGCGGACCCGCTGAACCACGTGCAATGCGGGCGAGTCGCCGCCAAGAACAAGCGGCTCGTCACGCCCCAAGATAAACAGCCGCTCTTTGCCTGGCCGTCGCTCCACTCCCTTGGCCACCCCCACCACTGCCTGTACGCTGACCCCAAGCTCTACCAGCATCTCGGCCGCCTCGGTTAATTGGCCCGGCCCACCGTCAATGAGGAGTACATCCGGTAAAGCCGCCTCCCCCGCCTTCAGTCGGCGGTAGCGACGCATCAGAGCCTGGCGCATGGCGCCGTAGTCATCGCCAGGCGCGAGACCTTCAATGTTAAAGCGCCGGTAATCCGCTTTAATGGGCCCATCCACCCCAAAGACCACGCAGGAGGCGACCGTCGCCTCGCCGCGGGTGTGACTGACATCGAAGCACTCAATGCGCCTAGGTGCCGCTGCCAGCCCCAGCGCCGCGCCCAGTTGGGCGAGTTGGGCGGCGATGCCGGCATGTGTTGCTAGGCGCATTTTAAGGGCGCTCTGTGCATTGGTTTGTGCCATCGCCACCCAGCGGGTCTTAAGCCCCCGTACCGGGCAATGAATGCTGACGCGGTGACCTGCATGTGCACTGAGCGCATCGGCCAATATACCGCTGTCAGGAATGGGTTCACTAATGAGGAGCTCACTCGGTGCTGCATGGGTCAGGTAATGCTGCGCCAGGAATGCCGCGGTCACTTCGCCAAGATCCGCCAAAGCCGCTCGCGTGAAATAGTGTGTGGTGCCTAAGTTTTGACCACCGCGGATAAACATCAGTGCAATGCAGTACTCTCCAGCCGCCTCAGTCACTGCGATAGCATCGCACTCAAGGTCTGGGTCTGCAGTGACAATCTGCTTCGCCTGTATGGCTTTGAGCGCAGATAATTGGTCGCGTAGCGTCGCCGCTTTTTCATACTGAAGGAGCTGAGACGCCGCGTCCATGCGCTTAGCAATATCGAGGGCGACAGCATCGTTGCGACCCTCAAGTACACGCACAGCAGCGTGAACGTCTGTTGCGTAATCCTCTCGCGTCACGTGACCCACGCACGGTCCTGAGCACCGTTGAATCTGATATTGCAGACAGGCGCGGGAGCGATTGGCGAAATAGCTATCCTCACACGGGCGCAAGCGAAACACTTTTTGGAGCTGCAAAAGTGTGTCCCTGACCGCTGGTGTGCTGGGATAGGGCCCAAAGAATTTTCCAGGAATGCGACGACTCCCGCGATAAAAGCTCAAGCGCGGAAATTCATGAGTCGTACTTAAGTACAAAAACGGAAAACTTTTATCGTCTTTCAGCAAAATGTTGTAGTGCGGGCGAAACTTCTTAATCAGATTAAACTCGAGCAGCAAAGCCTCGGTATCTGAGTTAGTAATGGTCACTTCAATGCCGCACACCTGTTGCACGAGTGCGACGACTTTCGGGTGTGGTTGATCGGCCCGAAAGTAACTGCCGACGCGTGATTTGAGATTACGCGCCTTGCCGACGTAGATGACGCCGCCCTTGGCATCGAGCATGCGATACACGCCGGGGCGTGTTGGCAGAGTGGCCACGATGGCCAGAGGGTCAAACGCCCTAATAGGTGCCTCCTCGCCTTCACAAGGCGCCTCAGGCGCGGCACGCCCGAGTGACGGGCTCACTGTGAGCGCGTCAGTGCTGGAGTCAACGGGTCTTGTGGTGGGTGGCGGCACAGGCCCTATGGTCTGTCGGCTGCCACCCACGATGCAAGCGCTAAAATCGCATCATTCAGTGGTTAAACTGCTCTTCCTCGGTGGAGCCCTTCATGGCCGTGACCGACGATAAGCCAGCTGTGACGGCAGTTGTCACCGCATCGAAGTATCCGGCACCCACTTCGCGCTGGTGCTTGGTTGCCGTGTAGCCGTCCTTCTCAGCGGCAAACTCAGCCTCTTGCAGGGAGACATAGGCTGACATCTGCGACTGCTTGTAGCCCTTGGCGAGCTGGAACATCGAGAAGTTCAGCGCGTGGAAACCGGCCAACGTGATGAACTGGAATTTGTAGCCCATGGCGCCGAGCTCGCGCTGAAACTTTGCGATCGTGGCGTCATCCAACTTCTTTTTCCAGTTAAAACTCGGCGAGCAGTTGTAGGCAAGCATTTTTCCTGGGTACTGCTGATGGATCGCCTCTGCGAAGATCTTGGCTTCGCCAAGATCCGGATGTCCTGTCTCGCACCAGATCAAATCTGCATACGGCGCGTAGGCAAGTCCGCGTGAGATCGCTTGCGGTAAGCCCGCGTTCACGTAAAAAAAGCCTTCGCTCGTGCGGCCCTTTGATTTGTCGATGAACTCGACGTCGCGAGAGTCTACGTCCGCAGTCAGTAAGTTCGCGCTCTCCGCGTCGGTACGCGCCACGAGTACTGTCGGCACACCTGCCGTATCAGCCGCTAAGCGCGCGGCCACTAGCTTGTTAACTGCCTCTTGCGTTGGTACGAGCACTTTACCGCCCATGTGACCGCACTTCTTGGCAGAGGACAGCTGGTCCTCAAAATGCACACCGGCAGCGCCCGCATCAATCATTGCCTTCATAAGCTCAAACGCGTTCAGCACGCCACCGAAACCGGCTTCGGCGTCAGCGACGATCGGCTGCAACCAGTCAATGCTGTCGTTACCTTCGGCATGGTAAATCTGATCGGCGCGCACTAACGTATTGTTGATATTCCGTACGATGGCCGGCACCGAGTCGGCTGGATACAGCGACTGGTCTGGGTACATAGCACCTGCCTTATTAGCATCGCCTGCGACCTGCCAGCCCGACAAATAAATCGCGTTAAGCCCTGCTTTGACCTGCTGCATCGCCTGATTGCCGGTTAATGCTCCAAGGGCATTCACAAACGGCTTCTCGTGCATAGATTTCCACAGCTTCTTCGACGTGATGTCGGCAATTGTGTGCTCAACACCAATCGAGCCACGCAAGCGCACAACCTCTTGCGCAGAGTAACCACGCTTGACGCCCTTCCACCGGGGATTCGTCGACCAATCCTTCTCAAGCTGTTCAGCAGTCAATAGCGTCATCACGTCACTCCGGTGTAGTTATCAGTTAATTTCACGATAGGCAGACAATGTTAAGAAACTTGCAAACACAGGCTCCAGCGTCAGTTTGTTAAAAAGTTCTGCTGCGCGCACGTAGTTGCCCTTGGCATAGACCATTCTCCCAACGTTTGCCTCGATGCGCGCCAACTCTTCAGGCACCAGCACGCCAAGCAACGCCCTCGTCACCACGCGCCCATCGCTCAGCGCACAGTTTTTGTGCAGCCACTGCCACACCTGCGCGCGCGAGATCTCAGCTGTGGCCGCGTCTTCCATCAGGTTATTAATCGGTACGCAGCCATTGCCACCGAGCCAGGCGGCTAAATATTGGATACCAACTGAAATGTTATTGCGTAATCCCACCTCGGTGATCTGCCCTGGCGGGGCCTGCAAAAGGTCGTGCGCCGTAAAGGTGGCTCCTGTTAAGGGACGCGCAAGATTGTTGGGTGTAGGCATCAACCGATCAAAGACTTCGCGTGCGATGGGAACGAGGGCTGGGTGCGCGACCCACGTGCCATCATGACCATCGGTCGCCTCGCGCTCTTTATCGGCACGCACCTTGGCAAGTGCGGCATCATTTGCTGCAGGATCATTTTTGATCGGGATTTGGGCCGCCATACCGCCCATCGCGAAGGCGCCGCGGCGATGACAGGTCTCAATCAGCAGCAACGAGTAAGATCGCAGAAAATGCGCGGTCATTGTGACTTGCAGGCGATCTGGTAGCACGCAGGTCGGGTCGGACTGCAGCTTTTTAATGTAGCTGAAAATATAGTCCCAGCGTCCGCAGTTAAGACCAACGATATAGTCGCGCAGTTCATACAAAATCTCGTCCATCTCAAAGGCTGCGAGAATGGTTTCAATAAGTACTGTGCACTTGATCGTGCCAGAGTTCAGTTTAAGGTAACGCTCAGCATACTGAAACACGCGACACCACAAGCGCGCCTCAAGATGGTTCTCAAGCTTCGGCAAATAAAAATAAGGGCCTGTGCCGCGCGCGCGCAGTTCGGCATGGTTATGAAATAGGTACAGGCCAAAGTCCACGAACGCACCCGGCACGCTCGCACCGTCGACTTGCCAGTGCTTTTCGTACAAATGCCAGCCACGTGGTCTGACAATCAGTACCGCCGTTTGTGCATTGAGAGTGTAGTGCTTGCCTTCTGGGCTTGTAAGCGCAATCGTGCGTCGTACCGCATCTGCAAGATTGATCTGACCGCCAATCACGTTGTCCCAACTTGGACATAGTGAGTCTTCGCAGTCCGCCATAAAAACGTTCGCGCCCGAGTTCAGCGCGTTGATAATCATCTTGCGCTCGGTGGGGCCCGTAATCTCAACGCGCCGATTGCTTAAGTCGGCAGGAATGGGCGCCACCCGCCAGTCACTGGCGCGTAGGCTTTCAGTTTCTTTGAGAAAGTCAGGTTTGTTACCGGCATCGAGTGCGTGCTGGCGCACCTCGCGTGCCGCAAGCAACCTCGTCACGTCCGCCGCAAACTCACGTGTCAGCGCGGCCACAAAAGCCATCGCCTCAGGCGTTAAAATTCGCTCAAAGCCCGCCGATACCGGACCGCTGAGCGTGCCGTTCGCTGATGCTTGAGGTGTATGTTGGGTCATTCGGGCAAAGACTCCTGAAAAAAGGCCCACCAAGCACTACTATCGTGGCCTGATTGGGTGTGCCCTGTTGCGGCGCACAAGCTTAACGGCCGGCCCATGGTCATGCAACATGCCATTTCAGAGCGGCTCGCAGCAGTGTTTTAAGGGGATTTGGTGTATGCGACTCGTGCTGCTCAATAAGCCATTTCAGGTTCTGACTCGCTTCACCAGCGAGGATGGGCGTTGCACCCTCAAAGACTTTGTGCCCATCGAGGGGATCTATCCTGCCGGCCGGCTCGACTTTGATAGCGAGGGACTGCTGTTGTTGACAGACGATGGCGTCCTCCAAGCGATCATTACCGAGCCACGCTTTCGGCTCGAGAAAACCTATCTAGTACAAGTTGAGGGGCTGGCTGATATGCCAGCCCTTGCCAACCTGCGCCGTGGTGTATTGTTAAATGATGGTGCGACCTTGCCGGCTAGTGCCGAGGTGGTCGAGCCACCTGCCGATCTGTGGGAGCGCGACCCGCCGATCCGCAAGCGGGCGCTCATTCCCACGAGCTGGCTGAAAATCGCGATCCGGGAAGGCCGCAACCGTCAGGTGCGGCGCATGACTGCCGCTGTGGGCTTGCCGACGCTGCGACTTATTCGAATCGCGATTGGCCCATTTCAGCTCAGGTCGCTACAGCCCGGCCAGTATCGCGATGCCAGTAGTGATGAACTGCGTGCACTCAACGCGCTTAGGACGCAGGCAGGCGGGCATGACGCGCGATCCGCATCGCTACCTCGAGGGCCTGTTCGTAGTTCAAGCGTGGGTCGACAGTCGAGCGGTAGGCCTGGGCTAGGTCGTCGTCGGTAAGCCCGCGCGCGCCACCCGTGCACTCGGTGACGTTATCACCCGTGAGCTCCAAATGAACGCCGCCCAAGATGGAGCCCATTTGTGCGTGGATGCGAAATGCATCCTCGAGCTCGCTTAAGATGTTATCGAACCGGCGAGTTTTAAGTCCGCTTTCAGTGCTTTCGGTATTGCCGTGCATCGGGTCGCACACCCACACCACACTACCCTTGAGCGGTCCCAGTGCATCAATCAGCTTCGGTAAGCCGGCATCAATTTTTGCCGCTCCTAAGCGATGAATCAGCGTCAAGCGGCCGGGTACCCCGTCGGGATTTAAGGTCGCAACGAGATCCCTTAAATAGTGCGGATCGCTCGTGGGACCCACTTTCACAGCAATCGGATTCGCTATACCGCGGAAATACTCAATGTGACCATCGGTGAGCGCGGCTGTACGCACGCCGATCCATGGCAGATGAGTCGACAGGTTGTACCAGCGTTTGCGCCGTGGAATGAAGCGTGTTTGCGCTTGTTCGTAGTGCAAGTGCAGGCCTTCGTGGCTTGCGTAAAATTCGACGCGCTGCGAATCCGCAACTGCCCGACCCGATACGGCCTCGAAAAAGCTTAACGAGTCGCTGATCGAGTCCACGATGCGCTTGTATTCCTCGTACTTCGGCGAGTGACGCATAAAATCCAAATCCCAGGCGCTCGGGTTATGCAGATCGGCAAAACCTCCGTCGATCAGCGCCCGCACAAAATTTAAGGTAAGTGCTGCGCGCTCGTAACCGCGCAAGAGCAATTGCGGGTCGGGTTCACGAGAGACTGCGTCAAAGGGCGCGCGGTTGACGATATCGCCACGGTACGATGGCAAGCTGACCCCATCGCGTGTTTCGAGGTCTGCTGAGCGCGGTTTTGCGTATTGGCCGGCCATTCGTCCGATACGGATGATCGGTTTTTTGAGCCCATGCATGAGCACGAGACTCATTTGCAACAAGATTTTGAGCTGCTCAACCACCCGATCAGAGGTGCACTCGTCCAGCGATTCAGCACAGTTACCGCCATGCAACACAAAGGCTTCGCCAATTTGCGCAAGTGCCAACTGGCGTTGCAGTTCATCCACCTCATAGGACACCACGATCGGCGGCAAGCGTGCGAGTTCAGCAACCGCGCTATTCAATGCCGCAGGATGACGGTACGCCGGCTGTTGCAGGGTTTGTTTTTGCTGCCACGACTCAGGGGTCCACGCCCCCAACGTATGGTTCTTATCTTGCGTTTTCATAACAAAATCCTACACATCGCCGAGCTATTTGCAGCGCAATATACACAACTTAAGCCCTTTTGCGCGGCCTAAAACGTTGCTAGCGGTCGGCTTCAGCGGTGTTTGGCGACTGCGCCTGCGTCTCACGTCGCTTCGCCGCACGCCAGTACGACTCGAGCGACGTTAGGTCGTGTCGTTGGGTGCGAGCACTTTCCTGCTCCACGTGCCGAAACCGGCTCTCGAAGCGCTGATTGGCGCCTCGTAATGCGCTTTCTGGGTCGATCTGCAAATGCCGCGCAAGATTGGCTACAGCCAAGAGTACATCGCCAAGTTCAGCTGCGACCTCCGGGTCAGTGCCACGCGCCCGCGCCTCCGCGAGTTCAGCGAGTTCCTCGTGCACTTTCGCCAACGGGCCTTGCGCATCCGGCCAGTCAAAGCCAATGCGCGCAGCGCGCCTTGAGAGTTTCACAGCCCGACTCAGCGCAGGAAGCGCCAACGGCACATCATCAAGGACGCTAGAGGCTGCGCCCGTGGCGGCTCTCTCAGCGGCCTTAATGTCCTCCCATTGTTGAGTTTGAGCCGCGCCTTTAGGGTGGACAGCGCCACTGAACACATGCGGGTGGCGACGGACGAGCTTTGCCGTAATCGCCTCAACGATGTCATCAAAGCCGAACTGTACTGCGCCTGGTGTCGCATCCTTCGCGATCTCGGCATAGAAAACGATTTGAAATAACAAATCGCCGAGCTCATCGCGTAACGCGTGCGCATCATTGCGTTCAATCGCATCAATGACCTCGTAGGCTTCCTCGAGCGTGTGCGGTGCGAGACTTTTGGCAGTTTGGGCCAAATCCCACGCACAGCCTGTCTCGGGGTGTCGGAGGCGTGCCATCACAGCGAGCAATCGATCCATGGGTGTACTCATATAACCCTTCCGGTGGCGCCAAGCACCTCGCAGAGATGTCGTACCATCCCCGCGGTTGCGCCCCAGATCGTGTGTTGTGCAAACGTGATCTCATAGACCTGCACCGTTTTACCCCCCAGCGTGCGGGCCCGCACGTCGTAGTGATCGGCGTTTAGCAGATACGCGAATGGCACTTCAAAGACGCTCGCCACCTCAGCGGCATCGATGCTAAACGCACTCGGTGGCACGACGAGCCCCACCACGGGCGTGATGCGATAGCCTGTAAAGATCAGATGATTCGGCAAGCAACCCAGTACCTCGACGTGCTCCTCGGCAAGACCGATCTCTTCATACGCTTCACGTAAAGCCGCAGCCACCGGATCTGCTTCGTGAGGCTCAAGTCGCCCACCTGGGAAGGAAATCTGGCCTGCGTGGTGGCGCAGAGCAAGGGCGCGTTCCGTAAACAGCACACTGAGGCCGGCAGGGCGCTCCACGATGGGGATAAGTACAGCGGCGGGCGTTAACGTTGGCGGTAACAAGTGCTTTATTTGTGCACCAAGGCCTACCGACAGTCCAGCCACCCGCTCGTCAGCCACGTGCGAGGGCTGCGTGCCGGCAAAGGCTAGGCGCAGGCGGGCGCGCAGGGCCGCGGTGTCGCTCACATCGACGCCACTCAACACACAGACCTCCAGTGCGGAGGTGGTGCGTCTGCCCTACCGATTTGTGCTACCGCGTATCGCATTCATTGGCGTCCTACACACAGTCAGAGTCTTTCTTCGCCCCCCTCCCCAGTACGGCTAGCGTCCCGGCTGATCGGATGCACCGCGAAGGCACTAAATTCGACGTTTTGGGCGCCTAAGCGGCCGCGATGACCCACAGGGTGCGATCACGGTCGGCTAAACCGCTTGGTCACGATAGACTATAGCGTTTATTCTAGCATTTTAGGGGTAGCACTTTGTGACCAACGCCTACACGACACGCTCTGAGGGCATAAACGCACTGTCTCCTGTAGACGGTCGCTATGCCGATAAGTGCCTAGAGTTACGCCCGTATTTAAGCGAAGCTGCGCTCATCCGCCATCGGGTACGTGTGGAAGCGCACTGGTTTTTATTTTTAGCGCAGGATCTCAAGCTGCCGGAACTGAAAGGCATCTCGCCGAGCGTAATTAAAGTCGCTCAAGCGCTGACCCTTACCGCACCTGCTGATGAAGCCGACGCCGTCAAAGCGTATGAAGCGCGTGTGAATCACGATGTGAAAGCTGTTGAATATTTTGTTCGCGACCAACTCAAAGCCGCTGGCGCTACCCATGCACAACTGGAGTTTGTGCACTTCGCTTGCACATCGGAGGACATTAATAACCTTGCTTATGCACTCATGCTTCAGGCAGCGCGCGAGCACGTACTGGTGCCGGCACTGGCGCGTGTCGAGGCGTGGCTTACGCGCGAGGCGCATACGCATGCAGGGCTTGCGATGCTCGCGCGGACCCATGGGCAGCCCGCGACGCCAACGACGTTAGGGAAAGAGCTTGCCAACGTGTCAAAGCGCTTACATTACGGGCGCACCAATTTTAACTCCGTCGCAGCGTTGGCAAAAATCAATGGCGCGGTTGGCAACTGGAATGCGCATCAAGTGGCGTATCCAGAAGTTGCCTGGCGCGCAGCGAGCGAGCGTTTCGTCTTAAGTTTAGGACTGCAATTTAATGCGTACACGACGCAGATAGAGCCGCATGACTGGATCGCAAATTATTGCGATGCGTTGGCTCGGATAAACACCATGCTGATCGACTTCGCAAGAGACACATGGGGATACATCTCGCTCGGATATTACAAGCAACGCATTGTCGCTGGAGAAGTCGGTAGCTCAACGATGCCCCACAAAGTGAATCCGATCGATTTTGAAAATGGCGAGGGCAATCTAGGTATCGCTAATGCGCTGCTAAAGCACTTTTCAGAAAAGTTACCCGTATCGCGTTGGCAGCGTGATTTAACTGACTCGACCGTGTTACGTAATGTGGGTGTGGCACTGGCGCATACCTTGCTTGCCTACAAATCGATCGAGCGCGGCCTCGGCCGTCTGGCGGTCAATCCGCCGGCGATTACTGACGATTTGGGAGCGAACTGGGAAGTGCTCGGCGAGGCAGTACAGACAGTGATGCGTCGTTATGGCGTTGAAAATGCCTATGAGCGCCTTAAGGACCTGACGCGTGGGCAGCGTATTGATGCTGCGGCACTACGCGCTTTTGTCAGTACGCTGCCTATACCGGAAGCGGAACGTGCCCGACTGGCGGCCCTGACCCCACACGACTACCTGGGGTTTGCAGTGGCACTTGCCACCGATGCCTAACCCCACTGCACCGCTGGGTGTTCGGGTGTGTCGTACCGATTGGGCCACCGATGAGTTACCGCTAAGCCACGTCCGGCGCCAGGTGTTTTGTGTAGAGCAAGGCGTGCCTGTCGAGCTTGAGTGGGATCACGCTGATGCAGAGGCTGTGCACGTCATTGCATGGCGTGATGGTGAGGCAGTCGGTACCGGCCGCTTGCTGCCTGACGGTAAGATCGGACGGATGGCTGTGCTGCCCGCTTTGCGCGGCTTAGGCATTGGGCAGGCGTTGCTCGAACTGCTCCTTCGTGCGGCTGCTGCGCGTGGTGACACGCACGTGTACTTGCACGCCCAAGAAAGCGCTGTCTCGTTTTACGAGCCTCATGGTTTTATTGCTGAGGGTGAGCCCTATCGTGAGGCTGGCATCGTGCATCGCACGATGCGCCGTGCGGTGCTAGCGGTATGAGCGAGCGGATTATTGTGGCGCTCTCCGGTGGCGTGGACTCGGCAGTTGCAGCATTGCTACTGCGCCGTGCCGGGCATGAGGTGCACGGCTTGCACATGACCAACTGGGAGGATGACGAGGCTGGTTACTGTACAGCGGCAGCCGATTGGCAGTCGGCGCGTACGGTTGCAGCAGAACTTGGCATTCCGCTGCACAGGACCTCATTCACTGCTGAGTACCGCGAGCAAGTGTTTAAACACTTTCTGGCGGATTATGCGGCGGGCCTGACTCCAAATCCTGACATCTTGTGTAATCGTGAGGTGAAGTTTGGTGTCTGTCTTGAGTACGCTCGGCGCCTTGGCGGAAAACAGTTAGCAACCGGGCATTACGCGCGCATCGTGCAGGAGTCCGATGGCTCTGCGCGTCTGTATCGGGCGAAAGACACCAATAAAGATCAAAGCTATTTCCTGCAAGCAATGCCAGCCGCTGCACTGCGTGTTGCGGCATTTCCACTCGGTGACGTTCTCAAGAGCGAGGTGCGCGAGTACGCGCGTCGCGCGGGATTGCCGGTATACGATCGCCCTGACAGTACCGGGATTTGTTTTATAGGCGAACGACCATTTCGTGAGTTTTTGCAGCAGTATCTACAGGGCGCGGCGGGTCCGATCGAGACACACGGTGGCGAGGTGCTCGGATATCACGAGGGCCTGATGTACCACACGATTGGTCAACGGCAAGGACTTAAAATTGGTGGTTTGCGCGACGGCAGTAACGCGCCTTGGTATGTCGCAGCCAAGGACGTGGCGCGAAACGCGCTGATCGTGGTGCAAGGACAGGATCATCCGGCGCTTTATACCCAGAGCTTCAGTACGGCAACACCCGTTTGGCTGCAAATGCGCGAGACGCGCTTTGCGGAATGTCACGTGCAAGTGCGGCACAGGCAACAAGCGGTCCCGTGCACGGTGTCGTTGGACGCGCTCGGCGCTCGTGTCGCGCTACGCGCCCCTTTACGTGGGGTAGCTCCCGGGCAGTACGCTGCATTTTATGCGGGCGAGGAGTGTCTCGGTGGGGCCCCGATTGCCGATGTGGGGCGTCTTTCTTAAGACTGTTGCCGCCCGTCGCGAGGCTCAGGCCACGCCCGCCCGACGCGTTGGGTGCAACGGAATGTAAATCAGCCTTTCGCAGCGCACCATTTTGGCTGGCTCGGGTTATAATTCGGATCTCACAGCCGGAGCCCCCATGAACGACAGTCTAAAGACGATCGCAACGCTCGATGTTGCGGGACGAAAATACCAGTACCACCGCTTACCCGCTATTGCCGGTCACGACCTCAGCCGCTTGCCGTATGCGCTGAAAATTCTCCTTGAAAACCTGTTGCGGTTTGAAGACGGCGTGAATGTGACTCGTGAGGACATTGAAGCGGTGCTTGCGTGGAATCCCAGCGCTGCCCCGAATCACGAAATTGCCTTCACGCCTGCTCGGGTCGTGATGCAAGATTTTACTGGCGTGCCGTGCATCGTGGATCTTGCGGCTATGCGTGAAGCCATCGTGCGTCTCGGCGGCAGTGCGAAGCGCGTGAATCCGCTTGCACCGGCCGAGCTCGTCATTGATCACTCGGTACAAGTCGACGAGTATGGCGCCGCAGACTCACTTGCGAAAAATACAGCGATTGAGTTTGGCCGCAACGGTGAACGCTATTCGTTTTTACGCTGGGGACAAACGGCGTTTAACAACTTTAAGGTGGTGCCACCCAACACCGGCATCGTGCATCAGGTCAATCTCGAGTATCTCGGACGTGTCGTGTTTTCCACCGACGAGGATGGTGCGCGCTGGGCGTACCCTGACACACTCGTCGGCACTGACTCGCACACGACCATGATTAACGGGCTCGGTGTCGTGGGCTGGGGTGTGGGTGGCATTGAGGCGGAAGCAGCCATGCTCGGCCAGCCGGTCACAATGCTCATACCGCAAGTCATCGGCTTTCAGCTGTCAGGCGCTTTGCCTGCAGGCACCACGGCCACCGATCTTGTGCTCACCATCACTGAGATGCTGCGCAAGAAAGGCGTCGTTGATCAGTTTGTCGAATTCTTTGGTGACGGCTTAAGTGGGTTGCCACTCGCCGATCGCGCCACTATCAGTAATATGTCCCCTGAGTTTGGGAGCACCATCGCCGTGTTCCCCATTGATGAGGAAACGATTCGGTATTTAGAGCTAACTGCCCGTCCAGCTGAACAGGTGGCTTTAGTCGAAGCCTACGCCAAGGCCCAGGGCTTGTGGCGAACCAATGGGATGCCAGCAGCCCAGTACACCGACGTGCTGCAGCTCGATCTATCCACTGTTGAGCCATCACTCGCAGGCCCTAAGCGTCCGCAAGACCGCGTGCCACTCACCCGTGCAAAGAGCGTCTCTAGTGCTGCGGTTGCTAAAATTGCGGATGAGCGTCGGCAGAAAAATCCAAACGCTACCGGTCGCGCAACAGTGGCTAAGGGCTCGTATGAGATTGCTGATAATGCAGTTCTCATTGCTGCCATTACCAGTTGTACAAACACCTCGAATCCATCGGTGCTCATCGCGGCTGGCCTTGTTGCTAAAAAAGCACGTGCGCGGGGCCTTACGGCCCGCCCATGGGTAAAAACCTCACTCGCTCCTGGTTCGCGCGTCGTCACTGACTACTTAAAGAAGGCAGACTTGCTTGAGGACCTCGAAGCGATTGGTTTTTACACAGTCGGCTACGGCTGTACGACCTGCATCGGCAACTCAGGACCTCTGAAGAGCGAAATTTCGGACGCGGTCAAAGCAGGCGATATCACTGCGGCCTCAGTACTATCGGGAAATCGCAATTTTGAAGGGCGCGTGCATCCGGAAGTGAAGATGAACTTTCTTGCTTCACCGCCGCTGTGTGTGGCCTATGCCATCGCTGGCAGTATGAACGTTGACCTCACAGCAGAGCCGATTGGCACCGGCAGTGATGGGCGACCCGTTATGCTCGCCGATATTTGGCCAACCGCCCACGAGGTGAGCGAGGCCGTGCGTCTTGCCGTGGACCCAGGCATGTTCCGCAAGAGCTATGCAGGCGTGTTCAAGGGCGATGCGCTGTGGAATGCAATCACCGTGCCAGCTGGCGAGAGTTATACGTGGGATGAGAAATCAACCTATGTGCGTAATCCGCCCTACTTTGATGGTATGACGATGACCCCAAGCCCGGTCAGCGACATCAAAAATGCGCGTGTCCTTGCAATGCTTGGCGACTCAGTTACCACGGATCATATATCGCCGGCAGGCAATATCTCCAAGAGCAGTCCAGCAGCCCAGTACTTGGTTGCGCAAGGTGTTTCTGCTCAGGATTTCAACTCATATGGTGCGCGACGTGGTAACCACGAAGTCATGGTCCGCGGCACGTTTGCCAATATTCGCTTAAAGAACCTACTTGCGCCTGGTACGGAAGGCGGCGTGTCGATCCATCTGCCCAGCAACGAGGCCGGCTCCATCTATGACGTGGCAATGCGCTATCAGATAGACAAGACGCCGCTCGTGGTGCTAGCCGGTAAGGAATATGGTACAGGCTCCTCACGTGACTGGGCAGCCAAAGGCACGATGCTGCTTGGCGTTAAAATGGTCATTGCTGAGAGCTTTGAGCGGATCCACCGCTCGAACTTAATCGGCATGGGTGTGCTCCCCTTGCAGTACGTTGATGGCGCCACTGCACAGTCCCTAGGCCTTACTGGCCACGAGGTGTTCGAGGTCCTAGGTCTCAACGGTGGAGCCACTAAGACGGTCGAGGTGGTCGCACGCGGCGCTTCCAAGGAGATCAGGTTCACCGCACGTGTGCGCATCGATACGCCCAAGGAACTCGATTACTATCGACACGGCGGCATCTTGCACTACGTGTTGCGCTCATTGGTTAGTAAGGCTCGCTAGGGCTAAGTCCACACGTGTACCTATGACAGACACTGCTGTGCGTCCACCGGCACGTCGTATGGCGGTGTTTGACCTTGATGGCACGTTGTCCTGGGATGACACGCTGCGAGCGTATTTGGTTTACGCGCTCAAGCGTCGGCCAGGGCGACTGGTGCGGCTCTGGGACACGCCGTGGCTCGCAGTACGTTTTGCGCTCAGACGCGATCGTGGAGAGCTCAAAAGCGCGCTGTTACAGCGCGTCGTCGGTGGCCTCAGTCGTGAGACTATCGCAGGACTCAACCGAGGTTTCTTAAGTACCTACTGGGAGCTATTAATGCGCGCAGACGCTCTGAGCGCACTGCGCAGACACCGTGCAGATGGCGACTATGTGGTCCTCATGTCAGCGAGCACGGACTGTTATGTCAGTAGCATCGGTGAGCGCTTGGAGGTCAATGAAGTGATCTGCACCACCCTGCGTTGGGAGGCCGATACCCTACACGGCGGTTTAACCTCGCCCAATTGCCATGGCTCTGAGAAAACCCGGCACCTGCACCGTCTGCGCCGTGAGCATCCCGGCGTCCACATCACAGCCTACGGCAATGCGGTATCAGATATTGAGCACTTAGTTGCTGCCGACGTGGGTTTGCTCACCAATGGGTCTACGTCAGCACAGCGTCAGGCACTCGCCCGGGGCCTGCGTTGCCTTGAATGGCGTTGATCATCAAAATACAGCATTTCAAAGGCCATAGACGCTAAGGACTCGTACCATGAAAGTGAACCTGAGCACACCGATTCTTGCCTCCGACATTACGCCAGAGTCAGTATTTCAAGAGCGACGAGCGGTGCTTGCAGCTTTAGGACTCGCGGGCAGCGCCGCAGTCATGCCAGCCCAGGCAAGCACGCCGAGTGGTGCCGAGCTGAAAGCTGCGCGTAACGCCACCTACACAGTGCCTGAGGCGGTCACGCGTTGGGAGGATGTGACCTCATACAATAACTTCTATGAGTTCGGTACAGATAAATCAGATCCTGCAGCACACAGTGCCTCGTTGCACACAACGCCCTGGTCGGTCAGCGTCACAGGAGAGGCCGAGCGTCTCGGCACCCTTACCCTTGAGGATATCTTAAAGCCCCACGCGCTCGAGGAACGCACGTATCGATTGCGTTGTGTCGAGGCGTGGTCGATGGTCATACCGTGGGTAGGTTTTCCGCTCAAGGACTTAGTCGCGCGCTTCAAGCCTACCTCCAAAGCCAAGTACGTCAGTTTCACCACCTTGAATGACCCGAAACAAATGCCGGGTCAACGTGATCGTGTATTGAGTTGGCCCTATAGCGAAGCGCTGACCATGGCAGAAGCGATGCACCCATTGACGCTCATGGCCGTGGGGCTTTATGGCCGCGTGTTGCCAAACCAAAATGGCGCGCCGCTGCGCTTAGTCGTGCCATGGAAGTACGGCTTTAAGAGCATTAAATCCATTGTCGGCATTCACTTTACTGAACGGATGCCCCACACCACATGGAATGACGCAAATCCCGGCGAGTATGGCTTTTACGCGAACGTGAACCCGAGCGTTGATCATCCGCGCTGGAGCCAAAAGACGGAACGCCGCATTGGTGGTGGACTGTTTGCACCACGCGTGCCCACCCTACCCTTTAACGGCTACGCGGCCGAGGTCGCGAGCTTGTATGCTGGCCTTGATTTGCGGCGTTACTACTAGTTGTGCAGCGCGCGTCACGATATGTCTTAAAGACGCTGGTATTTATTGCCGCGCTCATGCCCTTTGCACTGCTCGTGGCGCGAGGAGTGGGGTTCATGCCCGGCGGGCTCGGTGCCGACCCCGTGCGTACCGTCACGGATAGCACTGGTTTGACGGCACTGCGCTTGCTATTGATCACACTCACCATCACGCCGCTGCGCCACTTCACGCGTCGCAGTGAGTGGTTGCACTACCGTCGTCCACTGGGGCTGTTTGCTTTTTTATATGCGACGCTCCATGTGCTCATGTACATGCTGATCGATCGCAGGTTGGACGCGCATATACTCTGGGAAGACATGGTGAAGCGTCCTTGGATAACCCTCGGTATGGGCGCTTTCCTTTTACTGATACCGCTGGCTGCAACATCGACACGCTGGGCGATGGCGCAACTGAAAAGCCGTTGGCAACTCGTGCACCGGTGTGTGTATCTGATCACCTTGCTCGTCTGTTGGCATTATTATTGGCAGGTGAAACGGGACGTTCGAGCACCGCTCGTCTACGCGGCCGTGTTCCTTGTGCTGATGGCGGTGCGACTGTGGCGCATTTATGCGCGTCGATCACCCCTCGGGCGGCGTCCCGCAGCAGGCAGTTAGGCGAACACCCAGCCCGGCACGCGCTGCCAGCCTGAGGATAATTCACGGTCAAGTACCCGCCACTCAGGCTCGCATTGCGCAACCAATTTCCAAAAGTGATCTGAATGGTTCATGTGCCGCGTATGACATAACTCATGCAGCAGCAAATAGCGCACGACCTCGGGCGCTTGGAATAACAAGCACACGTTTAAGCTGATCGTCCCTGATCGAGAGCAGCTTCCCCAGCGCGTTTGCTGCCGACGCACCTGCATGCGCGTGTATTGAAAATCATAATGCTGAGCGACCGAGTGCAGCCACCCGTCTAGCCGGTCGGTTGCAACCTGGCGCAGCCATGCGCGTAAGTGTGAGCCACAGCGACTTGCATCCTCAGCGCCGCGCACGCGCAACAAACGTAAACCATCACTAGACTCTTCCCATGGTCTGCGGGATTGAGCCAGATACTCAACCTGCCATGTTTCATTGAGCGCACGCAGTTCGACCTGCGTAGGCTTAAGGTCGATCGCTGCAGGTGACTGTTCACGCGCACGCAGTACGCGCTGATCGATCCAGACACGATGTTTCGCCACAAACTCGGTAATGACAGATTGTGGCGTCTTTGTCGGTACGGTCACTTCGACCCGCCCACCCGGATAGACACGCAAGGTCAATCGACGGCTGCGCGCGCTGGTGCGCACGCCGTACATGGGGCTCGGTGCGCTTAAGTCAAATAATGGGAGCTTTGATGCGCGACTCACCATCAGCGTTCACTACAGCGTGGCCGCAAGCTCCGCCCCTTCGCGTATGGCGCGTTCCGCATCAAGCTCGCCGGCCTCACGTGCGCCCCCGATAATGTGCGGCACGATCTGCAGCGCCTTGAGTGCCGGCAGCAGCTCGCGCTGCGACTCTTGACCAATGCACAGCACGTAGTGATCGGCATTTAAGCTTTGCGTGCGGTCGTTGACGCGGATGGTAAGTCCATTGGCATCGAAGCCCTCATAGACCACGCCGCTCATAAATTGCACGCCCCGCCGTCGTAGACTCAGGCGATGCGCCCAGCCAGTGCTTTTACCCAAGCTACGCCCGATCGGAGTGCGCTTGCGCTGCAACAGCCACACCTGCCGTTTAGCGCTGGCTGCCGATGGCGTGACGCTCGCCAAGCCGCCACGTGTAGAGAACGCTGTGTCAATGCCCCACTCGCTTGTAAAGCGATCGATATCAACGCTCGGCGCATGCCCATCGGCTTGAGACAAATATTCAGCCACATCAAACCCGATGCCACCCGCCCCTAACACGACGACTCGCCGCCCCAGCTCTATGTTCCCTGCAAGTACCTCGTTGTAACTGACCACTCGCGGATCATGGCTGCCGACGATGCTCGCACGTCGTGGCAGCACGCCCGTGGCAAGTACCACCTGATCAAAGCCCGCTGCCTGTAAGTCGAGTGCCGAGGCGCGTGTGTTCAAACGCATTGTCACATTGAGTGTCTGCAAACGCCGCCGGTAATACTGCAGCGTTGCATAAAACTCCTCTTTACCGGGCACTCGCTTGGCTAGATTAAACTGGCCCCCGATGTCAGGTTCCGCTTCATACAGCGTGACGTGATGACCGCGCTCGGCGGCCACTGTCGCACAGCTTAAGCCCGCGGGGCCTGCGCCGATCACTGCGATGCGCCGCGGCGAGGACACGCGCGTGTAGTTCAGCTCCAGTTCGCGCCCCGCGCGGGGATTGACTAAACAGCGCACAATCTTGCCGGTGAATACCCGATCTAGACACGCCTGATTACAGGCGATGCAGTGGTTGATCTCATCGGCGCGACCGCTCGCCGCCTTCTGTACAAACTCCGCATCAGCAAGAAACGGACGGGCCATAGAGACCATGGCAATAGCACCACTTTTAAGTACCTGCTCAGCCACTGCCGGGTCGTTAATTCGATTGGTGGCAATCAGTGGTATCTGCACATGTGGAGCTAAACGTTCAGTCACCCACACGAATGCCGCACGCGGCACACGTGTTGAGATCGTCGGTACCCGTGCCTCATGCCAGCCGATACCGGTGTTTAGTAAGCTTGCGCCCGCTTGCTCGAGCCCACGGGCGAGTTCCACCACCTCTGACCACTCGCTACCGCCTTCCACCAGATCAAGCATAGAGAGTCTAAAAATTAGAATAAAGTCAGGGCCGACGCTGAGTCGCGTACGGCGTACGATCTCAAGCGGAAAGCGCATCCGGTTCTCGTAAGAACCTCCCCACTCATCGCTACGGCGATTGGTGCGGCTCACCAAAAATTGATTAATCAAATAGCCTTCCGAGCCCATGATCTCAACGCCATGGTAGCCGGCCTCTTGGGCAAGTACCGCTGTCGCTACAAAATCGTCGATCTGTTTTGTCACAGCGCGCGCGGTCAACGCGCTTGGGGTGTAGCGGTTGATGGGTGCGCGGATTGCTGAGGGCGCGACCGAAAACGGGTGATGTGCATAGCGCCCCGCATGCAAAATCTGCATGCAAATATGGCCGCCTTCCGCGCGGACTGCCTCTGTCACGAGACGGTGTCTGGGCAGTTCCGTCCGCGCGCTTAACTTGCCAGCAAAAGGCGATAACCAACCGCGGCGATTCGGTGCGATACCGCCCGTCACAATCAGTCCCGCGCCTGCGCGCTCGCGGAAATAGGCCGCAAGCTTGGGGTAGTCGGCCGCTGTGTCCTCAAAACCTGTGTGCATCGAGCCCATGAGAACCCGATTGCGCAGGCGCACGGAGCCTAAATCTAAGGGCTTAAGCAGGTGCACAAAGGGCGAGTCACTCATCTGTTAAGCATAGCAGGTGCAGGTGTCGGTACACCTGCTGTGATCTACGCAGGCTGTCGATAAATCGTTACCATAGCCGGATGGATAGCCCGCCTTCTATAGTGGATATCGGCGTGAATCTCACGCACGAGAGCTTTGCGAATGATTGCGACGCGGTGCTTGAGCGCGCACGGCTTGCGGGCGTTAGACATCTAGTCATTACCGGGAGCTCGCTCGCCTCCTCGCCTGCCGCTGCGACGCTGGCCGCCACGGACCCGAGTCGCCTCTCGAGTACAGCAGGCGTGCATCCACACCACGCGAGTGAACTCACCGTCGAGGGCTTGGCCTCACTGCGAGCGCTGCTTTGCCTGCCCCAGGTCGTGGCAGTCGGTGAATGCGGTCTTGATTATTTCCGTGACTTCAGTCCGCGGCCGGCGCAGCGGCAGGCATTTGAGGCGCAACTCGAGCTTGCTATAGACACGGCGAAGCCGCTTTTTTTGCACGAGCGCGATGCGCACATGGACTTTGTGGATATGATTAAAGCCGCAGGTCACAGACGTCCGCGGGCCGTCGCGCACTGTTTTACGGGGGATCGGGCTGCACTTGAGCGCTATTTGGAACTTGGTTTGTATATCGGCATCACGGGATGGATCTGCGATGAGCGCCGTGGCTTGCACTTGCGTGAGCTCGTCAGGTTGATACCAGCGAACCGTTTGATGATCGAAACAGACGCGCCGTACTTAGTGCCGCGTACGCTCAAGCTGCCGAGTGCTACACGCCGCAATGAGCCGATGTATTTGCCGGAAGTGTGTCGCATTATCAGTGAAGCGCGTGGCGAGAGCGCTGAGGTCACGGCAGCCCATACGAGCGCCACGGCGTGCGAGTTTTTTGGTTTCAGCGTTGCGGCGTAAATAGAAAACATCTTAGATATAGTGGCTATATAATTGTTTTAAATGGACTTTATAAATGGATACCGTTCAAGCTCAAGCGCTGATTGATACCACCTGGACGGACAGTATTGAGCCGTGTTTGAAGTCCTATATCGCCATTCCCAATAAATCCCCTCTGTTTGATCCCGATTGGGAGGCCCATGGACACATGGACGCGGCGGCGACGCTGCTGGCAACCTGGTGTCGCGCACAGGCCATCAAGGGCCTTAGCGTCGAGGTCGTGCGCCTCGCGGGCCGCACCCCCCTCATCTATGTGGAAGTCGCAGGTAGTGTGCCCGGTGACGTGCTGCTGTACGGGCACTATGACAAACAGCCGGAGTTCACTGGCTGGGATGCCGATTTAAGTCCTTGGACGCCGGTCGTGCGTCATGGGCGGTTATATGGTCGCGGTGGCGCCGACGACGGCTATGCCATCTTTTCAAGTCTGACCGCCATTGGTGTGTTGCAGGCCCAAGGCATTGCCCATGCTCGCTGCGTGTTATTAATTGAAGGCTCTGAGGAAAGTGGCAGTACTGATTTACCTGCCTATGTGGCACACCTCGAAGATCGCTTAGGACAGCCGGAGCTCGTGATTTGTCTGGATGCGGAGTGCGGCAATTACGATCAATTTTGGCTGACAACCTCCCTGCGCGGTAACTTAGTCGGCACGTTATCCGTTGAGATGCTGACCGAAGGGGTGCACTCAGGGATGGGAACTGGCATCGCGGCAGGCCCGATGCGCATCGCGCGTGGCTTACTGGATCGCATTGAGAACGTGTACAACGGCGATATCGTCATCGAAGAGCTGCATGTCAAAACTCCGGCACTGCGCATTCAGGAGGCACGGGTCGCGGCGCGCATCTTAGGCGATACCGTTGCCAATAAGCTGCCCTTCGTGACAGGCGCACACGCACAAAGTTCAGATCCCGTAGAGCTTCTACTGAATTCCACTTGGAAGCCGACGCTTGCCATCACGGGGGCTGAAGGACTGCCCTCCCTACAGCAGGCTGGCAATGTGCTGCTGCCGCGCGTGGCGCTAAAATTGTCGCTGCGATTGCCGCCGACGCTGGATGCGTTCATTGCCGCCACGCGAGTACAAGCAGTACTGGAAGCGGACCCACCTTACGGCGCACAGGTACGTTTTGAGGTGGGGTCATCCCTCAGCGGCTGGCACGCGCCACCGCTGGCGACGTGGCTAAGCGATGCGGTACAAGCCGCCTCGCATGCATTTTATGGAGCAGAGGCTGTGTCGATGGGCACGGGTGGCAGTATTCCGTTCATCGGGATGCTGGCAGAGCGTTATCCCAACACGCAATTTTTAGTCACCGGGGTGCTCGGGCCACACGCAAATGCGCACGGTCCAAATGAATTCTTAGACTTAAAGGTCGTGCGTCAAGTCACCGGCGCGGTCGCAAGCGTGTTGGCAGCACACGGCCAAGCGCGCTCATAGCAGCACGCTCCTTGAGCCACTCACACGCAGCGCCGTCGTTCAGTAGCGGCGCAGGATGGGGCTTTTGCTTGCCACGGCCTGAACCGATGCCCAGGCTGCATCGAGCTGCGTCTCAGTCCCTGTGATCGCAGTAATGCCAGATAGGGCCGCTTCCAGCGACGACAAGCGTGCGACCAACGGCGGATAGCCTTTAGGAAAGCTCCCGCGGTCAGTAAATACCACCAAACCTTCAACTGTCACGTGCTCGCCAACCAGGCTGCGCACGACACTTAAACGCTCATGCAAGGGCCCCAAGGGATTGGCAAAGGTGTAGCGCCAGTTCTTTTGCATGACCGCCCATTCGGTCATCTGCTCGCTACCAAAAATGAGTCCCGCAATATCACGCAGGTCAATTACGACGATTGCGTTGGTTGTTTTTAGGAGCGCATCCATGTGCACGGTGCCGCCCATGTCGTCCGGCACCAGCACGTCAGTTAACAGATCAAGCGAGACGGACCGAAATATCGTCTCCACAGTGCGCCTCGCACGACGCTCCTTCCAAAACCGATACCCAAAATGCCCGCCAACTCCACCAATGGCGAGCGCACTTCCAACCGCGACGAGCCACACAAGCGGAATTTCCGGCAGCGTCACGCTAAGCATGCCTTGAGAGCCGTCATGCTTGCCTCGATTTCAGTGACTTGACGCGGTAAGCATAAGAGGCGCGCCAACGCGTCGGGAACTGGGACCTGCGCATGAATCAGCGGCTCCACTGTCTCCGGAAACTTGGCAGGATGCGCTGTGGCCACGAGCAGCCAGGGCCCGGCCGCGCGGTCTGTTGCGGACAGCTGTTGATAGGCCTGCGCTGCGATGGCGGTGTGTGGGCACCAGGTTTGATGTAAAGCCAGGTGGTCCTCTTGAATCCGTGCCCGAATCTGCGTATCCGTCACGCTCACCGATGACACCGCGTCGCGCACGGCGTTCAGATCGGGATACAAATAGGTAAGACGTTCCATGTTGCTTGGATTACCGACATCCATTGCCGACGCGAGTGTCGCTTTGCTCGGTCGCGGCTGCCAGGGTTTGCCGTCGAGGTAGTCAGGCACCGTACGGTTTTCGTTAAAAGCCATGTGTAACCGGCCGATGGGCAGGCCCACACGGCGCGCCCATACAGCAGCAAGTACATTGCCTAGGTTGCCGCTCGGCACGATGAAATTCGCACGCTTGCCGGTACGGCGCCACGTGTGCAGGCTTGCATAGGCGTAGTAGGAAGCCTGCGGTAGCAGACGTCCAATGTTAATGCTGTTGGCGGAAGACAATTCGCGGGTCAGGCGCAGCGGGGCGTCAGCAAAGGCGGCTTTGACTAATGCTTGACAGTCATCAAATGTGCCGCGCACCGCAAGCGTGCGCACATTCCCGCCCCAGCAGGTCAGTTGCTGCTCTTGGCGCGCAGAGACCAAGCCCTTCGGGTACAACACGATCACTTCCATGCCAGCGCGACCATGAAAAGCGGCAGCCACTGCCCCGCCGGTATCGCCCGAGGTCGCCACTAAAATTGACAAGGGTCGCTTTGGATCGTGCGGTAGCTTGGCGAATGTCCCGGCTAAAAACCGCGCGCCGAAATCTTTAAACGCTGCGGTCGGGCCGTGAAATAGCTCCAATACGCCGACATCGTCTTTGAGCGCGAGTGGCACGATGGGAACCGGAAAATTAAATGCCTCGTGCGCAATGCCAGGCACCTCACCTGCAAGCGCATCGCCGTCAAAGAAAGGCGCGAGCAGCACGCGCGCGCACTCGGCCACCGTGTCGCACCCTGCAAATGCTTCCACGCTCAGTGTCGGGAACACCTCGGGCACATACAGGCCACCATCGGGTGCGATGCCGCGCGCTAAAGCAGCCGATAAGCCCACGTGGTGGGAAGGATCGCGTGTACTTAGAAACTGCATTAGTCAATCACCCGTGCGCCCATGGGCTCTATTGAGGAAATCCATTGATCACAGCCGAGCTTGTGAGCGGCGAAAGCATCGACCATCCCATCACGTATGCGGGGCGCATCAGCGCTTAGGCACCATGCGAAGACGGTCGGTCCCGCACCTGAGATCGAGCAACCAAGCGCCCCGCCCGCAACGGCCGCGGCTTTGACATCGCGAAAGCCTGGAATCAGTGCTTGGCGCTGCGGCTCGACTACCACATCCTCAAACGCATCCCGAATCATGTCTAAATCGTTCGTGTAGCACGCTGAGATAAAGCCCGCGAGGTTGGCGCACTGCCACACGAGGTCTGATAGCTGCACTGTTTTTGACAAAATCCGCCGCGCTTCTTTGGTCGATAAAAACATGTGTGGGTGCACCAAAACGCACTTGATACCCGGTGGCACCGGTATCTGCTTGGTGCGTGGATGGTCTATACCCACGGTCAGCACCATCCCACCGAACAAGCTCGGCGCGATGTTATCAACGTGCACGGACCCGCTGGCGACTTGCTCGCCTTTCATCGCGTACTGCAGCAGCTGTAACTGACTTAAGGGTTTCGCGAATACGGCATTTGCGGCGACCACGGCGGCAACGGCTGACGCCGCCGATCCACCGAGGCCGGACCCGAGTGGGATGCCTTTTTCGATGCTGACATCAAGACCAAACTCGGCATGCTCATCCGCGAGCATGCTGAGCAGTGCCTGGCCTGCAGTATTCTTCGCGCTCTCGAGTGGCAACTCGGCATCCGAGCCCGTGATCGCCGTGATACGCACCCCCCTGGTGCTGGTACGTTCTACACGAACCTTGTCGCCGATGGCCTCAACGGTGTGACCCAAGATGTCAAAGCCGATACCGACGTTACCGACAGTCGCAGGCGCAAAGGCAGTGGCCGAATGACGCAAACTACACCTCGTTCGTTTAAATTTTTGCACCCAAATAGGCGCACAGTCTCAACAAATCCCCAAACACGCCGCCCGCCGTGACCTCCGGTCCCGCACCTGGTCCTTGCACAATCAACGGATTGTCGCAGTACCGGCGTGTCTCGAAGCGCACTACGTTATCAGTCAACGCGCTGTTGGCAAAGGCGTGCGTGCGAGGCAGTTCGACGAGCCCGACGCGGGCACTACCGCTCGCCTCTAAGCGTCCCACATAGCGCAGGACCTTGCCCTGCGCACTCGCCGCTTTAAAGCGGCTTGCCATCTGCTCATCAAACTGCGGTAGGCGCTCCAAATACTCACTGACCGAGACGGATTGTAAGGCAGTAGGCACTAAACTCTCGACTAGCACGTCGCTTAACTCAATTTTAAGACCGATCTCGCGCGCCAAAATCACAATCTTGCGCGCCACATCGGTGCCCGACAAATCGTCGCGTGGATCGGGCTCGGTATAGCCTTTGACTTTCGCGCTCTTGACGATCTCGGAAAACGGTGCGACGCCATCGTATGAGTTGAACAAAAAGGCTAGCGTGCCTGAGAACATACCCTCAACGCTACGGATCTCATCGCCCGTGTTCAGCAGTTCACGCAGGGTTTGGATCACCGGCAACCCCGCACCCACCGTCGTCTCATACAAATAATGGGTTCCGCCTGCTTTGGCCGCATCCGTAATCGCTTGGCGGTAATCCAAAGGGCCGCTGTTGGCTTTTTTATTTGGCGTGACAACGTGAATTCCAGCGCGCAGCCACTCGGCATACAGCGTGGCCACCGATTCGCTTGCCGAGCAATCAACGATTACTGCATGCGGCAGGTGCTCTGTATGGATGTGCTTCACAAAGTCCGTCAGCACGGCGCTCGTCGCAGGTCCCGAAGTGGCGGCTTGCCAGTCAGCCGGGCTGATGCTGTGCTCGGTTAGCAGCATGCGCTTTGAGGTCAGCACGCCGCGGACGCGCAGGTCCAAATTGGCAGTTTTGGCGAGGCGTTGTAATTGTGAGCTTAACTGGTTCAGTAGCTCCCCACCCACGACGCCAGGACCGATGAGGCCGATGGACACGGCGTGCGGGGACAAATAAAACGCGGCATGCACAGCGCGCAGCGCACGCGTGGATTGTTTGGCCTCAATCACAAACGAAATATTGCGCTCCGACGCTCCTTGGGCGATGGCGCGAATGTTTATTCCCGCATCAGCCAGTGCCGTACAGACTTTGGCAGCGACGCCATGGGAGCCTGCCATGCCGTCACCCACGACCGCCACGATCGCGAGCCCGTCATTGAGCTCAACGCGTTGAATTTGCCCTTCTTGCAACTCCAGTGCGAAGGCGCGCTCTACCACCGTGCGCGCACTTGCCATCTGCCGCTGTGGAATGGCGCAGCAAATCGAGTGCTCGCTGCTGCCTTGCGAAATTAAAATGACCGAAATACCGGCGTTACGCAGTGCACCGAACAGACGCTCGGCCGTGCCAGGCACGCCGATCATGCCCGCGCCTTCGAGATTCAAAAGCGCCACATCATCAATCGTCGTGATGCCCTTCACGGTGAGTTGCGATTGCGGCCGCGCGGAGATGCGAGTGCCCGCTCGCTCCGGCGCAAACGTGTTTTTAATGACGATGGGAATCTCACGTTCCACCGCAGGCGCCATGGTCTGCGGGTGGATCACTTTCGCGCCAAAGTATGCTAACTCCATTGCCTCGTTGTAGCTGAGCGCATCGATCACCTTGGCGTCTGGTACTCGGCGCGGGTCAGCGGATAGCACGCCGTCCACATCAGTCCAGATAATAATTTCCTCTGCCGCGGTTAACGCACCCACGATCGATGCAGAAAAATCGCTGCCATTACGGCCAAGGGTTGTCTGTATCCCTAAGCGATCACTGGCAATAAATCCTGGAATGACGAGCGTAACGGGCGCAGGCGTCAGGCCCAGAGCCGTCAGCTTCGCGCGCGAATCAGCCCAACGCACCGAGGGGCCTAAGGACGCCTTGTCGACCACGATGAGTTGGCGTGCGTCCACCCAACGGATGTCACCGGCGCGCGATGCGCGCGCCTCAAGTAACGCTGCAAATAAGCGCGTGGACCAGATCTCGCCAAAGCCAGCGAGCAACTCACGCATGTTGTCCCCTGCCGAGCGCAGCAAGCGCACCGACTGCAAGATGCCAGTGATATCGCGGCAGTCTTGATCGAGCAGTGAAATAAACGCATCGGACACGCGTTCGGACAACACCGTACGTGCCAGGGTCTCGTGGCGCGCACGCAGCGCGGTGACTGCGTCTTCATAGGCAGCCCCTGACTCAGCCAAAGTCACCAGGCTCAGGAGCGTGTCGGTGACCCCCTTACAGGCGGAGAGCACCACCGCCACCCGCGCATGCGGGTCCGCTTCTACCAGACGTGCCACCTGCAACATACACGCCGCATCAGCGACGGAGGAGCCACCAAATTTATGCACCACAAAGGAGCTATCCGCCGGCGTGACGTTGGGTGACTGGGTTGGATTCATCGCAAGGGGCCTAGTGACTAATGCACCGCACAATCTACTGGCCTGCGGCGGTCTCCCGCAACCCTAAAAGCCGATTTAATGGGTTTTTTGGCCGCTCCGGCGCCGATGCCACGCTCGCAAAAGTACGCTCGCGCCTGGAATCGCAAGTACGCTGACGAGCAAGCGGCCCATCAGGCGCTCAGCGCGGCTCAGGGCATAGGGTGCGAGCAGTCGATCAAAGAAGCCCGGCAGCGCCTGATGCTGAGGCCTTGTGCTCATCGGTCATGGCTCCAATGACTCATCGCCTCATCGACTCATGGGCGACGTACGCCGCCCGGCGCACGGGGACCGCGGGGATTGCGCGGCAGACCTGTGTGCTGGGTGCGTATACGCCCCGCCGCGCCGGCTGTTGGACGTGGGGGGGCATTGCCAGTACCCGCAGGCTGCCATGCCGGTACCAGATGATGCTTACCGCCGCCGATGAGTTCCGATCGGCCCATACGCTTTAAGGCCTCACGAATCACGGGCCAGTTATTGGCATCGTGATAGCGCAAAAATGCTTTGTGTAGGCGGCGCGTCGTCATGCCTTTAGGCACGACCACGTCCTCGCTGTGGCGCGTCACGCGCTTGAGTGGGTTTTTACCCGAATGCCACATCGCGGTGGCGGTGGCCATCGGTGATGGTAAAAACGCTTGGACCTGATCGGCGCGGAACCCGTTTTGCTTGAGCCACAGCGCAAGCTCAAGCATGTCCTCGTCCGTCGTTCCTGGGTGGGCTGCAATAAAATAAGGGATCAGATATTGCTCTTTGCCCGCCTCAGCCGAGTAGCGATCGAACAGCTCTTTAAACCGATGATAGGTACCGACGCCTGGCTTCATCATCTTTGATAACGGACCCTCAGCAATCGCCTCGGGCGCAATTTTTAAATAGCCACCCACGTGATGCTGCGCCAACTCTTTCACGTACTCAGGGGATTCCACTGCTAAGTCATAGCGCACACCAGACGCGATCAGCACCTTCTTGATGCCACGCAAGGCCCGGGCCCGCTGGTACAGTCGGATCAGTGGCGTGTGGTTCGTGTTTAAGTTTGGGCACACCCCTGGAAAGACGCAGCTGGGGCGTCGACATGCCGCTTCCACTGTGGGGCTTTTGCACGCCAAGCGATACATATTGGCTGTGGGACCGCCTAAATCGGATATCACTCCCGTAAAGCCCGGAACCGTGTCGCGCACAGCTTCTACTTCACGGATGATGGAGTCTTCCGAGCGACTTTGAATAATGCGGCCTTCGTGCTCAGTGATCGAGCAAAACGTGCAGCCACCGAAACAGCCACGCTGAATCGTGACCGAGAAACGAATCATCTTGTAGGCCGGAATCTTCGCGTCCCCATAGCGTGGGTGTGGCACGCGCTGATACGGTAGTTCATAGACCCCATCCATCTCAGCCGTCGATAATGGGATCGGTGGTGGATTGAGCCACACGTCCCGATCACCATGGCGCTGCGCTAATGCACGCGCATTACCCGGATTCGCTTCCTGATGAAGGATGCGTGATGCATGCGCGTAGAGCACAGGATCATCGCGCACTTGCTCAAACGCTGGTAAGCGAATGACGCTACGCGTACGATCGGCAGACGCCACCCGGCGCGTGAACTTCACGACCGAGACGCCCCGCTCACTGACAACTGTATTACTCGCCCGAATGGTCTCTTCAGTGGCATAGGGGTCCACCGGAGGCGCGAGTGGTCCTGGCGTATCGATATCGGTTGAATCAATTTCGATCCAGCCCGACGGGGTGCTGATCCGCTGAAAGGCCGTCCCGCGTATATCTTGCAACTGATCAATGGCCTCGCCGCCACTTAAGCGGTGCGCGATCTCGACGATCGCGCGCTCGCCATTGCCGTACACCAGCAAGTCCGCGTTGGCATCCACCAGTATCGAGCGGCGTACTTTTTCAGACCAATAATCAAAATGCGCAATCCGCCGCAACGACGCCTCGATACCACCAATAATAATTGGTGTCTTCGCGTAGGCCTCGCGCACGCGCTGCGTATATACAAGTACCGCGCGATCGGGGCGCTTGCCCGCCGCACCCTCCGGTGTGTACGCATCATCACTGCGCACGCGCCGATCCGAGGTGTAGTGATTGACCAAGGAATCCATATTGCCGGCGGCGACACCAAAAAAGAGCGTGGGCTCGCCGAGTTCCGTGAAATCATCCAGAGTTTTCCAGTTCGGCTGGGCAATGATCCCGACCCGAAAGCCCTGCGCCTCCAGTAAGCGCCCCACAATCGCCATGCCGAAGCTCGGGTGATCCACATAGGCATCCCCCGTCACCACGATGACATCGCAGGCATCCCAACCGAGCTCATCCATCTCAGCGCGGGTCGTCGGCAAGAAGGGCGCGACACCGTGGCGGTGTGCCCAATATTTACGATAGCTAAATAACGCCTTCGGCGCATCGGTTGAAGTCGACATGGCGCTATTGTCGCTGATCCTGCGCCTGACCGCGAATTTCTAGTGTAAACCGCCCTATCGAGCCGTTTCGATAGGTGTTTTCCGATCTGTGGCGTACCACGGATCTGCTGTAGGTTTCACCCATTGCACGCCCAATTGCGGCGTGATTAGGGGATCTGAATGACCGCGACACACCCGATGCCTACATTACACACACCGCGCTGGCTCACGCTATTGGCGCCTTTGATGGCACTGCCCATCCTGCTGTATGCCCCGCTCGCAACCGCCGTACCGAGCTTTGCGCGCCAAACCGGGATGGCGTGTGCCTCCTGCCATACGGTCTTTCCGGAGCTGACACACTTTGGACGCATGTTCAAGGCGGGTGGCTATGTGATCGATAATTTAAAACAAGTTAAAGACATGTCGCTCGAACGTAGAGAAAACTTAAGCCTCAGCGATCTGCCGCCGCTGTCCTTAATGATCCAAGTGAGCGACACGGAGCTTGCGAAACCCGTGCCAGATAGCGCAAGGGCAGCTGGCGCCTCGCAGAATGGCACGGTCGCTTTCCCACAGCAGGTGAGCATTTTTTATGCCGGCAAAATCGCGCCCCACGTGGGAGCTTTCCTGCAGCTGACCTATGGGAACGACTCCGGCACGATCGGTATCGACAATGTGGATCTGCGTTACGCCGATATGCGGGTGCTCCCGAATGATCAGAGTCTGGTGTACGGCGTGTCGCTGAACAATAATCCAACCGTGCAAGATCTATGGAACTCCACACCTGCCTTTGGGTTTCCGTATGTGAGTTCCAACAGCGCACTCGGGATCCCCTATGCCACGCAGATCGACGGTAGTCGTGGTCAGGATGTGGCAGGAATCAGTGCCTACGTCTTTTGGAAGGAGTCTGTGTACGCAGAACTTGGCGTGTACCGATCGGCTAAGCAAGGGACTGCGGGGCCCTTAGACAGCACCAGTGCAGGTGGCGTGCTTGCAACACCAGCGCCCTACTGGCGTGTGGCCTACGAGACCAACCAAGGCCCCCACTCCCTCATGCTTGGCGCTTATGGCATGAGCTTTAAGTTGTATCCCGATGTGGCCGGCTGCCCAAGCTGCGATCCGCCGACCACCCAAGGCTACGGCCACCTGTTGGGCGGGCCGTCTGATCAGTTTCGTGACCTAGCGTTTGACCTGCAGTATCAGTTCCTGTCTGAGCCCCACACGGCAAGTCTCACAGCGACACATATACACGAGACCCAAACGCTCAATGCCAGCGTGCTCGCGGGCGTCGCCCAGCGCCTTGACAATACGCTGACGACGTCACGGGTGACTGCCACCTACTATTACAAGCGCCGCATTGGAGGCGCCGTCAATGCATTTAGCACGACAGGCAGCCAGGACGATCTGTATATCGCGACCACAACGCACCTGCCTGATACGCGCGGACTCACCGCTGAACTCAGTTACCTGCCGTGGCTTAATACAAAACTCTCGCTGCAATACACGGCCTACAGTAAGTATGCGGGTCTTAAACAGAACTACGACGGCTTTGGGCGCAACGCAAGCGACAATAACAGTCTGTACTTCGTTGCGTGGCTTGCGTACTAGCTCACTGAAGGAAAGCGTAATGACCTGCTACTTAAAGTTGCCGATAAACGCGCGCCGTCGCTCATCGACCCCACAGTGGCGCGTGAGCGCACTGTTACTCGCGACAGGTTTACTACTGCCAGCTACTCATGCGTGGAGCGATGCCGCTCCCAATGCCACTCCCAATGCCACTCCCAATGCGGCTCAACAATTGGCTGTGGGGGTTTGCGCAACGTGTCATGGTGCCCGCGGTATCAGCAACCTACCCAAGATTCCAGTGCTTGCGGGTCAAGGCGAGGCCTATCTCACCGCCCAGTTGCATGCCTTTAAAACGCAAACACGCGGCGACGCCGATGCAATAGGCTACATGTGGGGAATGGCCGCTGATTTAACCGATGAGCAAATACTCAACTTAAGCCACTACTACTCAACCGCCGCAGCGCCCACACCCGCGACCGTGTCTACCCGGCAGGCAGTCACAGCACAAATCACGCTTGGGGCTCACATTTATACACAAGGTATTGCCGATCGTGGCGTGCCTGCGTGTAGCGCCTGCCATGGCCCGGACGCGCACGGCCTTGGCGATTTTCCGCGCCTGGCTAGTCAGCACGCGGCTTACATTACAAAGCAATTATTGAGTTTTCAAAACACCACGCGGGACGTGGCTGTGATGCATGCCGTGACGACCACTTTGAAAAACGCTGAGATGACTGCGGTCGCTACGTATTTGCAAGCGCTCCCCTAGGGCTTAACCTCGCGTCCATCAGCCTTAAGTGCATCCCACTTATACGCTGCCTGAGTCGCCCCATCGTTTCGGCACCTGCAGACGGCCCCCCTCCGCTGCTGGTGCCGGGGCGACGTTTTAGAAGTTCGACACCCCAAGCCCAATGCCGCCGTCCACTTCAAGGGCCACGCCGGTCACCCACTCTGCGCGGCTTAAAAACTCGATAGCCTCGGCAAGTTCACGCGCTGTACCGATGCGCCCCAACGCATGCAGTCCAGCCACCGCTTTATAGCGTGCCGCGGCTTCCTCTGAGTTAAAAAGCCCAGCCCTTAAATTGAGTTCGGTGGACACGGCCCCCGGCAGTACACAATTAACGCGCACCTGTTGAGGGCCTAGCTCTGCCGCCATCACGCGCGTTAACCCCTCTACGGCGGCCTTGGTGGTCGCATAGGGTGAGGCGCCTGGGAAGGCGCGGCGCGTGTGAGTAGATCCGACAAAAATGATAGCGCCTTGGCTCGTCACCAAATGCGGCAGCGCGCGACTCGCAAGCATCATTCCGGAGATCACGTTGGTATTAAATGCTTCCTTTAAAAACTCCTCTGTGTATGCTCCCACCGCTTGTCGATACATGCTGCCGGCGTTGTTGATGAGCACATCGAGTTTACCGCCGTGTGCGACTGCTGCAGCAACCATGCGTTCGCGATCGGCTTCGACGGTCACATCGCCTGCCACTGCATGGCACGCAGAGCCGATGCGTTTTGCGACTTCGGTGACTTTGTCTAATCGCCGCCCAGTAATCGTGACCTTCGCGCCACCTTCCACGAATAGCTCTGCACAGCCCGCGCCAATGCCGGAGCCACCGCCAGTAATCAGTACCGACATATCCTTAATCGCTCGCATACGGTCAGCCCCCTAAACAGAATCTCGATGTATTAGCTACGTAGTCCCGCTTGGCGCATCAGCGGCAAGAGTTTGTCCTCGAAGGTTTTTAAGCCCTCGTCATAATTGACCCAACTCAGGGTAAGTCCATCGATTCCAGCTTTTGAAAAGGCGCACAGCCCATCCACAATCTGCTCTGCTGTACCGACGAGTGGTATGGCGCCATAACCCGCAATGAGATTGGACGCTAATGCCTCCCAGCCGTCACCGAGTGCGCTTTTTGAGTTCGGCACTAGTACATCAAGCAAATTGCGCACACCCTCCCAATCGCCTTTCTTGTTGACATACTCGTCCACAAACTCGCGCGCTTCTTTTTCGGTTTCACGGCAGACCACATAGGCCTGGCCAAAGACTTGCATCTTGCGACCGAACTGCTCATGCGCAATGCGCCGCCCTGTGGCTGCAATCGCGCCGGCCGCCGCAATATCTTTGGCAACCACAAAGTTCACATCGGCATGCTGCGCGGCGAATAACTGTCCGCGCGCACTATTACCCGCGCTCATGAGCGCGGGTTGCGGCTGCTGAATAGGCTTAGGCTCGGAGTACGCAGCGGGTGATTGAAAATAAGGTCCGTTGTAATCAAATTCGCCCTCGCGGGTCCACAGTTCCTTACACAAGCTAATCCAGTCGTCCGCCACGTCGTACCGGACGTCATGCTCTTTTTGCGGGATACCGAACATCGCGATTTCCCGCTCGTTCCAACCGGCCACGATGTTAAGACCAAAGCGACCATTTGAAATGTGATCAATGGTGGCGACTTCCTTCGCCGCGCGGACTGGATGCACTGTAGGTACATGGAAGGTCGCGAAGATGGAAATACGTTCAGTGACGGCTGATAAGCCGGCAGCCCAGGTGAAGGTTTCAAAATTGCGGTGATTAAAATTGACCTTGCCACCCATGCCCTTCCAGCGAGCCACAGGAATGATGGCCTCAAATCCCAAGCGATCGGCTGTCTTTGCAATACGTACCGATTCAGCCCACTCGACTTTGAGCGTGTCGGGGCGATCCGTCATGGAGCAGCCACTGCTGACGTTGAGCCCAAAAAGGCCCAGTTTGAGTTTATTGGTACTGCACAGCAGTGGGTTGGTGGTGTTCTTAGTCTTGTCGGTCATGACGCCCCCTTTCACTCGTAGGCGTATGACCGACGATCGGCTCACTACCTCAAGCATGTATTCGGCTGAGAATAGCAAACCCACACCAAATGTGGTGAAAGCACCGATCGGTATACATGAGGCGCAGGCAAGGAGTCACTAGCGGCTGGCGGTTTGGCGCCCCAGAGCAACCCAATCGTGCTGCATTCAAGCGTCAGTATCGCGCGGCAAGGCTGCTGAGAGTCCTTGCTGCGAGCTGATACTTTTTTAAGTCTCAGATGTGGACTAAATTAGTCCGATTCAGATGCCGACGTGTCGAGTGCCGCGGCGCGTGTACAGACGCGACGTGTCTAGCTGCCGGGACTTGCTGCCCGCACTCACACTCGCTCTGACAAGCGCTCCAGGGATCTTTTGCGGGTTGTGAGTGACACACAACCGCCATTGCGCCGATCAACACAGCAGCGCTAGGCTTTTTATACGCGCCCGACACAAAGAAAACCCCGGCCGAGGGGCCGGGGTTTTTGGGTGCCTTGCGACACTGCCTAGCTACCTGTCAGCGCCTCCGGGTGAGCGCAAGCCAGCAGGCGCCATTGCGAGGTGTTCCGACAGACGGACACCACCCAGTGCGATCACCGTGGGCTGCACGGTAAGTCCCGCCAACGAGTAACCCGTGGCATGTGCCACCACCAGCGTGTGCCGTTGTGGCCCGATCACGCTCCATGGAAGCGCTAACCCTTGCAAGAAGCCCACGGCATCCGTCGCGTGCTGGTTGAGCGCGTCGTGGGCCACCGCACTGCCCTTTTGCAGGAGTGAGGACACTGCCGGTGGCCTGGCGATAGACACCCTTCTGTCATAGCGTGATCTGATGAATTACAGTTCGGCTGTGCAGTCGCCCATCAGTGCATATGACCTCCCAGCCGCGGACCGACCACGCGCAGACATATCTTCGGGCGCGGCCTAATGCCAGTCACGCGCGAAGCGTGTTGGTGCCCCGTGACGCGTAGACCCATTGAAGGCTGTCTAGCCAATCCCGGAGTGTTTTTACCGCTGGACACCGCAGAAGGTGGGGCGTGTACAGTGACTTACATTGTGTGCGGCCCCGCAGATGAGCAAACGGGTGCCGGCAAGGTGACCTAAGTGCTTGACTTGATGGTGGGCCGTGATGGGTTCGAACCATCGACCAATTGGTTAAAAGCCAACTGCTCTACCACTGAGCTAACGGCCCATTCGGGGCGCGGATTCTAGCTCATTTGGGACGCATCGGTAGGCTTGATCGTCACTTTTGTGGTGCCACTGCGCGAGTGACGTAGCGCGTGGGGTCAGGAACGCGCGCCGCCGCAAAACCCTCGCGCCGCAAACGGCAGGCATCACATCGACCACAGGCCGCGCCGCCGGTATCAGGCTGATAGCAGGACACGGTCTGCCCAAAATCGACTCCAAGTGCCATACCAGTCTCAATAATTTGTGCTTTAGAGAGCGTAATGAGTGGCGCCTCAATTCGCATGGCGTGTCCCTCCACGCCACACTTGGTCGCCACTTGCGCAAGACGCGCGAAGGCTGCAATAAACTCCGGCCGACAGTCGGGATAACCTGAATAATCGACCGCATTAACCCCAATATAAATCGCCTCGGCGCCCAGCACCTCGGCCCAACCCAGCGCCAGCGCTAAAAACACTGTGTTACGGGCCGGCACATAGGTCACAGGAATGCCGATCGTGGGTGACTCGGGAACCGCGATCGACGTATCGGTGAGCGCGGATCCACCAATGCCGGCCGTATCGATGCGCATCACTCGGTGCTCCACGGCCCTTAGGCTCGTGGCCACCATGGCGGCGGCTGTTAACTCCGCCCGATGGCGCTGCCCATAATCAAAACTGAGCGCATAACAGGCGAACCCGGCTTTTTTAGCAAGGGCAAGCGTGGTGGCGGAGTCAAGTCCACCGGACAGAAGCACTACCGCCCGCGTGTCTGTCATCGCCCTGCCTCATTGCCCCACAGCACCTTGTGGAGTTGCACCTGAAAGCGCACGTTCAAGCGATCCTCCAAGATCCAGCCCGCGAGCACTTTCGGTTCCAACTGGGTAAAACTTGGACTCAAGAGCACCTGGGTGCGCTCATACAGCCCATGCTCGCTGGAAAACTCCCGTGCCCACTCGTAATCAGCCCGATCACAGACCACAAACTTCACGCAATCCGTTGCGCGCACCGAGGCGTAATTGGTGAGCAGATTGCGAGCACTCTCACCCGATCCAGGCGTTTTGACGTCGAGCACCCTGACCACCCGCGGATCCACCTCAGTGCTATCAATGGCACCGCTGGTTTCTAAAGACACGCGCAAGCCCGCATCACACAGGCGCGTCAATAACGACAAACAATTCGGTTGGGCCAGTGGCTCGCCACCGGTGACACACACATAGCGCGTGCTAAATGAGACAACGCGCTCAACGATACTGCGAATCGAATGCCAGTGGCCACCCTCGAAGGCGTAGGCCGTATCGCAGTATTGGCAGCGTAGTGGGCAGCCCGTGAGGCGCACAAACACCGTGGGGATACCGACCGAGTCCGCCTCGCCTTGCAACGAATGAAAGACTTCGGTTAAGCGCAAGCGCTCGGTGACGGGGATGGAATCACGCTCGGCGGTAGCCACGTTGACTGGCCTTTAGTGCCGCTCGGCATCCATACGCTTTAAGCGCTCACGGGCTTCCACTGCGGCCGGCGTGTCGGCGTAGCTGTGTACGACCTTATTTAAATACTCTCGCGCCTGCTTGTAGCGCTTCAGTTCATACTCAGTGAAGCCAGCCTTCAGATAGCCATCGGCTGCTTTACGAGACTCGGGGTGTTCTTTGAGCATGCGCACGAACATATCGAGCGCCTCGCCATAGCGCTTCGCAACATAATAGGTTTCGCCCAACCAATACTCGGCATTATCGACATAGCTGCTGTTTGGAAACCGACTGATAAAGCCCTTAAACGCTTTTTCAGCACCGACATAATCACGCGTTTTTAACTGCTCAAACGCTGCTTGGTACGCATCCCGATCAGCGGGGGTTGCGACGACCGAAGCTGCAGGTGTCGACTCAAGGGTGGCTGGCGCACTCGCCGCTGCGCTTGCGGCCGCGCTCGCTCGTGCGTCCGCAGCGGTCAAACGCTTATCAAAATCCGCATGGATATCCCGATCTTGGGCGCGCACCGCCGACAGCTCGTGGTTGGCCTCCTCGATCTCACCCCGCAGACGACGTACGTCCGCTTGCAACCCCTCAACATGGCGCTGCATGTCAACAAGCGCCCGATTTTGTTGCTCCATGCGATCGACACGTTCTTCAACGGCCGTGACTTTCACGTAAGCCGGATTATCCTCCGGACGCGTGGTCTCGCAGCCGGCAAGGAGCACGCTCGTCGCGAGAGCGGCGCTTAGCCATGACGCCGCGCTGCCCTTGGCCATACTCAGCGCGTGCCGAGCGTCACGATCTCGACGCGACGATTCTGTGACCAAGCCTCTTCACTATGTCCGTCCGACGCTGGGCGCTCGGCACCGTAGCTGACGGTGGACAACTGTGCTTCCGTCGCGCCTTGCAGCAACAACGCACGCTTGACCGACTGTGCACGACGCTCACCGAGGGCAACGTTGTACTCAGAGGACCCGCGCTCGTCCGTATTGCCCTCAAGACGCATCTTTAATGAGCGGTCCTTGGCAAGCTTCGCACCGTGCGCCGCAATGACGCTCGCATACTCTGCACGTAGGTCCACTTTGTCGAAGTCAAAATAGATCGTGGCACTGGTGACATTCTCGGTGTGACCTGAGCTTGAGCCCGAGCCTTCCAGAGAACTACCATTCCCTAAGCCCGCCGAGGAAGTGCCAGTGGAGGCATTACTACCCGCGCCGGTCGTCGCGGATGCGTCGGTTGCACTCTTCACAGCACCTTTATGCGAGGCACAGCCCACGAGCACCACCGACAACAGAACGACACTCACAAACGAAAGCAAACGGTTCATACTTTCACTCCATACCTTAAAATCTGCGGTTATAGACACACCTTTGCGTCACCCGATGGGATCATTTTGTCATAGTTCAACACGCGGCGCGTATCTTTAGCGGGTCGCCACACGGGGCGACCAGGCCGGCTCGCGCACATCGGCATCCAGCGCACTGATTCGACTCGTCACGCTACCATCGATCGCAGCGGTTTCAAGCACCCCGTGACCGGCTCCGCGTGCTGAATACAGGATGGTTTGGCCGTTCGGGGCGAAACTAGGCGCCTCATCCAGACGGCCGGTGGACAGGACGCGCGAGCGCCCAGTCGCCGCCTCGACGCTGGCAATGCGGTACACACCCTGATCAAGCGTGACGACCGCCAACAATGTGCCGTCTGGGGACACCCGTGGGCGCGCATTGTAGTTCCCCTCGAACGTCACCCGCTGCGCTTGCGCACCCGCGCTTAGGTTGATTTTATAGATCTGCGGGCGCCCCGAGCGATCCGAGGTGAAGTACAGACTGCGCCCATCGGGCGCCCAACTGGGCTCGGTGTCGATCGCCGGATCGTCCGTCACCCGTAAGGTTGTGCGCGCGGCCAAGTCGAGCACGAAGACATCGACGTTTCCATCCGACTGCGACAGCGCGAGTGCCAAGCGCTTCCCATCGGGTGAAAAAGCCGGTGCACCATTAATGCCGGCGCGTGCCGATACCCGATCGCGCGCCCCCGTTAGCAGGGTTTGCACATAGACTGCGGATGCCTCCCCTTCAAACGAGACATACGCCAAACGCTCGCCGTCGGGCGCCCACGATGGGGACATAATCGGAAACTTTGACTCCAGCACCGTGCGCGGCATTTCGCCATCGGAGTCTGCAATCACCAAACGCCAGCGTCGCGAACGCGGTGTGCCTTGCACGCTCACATAGGCGATCTGGGTCGCAAAGGCGCCGGGCACGCCTAAGATCTTCTCGTAAATCATATCGCTCGCCTGATGCGCAACCAGACGCAGGTTTTTTACCGTTGCTGGCAAGGCAAATCCGAGTAGGCGCTCTGCAGTGACGACATTAAACAACTCAAACTCGACCCGGTACATGCCCTTCCCATTGGCAACCACACGGCCGATGACCACGTAGTCCGTTTTTACTAAGCGCCACTGAGCAAAATCAACTGCCGCCGCAGTGGTGGGTGTTTGCAGCATATTGCTGCGAGCAAGTCCCACGAACCGACCGCTGCGATCCAGATCCGAGTTGATGACTCCAGCCACATCCACTGGCAGTAATGCATCGCTGCCAAAGGGCACAAGCCCGATGGGGATGGGTGCGCTCACACCGTGAGTGATTTGAATGGTCAATTGGGCCCACGCACTTGGAGCACACGCGGTTAAGCCCACAGCAACCATGCATCCTAGAAGTTTTTTATATAAACGATTCATAACACCTATTTTATTCCGTCGGCGCAAAGATCAACGTCAGGTTTCGTTCAAATAAACTCGCGTCCGGTGGCGCTGGCAACGGCGAGGCCCGGTACACGGCTAGGGTAATCGATTGCTGCACCGCGGAGTCAGCATTGCAGTCTGCTATTTTCACATTGGTTACCGTGCCACCAGGAATTTGGCTCACATGGACCACACAATGTAGTCCATGAACCGCACTCGGTGGCCGAATCCACGCCCGCTCGATACGCGCCTGCAACTCACCCACATACCGACCTAAAAGGCCGGCATTCTCCGCCCCTTGGCGATGATCCTCAGTTGCGAGCTGCCGCGCAAGCTCCTTCTCGCGCGTGGCACGCGCGTCTTTTTCGAGCGCCGTCGCACGCGCCTTCTCCGCAATTTCAGCCTTCAAGCGCGCGGCGAGCGCCTCTTCCCGCTTCTGTGCTGCCTCCTTCTCGAGCTGCTCGGCGAGAGCCTTTTGGGCTTTGTCTTTCGCTGCCTTCTCTGCCACTCGTTGACGCTCAAGTTCTTGCGCTTTTTGCTCCTGTTCCTTGCGGACTTCCGCCTCACGCGCAGCGGCCCGGGCCGCTGCCACTGCCGCTTCCTGCTGTTTCGCCGTCGTCTCCGTCAACGTGGGACGGGCCTCAGGAGCGGGTTTTTTTGCGACAGGTGCGGGTGGTGCCGGTTGCGTGCGTGGCTGGGGCTGCGGCTGAGGCGCGGGCGTGACCGGCGCTGGACTCGGTGTCGCCGGTGCAGGGGCCGCAGCCGGTGGGGGTGTCGGCGCTGCCGCGCCCCGCACGCGCCGACTCGGCATGCTGGCGAGGTAGCCTTCAATTGCCTGCGGCTGCGTGATCTTGGGTGTCACTGCAATCAACGCGCCAAGCGCGAGGCAGATCCCTAAGCCCACATGCAGTACGACCGAGCCTATGAGCGCGGGTCCGTGCTCGCGCAGAAAGCCTAGTTGCTGCAAACCACTAATTCCTAGCCGGGGACCCCACCGCACGCGTGTTCGGTGGGTCTGTCAAAAATCCGATACGGGTGGCGCCCGCATGCTGCAACAGCACCATCGTGCGCACCACGGTGCCGTACGGAACGCTTTGGTCGGCTTTGAGTAGCACGGGTGTTTGCGCATCGCGGCCAAGCACCACGCGCACACCATCACTCAAGGCCGCCTCCTCAATCGGTGCGGTCTTGTGATCGCCCACATTGAGATACCAGCGGCCCTCACGATCGATGCTCACCACCAGCGGCTGGCGTTTTTGATCGATCACCGGGTTTGCCGCCGCCTTCGGCAAATCCACCTGCACGCCTTGGGTCAATAAGGGTGCCGTGACCATAAAAATAATCAAAAGCACGAGCATCACGTCAATGTACGGCACCACATTGATCTCACCCATTAAGCGCCGTCCGCGTTTGCCGGTTGCGGCCATGTTCAAGGGCTCCGTGGGGCCGCTGCGTGGCGCTGGAGGATTGTGGAGAACTCTTCCATAAACGTATCGAAGCGCAGTTCAAGCCGGCTGACTTGGTCAGAAAAACGGTTATAAGCCACCACGGCGGGTATCGCTGCGAAGAGCCCGATCGCTGTCGCAATGAGCGCCTCCGCAATGCCCGGCGCCACCATCTGCAAGGTGGCCTGTTGCACATTCGCGAGTCCCCTAAATGCATGCATGATGCCCCACACCGTACCAAACAGACCCACATACGGGCTAATTGAGCCGATGGTGGCGAGCATCTCAAGGCCATTTTCTAGCCGATCAATCTCGCGCAACTGCGCCACCTTCATAGCGCGGCGCGCACCCTCCATCAGCTGAGGCGCATCGATCGCGGTTTGCTTTCGCAAGCGATTAAATTCCCGAAACCCAAACTCGAAAATACTCTCAACTCCCGTCGCAGGCAGCGCCCGGCCTTCGATCCCCTGATACAGTGCGCTCAGTTCGCCTCCGGACCAAAATGCCGTCTCAAAGGACTCAGCAGCAGTCCGGGTCAGCGAGATCGCGCGCCTTTTGCGAAAAATGACAGCCCAAGACACCACCGATGCGCTAAGCAAGGTCGCGAGCACCAGCTGCACGACAAAGCTCGCATTGGTCAGCATGTGAATAAAAGACGAGTCCAAAACCGATGGGGTTACATCCGTGGGCATATCACTCACTCAACAAAAGCAGCCGGCAGCCGGCAAGGTTTCAAAGTATCGGCATCTAGCGCCGCAACCCGTACGGTTGCCTGCACTAGCACCTCGTTTAATCGACGCACCTCCTGACGAAAGGTGCCACTCGCACCACCGCTCTTTGCAAGAGTCGCTGTCACGGTCAGCAAATCATCAAAGCGCGCCGGCCGTAGCCAATCAATTTGCATATCCACAACCGCAAATTGCACGCGCGCACTCGCTCGCAACTCCACCTGATCCACGCCGCGTGCACGCAACCATTCGGTACGCGCCCGCTCCATAAACTGCAGATAGGCCGCATGGTAGACGATACCGCCCGCATCGGTGTCTTCCCAATACACCCGCACAGCCAAGGACCAGGCCTCAGCCACTTATGGTCCGTCCGGAAACAGTGCGCCATTTTGCGGCAAGCCCACCGGCATGCTTAAGCCAAAATGTAGATACGCCGCGGGAGCGGCCATTCGCCCACGATTGGTACGCAGCAAAAATCCTTGTTGGATCAAAAACGGCTCCAGCACATCCTCAATCGTACCCCGCTCCTCACCGATCGCCGCCGCGAGCGAATCCACCCCGACGGGCCCACCACCAAACTTTTCGATAATGGTCAGCAGCAAGCGCCGATCCATCACATCAAAGCCTAAACGATCCACATCGAGCATATCGAGCGCCGCCGCGGCCACCGTCTCGGTGATACGACCATCGGCCTTGACTTCAGCGTAATCACGTACCCGCCTCAGCAAGCGATTGGCGATGCGCGGCGTGCCACGCGAGCGCTCCGCGACCCGCCGTGCGCCGCCCGCATCGACGCTCAATCCTAAGATAGACGCGGAGCGACTCACAATACGGGCTAAGTCATCCACACTGTAAAATTCCAAGTGCTGCACGATCCCAAAGCGATCGCGCAAGGGTGACGTGAGTAGGCCCGCCCGTGTGGTGGCGCCGATGAGCGTGAACTGCGGCAAATCGAGCTTGATGGAACGCGCTGCCGGCCCTTCACCGATCATCAAATCCAGCTGGAAGTCTTCCAAGGCAGGATACAAAATCTCCTCCACAACCGGACTTAAGCGGTGGATCTCATCCACAAACAACACATCACGGGGCTGCAGGTTGGTGAGTAATGCTGCAAGGTCGCCAGGGCGCTCGAGCACCGGCCCTGACGTTTGCTTGAGGCTGACGCCAAGTTCGTTGGCAACAATGTGGGCAAGTGTCGTCTTGCCAAGCCCTGGCGGACCGAAGATCAATAAATGATCAAGCGCCTCACCGCGCCGACGCGCCGCCTCAATAAACACTTCCATTTGGTTGCGAACCACCGGTTGACCCACATAATCCGAGAGCAACTTCGGTCGCACGGCGCGATCGAGGGAGTCATCCTCCTTGGCGCTCACACCGCTCACAGTACGTTCGATATCGGTCATGACTCTACTTTATCGTGTGATTAGCTAATCGCTGCAGACTTTAACGCGTGACGAATGAGTTCCTCAGTGGTGGCGTTGGGCTCATCCACTGATTTGAGCAATCGCGTGACCTCAGCCGGCTTGTAGCCCAAGCTCAACAACGCGCTATAGGCCTCGTGCTGCGCGCTTGTCTCGCCCGGAGCGTGCGGCGCGAACGCTGCGTGACTATCGCCCAGATCGCGCACTCGATCCCGCATATCAATCAGCAACCGCTCGGCGGTCTTACGCCCAACGCCCGGAATGCGCACAAGCGGCGCCACGTCCTCAGCCTCAATGCAGCGCAGGAAGACGTCCACACTCATGCCGGACAAAATGGCGAGTGCGATCTTAGGACCGATACCCGTGACCTTGAGTAAGCCGCGAAACAAGCGCCGCTCCTCATCGGTGCTAAAGGCGTACAAGATATGCGCATCTTCCCGAACGACGAGATGCGTGCGCAGCGTGACCTCGCTGCCGGTTGCAGGCAGCGTATAAAATGTCGACATGGGCGCCTCACACTCATACCCCACGCCATTGACATCAATGACAAGCGAAGGCGGCGTCTTTGCGCTGAGTCGTCCACGCAACCAGCCGATCATGGGTGTGCACCGGTGACGTGGGCGAGGCGCGCACGCAACACGCGTCCGTGGGCATGGCATAACGCAATGGCAAGTGCGTCGGCCGCATCGGCGCCGAGCGGCTCGGTGCTCTTGATGCCGAGCATGACGCGTACCATGCGCTGCACCTGGGTCTTCTGTGCTGCACCGGAGCCGACCACTGCCTGCTTCACTTCGCGCGCACTGTACTCATGAATACTGGCGGAAGACGCGAAGGTTGCCGACAGCGCCGCTCCACGCGCTTGCCCCAACTTAATTGCACTGTCTGGGTTGCGCGCCAAAAACACGCGTTCGATCGCGATCTCATGAGGCGCGTATTCATTGATAATCTTTGACATACCAACAAACACTTCCTTGAGGCGCTCGGTAAACTCTTTGGCGGTGGTACGCACCGTCCCGGCAGCCACATAGTGTGTCCCTGTGGAATCACTATCGATGACGCCAAAACCTGTGAGCCGTGAGCCGGGGTCAATCCCAAGCACGCGCACGGCCGATAGCCTGACGGCGCTCGGCGAACGCACGGCAATGGAGCTCGCGCCGGGCTTGTATTGTCGCCAGGAGCTAGCGCGACGCATCGATGTAGGCTGCCATGGCTTGCATAGGCGCTATGATACCGCTATCGCTGCAACAGAGCACCGCTAACCCGGATGTTTCCCAATGGAAACCAGCCACATTGATGCCCACACTGCTGCCGCGCATAGTGCCGCTGTCGCCGCTGATCGCCTAACACCCCTGATCCGTCAGCATGCGCCTGACGCGTGGGATCGTGCGATCGCGATCGCCACCATCGTGGCCCAGACAGACCCAGATCCCACCACCGTTGTGGGCACGGTAGCGGCGAGCTTGATCGCAAGTCACGTGCTCGACTTGAAGTCCGTGACGCCCGCACTGAGCCCAGCTGAGTTGGCCTTGGTGCGTGGTTGCCTCACCTTAGGGCATTTAGAGCCTGAGACCTGCGCGGATGCGCCCGTCACCGCCACTCAAGCTGAGTCATTACGCCGCATGCTGCTGGCATTGGTGTCAGATCCCAGACTCGTGCTTGTGCGCATTGCCGAGCAACTTTGGCGGCTGCGCACTGCGCGGCGCCTCGACACTGCCACCCAGCAACGGTTAAGCGCCCAGACGCTTGGCATATACGCACCCCTTGCGAACCGTTTGGGTTTAAACGCCCTGAAGTGGGAGCTAGAAGACTATGCCTGCCGGTATCAAGACCCCGCTGCCTATCGGCAGATTGCGTCGCTCTTAAGCAGCCGTCGCACAGAGCGCGAACGCGACATTCAGGCGCTCATTCGGCAATTACGTGCCGCCCTCACCAGCGCAGGCCTCACGGCCGAGGTGCTGGGGCGACCCAAGCACATCTACAGTATTTTACGAAAAATGTCTCTTAAGCAACTGTTATTTAAAGATGTATATGACATTAGAGCACTGCGTGTGCTGGTCAGTGACGTACCGGCTTGTTACGCCGCACTCGGCGTGGTGCAGTCGCTTTGGCACTTCGTGGGGAGTGAATTTGACGATTACATTGCCCACCCGAAGAGCAACGGCTACCAATCAATCCACACTTTGGTGCGCGACGACACCGGTGCACTGATTGAGGTGCAAATTCGGACCCAGGCCATGCATGAGCGCGCCGAGCTTGGGGCGGCTGCGCACTGGCGGTACAAAGATGGCGGCAAACATGCGCGTAGCGTCGACGACACCATCGCGCGACTGCGCGCGCTCCTGTCACCGAGCAGCAGCGAGGATGCACTGACCTTCCTACACGGGAGTCTGTTCGCACAGCAGGTGTACGCGCTAACGCCCACCGGGGCTGTGATTGAACTGAAGTCAGGTGCGACGGTGCTTGATTTTGCCTATCAGGTACACACAAGCCTTGGCCATCGCTGCCGCGGTGCCAAGATCAATGGCCAGATCGTACCGTTGACGACCGCACTCACGAACGGCGATCGGGTGGAAGTGCTCACCCACAAGGAGCCCACTCCGAGTCGAGACTGGCTCAGCGCCAATAAAGGCTACTTGGCGACGAAATCCGCACGCGCCAAGGTCCGCGCCTATTTTCGGGCCAAGGACCACGACCAGCACGCACGCGACGGGCGCGCCGTATGTGATCGACTGCTCGCGCGCCAGCAAGGCCCGACCTTGAGTGTTGAGGTGATTGTGCGTGCACTTGGTCTTGCGAATGCCGAAGCCTTGTACGTGGCCCTCGGAGCCGGTGATCTGTCCGCGGCGCAGGTGACAGCTGCCATGGAGCGCCAACAGGCGAAACTTGGCGAGTCACTACCCACAAGCCATCCGGCAACCGCCGCAACCAGCACTGAGGGTATTTCTGTGATGGGCGTTGGCGATTTGCTGTCCACGTTCGCGCGCTGTTGCCGGCCAGTCCCGCCCGAAGCCATTCGCGGTTATTTGACTGTGGGGCGGGGTGTCACCATACACCGTGCCAACTGCGGCAACCTCGCGCGGATCGCGCAGCGTCAGCCGGCACGCGTGCTACCCGTGGACTGGGGCACGGCACAGCACGGTGTGTTTCCAGTGGAAATCGTGATTCATGCTGCCGACCGCCGGGGCCTCGTGCGCGATGTCAGCGCGTTACTTGCCGATACGGGTTTAAGCATCGAGCGCATGAGTACCGACACCAACGCCGCGAGCGGGACAGCCGCGATGCGCCTTTCCACCCGCGTCAGCAGTCTGGCGGTGCTAGCGCGCTTGATGGAACGCATCAAGGCGCTCAATGGCGTCTTTACGGTCGCGCGCCACTAACGATTGGGAAAATCGATCGCCTTTTTGTCCGCCGCTAGCGCCGCCTCATGTAACGCCTCAGACAACGTCGGGTGTGCATGAATCGTCCGCTGTAGATCCTCTGTGCTTGCAGAATATTCCAGCGCCAGTACCGCCTCCGCAATCAGTTCGCCAGCCATCGGGCCGATGATATGCACACCGAGGATTTCATCGTCGTCAGTCGCCGCGATCAGCTTTGCAAATCCGTGTGGCGCTTCCATGGCGCGCGCACGGCCGCTTGCTAAGAACGGAAACACGCCCACCTTGTAGGGTCGGCCGCTCGCCTGCACCTGCTCTTCGGTTAAGCCGACCCACGCGATCTCGGGGGCTGTGTAAATCACCGAGGGTACTAACTTGTAATTCACGTCCGAATGATGACCCGCAATCAGATCCGCCACCATGACGCCCTCTTCCTTGGCTTTATGCGCAAGCATCGGACCGCGCACGCAATCGCCGACTGCCCAGACGTTGGGCACACCCGTGCGACACTCCGCATCGACTGCGATAAAGCCGCGCTCATCGAGTGTCACGCCCGAGTCAGTCGCAAACACGCCCGCGGTGCGCGGCTTGCGACCCACGGCGACAACTAAGCGATCGACGGTGAGCGACTGCTCGCCTTTGCTGTCGACAAAATTAACGCTCACGCCATCACCCGTCACACGCGCGCCGGTTACTTTCGCGCCGAGGCGTATATCAAGACCGAGTTTTTTAAAATGCTTTTGCGCTTCCTTGGCCACTGCCTGGTCCGCCATGGGCAGAAACTGAGGTGCCGCCTCGAGCATCACGACCTCGGCTCCTAAGCGTCGCCACACGCTGCCAAGTTCAAGGCCGATGACGCCCGCACCAATCACGCCTAAGCGCTTCGGGACGGTGTCAAATTCAAGCGCTCCCCAGCTGTCCACGATCTCTTTGCCGTTCACAGGAGCTGATGGCAGATCGATCGGCGTTGAGCCACTGGCGAGAATCACATGGGTCGCGTGCAATACTTTTTTCTGGCCATCGAGCGCGGTGTACTCCACCTGCGGGCCGGCGAGTAACTGACCGTGCCCCGGAAGGGCGGTCACTTTGGCGCCCTTCAGCAAACCCACGATACCAACCGTTGAGCTCTTGACGATCCCAGCCTTGCGCTTTTGCATCTGCGCAAGATCCACGGTCACGGCACCCACTTGGATACCATGCACCTTGAACTCTTCACGGGCGCGATGGACTAACTCCGAGGACTCGAGTAGCGCTTTTGACGGGATGCAGCCTGCGTTGAGACAGGTCCCACCGAAGGCATGCGTGCCGTCGTAGTTTTTCCAATCATCGATACAGGCGACCGACAGCCCGTTTTGAGCCGCCCGAATGGCGGCAGGGTAGCCGGCCGGACCACCACCGATGACTATCACATCAAACGTCTCGCTCATGACTGCGCGTCCTTCAATCTACAGAGGGGGTTGCACCTTAAAGTTGCAACAGTAAACGAGCAGGATCTTCCAAGCATTCCTTGATCGTCACCAAAAACTGTACCGCTTCACGTCCATCAATGATTCGATGATCATAGGTCAGGGCCAAATACATCATCGGTCGCACGACGACCTGGCCTGCAACCACCACGGCGCGATCCTGCACCTTATGCATGCCAAGGATCGCGCTTTGCGGCGCATTCACGATCGGCGTCGACATGAGCGAGCCAAACACGCCGCCGTTGGTAATGGAAAATGTACCGCCCGTTAAGTCCTCAAGCGTAATCGTGCCTTCCCGGGCTTTGGTCGCAAAACCAGTCACTGCCCGCTCTACATCGGCATAACTCAATGCATCCGCATCACGCAGGATCGGCACGATCAGGCCGCGATCCGTGGACACCGCCACGCCGATATCATAATAATCGTGATACACCACGTCGGTGCCATCGACATAGGCATTGATGACCGGAAACTTGCGTAACGCTTCGACAGTCGCTTTCACGAAAAAGGACATAAAGCCCAAGCGCACGCCATGAGCTTTCTCAAAGCGGTCTTTGTACTGACCTCGAGCGGCATTCAGGGACGTCATATCCACTTCGTTAAACGTCGTCAGCAAGGCCTGAGTCGCCTGCGCCTCAACGAGGCGCGCCGCAATACGCGCACGCAGCCGCGTCATCGGCACGCGCTGCTCAGTGCGACCATGACCGCCTGTGCTAGGGGGGGTGCTTGGGGTGCTTGGGGTGCTTGGGGTGCTTGCGGCGCGCGCCGCTGCTGTGGGCTTGGCGCTTAATGCCCGCACGACATCTTGCTTACTGACCCGGCCATCACGGCCCGAGCCACTGACATCGCTGGTGCTCATTTTTTTCTCATCGAGCATGCGACGTGCAGCGGGCGCTACCTTGGTACTCGCCGTGCCATCACTCGCGTCTGCTGTAGAGGTCATTGCCGCCTCACTGCTCGGCGAGTCACTCGCACTCACCCCTTTAGCACTGCTCGACGTGATGGCGCCTTCATCAATCAACGCGAGCAACACGCCGCTCGTGACGACAGCGCCCGTGGCTGCTGATAGCTCCCGCAAAATCCCATCCGCGGGTGCTGGCACCTCAAGTACGACTTTGTCGGTCTCCAGATCCGCGAGATTCTCGTCACGCCGTACGCTATCGCCCGGTTTCTTATGCCAGGCAACCAAGGTTGCATCGGCGACAGATTCAGGAAGCTGTGGTACACGCACTTCGATCGTCATGACTTTTTCCTAACAGTGGCGTTCGTGGTATCCGCACTCGTCAACGTCACGGTGCCACGCACCGGATCCTCAACCCCTACTCCACGCAAGGCAGCATTCACTAGCGCCTGCTGCTGCTCTACATGCAACTTGTAAATTCCAGCTGCCGGGGCTGCAGCACCAGCGCGCCCGGCGTAGTACAGCACGTCAGCCCGTGAGAGCCGCTCCTGCAAACGATGGCGAATCTGGTACCACGCACCCTGATTTTGTGGCTCTTCCTGACACCAGACAATCTCGCGCCCATTGGGGTACCGAGCGAGAACGGCTGCATACTCATCCGCTGGGAATGGGTATAACTGCTCCAGTCTCACCAACGCGACATCATTGATTGCACTGGCCCGGCGTTGCTCAAGTAAATCGTAGTACACCTTGCCGCTACAGAAAACAATGCGGCGCACGCCATCACTTGCCAACGCGTCGGTCTCATCAATGACCGTTAAGAAACTGCCTTTGGCCAAATCCTCTAAGGACGAGACTGCCATTTTATGGCGCAGCAGACTCTTCGGCGTCATGACGACCAGTGGCTTACGCAGCGCGCGCACCATTTGGCGGCGCACCATGTGGAACATTTGGGCAGGCGTTGAGGGCACGCACACCTGCATATTGAACTCCGCACACAGTTGTAGAAACCGCTCGAGTCGAGCCGAGGAATGCTCCGGACCTTGCCCCTCGTACCCATGAGGCAATAGCAGCGTCAGTCCCGACACGCGACCCCACTTCGACTCGCCAGAGCTGATGAACTGATCAATCACCACCTGAGCGCCGTTGGCAAAATCGCCGAACTGACCCTCCCAAATCACGAGCGTGTCGGGTGTTGTTGTTGAGTAGCCATACTCAAAACCGAGCACAGCCTCCTCCGAGAGGACCGAATCTGTGACCCGAAACTTCGCTTCTCGCGTCATGGTCGCAAGCGGCGTGTGCACCCGATCCGAGTTCTGGTCGTGCAGCACGACATGCCGGTGAAAAAACGTACCGCGCCCGCTATCTTGTCCGGTTAAGCGAATCGCGTAGCCTTGATCGACTAACGAGGCGTAGGCGAGTGTCTCGGCCGCGCCCCAATCAAGCAGCGCACTGCCAGCAAGCATCTGCGCGCGCTCCTCGTAAATCTTGGCGACCCGCGGATGCAAACTAAAGTCAGCCGGTATCGCGACCAGGCGTGCGCCTAACTCTTTCAATTGCGTGACGGGTACGCCGGTGGGGACCACCTCACGCGGGTCTGCCGATAGGTGTCGTGACCAGTCGACGGTGTACTGGTTACCAATCATGCCCAGCGCCGCCCGCGCCTGCGGCTTGCCTTGGTCTAGCCCGTCACGATACTCCTCAACCATCCGCGTGGCATCGTCGGCGCTCAACACCCCCTCAGTCACGAGTCGCTGCGCATACAGCTGACGTGTCGTTGGATGCTGGCGTATGGTCTGATACATCACCGGCTGCGTCGCTGCGGGTTCATCCGCTTCGTTATGGCCGTGCCGCCGGTAACACACGAGGTCGATCACCACGTCCTTGTGGAAGGTCCGGCGGTAATCGAGCGCCAAGCGAGTAACAAACACGCACGCTTCTGGATCGTCGCCATTGACGTGGAAGATAGGCGCCTCAACGATCTTCGCCACATCCGAACAATACAGCGTCGAGCGCGCGTCGCGCGGATCGGACGTCGTGAAGCCCACTTGGTTATTTATCACCAAGTGCACCGTGCCACCCGTGTAAAAGCCACGCGCCTGACTAAGCTGCAAGGTCTCCATGACCACGCCTTGGCCCGCGAACGCGGCGTCGCCATGCACCAGTACCGGCAGCACGCTGCTACCCACTGTATCGCCCCGTCGATCAAGTCGTGACCGGCACGACCCTTCAACAACAGGATTAACAATCTCAAGATGTGAGGGGTTGAAGGCGAGTGCGACGTGGACATTGCCGTGAGACGTCCGCAAATCCGCTGAGAAGCCTTTGTGATACTTCACGTCGCCCGAGCCGCGCAGATGCGCGATATCGTAGTTGCCCTCAAATTCCGAGAACAGTTGTGACGGGGCTTTGCCGAGCAAGTTCACCAGGACGTTCAAGCGGCCACGGTGCGCCATCCCGATGATGCACTCCTCCACTGCCTGACCACCGCCATACTGGATCAAATCATCCAGCATCGCGATCAGCGAATCGCCGCCTTCCAGTGAGAAGCGTTTTTGACCGACGTATTTTGTGTGGAGGTAGCGCTCTAAACCTTCTGCTGCAGTGAGTTGCCACAGAAGATTGCGTCGCTCTGCGACCGTGAAGCGGTGTTCCAGGCGACGGTCTTGAAAGGTCTTTTGCAACCACAACCGCTCGTCACTATCTGAGACATGCGCAAATTCAGCGCCGATCGTGCCGCAGTATATAAACTTTAATTGCGCAACAATATCGCGCAACTTCATGCGTGGCGCGATTGCCGCACTCTTCGCCCCGGTAAAAAATTCCGTGTCGTAGTCTTGCTCGGACAGTCCAAAATAATTGAGTTGCAATACACGTGGTGTCGGACGATCCGCAAGCCCCAAAGGATCGATGTTGGCCACTAGGTGGCCACGATTAGAGTACACCTGCACCATGCGCGAGACCGCACCTTGCTTCGCCACCGCTTCGGTTTGGGCGCCACTGCTCAGCGGCGCATCACGGCGCGGCGTTCCATACGCGCGCGTGGCAAGCTCCTCGCGTACGGGTGCGTGCGGCACATCCGGCGGCCCGCCCCCTGCTAGGTCGCGAAACACCAACCGCCATGCAGATGAAACCGCATCGGGATTTGCTAAAAACTGCTCGTAGAGGCTATCGACGTATGCACCATTGCCGGCTGACAAGCCGGACGCCGCTAATTGATCCTTCAGGCTTGAGCTCATGCTCGGGTCAGTCTCTATGAAGCAACAGCGTCAACTGCTGTCGGGGGTTAAAGTGTAGCGGATGCGCGCGCAGACAACAAAAGGCATTCGACGATCGCGTGAGTTACTGACCGACGCGTAATTAGGCCACACAGACCGCAGCGCGAGCGGTGTCGTGCATGCTAGCCTTCGTGTCTACACTCACGTGGGAGACGACCATGGCGCGCGATTGGTTTTTAGTACTGGCGGCAGTCGCTTTGACGACGGCGTCTCAGACAGGATCGGCCGATCAAGGCCCGCTCTTACTGCGCTACCCCACCGCAAACCGGACCCATTTGGTCTTTAACTACGCCAGCGACCTGTGGATAGTACCGCGCACGGGCGGTGAGGCAACTCGCCTAACGGCTGGCAATGGCAGTGAGTCACTCCCTGCCATTTCGCCTGATGGCAGTACGGTCGCATTCACCGGCGAATACGACGGCAACCGTGATGTCTTCGTGGTGCCTGTGACCGGCGGTGTGCCCCGGCGCCTAACCTTTCATCCGGCAGACGAGTCCGTGCGTGGCTGGAGCCCCGATGGGCAGCGGGTGCTGTACTCCTCAGCTGCTAACAGCTTTTATCACGACGAGAGTCAGCTTTATACCGTCAGCACAACGGGCGGTTTTCCTGAGCCTCTGCCCGTTCCTTCGGCGACAGAGGCGAGTCTGTCGCCCGACGGCACCCACATTGCGTATGTGCCCCATGCGAAGTGGCAAGAGGCGTGGAAGCGCTACCGCGGCGGCCAAACGACTCCGGTGTGGATCATGGATCTGAAGGACTCCAGCATCAAAGCAATCCCGCGTGAGAATTCGAACGATCATCACCCGATCTGGGTTGGTCAGAGCGTGTATTTTTTATCGGACCGCGCCGGTCCCGTGAGCCTATTTGTGTATGACACCACCACCGGCGTTGTGAAGGAGGCGCTGCACAGCGATGGCCTCGACTTTAAGTCCATTAGTGCCGCGCCAGATGCGGTGGTCATCGAGCAGTTTGGGGCGATCAAGCTCTATGACACCGCTACACACACCGCGCGTAACGTGACGATCAGTATTCACGGCGACTTGCCGCAGGTCCGGCCACATTATGCGAAGGTGAACGCGGCGCAGATTCGAAATTTCGGGCTCTCCCCCACTGGCGCCCGCGCTGTGTTTGAAGTGCGCGGCGATATCTACACCGTGCCCACCGAGCAAGGTGATATCCGTAACCTCACCCGCAGTACGGCCATTGCGGATCGCGATCCATCCTGGTCACCCGATGGCACCTTGATCGCGTATTTTTCTGATGAGTCGGGCGAGTACGAGCTGTGTCTGCGCCGCCAAGATGGACTCGGTGAGATACGCCACATCCGACTTGATGCGAAGCCCTCGTATTACTACGAGCCCGTCTGGTCGCCAGACGGCACCCGGATCGCCTACACGGATAAGAAGCTGAACCTGTGGTACGTCACATTGTCAGATCAGCGGACTACGCATGTCGACACCACCAGCTACGCAAGTTTTGGACGCCCCCATTTTGACCCCACCTGGTCCCCTGATAGCAAATGGCTGGGCTATAGCAAGCAACTTGCCAGTGGACTATCGGCAATGTTTGTTTACAGCCTGCAAACCCACAGCGCACACATGCTCAGTGATGGCATGAGTGATGTGCGCTACCCCGCGTTTGATATCAACGGCAAGCTGCTGTATTTCACCGCCTCAACCAACGTGGGTCTGACCGTGCAAGGTCTCGACATGTCGAGCAACGAGCACCGCGTCACCCGTAGCGTGTATGTGGCTGTGCTGGCAAAAGACGCGCCCTCGCCACTGGCGCCGCCTAGCGATGAAGAGCCCGCACCAAAGACCGTGACGAGCACAGCGAAGCCCTGCCCCAATTGCCAAAGCCCCGATGCTGCAAAGGCAAGTCCTGTCAGCGTGACTGTTGATCTTGAGGGTATGGCGCAGCGCATTCTCAGCCTGCCGATTCCCGCGCGCAATTACACCGCACTGACCAGCCCAAAAACCGGTGTGTTGCTGCTTGGTGAAGCGCCTGAGGTTCAAAGCGCCGATGCAGCGAGCGAGCCGTTGGTAAGCGTGTGGCGATTTGAAGTCTCAAAAAAGAAGCTCGACAAGCTCTTGGAGAACGTCAGCGATTACACCGTCTCACGCGACGGGCTCAAGCTCTTGTATAAGCGCGCCGACGCGTGGACGGTTGCTGCCACCGATGAGACAGCGAATGGCGCGCCTAAACCTGGCTTCGGGCCTTTAAAGCTCGATGGCTGGGAGACCTATGTCGATCCACGTGCTGTCTGGCGACAGATCTACGCGGAGACTTGGCGCATTGAGCGCGATTTCCTCTATGACCCGAACCATCATGGCCTTGATCTTGCCAAAGCAGCTGAAAAATACCGGCCGTATCTGTCTGAACTGGCCTCGCGTGATGAACTGACCTATCTGCTGAACGAAGCACTCGGTGAGCTGACCATTGGCCATATGTTCGTCAATGGTGGTGACGGGCCCGTCGTTGAGCGCGTCAAGGGCGGCCTGTTAGGCGCAGACTATCGGCTCGAAAATGGCCGTTACCGGTTTGCGCGCGTGTACGATGGGGAGAACTGGAACCCCGAACTACAAGCCCCACTGACACCACCTGGCGTGAATGTCCATGCGGGTGATTATCTACTAGCCATCAACGGCCGCGAACTGACAGCAGCGCAGAGCGTCTATGGTGCGCTAGAAGGCACTGCCAACCGTCAGACCGTGATACGTGTAGGCGCCACAGCGGATGGAAAAAATGCCCGCGACGTCACTGTCGTGCCGCTCGCGAGTGAAACCGCACTTAGAAATCGTGCGTGGATCGAGGCGAATCGGCGTCGCGTGGACGAGGCCACAGGTGGTCGCGTCGCGTATGCCTATGTCCCTAACACCGGTGGCGGTGGCTACACGTCGTTTAATCGCTACTTCTTTCCGCAGGTGGGTAAAGAGGCACTGATTTTAGACGAGCGCTACAACGAAGGCGGTCAGATCGCGGACTACATTGTGGACTTACTACGCCGGCCGTTGATGAGTAAAGTCACGACCCGCGAGGGGCTCGACTGGTCGAGTCCCTCGCAAGCGATCTATGGACCAAAGGTATTGCTGATCAATGAAATGTCCGGCTCCGGTGGCGATGCACTGCCCTGGTATTTTCGAAAAGCAGGACTCGGGCCACTGGTTGGCAAGCGCACCTGGGGCGGCCTTGTCGGTATTGGCGGCTATCCGGAACTGATTGATGGCGGCTCAGTGACCGCACCGAGCGGCGCGATCTACGGACTTGACGGCCAATGGGAGGTCGAGAACCAAGGGATTGCGCCTGACATCGACGTTGAGCGGGACCCGGCCCTCGTCAGGTTAGGCCGTGACCCCCAACTGGAAGCCGCGATTGCAGCGGCCATGCAGGCGCTGACGGTAAGCCCGCAGGTTCCACACCCGAAGCCGCCCTACCCCAATTACCACACCACCGATGGCTTAGGAGTCCACTAGGGGTGCACTAGGCGCGCTCTGAAGCGCAGTAGGCAACAATGAGGGCGGCGCGCGTACGCTCTTAGGCACGCGCGCGCTCACTCGTCAATGCGTAGCTTTTGAGCCAATCTGCAAAGACTCCCGCGGCCATGGGGCGGGCGACTAAGTAGCCTTGCATCGCATCACAGTGCAACTCAATCAGCGCTAGGCGCTCGGCGTCGGTCTCTACTCCCTCCGCAATCACCTTAAGTCCTAAGCCGTGGGCCATCTGGATCGTCGACTGCACAATGGTACCGAGCGCAGGCTCTTTGACAAACCCATTGATAAATGAGCGATCAATCTTGAGCTCATCCACCGGTAGATCGCGCAAGTAACTCAAAGAAGAATATCCAGTACCATAATCGTCGATCGAGATCCGGTGACCTGCACTGGTCAGCGCATGCAACACAGGTATCGCGCGCGCTGTGTCTTGTAAGTAAGCGGACTCGGTCACCTCAAATCGTAAAAGCTGGGCTGCGATACCACTGCTCTGCACCATCCGCGCCACGTAATCAGGCAACTGTTGCGAGACCAAGTCACGCACCGACAGATTGATTGCCACTTGTAGATCGATACCGGCGCGCTGCCATTCGGTTAACTGACGAATCGCCTCGCCAATGACCCAATGAGTGAGCGCTGTCACGTAGCCGGTTTGTTCAGCGAATGGGATAAACGCATCGGGTGCCACGAGCCCACGGTCAGGATGGTTCCAGCGCAACAGCGCTTCGGCTCCAATCACGCGCCCGGTGATGAGTTCGATTTTTGGTTGAAAGTGCAGCATCAGCTCGTTGTGCTCGCATGCCCGCTGTAGCTGACCCAATAGCGACACGTGTTCGCGCTGACTATCATCAAGGGCGGGGTTAAATACCGCGACCATGTCTTTCGCGCGTTGCGCCGCTTGTAAGGCCACGTAGGCATGTCGCAACAGGCCCTGCCAGGTGGTTGCGTATTCACTTAACGAAGCGACTCCACAGGTGACACGCACATCGATTGCTTGCCGCTCGTACGAAAATGGGGGCAATAAGTGCGCATAGATTTTTTTGACAAGCTGTTCACTTTGCAAAGTGTTCTGTCCAGGAAAAACCACTGCAAATTCGTCACTACCAAGGCGAGCGCACGAAGCGAGCGCTTCATGCGAGTCCACAAGGGAGGTCAAGCGCTCCCCAATCGCGCGAGCAATGGCATCGCCTGTCGCGTGACCTAAGGAGCTATTAATCTGTGCGAACCGATCGACACTCAGCACCGCGATCGATAACTCTGCGCTGCGCTCTACGGCGGACGCCACATGCGCCTCAAGCGCGCGGACATAGTGGTTACTGTTCGCCAATCCTGTAACCGAGTCCGTATAGGCGAGCTCAGAAATCCGCGCCTCACGCTCCTGTATACCGACCCGCATACTCTCGAGCCCGAGCGCAACAGCACCGACTTCATCTTGGGTTTCTAAAACAATCGGCAGCCGGTAATCGCCTGCTGCAATGAGTCCGACGGCGTGACCTAAACGCGCGAGCGGCCGAGTCACTCCTCGCGCGATCCAAATGCTGGCGAACAGGGAAAGCAGCGTGCCTGCGCTTGCAAGCACAATCAGCAGGATGCGCAACCGGTGCGACCCAACCAGTTCCGGTTGAAGCGGACGGTCAAGGACTGCCCGCACTTGATCTCCACCAGTGGCTCCAAGCGCAAAGGTGCGTCCGACGTGCGCGCCATCGCTCAACTCGGCCTGCAAGTCACTGGCAAGCCCTGGGGCTTGTGCTAACAGCGTGCTGATATGCTGCGCATCAGTGCCGGGTAGCGTCGAGGTCAGTAGCGTATAGCCTGCAGGCCCCGCGGCATAAAAGGACACCTCCGCACCGACCAGTCGCCCGAACTGCTGGGCTAGCGCCATATCGATCGGAAACAGCAAAAAAACGTCGCCGAGACGGTTTGGTGCGTGCACCGACACCCCGATCAGCCGATACGCACGTCCACCCACGAGGATGACCTGCGGCTCCTCGGCCATTGCCGCCTCACCGAGCACACTGCTGTCGTTGAGCTTGGCGCTTAAGAGTTGCTCAATCTCAGGCTTACTGGACGTCAAACGTCCCGTTAGATCACGAAAAAGAGCAGCGCTTGCGTGTATACGCCGCGCGAGGTTATCGAGCACTGAAACGACTGTGTCGTGATCCCCAACCACCACGGATTCACGAAATGCGAAGTCGCGGACCATGGCGATTGCCGCGATACGCAGGTTCTGCGCATCGTCGAGCAGCAGCTGGTTCGCCATCTGCTGTCCCTGGCGCATATCCGTCTCAACACGAGCATAAGCAGAGCGATACGCTGTGCGATCAACAATAATTAGTGTTGCACATTCAATCACAATCAGTAGCGCTACAAAGAACGCCACGAGACGCCATTTGAGCGACAGACGTGTCATCAGTGGGACTCATTCACCAATGGCGTGACATTGAGGTGTACACGTGCGGTCACAGTGGGACCCTCACCCACAACCAGCTTTACGGGTCCTCGCGCAGTTTCCATTTCGGGATACCAAGCAAAGGCTTGGTAAGCGCCTGGTGCGAGATCTGTAAACACATGCGCGCCACTCGGATCGGTCTTGGCGAAATAGGGCGTGTCCACCACCACGACCCATGCCGCCATCTCGTCGTGAATATTGCAACCGATGGCTACAACACCAGCCTTATCAAACACCACAGGCGGTGGCGTCCTGCCACCATAGAGTTTGATCTGAAATTGTTTTGGGCGTGAAAACGAATACACCGAATGCCGAATGCTGTCGTTGTTCGGAAAACTGACCGCGGTTCCTGTTTGAACAACTGTGATCTCGGGAATAAATTGCTTGTGCCGCTGGTCAATGATGACACTCGTGGGTGCGTGGACCGCACTTGACTTATCGGACATCAAATAAACCACAGCCTCCGGCAACGGCCGCCCGCGCGCATCTTCAACCGACAGCGCAATCTCGCCGGCCGAAGCTCTCACTGCCATGCTGAGCGCTACGCACAGCGCGCTAAATCCGCTTGGCAGATGCATTGAGCACGCTCGCCGATTCAATGGCTGGGTACTGGGACACTTCGTATAGGATCGCCGAATTTGCATGACGGTATCCGCTAATAAATTTGCACGCGTCTGAAGCAAATCCATTTGCTCAAGTGTTCGCAGTCTACACGCATTGGCAGCTTCCAATAAGCACATAGCGAGCGCAGCACGCTTTTTTAGGTGCAAATACCGCCACAAAGCCATTGCTTGACCACAAAACTTCCGGCCCCAGCAAGCCCGCCATGTATGGCACGATTCATTTTTAAAACTAATACAGCGCATGCAGCACAAGATAAATGGCGTTGTTATCACGTGCATTGCGGCCATAACCATCGTAGTTTGCGGTCGCACCATTGAACTTACTGTAATCGGTGTACTGCAGTTTCAGGCGTGTATGGGGACGGCTGTTCTGGCCGGGCAAGGCGAACTCGTAGGTTAACTCGCCGATAGCCGCTTGAGTGCTCGGGTCACCGTTAATACTACCCGCCGGTCTGTACAAGTAGCTATTGGTGGATCCCGTCGTCTGCTGGTATCCGATACTCATGCCGTATCGGCCCTTGTAAAAGTAACTCACCTTCCCGTCGATTTGGTGCACCGTATTTCGAAGCGTGTCTGACTGATATATCAAGTACTCGGCGTTCAGAACTTGCTCTTCTTTTACATACCGCGCCTGCAAACTAAAGCGATGGGCACGGCTATTGTATTGGAACTGCGCATCGTACCCGACATCACGGTAGTGATCGGTTAGCGGCGCGTCAAACATGGTGGCTGGAAAAATATCTGCTGCAAGACCAAAGGTTCCGATCTCAGCAGAATAACGACCGCGACGCCACTCGTGCTGTAGCGCAAAACGGTAATAAGGCACGCCACCACGAATATCCGACAAGTCACCCTGCGGCACACCACGCGTCTCGACTCGGTAGCCACGGCGTATCGCCGCGTAGACACCCGCTTCCGCGTACAAAATATTATTGTACAGTCCGTAGGCAGTGAGTCCAGCCACCACCTCGGGCTGAAGGCGTCCATTGATCAGCGTATTCGCGACTGGTGTGGCAGCAAGCGCTGAGGAAGAATACGGCCAGCCCCAGTTGGGCGTTGTGTTGTAGATGTCGGTGATCGACGGAGAATTATTGAGGCTCAGGCCATAAATCGCCTGAGCATGCTCACCGTGCCATTCGTGTGCGATGCGCACGTCGATAATCTCAGCGCGTATTTTTTTGGTATCGCCATGATAGGTCAACTCACAAAAGCAGCCCACGGGTCCGACGATCTGGCCGGCCAGCAGAACACTCAATTCTTGAATCCCAAAATGGTTGTTTGGGGGGATGTAGCCCACCGCATTTGGAGGTGGTAGTGCGTTGATGTGGGTTCCTGATAATTCAAGCTCGAAAGCTAAGGGGATGCGCGGCGCTGGCGTCACTTCGTTTAACGACAAGACGGGCCGTCGTTCGTCATCCGCCGTCGAATTCAGCACAAACCCACCGAGCTTGAAGCGCCGCCCCGCCGGTGTGAGCTCCGGCCAGCTCACGTGGCACTCGTAGCACGCCATACCCGTTTGCCGGGCAAACGATGGCACCGCATCAGCGCTACCCACGAGCACCAGCTGTACCACGACCGACAGGACGAACAGGTAGAACGCGCCCCGCTGCATGTCACAATAACCCCTTAAAACGCACGCTGATTTTGGTACGGCATCGCTCCCATCGCGGGCTGCCAACCGGTTTTTGGCTCCAGAGCGGCACTAGGGGCAGTGTCGACGATCCGACCTCATGCGGTCAAACGCGCTGCAGCGTCGCCCGCATGACTAGGCGCTTGCCTCTTGCCCACCAGTGAGGCGACGCGCCAACGAGCACACGATTGCCACACAAGGCGTTGTGGCCTTTCCGCTTTGGCGGCGGTGCGCGGCGCGTAGCCACACCCCGCTGAAGACGCACCGCTCACGCTCCCTGTCAGACCGGTACCCCGTACCCCGTCAGTCAGCGCTAAAACAGCTCACATCAGTCGCTATTTAACATAATTAACCTTTGTATTTTCAATGGGTTAGGAGTACAGTTCCGCTCATGTACGTGTTGCCAGTGCCAAAAGACGGTCGGTGATCACCCGCCCATCGACGTCGACAGGCCTCCTTCTGAGGTATCATCTTTCAATGAATCGTCCAATGAAAATTAGTCACCCAAGTCGATGGTCTGCGGCACTCGCGCTAGTCCCCGCTTTGACGCTTGCCGCGCCCCAGCAGACATACGTGTTTTATGACGGGCTTTACAACTACACGGGCGGCACTGGGATCGCCTGTGTGGAAAAGACGGGACCGTGTGGCAGTGGAGCAATCAACAACACCGGATTTGGTTATCAAGCGTTAACAGCCCTGACCACTGGTGCCAACAATACAGCTGTTGGATTCTCTGCACTCACATACAACACCACGGGCAGCAACAATATCTCGGTAGGCTTCAATACGCTGTATAGAAATACGACGGGTCAGAAGAACATCGCTATTGGTTCTCAAGCACTCAATGCCAATGTCAGCGGAACCAACAACGTCGCGATCGGGCACCAATCGCTCTACACCAACACGGCGAATTTTAACACGGCGGTCGGCTCGCCAGCGCTTAACACCAACACCACTGGCGCCAACAACGTCGCTGTGGGCTATAGCGCACTGAATACGAACACGACTGGTGGCAACGACGTTGCCGTTGGTTATCAAGCGCTGTACAGCAACATTTTAGGTGCCGGCAACGTCGCGGTGGGCTATCAAGCGCTGTATAGCAATACTGGTAGTAATAACGTTGCGCTCGGCGCATCGGCGCTCTACGCCAACACCTCTGGCACCTTCAATATTGGAGTTGGCTCTGCACTGAATGCCAACACCAGTGGCAATGGCAACGTCGCAGTCGGACACCAAGCGCTTAATACGAATGCGACTGGCATAAATAACGTCGCCGTTGGTTTTCAAGCGCTCAATATTTCAACCGGTAGCAACAACATCGCGATTGGTACTGCCGCAGGCAGCGCACAAACCACCGGCAGTAACTCGATCTACATCGGCAACACCGGAGCTGTCGAAAGCGGTACGATTCGGATTGGCAGCGGATCACAGACCAAAACGTTTGTGTTCGGCATCAATGGGGCTACCGTTACGGGCTCAGCGGTGATCGTCAGCTCAACGGGACAACTAGGCGTGGCATCGTCTTCCCGCCGTTTTAAAGAAAATATCCACCCGATGGCCGATGCCAGCAACCGTTTACTGCAACTGCGTCCAGTGACATTTCAGTATAAGCAGGCGGATGAGTTTGGCAAAAAGCCACTGCAGTACGGTCTGATCGCGGAAGAAGTGAACGACGTCTTTCCGGAACTCGTGGTGCTGAACCAAAAAGGTGAGCCCGAGACGGTGGCCTATCACCTCATTGCGTCGCTATTGCTCAACGAGTTCCAAAAGGAACATGCGATTGTAGCAGCACAAGCGAAAACCTTGGCCTCGCAAGAGGAGCGTCTGGCAAGTCAGGCAGCCGAACTGCGTGATTTAAAAACCCAGATGGCCGACATTCAAGCCACCAACAAAGCGATTCAACTCGCCCTTGCGGCGGGTCATCCCAAAGACAACCGTATCGCGATGCGCTGATACGCGATACGCATATCAATGACTAGACCCCGGCATGACCGGGGTTTTTTTATGCACGTGTCGAACTCGCGATGAGCGGTCGACGTCAGGTGTATTTGGCGCCCCGAACAGGAGTCGAACCTGTGACCTCGCCCTTAGGAGGGGCGCGCTCTATCCAACTGAGCTACCGGGGCTCGGAGAGTACAGGCGGGCACCGACGTGCCCAGACACACTGGTGGAGCGGAGGAGAATCGAACTCCCGACCTTCGCATTGCGAACGCGACGCTCTACCAACTGAGCTACCGCCCCTCACGAAGGTGCAAATGATAGCACCCGCCCCCGTGGGCGCAACCAATACCCAAACAAATTAGCAGTTTTCACTGGCGAGCCGAGCAAAAACCGTCCCCTATGAGCCCGCCTTTACCACTGTGTGTCCTGCCAAAGGAGGCTCTACCTAGAACAGCCCCGACTGAATGCGTTAACACCCATCGAGCGCTCCTGTATGCTGCCCAAATCACGGTAAGCGCAGCGCGGCAACCCGCGCGGCAGTGGGCCAAGGTGCGCAACACGACGCCCCGCCTTGCTCTGCTGACTGCATGCTACCCATGACCGCGCGGAGTCGCTATGCCACACCCCATTACTGCCGGTTGTCTTATCCAGCACGACACGGCTCGTGAGTCGGCACTGCTGGTGAATATCGCTCGCATGCGGGCTTACCGCTATGCGCGTGTGCAAGAGCAACTCCGTGCGAATGACTGCGCGGCGGTACTACTCAATAATCCGGTCAACATTCGTTATGCCACCGACACACGCAACATGTCCGTGTGGCTGCTGCATAATCCCGCACGTTACTGCCTCGTACCTGCTGAGGGCCCATCAATCCTCTTTGACTACCCGAACCAGAACTGTTTGGCAGTGCCGCTTAATATCCCCGAGGTGTCCGAGAAACGATTTACGAACGCGTATGGCTTTCAGTTCGTCGCTGAACATGCGGATCGGATCGTTAAAGAGTGGGCGCAAGAGATCCGCGCAGCGGTGACCCAACTGATGGGCGCCAGTGCCAAACGTCTTGCAATGGATCGCTCTGACCTACAAGGGATCGATGCACTGCGGGTGGAAGGATTTGAGTTGGTCGAGGGGCAGCGGATGCTGGAACTCGCACGCTCGATAAAAAACGTTGATGAAATCGCCTGCATGCGCCGCTCGCTTGCGGTGTGTGATATCGGTATGCAGCGCATGCACGACAATTTGCGCCCAGGCATCACTGAAACCGAATTATGGGCCCACTTACACTATGAAAATATTGCGCATGGCGGCGAGTGGATTGAGACGCGCCTATTAAGCTCAGGTCCACGCACAAACCCGTGGCTGCAAGAGGCATCGGACCGCATTATTCAGGCGGGCGACTTGGTCAGTTTTGACACCGACATGATTGGCCCGTATGGCTATTGCAGCGATGTCAGTCGCACGTTTTATTGCGGTAATGGCACACCTACCCCCCAACAAAAGACCCTGTACGCGCTGGCGGTTGAGCAAGTAGAGACTAACTGTGCCCTCCTGCGCCCCGGCCTTAGTTTTCGCGAATACACACAAACGTCGTGGCCGATTCCGGCACGCTTTGCGCAACAGAACTATGGCTGTGTCGCCCATGGCGTTGGTTTGGTTGACGAATGGCCCGGCATTGCCATTGACCCTAACGACCCGACCCTGATGGATGGCACCTTTGTGCCTGGCATGACCGTTTGCGTCGAGAGCTATATCGGTGAAGTCGGTGGCAGCGAAGGCATTAAACTGGAGCAGCAGGTGCTGATTACCGAAACCGGCCACGACATCCTAAGCCAGTTTCCGCTTGAACCGAAACTGCAGTAATACACGCAGCACGCGCGCCGACCTGAGCCCTCCAACCAACCAGCTAACCACTTATGGTTGAGTCACTTGCACCCGCAGCCAATCACTGCGCGAGGCTAATTTCAAATAGCCGTGTAAATCAGGCAACTGCTCGATCTCGGCGGCCATAACCGCGGGCTCAGTGGTTAGACTCGTCGCGCGCGTCACAGTCTCCCGCCCCTGCTCGCCGCGCCCACCCATCAAACTCATCCTCTTGGGCCGAGAGTGACTCACTGTGTCGCGGCTGACTTGGCGCTCACCGATCAGTTTAGAGGCGAACTGGGCAGTCCCACCCCGCTCACTCGCCGAGCAGCGCAGAATCAGCGTGTTACCACAGTTCTCCACAATCGTCTGAGCTTCGGCGTCACCATAGGTGCCGGACACCTGCGCGATGGACTGAAAACCCAGCACACAGCGGCCACCGAACTTACGCACGCGCGCGAGCGCGTCTTTGAGGCCATTAATTTTGCCAAGTGCATCGAGCTCATCGATCACAAACCAAATACGTTGGTTTATGTACTTGCCGCTCATCGCCTCAAAGATTGCAAGCCGCAGCCAGGTTGCGATCAATGTTTTAAGGGAGGCGATTTGATCGGCGTGGTAGGTTAAAAACAACGCTCCAGAGCCAGTTTGTATCCACCCGCGAATGGAGAGCAACTCGGCGCGTTGCGCCTGCACGTGGGTCAGAGGTGCGATCGCGGCCACTGTGACCGAGCGCAGACTCGCGAACATGCGCTCATTGCCCTCCTCCAAAAATGGTTGCGCCGACGTGCCCGCAAGCAAGATGCGCAGCTCCTCAAGGGGCGCATAACTGATCAAGCGGACGAGCTCAGGCACCGATTCGCGGCCGCTGCCATGAGTCTGGCGCAACACGGCTGCTAACAAGACACGCGCATACCGATTCCAGGTGTCTTGAGTCAACGGCGCTTCGGGAATCAGCGAGAGGGCCAGCTGATCGTAGTCGTAGGGCCGGACCAGTTCGGCGTATAGGTCCCATCGCGGCGCGGACGCGTCGAACGGGTTTAAAAGCCGGTCACCCCGCTCGGGCCGGTAATACTTTGCAGCGTAGCCCCCGTCGGGATCTGCACACACCACACGATCACCGCGCGCAAGCGCCGCGTGCAAGAGCGCACTGATGGCAGTGCTTTTGCCCGTGCCTGTCGTACCAATCAATTTAAAATGCTTGCATTCATCAAGTAGGGGCACGAACACCCCGGCGAGATCCATCTCGGTCGTGGCCACAACTCTACCAACTCGCTGATCAGCACTGCGCGAGATACGCGTGCCCCGATGTACGATCAACTCACGCGCCTTCGCTCGACCGCGTGCCCAGACGGCAGCGACACCCGCCATCGGGAAAAGGACGATCGGGGCACTCAGGCAGAGCCTGCGCGGCAGACCCACATGCACCCCCAACCAGATAAGCGCAGGACTTAAACAACACACTCCGACCGCTAAGACGGCTGCTGACCAGAGCGCCGTGGCGTACTCGATGATCTCGGCTCGCCGGTAGGCCAAGGCTCCGAAAAAACCTGCCAAACAAGCGCTATACGCAAGGCAAAGCCCCAAAACTGCGCTATCGGTGACCACTCGCTAATCCCGCGGCATACAGCCACACAGCCTGAGTACCACGGCAGAGTGCCAGCACACTTAGGCGATGTTCAGCTCAGAAACTCACGGCTTTGCACAAAAATCATCCGGCTCACCGTCGCTCGTCGCTGCACGCAAGCGCTCGTGTGCGCCTATACTTCACTCGCGCGCACGACCTGACGCGACGTGCGGTGTCTTGCCATGTAAGGATGTCTGACCATGACCGCACCCGTACACGCCTTACCCTACACCACGCTGCTGCATTTCGCGCCCATGAGGTCTCGCTCGGTAAGTCGGCGAGTATGGACCTTGAGCACGCTGTGCGCCGCGATGATACAAATAGGTACCCAAGCGATGGCATCACCGCCACCGACGTCCGCGCCAGAGGTACGCGCCCACGCCGAACACCTGACGGGTGGGTACAGCACACGCTATCCATCGGTCGCCATCTTCAAGGGAATCCCGTACGCACAACCACCGGTGGGCGCGCTGCGCTGGCAAGCACCACAGCCGACCACACCACGCCATGGCCCACAACCGGCAACAGACTTCGCAGCCGCCTGCTATCAGGACTCCTATAACACGGCCTGGTATCAGCGCTTAGCCGACAGTTTTGGGGCTGCGCCGAATACCTTTAGCGACCCGGTGTTTAGTGAGGACTGCCTGTACTTAAACGTGTGGACCCCAGCGCTGCACAATGCATACCCCCGACCTGTGATGGTATTTATTCATGGCGGCAGCAACAAAGCGGGTTGGTCTTTTGAGGCCAATTATCAAGCGGATGCGCTCGCCGCGCTAGGCGACGTTGTGGTGGTCAGCGTGGGATACCGCCTTGGCATATTCGGGTTTTTCGGCCATCCAGAGCTTGCCCCCGCGGTTGCGCGGACCAACTTTGGCCTACTGGATCAGATCGCGGCCTTAACGTATGTCCACCAAGCGATTGCCGCGTTCGGCGGCGATCCCGCGAACGTCACAGTATTTGGTGAATCTGCCGGTGGCGAGGATATCGGGTACCTGATCACCTCCCCCTTGGCACACGGCTTGATCCGGCGTGCGATCATTCAAAGTGGCGGCTTTGTGTTGCGCGAGCATGCCACCCTGGCAGATGCCGAGCAGCTAGGGCGCACGCTGAGCAACGTGTTGCCTGAGACTCCTACCCTTGCCACATTACGGCGGCTGTCGAGCGACACACTCTTTCGTGCAGCACAACGCGCACTGCCTAAGCATGACTACATGCCTGTGGTTGATGGGTACAGCGTCCTCACGACGCCCTACGCTGCGCTGCGAGATCGCCTACCGATCGATCTACTGATCGGCAGCAACCAAAATGAGTCCTATATGTATTTAACGGCCGATGCGAACGCTTACGAGGCCGACCTTCAGTCATTGCCCGTCACCACACACGCACCCCTACGTGCGTTTAGTGGCAGCGAGCCCACACCACAGTTGCAACACGATCGCCTGAATACCTTTGTCGATATGGCATGTCCGACCTATGTGTATGCAGATGCTGTCACCCGAAGTGGGCGGCGCGCCTGGGTGTATCGCTTTAATCGCATTCGTGCGGGTGATGGAGCGAAGCGTGTTCTTGCGTACCACGGCGCTGAGCTCCCATACGTGTTCAACACGCACGACGCGTGGCTCCCGACCGATGATGCAGATCGGGCCTTAGGACTGGCCATGCTGCGCTACTGGTCGGCGTTTGCGCGCACTGGCGACCCAAACTCAGCAGGGCTCGCCGTCTGGCCTGCATACGACCGGCACGCGCCCAAAGTCATGGCGCTGACGGTGCCCAGCGTTGCAAGCGAGGCGCCCGATCACGCCTTGTGCCTTAACCTGGCAAGCGCCTTGTATGGCGCCGCTGACCCCTGAAGCATAAAATCCGTCGTCCGAGTCACCACATGGGTCGCACAAACCCCCAACTGCGGCGCTAGCCGCTACATGAAACCGCATTGGAGCAGATGTGTATCTGCCCCACATGTATCGGGGTCCTCTCGTTTTCCGTGCAATAACAGACGGTAGGATTTGCCGGTCATTTTCAGAAGTCGATGCCGATTCCGGCTGTCTATTCCGGCTGTCTATTCCGGGCGTCTATTCAACGACTTGCTGATTGCGTTTGGCAGGGGTCTATCGTGCGGCCACTGGGGGGGGGTGCGCGATGGACAGCTGGCACGCGACTTGTCTCGGTCTGCGGCACCTGCCGCGCGAGGTGACGGCCTTCGAGGTCGAGGTGTTCTTCCACTTTTTTTGGCCGAGGAGGCCCGGATCATCAAGGAACGCCGACGGCCTGAGCGCATGCTCGGGCTTGCCTTGCAGAGTGGCTTTCTGCGGATAAGGCAGGCTCCTCGACGCGGTTCGGATCGTCCCGCCGCTGCTCTGGCGGCATCTCGGCGAACGCTTTGGCGTCGCCGCGCCGGATCTCGCGTCGCTGCGCGCGATGTACCGGCGGGCACCGACGTTGATCGAGCACCAGCAGGTCGCCTGCAATGCGCGCGGGTTTCAGTGGCTCACCGACAATCACCGGCGCGCGCTTAACGCACAAATCGGTCGATCGCTTCAGTGAGCTGCTCACCAAGCGCCGCATTATCCTGCGTTATGTGATTGATTTCATTCATCGCTGTATTTAACTGCGCGACGCCAGACGCTTGCTCGCGCGAACCCGTCGCGATCACTGCCATGGAATCACTCACTTTACTGATGTTCGCGGCCACCTCCGCGAACAGCGCATTGGTGGACTCAGCCAGCTTGTCGCCCGCGTCGATCTCACGGACGGTCTCATCAATGAGCGCGGTCGTGTTTTTTGCAGCCTCTGCCACCCGATTAGCCAAACTATGGACTTCGTTTGCAATCACACCAAAGCCCGCACCCGCAGCCCCTGCCCGCGCCGCCTCGACAGCCGCATTGACCGCGAGTAACTTTGTCTGCGAACCAATCTCCTCGATCGCAAGCACAATGTTGCGTGATTGTTGGCTCGATGCATTCATCGTACGCATGGCCGCGGCCAACTCCGCCATGGTCGCCACACTCTCACAGACATGCCGCGTCGCCATGCTCATCAGACCTTGGCTTGCTTGCGTTTGACTCGCTGTCTGGCGTGTCATCGCCGTCATCTCCTCAAGCGAGGCCGAGGTTTGCTCAAGCGCGCTCGCTTGACTGGTGGCACCCGTCGCAAGCGCACCGGCGACGGCTGTAATTGTGGCGACCGAGTGATCAAAACTTGCGATCATTTGATTAAAGGCTTTGGCGATTCCAATCACCTCAGGTCCGCCCGCGAGTGGCACGCGTTGCGCTAAATCGCCACTGGCCTCGATCTGTTGCATCACGTGCGCACAATGGGCGATCGGCTCGCAGATGCCACGCGCAATCCAGTGACTAATCATGAGCAATAACGCGCCAACGCCGAAGATCACCAGACCAAAGAGCAAGGCCCAACGCACAAATACGGACTCGATGTCATCGATGTATAGACCCGAGCAAACCACCCAGCCCCAAGGGCTAAACTTGCGTGCATAGGAGATTTTTGGAGTGGACACTTCTTCTACCCCACCCCCTGGCAGCGGGCGTGGTGAGCGATACGTGGCATAGCCCTCACCCGCCTCATTCGCAACAGTTGTCAGTACTGCCCAGAAGTTTTTGGGTGTACCGAAGGACTCAACCGGTCCAGTCTGTCCCGGCTGCATGCTGGTTGCCGTGTCGTGCACCGGGTCGCTGGGCACAGTCCCGTCTAAGTTTGGCCGCGTCGGATGCATGATCATCCGCGGCACGGGTAGCGTATCGCTCAAGACAAAGAAATAGCCATACTTACCCTCATCGGCATTTAAGCCATAGCGCATGCCACGAATGACGTTGAGCGCCGCACGCTGCGCATCCATAAGACTCATACGACCAGCCATTTGCTCTTGCTGGTAGTGTTCAATGACGGTGAACGCAGACTCAACCAAATGCCGAGTCTCGAGCTTGCGCTCGTCCAATAGGTCTGCTTTTTTCTCAAATACCGCAAACACGGCGATCGAGATCAGCACACACAGTGCGATGGCATTCAACACACGTAGTTTTGTCGAAATGGTCTGACCAAAATCGGCACGTGCTTGGCTCGGGACGCTGCCACGGTAGATCATGTGCTAACGCTCAATGTGTATAGACACCGCGGATAGAATGCGGAATGAAAGTCAGCTGACTGACTGCGCTTTGGCGTATCAGTGGCGCCACGAGATACTAAACCTAGTGTGCTCTTCAGCTCGTGTGATCGTCAAATGAGCGCGTCGGCCACTGCGCGTGGCATCTAGTCAGCCGGCCACGCGCACTCCATGAGATGCCATCACGCACACCGTGCCGCAAAAAAAAACCCCGGCACGTGGCCGGGGTCTGTGACGCGCGGACGGTCCCGCTCGTTACCTGTCAGCGCCTCCGGGTGAACGTAGGCCGGCAGGTACCACCGCAAAATGCTCCACAAGCCTACTGCCACCCATCGCCATGACCGTGGGCTTCAGCGTCACCCCTGCCAACGAGTAGCCGGCGGCATGTGCCACGACCAGTGTGTGCAGCTGTGATGTCATCGCACTCAAGGGAAGCGCCATCCCCTGCAGGAAGCCCATCGAGGCAGGTGCGTTTTGACTGAGCGTGTAATGCGCGACCGCACCACCCTTCTGCACGAGTGAGGACACGCTTGGTCGTCCCACACCGAACGTTGTGGTTGCCGCCAACGGTAGACTCGTCGCTCCCGTGGGACGCACATCCGCTACTTTCAGATGTGCCGAGATGGTCGACGTCACCGCTCCTTGCGTAATCACAAGACCGCTCGCCGCGGCGGTCACTTGCAAGGCACCCGAGGTGACTTCCGTAAAGCCACTGATGTAGGTACTCGAGCCGTTATTGGTGATCTTGAGCGTCGTCCCCGACAGCGTGGCCGTGGCACCGCTGACAAAGGTGAGCCCTTCGATCTCGATGCCGCCACCGGAGGCTAAGCGCACACCCGACACCGTCCCACCCGAGACAATCAACAGCCCACCTGCACTCACCGTCGTGCTGGTCGCCGTCGCGCCGCGCAAGACGGTGGCCGTCCCGCCGCTTAACACGGTGGTCGCTGACATCTTGCCGCCCGAGTACACGGTCTGCGTTCCACCGTTACTGACGGTGTCGCCAATCGCCGACCCGTACACCTGCTCAACTCCGGCAATCTTCGCGCTCGTGGTCGTGCCGCCAGAGGACACGGTCTCCGTCCCACCAGCGTTCACCACGGTGCCGCCTGCCTTGCCACCAGACAGAACCGTCTGCGTGCCGCCCGAACTCACCGTGTCGCCCGTGGCGGTGCCACGCACCGACTCGGTGCCTCCGATCTTCGCACTGGTGGTGGTTCCGCCCGCCGAGACGTTCTCCGTGCCACCCGCATTGACCGTGGTACCGAGCGCATTACCGCCCGAGAAGATCGTCTGTGTGCCGCCACTACTCACCGTATCACTCAGCGCCGAGCCATAAACGGTGGCGGTGCCCCCGATTTGCGCACTCGTCGTCTTACCGCCCGACAGCACGATCTCGGTGCCGCCACTCAATACCGTCGAGCCGCTGATCGATTGCCTTGATGAGACCGTGTAGCTCTGACCATTGCTCACAACGATCGGGCCACTGGAGCCTGCCGGGATTGCTGTCTCGCGAATCACAATCCCACCAACGCCACTCGTCACCTGAAAGGCGCCACTCGTGGTTAAGGCAAAACCGCTGATCAACGTGGTACTACCACCGTTACTGATGGTGAGCACACCACCCGAGAGTGTGGCCGTCGCACCACTGACGAAGCCTGCACCCAGCACATTCAGTGTGCCGCCAGACGTAAAGGTCACGCCCGATACCGTACCGCCGGACAAGACAAGGATTCCACCGCTGCTCACAGCCACACCCGTGGCCGTGCCGCCCGATGCCACCGTCTCCGTGCCACCGTAATTAATCGTGGTTCCCGATGCCGCCCCAAAGACGAGTTCGGTGCCGGAGACAATCGCGTTGAGCGAACGCGCTCCCGCCGAGACCGTCTCGGTGCCGCCTGCACGCACCACACTGCCCGACGCCGTACCACCGGACTGCACCGTCTGACGACCGCCGCTCGCAATCGTATTCCCAAGGGCTGAGCCGTAGACCGCTTCGGTACCACTCACCAAGTCGGTGCGAGCCGTACCCACCACGTCTTCGCGGCCACCCACTTGAATCGTCGTACCACTGACCGTGGCTCCGCCCTCCACCGACTGATAACCGCCGGACGCAATCGTGTTACTGATGCCGGACCCGTAGATCGTCTCGTTGCCGCTCACCAATGCGTTACGCGTCACGCCGACCACGTTCTCAGCGCCACCCGATTGCACGATCGTGCCACTGGCAAAGCCACCTGACTGCACGGTCTGTAGGCCCTGATTACTGATCACATCGCCGAGTGCTGAGCCGTACACCTGCTCACTGCCGGTGACCTTTGCGGCGGTGGTCGTCCCACCCGCAGACACCGTCTCTGTACCGCCCAAGTTCACGACGGTGCCGCTTGCGCGACCACCCGCCAGGACCGTCTGCGTACCGCCGCTACTGACCGTATTGCCGATGGCCGTGCCGCGCACCGTCTCGGTCCCCGCCACCCGGGCGTTGACCGTCGTGCCACCTGAGTAGACATTTTCCGTGCCGCTGACCAACACCACAGTGCCGGAGGCGTACGCGCTACCGGGCGAACCCCTTCCAATCTGCGCCTGTGGTGCCGGACTCGACCCCACATTTTGCACGCCACCCGAGGTGACGGTCGTACCGAGCGCCTTACCGAGCACCGACTCAAGCCCTGCCACAGTGGCGCTCACCGTCGTGCCGCCGGAGAGCACAACCTCTGTACCGCCACTCAATACCTGGGTGCCCGAGGCATACCCATCGTCCGAATCATCATCAGAACCCGATCCGCGCGCCAACGTCTGCACGCCACCGGATTGCACGGTGGTGCCGATCGCGGTGCCATAAATCACCTCGCTCCCATACACCGTCGCACTGATGGTCTTGCCATGATGATTGACGGTCTCAAGCCCACCGACACTGACGGTGGTGCCACTCGCTGTGCCCCAGACGGTCTGCCGACCACCCGCTTGCACGGTGTTGCTCACGCCTGAGCCGTAAATAAGCGTACTGCCCGCGATGAGGGCGCTGATCGTCGTGCCGCCTGACAATACCGTTTCGGTGCCGCCACTTAAGACAGTCGAGCCACTCAGCGTCCTGCCACCGGACACCGTGTAGCTCTGACCATTGCTGACCACGAGCGGGCCCGCGGACGTTGCACCCGACAGCACATCCAAGTACACGCCGCTACTTGAGTACGACGCCTCAACTGACAGGCCGCCACCGATGGATGTGGGAGTCACACTATTGATGGCGTAGGACGTCACGCCACTGACATAAAACGCAGAGGCGAAGGTCCCTGATGTGCCACCCGCATCGAGTACGATGCTGATCACCTCACCGGCCGATAAAGTCGCCGACTGGTTGGTCACAATGAGCGTGCCACCGAGCGTTGCGGTACCACCCGACACGACGATCTCGCTTGAACCGCCGCTCGTGATGAGCTCCTCGACCGTGGTGCCAGAGCCAATGGACAGGCCGCCGCTCACTGTCAGTGTGGCAGCAAGCAATTCGGAGCCACCGCGGAGAATGCCACCGTTATCCGTCACGGACCCATAGATGTGACCACTGCCCTCAAGCACACCGGCCGATACAATGATCGAACTTTGGGTGAAGGCACCGTTCACAATTGTGGAGCCTCCACCCTGCAAGAAGCTGCCTGAGCCGGTGACGACACCGCCATCACTCAAGGTGCCGTAGTTGTTGAAATTCCCATTGTTGGACAGCGTGGCTCCAGAGGCGTTCACCACAGTGGCGTCATTCTTGAAATACTGGTTATTCAGTGTCCCACCGGCGGTATTGTTGAACGTGCCGGAATCATTAAAAATCTTAGACGCATTATCAATCGTGCCGGAGTTATAAACCGTGCCACCACTGCGGTTGTAGATCGATGAATAGTTCTTAATCGTACCGCCATTATCCAGGCTGCCATAATTTTTCAATACACCGCCACCGCTATTCACCAATGTACCCACATTGTTATTCACCAATGTACCCACATTGTTGAATGTGCCCTCATTGATAAACTGACCGAAATTAGCCGTCTGCGCGCTTTGCGCATTGTAGAACGAACCCGAGGAGCCGTTACTCAAGAGGCCTAAATTTAGTACACTGCCGCTGTTGTTGAATGAGCCGCCATTATCCAGAACCGTTTTATTAATAAGATAATTAAAATTGTTGAGTGCGCCCTGATTTGTCAGCGCGGCGCCTTTGTTCCACAAGTAGCTATAATTATTGACGGTAGCGCCCGCGTCGTTGACCAAGGTCCCGCTGCCGTACGCGCCTCCTTGGGCGTAAAAACCAACTCCCAGCAATCCACCATCGTTATTAATG
>CAIKZZ010000025.1 GCA_903832085.1 uncultured Pseudomonadota bacterium | reverse complement strand
CGTGTACCAATCCAAACACGGCCTTCTGCGATCTTTTCAATCTCAGCGACAGGACGATGCCTAGCATCCGCTACGCGCGCCACGAAAGAGTGGTACGCATGCTCTACCCCAAGCTGCAATACATCGCGCGCCGCAGGATCCAGCGAGCGCTCCAAATTCATGGTGCCAGCAATCGGCCCGGTCTCGATGCCATCGCTAGCAACGCCAATCTTCGCTAGCGTTTTTTGGAAAGTTGGCACCAGACCAAACACCCCAATCGATCCACTAATTGTTGTGGGTTCGGCCCAGATCTCATCGGCATCCATGCCGATATAGTAGCCACCTGAAGCCGCCACACTACCGAAGGAGGCAATCACCGGCTTGCCCGATGCCTTCAGTGCATCGAGCTCCTGGCGAATGACTTCGGACGCCAGCATGCTGCCGCCGCCACTGTCGATACGCAGCACAACTGCTTTCACATCTTTATCAAAGCGTACATCCCGCAGCAAGCGCGCCAAACTATCGCCACCAATGGCACCAGCAGGCTGATCGCCACCCATGATGGTGCCCGCAGCCACCACCACGGCCACTTTATTTTCTTTGTGCCCAAAACCTGCTGCTGGCTTCACAGCCTGCAGATAATCCTGTCCGTCAATCGCATTGAAGGAATGAGTTGTCTCATCTTCACCAACGAGCGCGATCAGTTGCTGCTCAAATTGCAGACTAGTTTTACGCCCTGTCACCAATCCTTGCTGCTCCGCGAGTAGCGCGGTATCTCCGCTGACCGCTCGCATCTGCGAAGCGGCATCTTGCGCGTAACTTCCGACAACACCGTCCTTCAGATGACGCGCCTGTTCCACACCGGCACGGTATGCCGACCAGATCGGAGTCAACCAGCCGATCGTCTGCTCACGATCCTCAGGTGACATTCCTTGGCGAGTGTAGGGCTCTGTAAATGATTTATGCGTACCGACTTTAAATACGTTGATGTCAACACCCAGTTTTTCCAACGCATCATGGAAATATAGGTGATACGTACTAAAGCCCATGATGCCAACGGCACCATCAGGATCGATATAGCTCTCATCAGCATGCGCCATGAGATAAAACTGCTCCTGACTGACATAACGACCAAAAGCCAATACCTTTTTGCCGCTCTTACGAAACGACTCGATCTCAGCCGCCACGGTCTGTAGCTTGCCAAGGCCGCCACCTTCCAGATCCTCAAGGTCCAGCACCATCACTTTAATACGCGGATCGGTCTTTGCCGCACGAATCACCGTGAGCAAATCGCGCACCAAAGTCTCGCTCTCCTTGTCCTGAGCGAGCGCATTCAAGGAGTGCTGCCAAGGACGCGCCGAGAGCTGCTCCACTAAGTGGCCGTTAGGGTGCAAAAGGAGAGCCGCTCGCGCCGGAACGATGGGTGTAGACTGATGCAATGCAGCACCCAGTAGCACCAGAAATCCTAGGAATATGACGGTGCCGATAATCAAGCGCAGTGCATTTAATGCACGCCACAGCGCAAGAAAAACCCGTTTAACTATCTGCATAGCAACTCCAAACGCTGCAAATAAAAAAGGCCGATCGCAATCACGACCAGCCTTTGAGGCGTTAAGCGTCAGTCGCTAAAGCGACCCCGTCGTGTTGTATGGCTGAGAAGATATGCCGAGGCATACCTTAAAAACCAAACAAACTACGCGCTTACTTCAAACCTTCTCTTCGATACGTGCGGACTTACCCGAACGCTCGCGTAGGTAGTAAAGCTTCGCGCGACGCACGTTACCGCGCCGCTTGACCGTGATGCCACCAATGGCGGGGCTGTACGTCTGAAACACGCGCTCCACACCTTCACCGTGCGAAATCTTGCGCACTGTGAACGAGGAATTTAGGCCTCGATTACGGAGCGCAATCACAACGCCCTCATAAGCCTGTACGCGCTCTCGCTCGCCTTCCTTCACCTTAACCTCAACGACAACAGTGTCGCCGGGCCCGAATTCTGGAATGGTGCGCCCACTCTGACGCTTCTCGATCTCAGCAATAATCTTGTTCATGAATCATCTTCCTCTCGATACTCATCGAGGAGCAGTTGCTCCTCGCTCGACAAATTTCGCTCTACCAGCAAATCAGCACGCAGTGCCGCCGTGCGACCCAATGCCTGCTTCAAGCGCCAGCGCCGAATGCGCTCGTGGTCACCACTCAGCAATACATCAGGCACCTTCAACCCACGCCACTCAGGTGGTCGGGTGTAGTGCGGCCAGTCCAGCAACCCACCGGCATCTCCTGCCGCAAAGGACTCCTGCTCCGCCGACTCCACCGCTCCGAGCACCCCAGGCACCAGCCGCACGACCGCGTCGATAACGACTAGGGCCGCAAGCTCGCCTCCCGAAAGCACATAATCGCCGATCGACAGTTCCTCATCGATCGACTCATCAATCAGTCGCTGATCAACGCCTTCGTAGCGACCAGCCAACAATACAAATCCAGGCAACGCCGCCAATCGCCGCGCAGTCGCCTGATCAAACCGCCGGCCTTGCGCCGACAAGTAGATCCGCGGACTGCCCGCAGGCACTCGTCTAACAGCCTCATCCAGCGACGTCGCCAGCGGTTCGACCTTCAGCACCATGCCAGGCCCGCCACCATACGGCCGATCATCCACTGTGCCGTGCACGTCCGTTGTCAGTGAGCGTGGGTCTTGCAACCCCACTCGAACCAAACCACGTCCCAACGCCCGGCCTACCACACCGATCGTGAGTGCCGCCCGGACTTCCTCCGGAAAGAGCGTCACCACTTCAATCTCAAGCCGTGGCGCTAACGCGCTCATGGCATTAAAACTCCGCTACCCAGTCGACAGTAATATGCCGCCGAGCCAAATCCACTTTCGCCAGGTGTCGTGGAACCAAAGGCACCCAGTGCTCCTTGCCGTCTGCCCGTACCGCCATCACCGGATTCGCCGGAAAGTCGTGAAAATGACTCACAACCCCTAAGCGGACCCCTTCGAGCGTGACGACCTCACAATCCACAAGGTCTTCCCAATAAAACTCACCCGGCGCGGGCTCAGGCATCGCGCTACGCGGCAAGGCCACGTCTCTCGCGCCGAACTGGCGAGCATCCTCTGGGTTCGTTAACCCACGTAGCTCAACCACCAAACCCTTCGCACCGCCATGGGGCCGCCCCGCCACGACAGTGACCGACTCCCAACCACCATCGCGGGTGGCAAGCTGCCACACCGGATAGTTCAACAACGTCGCTGGCGGATCGGTATATGACTCGACCTTAATCCAGCCTTTGATCCCGAAGGGGCCACCGAGTCGCCCTAGGACCACCATTCGCTGCGCAGGCGTAGGGGCGTTCAAGTCAGGCCATTAACCCACGCTTGCTCAGGCAGCCGCCGCGACGCCAGCATCTTTACGATACTGCTCAATCAATGCTGCTGCCCGATCGGATGCCTTCGCACCCTTCTTGAGCCAAGCCTCAATCTTGGCAATCTCAAGGCGCAGCTTGATTTCTTTACCACGCGCGATTGGGTTGTAAATGCCGACGAGTTCCAGAGTGGTACCACCCTGGCGTTTACGGCTGTCGGTCACGACAACGTGGTAGAAGGGCTCCTTCTTCGCACCGCGTCGCGTCAAGCGTATCGTCACCATCGGCTCACATCCTAAAAAGTTGTAGTTCATTGCTGGCCACAGGGGCTCGCCCTAGCGCCAGAGAGCCGCGCATTCTACTGAAATTTAACCAATTCAGCTAGTGCCGTACGAAGCCTCGGATTGTGGGTCCAATCGCTTACCCGCGGCATCCCACAGACTCAAAGAACTCTGTGAGGCGCCGAGGGGCTGAGGCGACCCTGGCTTTGGCTGCGCCCGAGCCTCGATCAGCCCCCAAAACCGCCTGGGAACCGCCCCCCGAGGCTGCGCATTAGGCCCCGTACCCCGCCTTTGGAGAACTGCTTCATGACTTTTTGCATCTGCAGGAACTGCTTTAGCAGGCGATTCACATCCTGGACCTGTAGGCCCGATCCGTTCGCAATACGTCGCTTGCGCGAGCCATCGATCAACTCTGGGCGCCGCCGTTCCACCGGCGTCATGGAATTGATCAACGCGATCTGCCGCTTGACCTCGCGCCCGCCAAACTGACCCTGACTCTGGGCGGCAGCCTGCGATAACTGTCCAGGTAACTTATCCATCAACGCGCTGATGCCACCCATGCGCTCCAACTGCAACATCTGCTCGCGTAGGTCATTAAAATCAAAGCCCTTGCCCTTCGCTAGCTTTTTGGCAAGTCCTGCTGCTTTCTCGTGGTCTACTTCGCGTTGCACTTGCTCGACAAGCGAGAGCACATCCCCCATGCCGAGAATGCGCGACGCCACGCGCTCAGGATGAAACAACTCCAGCGCTTCAACCTTCTCACCAACACCAACATACAGAATCGGCTTGCCAGTCACATAGCGTACCGACAACGCAGCACCACCACGCGCATCTCCGTCCGCTTTCGTCAGGATGATGCCCGTCAGATCAAGGGCTGTATTAAAGGCTTTAGCGGCATTCACAGCATCCTGACCCGCCATGCTGTCGACCACAAACACACGCTCATGCGGCTGCAGCAACGCATCAATCGCCTGCACTTCAGCCATCATCTCGCCATCCACGTGCAGGCGTCCGGCGGTATCTACAATCACAACGTCATACGCACCGCGACGCGCATCGTCGAGTGCACGCTGCGCTATAGCGAGCGGTAACTCACCCTCAGCAACCGTGACAAAGCCAGCGCCAACTTGCGCAGCAAGTCGTTCCAGCTGCGTGATCGCAGCGGGTCTGTAGACGTCGGTACTCGCGAGGAGCACGCGCTTTTTACGCTCCTGTAACAATAACCGCGCGAGCTTAGCGGCAGTGGTCGTTTTACCGGCACCTTGCAAACCTGCAAGCAAAACCACCACCGGCGGCTCTGCCCGCAGACTTAAGCCCCCGCCCGGCTCGCCCATGATAGTGACGAGTTCGTCGTGCAAAATTTTGATAAAAATTTGCCCTGGGGTGAGGCTCTGCTGCACCTCCGCGCCGAGCGCCCGCACCTTGACGGAGTCAATAAGCGACTTCACGACAGGCACCGCGACGTCCGCCTCAATCAACGCCATACGTACCTGGCGTAAGGTATCGGCAATGTTTTCCTCGGTCAGCCGGCCACGGCCCCTGAGGGAATCCACGGCGCCAGCGAGGCGCTGTGTCAGCTTGTCAAACATCCGTTATCTCCTAGTCTAGGCGCGCATTATAGAGCCGAATACCTCCACGCGCTTCCCGAGGCCGCGCCGCTGTGCAATCATCTAGCGCCTGTGACCGCCATACACATCGCTCTATCCTTACTCCCCCTCGCGCTGTACCTGCTAGCGGCGGCAGCGCTCGGCCGTGCGGCCGGACAGCCAACCGGCCAGCGGGCGAGCTTTGGTCTTGTCTGTGCCGCTAGTGCCGTTGCCGCGCATGGCTATGTTCTATTTGGCGCCATCGATACACCGACCGGCATCAGCCTTGCGATCACCGATAGCGCATCACTGGTCGGTTGGGTCGTGGCAGCGAGCACCCTTCTCGCGATTAGCATGTACCCACTGCGCGGATTAGGAGCTGCATTGCTCCTTGCGGCAGGCATCCTTGGAAGTGGCACGGGGCTCATGACCGGGTTTCAGACCATTGCGAGCCCACAATGGGAAGTGAGTGCGCATATTGTACTCGCCGCACTTGCGGCTGGTTGGTTAACAATGGCGGCAGTGACTGCTGTGCTGCTTCAGTGGCAAGATGCACGCATCCGCTCTCGGCAACCCTTAGGCCTGCTTGGCCTGCTGCCACCGATGGAGACGATGGAGACAACTTTATTTCGGACACTCGGCGCGGGCTTTACGGTACTGACGCTTGCACTGCTGACCGGACTTTTTACGGTACATAACCTACTCCAACAGCACCTCGTGCATAAAACGACGCTCGCCATCTTGGCGTGGCTCGTGTTCGGCACTTTGTTGTGGGGTCGTTGGAAATTTGGCTGGCGTGGCCGGCAAGCGCTGCGCTTTACGCTTGCGGGATTCATTATTTTGGCGCTCGCCTATTTCGGCACTAAATTTGTGCTCGAAAACCTACTCGGTCGTCACTGGGGCTAGATGGAACAATTCCCACTAGGCCTTGCGATTGGAGGCTTACTCGTCTGTATCGTCGTGTCGGCATTCTTTTCCGGCACCGAAACTGCACTAATGAGTGTCAATCGCTATCGGCTACGTCATCTGGCGCAGCACGGCAATGCTGGCGCAAGACTGGCCGAAAAACTGCTGGCTCAACCCGATCGGTTGATTGGCATCATGCTGCTAGGCAACACTGTTGCCAACGTGGCAGCTGCATCCATCGTCACGCTAATGACACTGGAGTACGCAGAACAGAAGTGGCTTGCGCTTGCCAATGGCGCCTTAACCCTCGTTTTATTGCTCTTTTGCGAGGTAGGACCCAAAACATACGGCGCCCTTAATGCTGATCGCATCGCGATACCGGCGGCTTTTGTCTATAGGCCACTGCTGACCATCACTTACCCACTCATTTGGCTCATCAGCACAATCACAAGCGCACTCTTACGCCTTTTTGGTGTTTCCAGAAGCAAAGTTGCCTCACATTCGTTATCTGCCGATGAGCTACGCACCGTTGTTGCTGAAGCAGGCTCATTGATCCCGCTAAAACATCAACAAATGCTAGTTAGCATCTTAGATTTAGAGCGCATTACTGTTGAAGACATCATGGTCCCTCGCAGCGAAGTGAGTGGCATTGATCTCAATGAAGACCCATCACAACTCATGCAACTGCTGCGCGATGCCCAGCACACTCGGATGCCGGTGTTCGAGGGCGACCTAAACCATATTGTGGGAGTACTCCACATGAAGCAGGTCGCCCGGGAGCTTAGCCGCGGCGTTCTAGATCAAGACGCGCTGGCGCGCATCGCAAAACAGCGCGAACCGTATTACGTCCCAGAAGGCACGACTCTCAATCGTCAACTCCTTGCCTTCCAACACAATCGGCGACGACATGCTTATGTCGTTAACGAATATGGCGACGTGCTTGGACTCGTTACACTCGAGGATATTCTGGAAGAAATCGTTGGCGAATTCACGACCCTCCCGCATGGGCTACAACGTCACTTGCGCACTGAATCGGATGGCAGCTACTTAGTCCCTGGCAATATGACGGTACGCGCCATCAATCGAGCACTTGGCTGGGCATTGCCAATCAATGGCCCAAAAACCTTAAGCGGACTGATCATTGAGCAACTAGAAACGATTCCAGAAGCCGGGACCTCTTTAAAACTTGGGCCCCATGAGGTGGATGTGCTGCAGATCACCGATAACACGATAAAAACTGCTCGCATTTGGCCTGCGGTTACGCCGACTCCACAAATTTAAGCGCTCAACGCGCCGCAGCGAGTGCCTCATCTAGACGCGTGACTGCGGTCACATGCAAACCCTCAATAGGCTTACGTGGCGCATTCGCGCGTGGGACGATAGCGCGAGTAAATCCATGCTTTTGCGCCTCCCGCAAGCGCTCCTCGCCAAACGGTACTGGCCTGATTTCTCCGGCAAGCCCAAGCTCCCCAAAAACCACCAAATCCTGTGGCAATGCTCTGCTTTCAAGGCTGGAAACAGCAGTTACCAACAAAGCAAGATCCGCGGCTGTCTCCTCGACTCGCACACCACCCACGATATTAATAAAAACATCATGGCCACCGAGCGCCACACCGCCATGTCGATGCAATACTGCGAGCAACAGTGACAATCGATTCCCATCAACACCAACCGCCACGCGCCGCGGGACTTGTGCGCGCGAGTCATCCACCAACGCTTGGACCTCAATCAACATCGGACGAGTACCCTCACGCGTAACCGTCACGACGCTGCCAGGAACCGGCGTATCGTGTCTCGACAAAAAGATGGCTGACGGGTTTTTCACTTCGCGCAAACCCTGCTCGTCCATGGCAAAAACACCAATCTCATTGGCCGCACCAAAACGATTTTTGATCGCGCGCACAACCCTAAACCGACTGCCCGCATCGCTTTCGAAATAAAGAACCGCGTCCACTAAATGCTCAAGTACCCGAGGACCTGCAATCACGCCCTCTTTAGTCACATGACCGATCAAGACCACTGCGGTCCCGGATCGCTTAGCAAAAGCGACGAAGCGCGCGGCGGACTCTCGTAACTGCGTCACTGAACCTGCACTGGCCTCCACCTCATTGCTGGCCATCGTCTGAATCGAATCAACAACCAGCACGCGTGCAGCGGCGCTTTGCGCCGCGCCAATGATGCTCTCCACACCGGTATCGGCCATCAGCGCCAATGGCGCTTGGCCAAGTCCTAAGCGTCGCGCTCGGAGCCCAACTTGCCGCACACTTTCCTCTCCGGTGGCATAAATCACCGACACGCTGCCTGCCAATGCGGCAGCAGATTGCAATAAGAGGGTCGACTTCCCAATCCCTGGGTCACCCCCGATAAGGGTGACGCTGCCAGCCACCAACCCGCCGCCCAGCACGCGGTCAAACTCTGACGATCCGGTGCTCAAGCGGGGGGTGTCATCGGTACCGGCGCCCCCCAGCATCTCAGGTCGCGATGGCACTGCCATGGGCGCTGCCCGAGCTCCTTTGGCGGCGGTAGGCACGGAAATACCAGACAATGTATTCCATGCAGCGCACGCTGGGCACTGGCCCTGCCATTTGGGCGTGGAATCGCCACACTCGCTACACACATACTGGGTTTTGGATCGAGACGTCATTGGCTGATGCTAACAGAGCCTGCAGCGCGCTTCAGTACCCGTGCAGATGCCGGCCTGTCTCAGCTAAACTAGAGCCCGTCCTTCACCACAGCAAGCCATGACTAAGCACCCACTGTTCAAACCGCTTGCCACCGCCGCCTTAACGATCAGCACCCTCATCGTGCTGGCCGTGGGGCCACTCAAAGCGCTGCATGCCACTCTGGCCAGCAGTCCACTTGCGCTGGTGCAACGTGCCGAAAATGCCGAAAACGTGGCGCCCATCCTGTGGGTGGACACAGGCATACCCGTAGCCGATGCCAGTCGCTCGCGCGGCGATCTTGCCCGCGCAATACTCAATGCACACTCTGCAGGCGCACGCGCCATATTACTGGCCACCCCTCTTGACCAGCCCAGTGACAGCGCGGATCTTGCGCGCGTCCACTCGATCTTAGAAGGCGCGGGAGCCGCCCGTGATGCAAATACGCTAAATCGACTCACGCAGTGGGCCGCTGAGCTCGATCGAGATGCGCAGCTAGAACAAGCAATCGCGTCCGCTGGCCACGTCGTGTTGCTAAGTGAAAATGGTACGCAGCCGTTGACGCGATTCGTGAGTGCAGCCCACAGCGTCGGCTTAGAGCCTGCCGTGCCGAACGACGCCGACGGCATATCGCGCCGTGATGCACTGTTTGGACTCGGCACCATTGCTACACGCAAACCATCAGCAAGTTTCGCCCTGTGGCTCGCCGCCCACGGGGCCAACTCAGGCGACATTCGCACCACGCGCTCTGGCATTGAACTGCGCAAACTGCATTTGGACACCGACGCAGCAGGCGGTTGGGTGCCGAATTATGGACAACCAGTGGGTGTAGACGGCGGGATTACTCGCATTACGCTCGCTGATCTTGCTGACAACAAAATTTCCAAAACTCAGCTACGCGACCATGTACTGGTGATGGGCCGCGGCGTAACAAAGGTCACCACCGCGCTCAATACGACAGAATCACTCGGTGAAGCCCTGACTCAGCGTTATGCAAGCCTTGAAGCGGGCAACTACTTCGTCAAGCCCCGCTTCGCCCAACTGCTATCGATGCTACTCCTACTTGGCGCGATCGGGTTTGCCTCAATCTATGCGCCGAGCTTACCTGCCACACGCCGACTCGCGTTCACCTTAATTACCTGTTTTACGTTGCTGCTGATCGAAGTGTTATTGCTCGCCACCGTGCGGGTTTGGTTGCCATTGTTATCTCCAGCGATAGCGCTGTTGATCACAACGCTAGCAGTTTGGCTCGCGCCAACGTATTCATTCAAACGACCCGTGCGCGCAGCGAGCGACACCATTAGCACGTGGGCGCGCACACTGCCGCGCCGCGAAATCAAGCGCCCCGTAGTGCCCGCCAAAAAACCGAGCGCAAACCAGAGTGCAGCGACAGGAACGCGAGTGCCAGAGGACAGCGCCCCCGACACGGGCGGCGCAATCATGTCGCTGCGCGAGATCAGCGACAGCTTAAAGGCGAGTCTCGTTGAGCCGACTCCTTCTGAGGTCGCTGATCTATTGCTAGGTCGCTCAAAGCGTCGCCCAAAACCGCGCCTTGGCCGGTATGAACTTGACCGCGAACTCGGCAAAGGCGCAATGGGCACGGTGTTTCTCGCGCGGGACCCGCGCATTAATCGCATTGTTGCCCTCAAGGCGATCCCGATCGTCGAGGAGTTTGCCGACAGAGAACTCGATGAGGTACGCGCGCGCTTTTTCCGTGAGGCGGAGATGGCAGGCAGACTAAACCACCCCGCCATTGTCACCGTCTACGATGCGGGCGAGGACAATGGCATTGCGTGGATCGCTATGGAGTACATCGACGGTGTACTGCTCAGCGAATTCAGCTCATCGGATCGGCTACTACCACCTGAAAAGGTGCTTGAGATTATCGCCCGAGCAGCTGATGCCCTTGACTATGCTCACGCGCAAGACGTCATTCATCGTGACATCAAACCTGCCAACATCCTCTTTATCCCAGAAACCTTGGAAACACGCCTCACCGACTTCGGCATCGCGAGGCTCACAAACTCAAGCTCCACCCGTAGTGGCATTGTCCTTGGCACCCCCTCATTCATGGCGCCAGAGCAATTGGACGGCAGGACTGTGACTGGGTTCTCAGACATCTTTGCGCTCGGTGTGACATTGTTCCAGCTACTCACCGGACAACTGCCGTTTCGGGCAGACTCGATGACTGCGTTGATGGAAAAAATTGCGAATGCTGAACCACCGCCACTACGCACGATTCGCCCAGACCTTCCTAACTGCTGCGCTGCCATTGTCAGCCAGGCCTTGGCTAAGAACCCGAGCGAGCGCTTTGCCAGCGCAGGCGATATGGCCCGTGCTTTGCGCGCTTGCGCGCGTACCGTGAAAGGCTAACTGCCATGATAGAGGCCTTGCTTAGCGCATCTGCCACTGACACAGGTCGGGTCCGGGAACATAACGAAGATTCCCTCGGTAGCGCGGCAGAGATTGGCCTATACGTGCTCGCTGATGGCATGGGCGGTTATAGCGCCGGAGAGGTCGCAAGCAGTATCGCTGTCAACACAACCGTTGCGATGACTCGCGAGACATTCAAAATTGCGAACCTCGATGCAGTTGACCATCTCACACGGTTGAGTCGACCCGCGATCATCTTGAGGGATGCAGTGCAACGAGCGAATAAACTCATTCACCAAACAGCGGCCGCACAACCGCAGTGTCAGGGAATGGGCACCACCATTGTGGCAGCACTCTTCTATGACAATACACTCCTGACAGCACATGTCGGCGATTCGAGGCTGTACCGGGCACGCGGCGATCAACTCGAGCAAGTGACAGCCGATCATTCGCTGCTTGCGGAGCTCGTGGCACGTGGTATGTGCACAGAGGAAGACGCCAAGAGCTCAAATAACAAAAACTATGTGACACGCGCACTTGGCATAGATCCTAGTGTCGACGTCACCGTGGGTGAATACGCAGTTGAGGTTGGGGATTTCTACCTCTTGTGCTCTGATGGGCTGACCGACATGCTTGAGCATGACGAAATTTATATGACCATCAATCGCTTCAAAGACAACCCAGAAATGATTGCTCAGCAACTCGTGACCCGCGCCAATGACCATGGCGGCAAGGACAATGTGTCGGTGATCGGAATATTGGTTGCGGCGCCTTTTCCAGCCCATAAAGACTGGATTACGCGCCTCAGAAACTGGCTACAAAACATCACGTCCAAAGGATAGGCCAATGGCACGCCTGAAACTGAGTCTTGATAGTCAGTCACTTGGTGAGTACACCATGAATAAAGAGCGCTACACGGTAGGCCGACTGGCAGACAATGACATTCGGCTTGATAGCCCCGCGGTTAGCGGGCACCACGCGCTGATCATCAATATCCTCAATGACTCATTTCTCGAGGACTTAAATAGCACGAATGGCACCTACGTCAACGGCAAGCTAATTCGCAAACATGCACTACAAGACGGCGACGTCATCACCTGCGGACATCACCAGCTACGGTTTGTGGACGACCTTTCAAGCAGCATGGCGAACGCAGCAGCCGCAGCAACACAGGTCATGACCCCAAGCGAGCACAAAGCCCCCGCTAAGGGCGCCCCTGAATCGCACCCACCCGCCAAAGCACGCCTGCAGGTGTTGTCTGGAGATGCCGCTGGACATGAATTGGAACTCACCAAAACCCTCACAACAATCGGCATGCCAGGGGCACAGGTCGCCGCTGTGACGCACCGTGCTGACGGTTTTTATCTGATCCACCTTGAAAGCGCACAACCAAACGACTACCCACTCGTGAACGGAACGTCGATAGGTATTGCGACCCACCGACTGCACGACGGTGATGTCATCACGCTCGCCGGCATCAAAATGGCTTTTCTCGCTAGCGCGACGTAAATCAATGCAGCGCCACTATCCACGCAAGGCGGATATCACTCTGGCGACGACTATTGAGGAACTGCGCCACATCGCTAAGCGCCGGACCCCCTATTTTGTCTACGAGTACCTCGAAGGGGGCGCCGAAGACGAACTGACACTGCGGCACAACCGCCGTGTGTTTGCAGACTACCGCTTTGTGCCTCGGACGCTGATCGACACGACAGCACGCAACACTCACAGCACATTTTTCGGGATTGGCACGGACTTTCCGGTTGCCATTGCCCCCACGGGTAGCAACGGCATGCTATGGCGTGATGGCGATATCTGCCTGGCACGAGCCGCCGCTAAGGCAAATATCCCCTTTTGCTTAAGCACGCTGTCGAACGCAAGTCCAAGCGACATTGCTCAAACGGGTGCACGTTTGTGGATGCAACTGTATCTATTTAAAAATCCCGATATCACCACGGATATTTTGACGCGCGCGCACGCCGCCAATGCCGAGGCGCTGATCGTGACCACGGATGCACAAGTCTTTGGCGCACGCGAATGGAATGCACGGGTCTTCCGCAAGCCCGGCCAACTCACCTTAAAAGCTCAATTCGACACGCTGCGCTACCCGCGCTGGCTCTGGAATGTGCTGCGCCCAGGGCTTCCTGACTTTGTGAATGTGGCAGCGTTTTTACCAAGCTACGCCCACAGCGCACGTCATGGCGTCAGCGTCATCCCAACCCTACTCGCCCCAAAAATTGATTGGGATGATATCGCTCGCTTACGTGAGCGCTGGCCGCGAAAGCTGATTATCAAGGGAGTGCTATGCGCCGCCGATGCACGCCGCGCCATGACGCTCGGAGCTGATGGCATCGTTCTCACCAACCATGGCGGCAGACAGCTTGATAGCTGCGTGTCACCCATGGATGTACTTGCAGAGGTCGTGCAAGCGACACAGAACCGCTTAACTATTTTGATCGATAGCGGCTTTCGCAGAGGCAGCGATATTGCCAAGGCACTAGCGCTCGGCGCCGACGGGGTCTTGATTGGGCGCCCGACTCTTTACGGTCTTGCCGCAGGCGGCGAAATCGGCGCCAGCCACGCGCTCAGTATCCTGCGCAGCGAGCTTGAACGGGTGCTAGGCCAGTTAGGCTGCCGACAGATTGCGGATCTGACGCCCGATGTGCTGCAACGGGAGAACCCGCTTCCTTAATGTCACTGCGGCCACTGCCTACCGCGTCCCGCTAACACCACCTAGCGTGGTGAACGCGGCCCACCAAAGCGTCGCCCGCCACCCCCACCACTTGGGGACCTGCCACCGCCACCACCTGACGGTCTGCCACCGCCACCACCTGCAGGCCGGCCACCGCCGCCACCTGGTGGGCGACCACCACCCGACACCGGTCGACCTGAGCCCGCAGTACGGGACGAGCCACGCGCGCCACCGGCTGGCGCGCTTGCAGGCGCACTCCCTTGACGGCGCGCTTGATTCGCCTGCGCTCGGTTGCGATCGCCTGCTTTATGCGCACGCATGGTTGCTAAGCGCTCTCCCAACGGGATTTCCAACCGTCCCTCGGGACGCGCCGCATAGTCAAAATCGGGTACCGTCACGCGCGGCAAACGCTTGCCTAACACTTTTTCAATGGCGCCTAGCTCGCCTTCCTCTTCACGCGCCACGAAAGTAAAGGCATCACCCACCGCATCCGCTCGGCCGGTGCGACCAATGCGGTGAATGTAATCCGCAGGAACAAGTGGCACGTCAAAATTAACCACATGCCCCAACTCTTCGACGTCAATACCGCGAGCTGCAATGTCGGTTGCCACAAGTACACGGAAGCGACCGTTTTTGAAACCCTCTAACGCCGCCGTGCGCTGTGTCTGCGAACGGTTACCGTGAATACGGTCTGCTTCAATGCCATTTTTGAGTAAGTACTCGCACAGACGATTCGCGCGATGCTTTGTACGGGTAAAGACCAGCGCCTCACGCATATCACCACGGTTTAAAAGCGCAAGAAACAATGCCGACTTGAGCTCTTGGGGAACGGGATAAATCGCCTGAGTAATGCCCACAGCCGCCGCAGACTGGCGCTCCAGATTAATCGTTGCCGGACTGCGGAGCATCTCGCGCGCCAAGGTAGCGATCGGTGGTGGCATCGTCGCACTGAAAAACAACGTCTGGCGCTTCGTCGGAATATGGCGCAAGACCCGTCGAATATCTGGTAAAAATCCCATGTCCAGCATGCGATCCGCCTCGTCCAGCACCAGCACTTCCAGCGCATCGAGCTTGGCATAAGGCGCTCGAAAATGATCAAGCAAGCGACCGGGTGTCGCGACGATCACGTCCACACCACTACGAAACGCGTGCTCTTGTGGACCCATCCCGACGCCACCAAAAATAGCAGCGCCATTTAAGGGCGTGTGCACGGCCAAATCCTGCATGTCCGCTAATATCTGCGCAGCGAGTTCGCGGGTAGGCGCGAGTATGAGCGCGCGTGTCTTACCACGCGGCGTATCCATCAGGCGGTGTAAAATGGGCAACATAAATGCTGCCGTCTTGCCGCTGCCTGTTTGTGCACAGGCCAGCAAATCACGCCCTTCAAGTGCCGGTGGAATCGCGTCTGCCTGAATTGCTGTGGGCCGCGTAAAGCCAAGTTCACGGATGCCAGCCAGCAAATTGGCGTGTAGTTTTAAATCACCGAACGACATGGGAGCCTCAAAAAGAGACGCCCGGCATGGCCGGGCGGGCGCCTAGGATACTCTGAAGCCGCCCGATCCGCCCTGCGATTTACGAAATGGACGCCTAAGCGTCTTATACGCGCGTAAGCCACCCGTGCCGATCGGGTGCAAGGCCTTGTTGTACAGCGACGAGAGCCGCCCGCAGCGCGCGCGTGTGTGGGCCACTCGCGCCATCGGCGACCGTCATACTTTTATCACCGAGCACCAAGGTACCGACACCGGCCAGTACCGCCGCGGTACCGGCAAGCGCCGCCTCGCCTGTTTTTACCCACTCCAGCAACTCAGGCACAGAGAACCGCCGCTCCTCGACCCGATAGCCAAGCTCAGGTGCAATGGTTAGCAGCGAATCGCGGGTCACGCCATGCAGAAACGTTGTATCCAATCCCCGCGTCAGGATATGCCCGTCACGAATGGCCAAAAAGTTGGCGGCACCAGTCTCTTGCACCTCACCACCCGGACAAAAAAGCACCTGATCAACCTGATGCGCACGTCGTGCTGCCAACGTAGGACCCAGCGCTGCGGCATAATTGCCGCCCGTTTTCACCATACCCAGATGTGATGCGCATCGGGTCGCATTCTCTTCGATGTAAATGCGTAGCGCCTTCGCGCCGCCCGTGAAGTAGTCCCACACAGGGCTCACCAGTACCAGCAAGGTCGCATCTGTGCTCGGCGTAGCAGCAGCGCCAATGTTCGGCGTTGTCCCAAACAACAAAGGCCGCACATACAAAGCGCCAGGGGCATCCGGCACCAGATCTCGGCACCGATCGACAAGTGCAGTTGCCATCGACGCCACTTGGGCAGCCTCCGGCTCTGGCAGTACCAGCGAGCGTGCGCTTTGCCGCAGGCGGGCGATGTGCTTGTCCATACGGAACAAGTGAATACTGCCGTCCGCCCACTTATAGGCCTTAAATCCCTCAAAGCACGTGCTGGCATAGTGCAATGCGTGGGCGCCCGGGTGCATGGCAATGGGCGCCATCGGTTCAATGGTATATGGGTGCCACACGCCATCACGGAAATGAGCTACCGCCATGTGGGGGCACAGAATACTGCCAAAGGGGGCCGTTTTCGGATCCGGGTTCGTCATCGCACTCAACCTCACAGGCAATTAGACATCTAAAGGCAGCAACTGTTCTGGTTGTTCAAGCAATGCCTTCAGTGCCTGAATCAGGGCTGCCCCATCGTATCCATCCACAAACCGATGGTCAAAGGACGATGATAAATTCATCATCCGGCGAATCACGACGGCGCCATTGACCACCATGGGCCGGTCTAGTGCTTTATTGACCCCAATAATTGCGACCTCTGGCAAGTTAATAATCGGTGTACTCGCGATACCACCGAGCTTACCCAGACTCGTCACCGTAATGGTTGAGCCAGTTAACTCAGCGCGTGTGCACGTACCCCGCCGCGCGCTATCGGCAATGCGCGCGATCTCGGTCGCAAGTGCGCGCACGCCAAGTGTCTCAGCGTGTCGTACGACAGGCACTTTAAGTCCATCTGGAGTCTGTGTGGCAATTCCGACATGCACGGCGCTATGCCGCACAATGACATTACGTTCAGCATCGTACTGCGCGTTGCATTGGGGGTACTGCCCTAATGCACGCGCGAGCGCTGCCACAATAAACGGCAGATAAGTTAACGGGGCAGCGCCTGATGAGGCGCTCGCATTGAGGCGCTGACGCACACCTTCAAGCAACGTCACATCGACCTCTTCCACATACGCAAAGTGTGGGATCGTGCGTGCGGATTCTGATAACCGATTCGCGATCACACGCCGCACACCCAAAACCTTGATTTCCTGCGTACCAGGTGCAGGGCCGCTGATCTGCGCAGGACTTTCAGTCCCCGGCGCCCCCACGGCTGCAACCAAATCATGTGCCTCGATCCGCCCGCCAGGGCCTGTACCCATCACGGCCGCAAGATTGACTCCCGTCTCGCGCGCCCGACGGCGCGTTGCTGGTGAGGCCCGTACACGCCCAGAGCTAGCCGCTACCAACGGCGCGGCTGTGAGTGCAGCGCCTGCACTCGCAGTCACTGACTCGGCACTGACAGCGGGCGCAGCAGATGGGCTCGCCGCGGATTCGGTTTCGAAAACAACTAACTGCGAGCCCACTGCGACCGAATCACCCAACTCACCATGCAAAGCAACAATGCGCCCACTCACAGGGGCGGTCACTTCCACCACTGCTTTTTCGGTGGCCATTTCAACAAGTGGCGCATCTTCGGCAACCATGTCACCCACGCGCACGTGCCAGGCAACAATCTCAGAGGTCACCGTTCCTTCACCTAAGTCCGGCACTTTAAAAATATACAGGCTCATGGCAGACCAAGCATCGTCTTCAGCGCTACGACAACGCGATCCTTTCCTGGAAAATAATCCCACTCAAACGCGTGCGGATACGGCGTATCCCAACCACAGACGCGCTCAATGGGTGCCTCCAAGTTCCAAAAGCAGCGCTCTTGAATCGTCGCCATTAATTCGGCTCCAAACCCGCCAAAACGAGTCGCTTCGTGTGCAATCAGGCAACGGCCGGTTTTATCGACAGACGCGCAGAGAGTCTCGACATCCAGCGGCACCATCGAACGCACGTCGATGATCTCCGCATCCACGTTTAAGCTACGCGCCGCCGCTTCCACCACATGCACCATGGTCCCGTAGCTAATAATCGTCACTTGCGCACCTGTACGCACAATCTCGGCGCTGCCAATCGGCACCGTATAGTGACCCTCAGGCACCTCACCTTTGGGGTGACCATTCCAAGCGACGGAAGGCTTACCAGGATCGCCATCGAAAGGCCCGTTATAGAGACGCTTCGGCTCGAGAAAAAGCACCGGATCATCGTCCTCAATCGCCGCAATCAACAAGCCCTTGGCATCGTATGGATTTGATGGCATGACGACTTTGATGCCACAGATGTGTGCAAAGATCGCCTCGGGACTTTGTGAGTGAGTTTGGCCACCGCGGATACCACCACCACAGGGTGCGCGAATCGTCACCGGCGCATTAAACGCTCCACCACTGCGGTAACGGATACGCGCAAGTTCACTGACAATCTGGTCATAGCCCGGATAAATATAATCTGCGAACTGGATCTCAACGACGGGCCTCAGCCCGTTCAGCGCCATCCCAATCGCCGCAGCGATAATGCCGCCCTCCGAGATCGGCGTGTCGAGCACGCGATGCTCGCCGTACTTCGCCTGCAGGCCATCAGTGACACGAAAAACGCCGCCAAAGAAACCGACATCCTCGCCGAGCACAACCACTCCGGGGTCTTTCTCCAAACAGAGGTTTAAGGCGGAATTCAGCGACTGGGTCATGGTCATTTGTGCCATGATCAACTCCTCATCTTGCGCAGCTGATCACGTTGCAGCAGCAAATTAGGCGGCAAGTCCTTATACACATCATCAAACATCAGATCCGTATTTAGACGCGGCCCCTCTGATTGTGTGCCATACGAAACCGCTTCCTTCCAGGCCGCGTTAATATCCGCCTCAAGCTCTTCGGTGAGCTTTGCGTGCCTGTCTTCAGACCACTCACCTAACACCATCAGATGCTGCTTTAAGCGCTCAATTGGATCACCCAGTGGCCATGATCGATGCTCATCAACCGGACGGTAACGCGCCGGATCGTCACTCGTGGAGTGCGCACCTGCGCGGTAGGTCACGAGCTCAATCAAGGTCGCACCAACACCTGCTCGCGCCCGCGCCGCCGCCCACGTCGTGGCCGCGTGCACCGCGAGAAAATCATTGCCATCGACCCGCAGACTCGCAAGCCCATAGCCCGGCCCGCGAGCCGCAAAAGACAAGCACTCGCCGCCTGCAAATCCTTGAAATGTCGATATCGCCCACTGATTGTTAACGACGTTAAGAATCACCGGCGCCCGATACACCGAGGCAAAAAGCACTGCCTGATGAAAGTCAGCCTCCGCAGTACTGCCCTCACCGGTCCATGACACAGCAACGTCATCGGAACTTTTAATCGCAGCGGCCATGGCCCAGCCAACGGCTTGCGGAAACTGAGTCGCCAAATTTGCTGAAATGGCAGCAATATTTCCCGCAACAGAAAAATAACAAACCGGTAACTGCCGGCCCTTACACATGTCACGAGTGTTGGACAGTAGCTGACACATGAGATCAACCATCGACGAGCCGCGCACCAAAAACGCGCCCTGCTGCCGATAGGACGGAAACAACATATCCCCCGTATTCAACGCCATCGTGCCAGCAACGGCCACCGCTTCCTCGCCAGTGGACTGCACATAAAAAGAAATCTTGCCTTGCCGCTGACTTTTTAACATCCTGTTATCAAATAAGCGGGTCAACAGCATGTAACGCAAACCGGACCGCAGCACGTCTGCACTAAGCGCCGGATCCCAAGGCCCTACAGCATGGTGCGTCTCATCCAACACACGAATCAGTGTATGCGCCAAGTCTTGAATTGATCCTGCTTCCGCGTCAATCGACGGACGCGCAACCGCCCCAGCTGGCGACACTTGCAAATAGCTAAAATCCGGGCGTTCACCGGGACGCGCTGAGGACACGGGGATATGCAAACGCGACTGACGTGTCATCAAGGTGGCCCTCTAAGCTCTAACCATACGAACAATTCAATCAGCAAAAATGGGTGAAATTGCAAAACATGCATCAGCCCACCTTAACCGCTGCTTATGACTATGCGTTATTCTAGTTTCGCATAAATCTCACGTGCCGCCTTGATTCGATCAAGTACAGTTGTCTGTTCGTCAGCACTATTCCAATCCACGTACTTAGCAACCGCTTCGTTGAGCCGGTCTAGCCATGCAAGAAAGTATTTCGCATCCTCAGCCGAGTGCGCAGCCTTCCCCGCCACCGACACATAAATCGGGCTGGTCGTTGCATAGACATAATTATCCAATATCGGATACTCAGCACGGTCGCTACTCGCACGCAAGATACACCAACCACTTGAGTTTAATGTCACAGAACTGGTGACATCGGCACTCATTCGCGGCTTTTTAAGCGCGAGCGTCTTAACCACACGCCCATTGCACACAACCTCTAGGTGATCCACCGGCACGATGGATTTTAAGTGCGCGGTAAAACCTAGCGAGGCGCCAGACTTTGCGACTGCGACCGAGCCACCAATTGGCTGGTTGCCCAGCGTAAAGTCCAGCAGTGGCCCATTGGTCGCAAATGTAGCGCCCGCCTTGAGCCCATCCATCCACTGATTTAATACGGGCTGGCCTTCGGGGACGCGCACATACACCCGATTCAAGCCAACCGGGCCGCGCAGACTTGCAAAATTAGCCATCGCATCGGTACCGGCCGCCGCTGGAACCCGAAACCCGAGATTCAGCAAGCGGTACCACACGTTGGCAGTTGCACGGTGATCTGCAAAGCCCAAAATCTCCATGTAATCCACTTTGCCGAGCGCTACGTCGACTGGCAACTCGTTGGTCAGCGTCTCAAGCGCATTAAAAGGGTGCGGCTCTGTATCAAAGGGATGCACATAGCCCACCAACGCGCCTTCCACATGCGCTCGATCGGCGACATCCGCGTTCATCGGCATCAAGCTCGCTGCCGCGGTATGCGGGTAGCCAGCGTACCCAGGCACCATGGTGGGCCCGCCCATCCCAAGTAAGCCTAAGTGACCCCAGTAGCTCGTGTGAAACTCCTGGCCATGTACCAAGGTGCGATTCACTTTCGAGGCAAGATCATGGCCGAGCCCACTATAGGCAATGTCCGGAACTCGTTGCTCTTTATTCACAATCAGCGCATGCACAATATCAAGGTCCTCACCTGCAGCCTGCTCTAGCAAGGTCTCAGGGAGCATGCGATAGGTACCGCCATAATTCATGTGCACATGCGCATCTGCACTGACCCAGCGCCCGCCACCGAGCGCCGTCAAGGGCACATCAACGGCTTTTGATTCAATCTCGACTTTCTTACCCGCTTCGATGGACAGCGCATGAGTCTCTAATGGCTGACGCAAGCCGCGCAAGATCTCAATTTTTGCATCGCCCGCAGGAATCGGGATAGTCACCTTACCCTTGGCATAAAAGTAATGCGCCTCAAAAGGCCGCTCATGACGATCATAAGAATCATCGGAATACAAACGCGCCTCTGGTGGAGCAAAGGCTAGCCCCTTTGAATCGGTCACCGAGATTCGCGCAACACCCGGTGAGCCATCCGCATTCAGCAAATTTAATACGACCGCGCCACGACGCCTAATTGTCTGCATCTGTGTCACGAGCATTGGTCGTGACATGCTAGTTTTTAGCGAATAAATCCACAGCGACGTGTCTCCGAGCGAATTTGAAATATAGGCAATCTCCCGTCCATCGGGCGACCACCGCGGATTGACAGAATCTGAGTCACCATACGAGATCGGTAGCGCATCGCCACCCTCTACCGGCAGCATCCACAACTGATGAGTATTGCGCCCGAGATAAGAGCCATAGACGAGTCGGCTTCCATCTGGCGAGACATCCGGCCGGGCCCGCCAGTTCGTTTCCTCGTAATGAATCTCGTGCGGTACCGCGCCTGGCGTGGCTTCCATCTTCCAGAATCCGCCCGTGCCATAAATATGGCCGTGATTTGATACGAAGATGATAGATTTTCCGTCGCGGGTCCAGACGGGACTGATCTCATGATCAAATGGACTGTAATAATACCGATTCACATCACTCGTGGTTTCACCCGTGAGACGCACAGGTGTACCGACTGAATCCGCAGTCACATCGACTTTAAAGATGTGAAAACGCTTATTAAACGCTGTTGAGACAAATACGATTTGCTTACTGTCCGGCGACCAGCGGGGCTCGACATTTACAGCACCGCCAAAGGTAATTTGACGCGTCTTCCAACTCTTCATGTCCCGCACAAACAACTCAACAGCGCCATTTTGATATGACGCATAGACTAGCCACCGACCATCCGGTGACCAATCAGGCTGGTAGTCATAGCCTGCGTCATTGCTCATCTCAATCGCTGTTGTGGATTGCATCTCCTGTATCCATAGCGAGCCTGCTCGCGAATACACCACCATTTTGGAGTCTGGCGACCAAGCGACACTCGATGGCCCGTTGGTCAACTGCGGCAGATACATCTCACGAAAGTAATACGCATGCGGTAAATCAATTTGATCGAGCACAGGCAGTCTTTGCGCCTGCACCGGCAAGATGACAGAACTCAGAGCGCATAGCAGCGCAATAGACAACACGTGACGCACCACAAACCACCGCACCGTCAACATCACTCTTCCTCCACGGCATCCGTTAACACAGCTTTTCTAGACGCCATAAATGCCAACATGGCTTCATCAGCAGCCACATCAATTCCAGGGTCTTGATAGTCAGCGAGCATTTTTTTCCACACAGTATTTGCCCGCTGCTCTGCAGTCAGCCGGCCTTCGCTCGACCATTGCTCGAACGATGAATAATCAGCAACAGTGGACTGATAAAAGGCGTTTTCGAAGTTATCTTGTGTATGGCCGCAGCCCAGAAAATGGCTGCCCGGGCCCACTTCACGAAACGCATCCATCGCCTGGCCACGTACCGTGAGGTCCATACCCTGCGCTAACACCTGCATCATTGCCAACTGATCAATATCCATCACGAACTTCTCATAACCTGCAACAAGCCCACCCTCGAGCCAACCAGCCGCGTGGGTTACAAGATTAACGCCAGCCAGTAAGGTCGGCAACAAGCTGTGGGCGCTCTCATAAGCTGCCTGTGCGTCGGCCACTTTCGAGGAACACAAGGAGCCACCACTGCGGCACGGCACCCCAACTCGCCGTGCCAATTGAGCTGTGGCGAATATCATCTGGGTCGCCTCGGGAGTACCGAAGGTGGGTGCGCCCGTGCGCATGGAAATAGCGCCCACAAAGGATCCCATGATGACTGGAGCACCTGGCCGCACCAACTGGGTCAGCGCCATACCAGCCAAGGTCTCAGCTAAAATCTCTGACATACAACCAGCCGCGGTCACAGGTCCCATGGCTCCGGCAAGCACGGCAGGCACCACAATCGTGCCTTGATTGGCACCCGCAAACTCGCGTAAAGCCCCCAACATACGGCCATCAAACACCAATGGCGAATTAGAATTGATGTTGCCAAGCACCACCGGATGCGTCTCAAGGTAGGGTGCGCCAAATAAAGTACGCGCCATCTCAATCGCATCGCGCGCGTGCCCAGGGGTTTCAGGCGTCGCCTCGCAACCTTGATCGCTGTACCTGAAAAATCCATATTGCACATCTAAGTGACGCTTATTGGGCGCAATTTCCATCGGCTCACACATGCAGCCACCGGAAAAATGAATTGCAGGCGCCATATGGGCAAGCTTGATAAAGTTATGCAGGTCATCAAGCGTGCCGTAACGCCGACCTCGGTCTAAGTCCGTCACAAATGGTGGCCCACCCACCGGCGAGAACACGGTCGCGTCACCACCAAAGCGCACATTGCGTTCGGGGTTACGCGCGTAAAGTGTAAATTCGCGCGGTGCGGTTTTTAGCAACTGCCTCGCAAGTCCGCGCGGCATATGGACCCGTTCACCGCGCACATCAGCACCCGCCTCACGCCACAAGCGCAGCGACTCTGGATCACGCCGAAAATCGATACCGATTTCTTCGAGTATTGTGTCAGCGTTGGTCTCAATAATGTCGATCGCCTCACTACTCAGTAAATCAACGACCGGTAGCTTGCGTACGATGTACGGATATTTGAGCGCACGCGTTCGTGCCCGCGCAAGGCGCACATCGCGACCGCGGCGTCCCGCACTTGGGGTATCTGTCACGAAATCTCCTTCAGCCTTAACCTACGCCTTAACGCCTCACACCACACGGTACACGACACACAGGTTATTCGCCGGCATTTGCACTACATCTGGGTCTGAGAACCCATACTCTGCAGCAATGGCGCTCACCTCCCTCAAATCACGTACCCCATAAGTCGGATTTTCTGCTCGAAGGCGTAGGTCAAATGCGGCGTTTGACTCACCCATGGGCGCTCCATCGACTTGATAAGG
>CAIKZZ010000024.1 GCA_903832085.1 uncultured Pseudomonadota bacterium | reverse complement strand
TGGGTCTGAGAACCCATACTCTGCAGCAATGGCGCTCACCTCCCTCAAATCACGTACCCCATAAGTCGGATTTTCTGCTCGAAGGCGTAGGTCAAATGCGGCGTTTGACTCACCCATGGGCGCTCCATCGACTTGATAAGGACCATAGAGCAACGCGATGCTCCCCGTCTGGGCCGCCATACAGTGACTCGCGCCCACAAAAAAAGCGCGTGTGGCCGACCATGGCGCAATGTGAATCATATTTATAGCAAGGACGGCAACAGGCGGCGCCGCCATCTGCAGATTCCAAGGCACTGCGTGCACATCCAAACACAGCGGCGCCCGCACATTAAGACACCGAGCATCAGCAATTCGTGCGCGTAAAACATCCATCCGCGCCGGATCCACATCGGTGGGCTGCCATGTGCACTGGGGCATGGCTTGCGCAAAGTGTACGATGTGTTGGCCAGTGCCAGAGGCCACTTCAAGCACAAGGCCACGGGCGGGCAACACGCGCTGCAGCACGTCCAGTATGGGTCCTTTATTGCGCTCGGCGGACGGCGACACCGGCAGGGAGATTTCCATGAAGAAATACCTGCTTAACTGAGCGCTGCGGGAGTCGCTAATTCTTCCACTAAGCTCGACTCCAGTATATGAATCGCCTCGTCTACATCCGCTCGAGTGATCATCAGTGGCGGCATAAAGCGCACCGTACTCACGCCACACGACAGCAAGATCAGCCCGTTGTGATAGCTGCGTGTAATCAGCCGGTCGCATAGCGCGCGCGCAGGCTTCCGACTCACAGGGTCGGTCACAAATTCCAAACCTATCATCAACCCCTTACCGCGCACCTGCCCAATGACACTGTGACGCGCAGCTAAGCCGGCAAGCTGATCCAAAAAGTAAGCGCCCACATTCGCCGCATTCTGGCGGTAGGACTCACTCACCAATTCCAATGTAGCAATGGCAGCCGCGCAGCACAGTGGATTACCCCCATAGGTATTCCCGTGAGCGCCACGGGCCCACTGCGACATGATTGTCTTCTTGGCAACCACCATGCCTATCGGTAGCCCTGAGCCTAAGCCTTTCGCCAAACACATGATGTCCGGAGCCACACCCCAGTGTTGCGCTGCGAACATCGCACCGGTCCGACCCACTCCCGATTGCACCTCATCAAAAATTAGCAAGATGCCGTGCCGATCACACAGCGCACGCAACCCCTTAAGGAAGCCATCAGGGGGCACTACATAACCGCCCTCGCCTTGTATGGGCTCAATCAAAATGGCCGCGACTTCACTTGCAGGGACGTTGCTAGCAAATAGCACGTTCTCAATGTAATTAAGCACCGCCACACCTTGGTCGCTACCTGCAAAAATCGGTCGATAGTTGTTTGGATAAGGGACGTGCGTCACGCCAGGCATCGTTGGAAAAAATCCTTTTTGCTGTGTGTATTTACTGGACGTGAACGACAGCGAGCCCATGGTACGGCCATGAAAACCACCCAAGAAACCAATGAACCGTGGCCGACCAGTCACGTAACGCGCGAGCTTTAAAGCACCCTCCACACTCTCGGTACCGGATTGCGTAAAAAAACTCATCACGGGTTCATTCATCGGCGCCAGTGCGTTCATCATCTCAGCCAGTCGAATCTGACCTTCGTGCCAATAATCTGAGGAGATATGCAAAAACTGGTCAGCGGCGGCTTTCACTGCCGCAACAACGCGCGGGTGGCTATGTCCTGTACTGCAAACAGCGATGCCCGCGGCAAAGTCCAAAAATCGGTTGCCATCCACATCCCACACCTCCGCGCCACGACCGTGCGACATCACAAACGGATAATCCCGTGGATAAGAGGGCGACACGTACTCAGCGTCACGCGCGAGCATCTGTCGCGCTACAGGCCCCGGTAGCTCAGTTTTTATATGTGGTGTTTTCATCGACTGTGTCTCATCCTTTATTTAAGCCGCGCACGTCATATGAGGCTCACAACCCTGACCCTTGCACAACTCATGACAGAAGCACGCTTATTCACTCAATCACCGTTTGTGACTGCTCGCGTAAGTACTGGGATAAATAATAAAACGAGCCTATGCCTTTGTTGGTTGAACCAGAACCTTTCCAGCCAGTGAATGCCTGATATCCAGGCCAAGCGCCTGTGGTGGCTCCGAGCTGACGATTGACATACAAGGTTCCGGCTTCAATGTGCTCTAAAAAGTAAGCCACGTCGCTGGCGCTACCATAGATTCCTGCCGTTAAACCTAACGGTGTGTCATTGGCAAGTGCGACACCGTGTTCTACATCAGGTACTGCGCTCATCATCAAGATGGGCGCAAACATCTCCACACTCATGAGCGGGTGCGTCGCTGCAGCGGCGGCAAGCGTAGGCGCGACATAGCACCCCTTGGCCAGTTCACCAGTGACTAAACGGCTACCCCCGCTGACAATCTGTGCGCCACCAGCATGTAACTGTTGAATAAAGCTCTCGTACTTCGCCACAGCACGCTCCGAAATCAGCGGCCCCAGCCAGTGCTGTCGCTGCGTGGGGTCCCCAATCGCGAGCGCCTGCATCGCCTGAATTAACCGCTGCGCGAGTTTGTCCATAACGGACGCCTCTACATACAGCCGCGACAGCGCCGAGCACTTTTGCCCACCCAGACCAAAGGCTGACCGAATAATCCCGGGCACGGCCTGATCGAGATCTGCACTTTCGGTCACGATGCAGGCATTCTTGCCGCCCATTTCAGCAATGCACGGACGCACGTAGGCACCCGACACCATGTGCCGACACAAGGACATGCCCACCTCATAGGAGCCAGTAAAAGTAAGGCCGGCTATGTTTGGATGCTGGCACAGCGCCGCACCCACCTCACTACCTTGACCCCAGAGCAGATTAAAGACGCCCGGTGGCACACCCGCATCAGCAATGCAGTCGGCAAGCAAGCGTGTGGCCCACGGCGCATCACTCGCACCTTTGAGAACGACGGTGTTGCCGGTCACAAGCGCAGCTGCTGTCGGACCACCGGCGAGCGCGAGTGGGAAGTTAAACGGTGCAACGACGGCCCAGACCCCATGGGACTTCAAAACGCTGCGATTGCGTGAGCGCACATTGGGCAACGGATCATCCGGCAGTGGCCGATCAAAGCCTCCACTCGCTTGAAACTCATCCGCGTAAATTTTGAAAAAATCCGCCGTCTCTTGGGTCTCAGCGAGCGCCTCAAGACGGTTTTTACCCACCTCCAGACACAATGCTGCCGCAATTAAATAGACGCGCTCCTCGATCAGCTGCGCCACGCGGTGCATGAGCGCGACACGCGCGCTCACCTCAAGGCCGCGCCATGCGCTGTGCGCACGAGCAGCAGCAGTGACGGCCGCCTCCAACTCCGCGCGACCCGCCGCCGAAAAACGTCCAATGAGCTCGTGTCGGATGGGACTCGTTTTCTCTATAAAACCTGCACCCCAAACATTCAAGCCGTTGATATAAAGCGGATGGTCGGCGCCTAGTCGCCCACGTACCACGCCAAGCGCACGTTCAAACTCGACGTGCATACTCTCCGGCGGGTCGAACATCGTCGAGTACGTCAGCTTAAAACTCACGACCACACCCCGTTCGCCAGCAAGCGGTCCAGTAAGTGCACTGCATCCGTGAGCGCCTGCTCCTCAATCACAAGTGGCGGCGCCAGAATGAGTAGATTGCCCCTACAGGCAAAGGACACGCCGTGCGTTAGCGCCTTTGCAACCAAGGCGCGCAGCGCCGGGTGTGTACTCGCCCATGGCGACAACGGTTCACGCGTCGCACGATCGCGCACAAGTTCAACCACCACGAATAACCCGTCCCCACCGCGCACATCACCAATGACCGCATGGCGACTCTGTAGTTCGCGCGCTTGCTCGAACAACTGCTGCCCCAATACCCGGGAGCGCTCGATCAGCGACTCATCCTCGTATGCGCGCACAGCGGCCACGCCGGCCGCACAGGACAAGGGGTGACCACAATAGGTCAGCCCTGTGTACAACATCTGTTTGTCGAGTCGCGCCGCGATGGCTGCGCTGACTACCACGGCACCTAAAGGCGCGTGCGCCCCGGTGAGCCCCTTGGCGAGGGTCATCAGATCAGGTCGACCCGCATCGCCGTAGCGCTGCCACGCGAACCACTCGCCGCAGCGCCCAAAACCGCTCATCACTTCATCGGCGATTAAATAAATTCCGTGCCGCTCGGTTAGGCCGCGCAATAAAGGCCAATAATTAGGTGGCGCGACAATACCGTTGGTCCCCGCATTCGTTTCCATCAGAACGCCAGCGACCGCGCCTGCGCCCACCGACTCCACTGTGCGCTCAATGTGCCTCACTGCAGCCTCGCCGCACTCAGTCTCCGATGCCGTGCCGTAAGGGCATCGATAGGCATACGGCGCGCTCACCCGCAACACACCAAACTGTGCAGGCTTTACCTGCGTGGCTGTGCGTGAGTCACCGGATAATGCCATCGTCGCGAAACTGGCGCCGTGATAGGACCGTTCGCGCGTAATCACCTGACCCTGCCCCTTGCCACTAGCGAGTCGTGCGAATTTCACTGCATGCTCGTTCGCATCCGCGCCGCCTAGTGTAAAAAAGACGCGTCCGCCCTCAAAGCCACTTTTCTCGAGGAGCAATTGCGCAAGGGTCGCGCGCGGTTCAGCGCCCCAGGCGTTGGTCACAAAGCACAGTTTCTGTGCCTGCTCCTGTATGGCGCGCACCACGCGAGGGTGCTGGTGACCTAAATTCATGCACTCCGCAAGACTACTCATATCCAGATAGCGCTGGCCCGCGGCATCAAAAAAATAAGCCCCCTCACCACCAACGATGGTGGGCGCATCCCATTCGGCTTGCACACACCAGCTATGCAAAACGGTATCGCGTTCCATACTCATGGGGCCGCACTTTGCATGGCGAAGACAATACTTTGTAGCGTGTGAATCAGCGGCAGTGCGCGGGCGTGCTCAAATGCAGTGCCTGCCTCATCCATGTAACTGCTCTGCGCGAGTTCGATCTGTAGCGCACTCACCGAAGCCTCAGGATTGCCATAGTGACGCGTAATGTAGCCACCCTTAAACCGGCCATTTAGTACAAATGAAAACGCGGTCTGTGTCTGCAACACGCGCGTGACTGCCTCAATCACATGCGGTAAACAGGATGCACCATCATTGGTGCCTAAATTGATATCAGGCAGCCGGCCTGCAAATAAGCGCGGCACATGACTGCGTATTGAATGCCCATCGAGTAGTAAGGCATACCCGTGACGAGCAACCGCATTAGCCAAGTGCCTCTGTAGTGCCGCGTGATAAGGAGCCCAATACTCTGACAGACGTGCTTGCAGTTCCTGCGCATCAGGCAGCAGACCCTCATACAAGCTCTCCCCATCGAAGCTCTCGGTGGGAACCAAGCCTGTGGTTGCCTGACCCGGGTAGAGCGAGGCGTTATCAGGCGGCCGATTTAAGTCCACCACATACCGTGAATAACGCGCCGCCACCCAAGATGCGCCCGCATCTTTTGCAAAGGCATACAGCTGATCCACATGCCAGTCGGTGTCTTCCACTTGGCGAGCCCGCGCCGTCAATTGGGACGCAATCTTCGCCGGAAGCTCCGTACCCACATGCGGCAAGCTGATCACCAGCGGCGAGACACCCTGATGGGATATGCACACTGCATCTGACATGGACATCACGGCAAATGCACCATCATTAGGCGGTAAGCACACATATCAGCCGGTCACCATCGGCAAGTGAAGACCACGCTCCTTAGCGCACTCAATCGCCTCCACGTAACCGGCATCGGCATGGCGCATCACGCCGGTCGCAGGATCGTTCCACAGCACGCGCTCGATGCGCCGCGCCGCGCTATCGGTGCCATCACACACGATCACGACACCGGAGTGCTGCGAGAACCCCATTCCGACGCCACCGCCGTGGTGCAAGGACACCCATGTCGCACCACCAGCGGTATTTAGGAGCGCGTTTAACAACGGCCAATCCGACACCGCATCCGAGCCGTCCTGCATCGCCTCCGTCTCGCGATTCGGGCTCGCCACAGAACCCGAATCCAAATGATCCCGACCAATGACGATGGGCGCCTTGAGTTCACCACTTTTAACCATGGCGTTAAAGGCGAGCCCTAAACGATGACGCTGCCCCAACCCCACCCAACAGATGCGTGCAGGCAATCCCTGAAACCGAATCCGCTCGCCCGCCATATCAAGCCAACGATGCAAGTGCGGGTCATCAGGAATTAACTCCTTCACCTTGGCGTCTGTGCGCCGAATGTCCTCAGGATCACCCGACAAAGCAACCCAACGGAAAGGACCAATGCCACGACAAAAAAGTGGCCGTATATAAGCTGGCACAAACCCCGGAAACTCGAAGGCATCGGTCACGCCTTCTTCGAACGCGACTTGACGGATATTGTTGCCGTAATCAAAGGTCGGCACCCCTAGGCGCTGAAACTCAAGCATCGCGCGTACATGCGCGGCCATCGAGGCACGCGCTGCGCGCACGACCGATTCAGGATCTGCAGTGCGCGCTCGCTGCCACTCATCCACCGTCCAACCTGCCGGCAGATAGCCATTTCCCGGGTCATGAGCCGAGGTTTGATCGGTGAGCGCATCTGGTTTAATCCCACGACGCAGCAACTCAGGCAAGACTTCGGCCGCATTGCCACACAGCGCAATCGAACGCGCGACTCCTTTTTGAATGGCGAGCTTGATGCGATGCATCGCATCATCCAAGGAATCGGCCTCCTCATCGACATAACCCGTCTCGATGCGTTTCGCGATGCGCGTTTTGTCGCACTCAATTGCTAAAATACAGGCGCCTGCCATGGTGGCAGCCAAGGTCTGGGCTCCACCCATACCGCCTAAGCCCGCAGTCAAGATCCATCGCCCGGTCAAATCGCCGCCATAATGCCGACGACCCATCTCAACGAAGGTCTCATAAGTTCCCTGCACGATGCCTTGGCTACCGATGTAGATCCAAGAGCCTGCAGTCATCTGACCGTACATCATCAGCCCACGCCGATCGAGTTCATTAAAGTGCGCCCAAGTTGCCCAATGAGGGACGAGGTTTGAATTGGCGAGCAGTACCCTTGGCGCATCGGCGTGGGTACGAAACACCCCCACCGGCTTTCCAGATTGAATCAACAGTGTCTCATCATCACCCAGCACTGTTAAGGCTTTGACAATGGCATCAAAGCATTCCCAGTTGCGCGCTGCGCGTCCGATACCACCATAAACCACGAGTTCATCGGGCCGCTCCGCCACAGCAGGGTCAAGGTTATTGCATAACATGCGCAATGCCGCTTCCGTCTGCCAACTCTTTGCAGTTAACTGTGTACCGATCGCTGCACGAATCACGCGCGATGGATCTTTGAGATTCAGATTGATGTTGCTCATAGCCTTACTCTTTGACATTGGACTCAGATTGAAAATACACCACGCAGCTCAAAGCGGCTGCCGGCGTGATAAAGACAAGCAAAAGATGCCGGTAGCTCCTGACTCCACGTCGTGCGTTCGATTAACAGTACCGGCTCGCTCAACTCCAGCTGCAGCAAGCTCGCAACCGTTGGGTTCGGCGCCATAGCGCGCACCACATGCTCGACTCGCTCCAAGGGAGCCACCGCCATCAAGTACTCATGTGGTGTGGTACGCGTAAAATCAACCGACATATAATCGGGCGCGACGAACGGATTGACGAAACGTTCCTCGACCTGCAACGGCGCCTCATTCTCGTGATGAACGATTAATGAATGAAATGCCAAGCCATCAGAAAGACCTAAGAGTCGAGCAATTTCCGCTGGACACTTGACTAATTCTTTAAGCATCACTCGCGCACGATGCACATGACCGCGGCCTTGAATTTCAGCTGCAATGTTACGAATTTGTAAAGGATGCGCGGCTGAGCGCAAATCCGCCACAAAGGTACCGCTGCCAGGCACGCGCGCAAGCACACCCGATTGCACCAACTCACGCAACGCCCGATTTGCGGTCATCCGCGAGACTTTGAGTGCACGCACCAACTCATACTCGGACTCAACACGCGCACCGGGTTTTAGTTCGCCTGACCTGATGCGCCCAAGCACATGGTTCTTGACGAGTTCATACAACGGTTTTACGACCGCGTTCATGCGCTAGGCTTTTGCGAGGCGCTTAAGCGCAGCGCGATAGGATGCTGCCACCTCGGCGTGAGCCGTATGACGCCCGGCGTGCACGACCGCTCGCCCACCCACCCACACAGCACTCACCGCCTGTGGTCGCGGTGCAAACAGCCATGCATCGAGCAATGCATCATCCGTAAGACCTGCGAACTCGGCGCGATCCGTATCGAGCAGCACCATATCTGCCACCGCTCCAACCACGAGCCCGTGGGAGGTCTCGCCCATGGCTTGGGCACCGCCAGCCAGTGCCTGCGTGTACAAATACGTGCCGCAGTGGGGAATGGCAGTACTTGCACTGATGACACGCCGTTCCCGCCATAGGCGCAGCGTGTACTCGAGTGAGCGCAGTTCCTCACGCGGATCCAGCGACACGTGACTGTCCGAGCCGATACCGAAGCGTCCCCCTTCCTGCAGCAGCACATCCAAGGGAAAGCGTCCATCACCCAAGTTTCCTTCGGTGGTCGGACACAAGCCGACCACCGCGCCACTCGCTGCCATGTCTCGCAACTCGGTCGCGCTCACGTGCGTGGCATGCACGAGGCACCAGCGCTCCGACACTCGCCCCGTTTCCAGCAACCATTCCACGGGCCGGCGACCCGTAGCCGCGACGCTGTCGCTCACTTCGCGCGCTTGCTCCGCCACGTGAATGTGCACCACGCACGCCTGACGCGCCCCATCCACCGCATCAGTCACCGCCAGCAGGGCATCCTTGGGCACCGCACGCAGACTGTGTAGCGCAATTCCTGTGGTGTGCAGGCCTGTGGCCCGTAGGCGCAGCCGCTCGTAAAACCGCAGAAAAGCATCCGTGTCATGATAAAAACGTTGTTGAGCGCCACTTAAAGGTTCGCCCTGAAAGCCTCCCTGTTGATACAGTGTGGGCAATAACAGATGACGCATCCCCACCCGCGCCGCACCTGCGCGCACGGCATCGGCCATCGCGGCAGGCTCCGGGTACGGCGCGCCCGAGAGCGTGTGGTGCAGATAATGAAACTCAGCCACCGAGGTGTAACCGGCTTCGAGCATCTCAAGATAGGCAAAGGCGGCGATGGCGCTGACATCCTCGGGCGTCAGCTGTTCTAAAAAGCGGTACATCACAGCGCGCCAGCCCCAAAAGGAATGCTCGGCACCCGCCATCACCTCCGCACTGCCCGCCATGGCGCGCTGAAATGCGTGACTGTGCAAGTTTGGCATTCCAGGCAATAACAGCCCCGGCATCAGCGGCTCGTCCCCGCGCGCGGCCGCGACTGAGGCGATGCGGCCATCACGACCCACCTCAATGCACTGATTGCGATGAACTCCATCAGGCAATAAGGCGCGCGCAACGCGGTATTTCATGCGGTGACCTCGTGGGCTGTATATACAGCTTAACTCCTGCGATAATAGCCCCCTGCCGTGGGTTTTGACAAAGGCCGTGTGTCATGTGGGATGCGCTTTGGATCAATGCAACCGTCGCGACCCTCAACGGGCCCGATGGCATTGGCCTGCTACCAACAGCGGCGGTCGCCATCCGCGACGGGAGCATCACCTGGGTCGGCCCGCAAGCGAGTCTCCCGAGCGAGCCTGCCACGCTTGCGCAGACAGTGAACGACTGCGCGGGTCGCCTGATGACTCCGGGGCTCATTGATTGCCATACGCATTTAGTCTTTGGCGGGGACCGAGCACTTGATTTTGCGCTCCGCGCGGAAGGAGCGAGCTATGAGGCGATCGCGGCTGCCGGTGGCGGTATCCGCTCCACCGTCGCCCTCACCCGCAACTTAAGCGAGGAAGCGCTCGCGCAGGCTGCCCTGCCGCGCGCCCAAGCCTTACTACGCGATGGCATCACCACAATCGAAATCAAGTCGGGCTATGGCCTTGATGTGGCGAGCGAATTAAAAATGCTACGCGCGGCGCAGCGTCTCGAGACGCTGCTGGATGTCGAAATTCACACGACCTTACTTGCCTTGCATGCGCTACCCGAGGCCTTTGCGCACGATCGCAAGGGCTACATTGATTTAGTGACGCGCGAACTGATTCCGGAAGCGGCGCGCTTAAAACTCGCCACCGCCGTGGATGTGTTCTGCGAGAAAATCGCATTCACACGGACAGAGTGCGCACAGGTACTCACTGTGGCGCGGGACTATGGCTTTGCGGTGAAGGTGCATGCGGATCAGTTAAGTGCGATTGGAGCGGCCGAACTTGCCGCCGAATATGGCGCGCTATCAGCCGATCATGTGGAATACACCACGCCCGCGGGCATCGATGCGCTGGCGCGTGCGGGCACCGTCGCGGTGCTCTTGCCGGTCGCTTTTGTCGTCATCGGTGAAACACAAAAGCCGCCCGTCGCGGCCTTGCGAGCCGCAGGCGTGCCGCTCGCGATTGCCACCGATTGCAATCCGGGCACCTCGCCATGCACGTCCCTTACTTTAGCTGCAAGTCTTGCACGCGCTGAATTTGGCCTGACGGCGAGTGAAGCCTTGCGAGGCGCGACCGTGGAAGCGGCGCGCGCCCTTGGCATGAAAAAAGGCGCCGGCACCGTCAGCGTGGGCGCGCCTGCCGACTTGTGTCTGTGGGATTTGAGCCATCCACGTGAATTTGGGTATTGGCTGGGGAACAGCTGTCTGCACACGCGCATTCGCCGCGGGCGCGTGAGCACGCTGCACTCCTAGTTTTTAATGACGCACTCCACCACTGAAGGCTTGGCTCATGGTTAAATTTTTTAGCAGTGACAACGTGACCGGCGCGTGTCCTGAGATTCTTGCGGCCATAGCCGCGGCAAATGCCGATCCCACACCGTCCTATGGCGCAGACCCTTGGACGACGCGCCTTACCCAAAAAGCCCAAGAACTCTTTGAGTGCGAGCTGGCGATCTTACCGGTCACCACCGGCACGGCCGCCAATGCGATCGCGCTTGCGGCGATGAGCCCTGCCTTTGGTGGCATCTACTGCCATGAAACCGCGCACGTCATGACCGATGAAGGTGGCGCACCAGAATTTTATACAGCCGGCGCTAAACTCTTAGGCCTTGCAGGCGCGAACGGCAAAATAAACCCGCAGGATATTCATGCGGGCGTGGCGTTTGCAGCCTCCATGGGGATTCATCATGTCAAGCCCTCCGCAGTCACCGTTTCGCAAGCGACCGAATGGGGCACGGTGTATAGCCTTGCCGAACTTGATGCCATGACTGCTGCCGCCCACGCACACGGACTCTCGGTGCACATGGATGGCGCCCGCTTTGCGAATGCACTCGTGCATCTAGGCTGCAGCCCGGCAGAGGCGACTTGGAAGCGTGGGATCGATGTACTGTCACTCGGCGCCACGAAGAATGGTGCACTGGCGGCAGAAGCGTTAATTATTTTCGATAAAAGCAAAGAGCAGACCTTTGCCAGGCACCGCAAGCGTGGCGGTCACCTGTGGTCGAAGATGCGCTTTTTAAGCGCCCAGCTACTGAGCTATTTGGACAACGATCTGTGGTTAAAGAACGCGCGTCATGCCAATGCAATGGCCCAGCGCTTAAGTGTAGGACTCGCGGCACTCGGCGGCACGTTGATGGCACCAGTCGATGCCAATGAAATTTTTATCGCTTTACCTGCAGCTATCGTCACGGAACTACGCGCTGATGGCTATCAGTTCTACGACTGGCCAGCGCCGCGTGGCACGACCGCGCAGGTGTTTCGGCTCGTCACGGCCTACAACACGCAACCGACCGATGTAGACGGGCTGCTCTCACGGGCACGCATGCCTGCAATAGCCCCCTAACCAAACGACTTGCCGAGGACCTAGGTCCTGACAAACCGCATGTCGACTACATGCGGTTAAATCGCTTCAAAATACTGCGCAACTGATCGTGCGGAATGGCCATTGCATAGTGGCCATTCTGGCCATGCATGGTTTTAGCAGCAATGAGTGCATTCACGATTGCCTCTTCGGTTGCATCCACGGCTCCAATAAACAAAGGATCAATGGAGTCGTTCCCCACAAAACTCGCGAGATTCATGGGCGCATCATGTGAAGCTGCCTCATTCGCGGTCGAAAAAGCAATAAACAGATCTCCTGATCCATTGCCAGCATAGCTGCCGTTACGCGCAAGGCCTAAGGCCGCGCGCTTCGCTAACCGCTTTAACTGATGCGGCAGTAAGGGTGCATCAGTCGCCACCACAATGATGATGGAACCGGTATCACCGCGCTCATCTGCTACATCCGTGTAAACGCGATGCTCTTTCAATTCATTGCCTAAGGGCACGCCCGCGATACGCATAGTGTCGCGTCGACCATAATTGGCCTGCACCAACACGCCCACCGTGTAAGGCGTTTTACCGACGTGCACCACACGCGATGAGGTGCCGATACCGCATTTAAATTCATGGCAGATCATGCCGGTGCCGCCACCCACATTACCCTCAGCCACGGGCCCAGAGGTGGCCGTATCGAGCGCTGCAAAGACGTGCTCTGGTTTTACGTGAAAGCCGTTCACATCATTGAGATAACCATCATATGTCTCAGCCACGACCGGCAAGCTCCACCAAAACCCGCTTGCATCAGCAGCACCTGACTTTACGCGCCAGGCAATCACCGCATCGCGCACCACGCCCACGCTATGGGTATTGGTGATCAACACCGGGCCTTCCAACTGGCCGGACTCCTCAATCCACGCGGTTCCTGTCATCTCGCCATTGCCGTTCAAAGCAAAGGTACCTGCAAACACCGGCTTATCCACGCTCGCCGCACCGCGCGGCAAAATAGCCGTGACACCTGTGCGTACTGCATGCTTTAAGTCCGGGTCCGCGATCAAAGTGGTATGCCCGACCGTCACACCACTGACATCCGTGATCGCATTCAAAGGACCCGGCGTGCCTGGAAACGGCACTCCTAAATCGCGTGCGCGCGGCTCGCCTGCGAATGCTGCACCCATGCCGATGCTTAAGCTCAACACGAAAATAAGGATTTTCAAGGGCGAGCTACTCCTCAGTAAATTCTGTGGCGATCGACGCCTGATCAATCAATACTGTTGCGCGCGTACTGCGCGCAGGCACGAGCCCTGCTAGCTCCTTCGCGGTTAAATTGCGCCAGCGCCCGGGCTCAATACCTTCGAGTTCAATATTGACAAAGCGCACACGCACCAAGCGACGCACTGTGTAACCAAAAACATCGCACATACGACGAATCTGCCGATTCAGCCCCTGCGTCAACACAATACGAAAGACGTTCTTCGCCACACGTTGCGCGCGTGCAGGTGCGGTGACGCGATCCAAGATGCGCACGCCCTGTGCCATACCGCGTAAAAACTCATCCGTGACCGGCCGATCCACCGTGACGACATACTCTTTTTCATGACGGTGCTCAACGCGCAGCAAGCGGTTAACGATATCGCCATCGTTGGTCAACAGAATTAGACCCTCAGAATCTTTGTCCAGTCGACCGATCGGAAATACCCGCTCGGCATGCGCCACAAAATTCACAATGTTATGAGCCACCCGACTATCGGTCGTGCATTCAATACCCACGGGCTTATTGAGCGCGATATAGATGTGCTTCGCAGGCACTCCCGCCGCTTTACCATCGACCGTGACCGTATCGGACGTCGCCACTTTGGTACCCAGCGTCGCGACCGTGCCATTGACAGCAACGCGCCCCGCCGCAACCCACGCATCGGCCTCACGCCGCGAGCACAGACCGCGCTCACTTAAGTACTTATTAATCCGCAGCGCCGTGTCTGCGGTCAACGAAACACACCCTCGCCATAGGATTCGGACACCAGATTCTCGAAGCGGGTGTACTCACCAAGGAAGGTTAAATGCACCTCGCCTGTGGGGCCATTACGCTGTTTCGCAATAATGATGTCCGCAATACCCTTTCGTGGCGTATTCGGCTCATACACGTCCTCGCGATAGATCAGCAAAATCACATCGGCGTCTTGCTCGATAGCGCCCGACTCACGTAAATCGCTCATCACTGGCTTTTTCTCAACGCGCTGTTCGACACCGCGATTGAGCTGCGATAAGGCAATCACCGGAACTTTGAGTTCTTTGGCGAGCGCTTTTAAGGAGCGTGAGATTTCAGAAATCTCGGTCGCCCGGTTTTCTTTCGTCCCTGCTACTTGCATCAGCTGCAGGTAGTCAACCACGATGAGCCCTAAACCTTTCTCGCGCTTTAAACGTCGCGCCCGCGCGCGTAAGTCAGTGGGCGTGAGCGCCGGCGTCTCATCAATATAAATCGGCGCCTGCGACAACACTTCGGTTGCACTCGTGATCCTGGGCCAGTCTTCGGCCGATAAGTCCCCGGTGCGCAACTGACTTTGGCTCACTCGCCCGAGCGAGGAAATCATACGCAGCGTCACCTGCTCGGCAGACATTTCCATGGAGAAGATAGCCGAGGGTACCTTGCGCTCAATCGCTGCGTTTTCTGCAATATTAACGGCAAGCGCCGTCTTACCCATGGAAGGCCGACCCGCGATGATCACCAAGTCTCCCGGCTGCAAGCCGGCAGTCATCTTATCGAGATCGGTGTAGCCGGTTGGAATGCCAGTAAAGGCACCTGGGTTTTGATGCAGCGTATCGATGCGATCGATGGTCGCTGGTAACACATCTTTAATCGCCTGAAAGCCGCCACGATTGCGCGAGCCACGCTCCGCAATTTCAAAGACGCGCCGCTCCGCTTCTTCAACTAATTCGCCAGGCGCACGCCCGCGGGTCTCAAGCGCCGAGGACGCAATCTCGCCACCTGCCTGTACCAACAAGCGCAAGAGCGCGTGATCACGCACGATGGCAGCATAGGCGCGCACATTGAGTGCGCTTGGCGTATCACGCGTTAAACGCGCAAGATAACCAAGCCCTCCCACCTCATCGATCAGACCACGCCCCGATAAACGCTCCGACACAGTGACCGCATCACACGGATGCTGCGACTCTACGAGTTCAGCAATTGCATCAAAAATGAGTTGATGATCGCGCCGGTAAAAATCACCCGCACGAATAATGTCAGCCACGCCATCCCATGAGGTGGCATCCAACATGAGTCCGCCGAGAACGGCTTGCTCTGATTCCACCGAATGCGGTGGCAACCGCATTCCATCGGTGTCATCGGCAGAGCGGCGCTGGAGGCCGGGAGGGGCCATCGGTAACCTCGGGCGGTGGGAAGGGGAACGCCATTGATTCTACCGCGTTCCGGCCCGAACGCGAGGCGGCTTCAAGCCGCCCCGCTATCGTTTTCTTAGTCTTCGCCGGTCACAGCGACCGTGACATCCACATTGACGTCCGTGTGCAGGTGCAGCGTCAGCACGTGCTCGCCAAGCGTCCGGATGGGGCCTTCTGGCATACGAACCTCAGCCCGTGCCACTGGGTGGCCGGCTCGGGTCAAAGCCTCAGCGATGTCGCCAGTGCCGATCGAGCCGAACAATTTGCCCTCGCTGCCGGCTTTTGAGGTCATGGCAAGACGGTACTCTTTAAGCGCCACAGCCCGGCCTTCGGCTGCCGATAAATCGGCAATGGCCTTAGCCTCAAACACCGCCCGCTGCGCCTCAAACTTAGCAACGTTTGATGCGGTTGCAAGCGTTGCACGCCCGGTAGGGAGCAGAAAATTACGACCGTACCCAGACTTCACTTTGACGCGATCGCCAATGCCGCCGAGGTTCGCTACTTTTTTAATCAGGATCACTTCCATGGAAGCACCTATTGGGTCTATTAATCGCCGAAAAATCCCCGCTCGGCTCAGCCGCCGCGGGCCTTCATCTTCACTGCGCGCGCCGCAAGCTTCGCCCGCAGAGGAAACCAGTTGTCGAGGAAACCACACACCGCCAGCGCACCCTCGACAAACAGCGCTGCAAACGGCACAAACAAGAGGACATACGCCCCAACCAACCAACCCGTACCAAGCCCCAGCAGGGCCCGCGCCGCATGCAAAAGGCCCAGCCCCTGCAGCACGAAGGCTCCTAAAAGCAGTCGCGAGGCGTCCGACGCAAAATCCCAGCGCGTCACTGCCGCGAGCAACGCGACCACGACCGCTGCACTCGCGAGCGTACGCCCTGCTTGCAACTGCCGAAACTCAGGCCCCAAGCGCGCAACACCGAGCTCACGCCCGTGCAAATACAACCCGACTGCGGCGGCGGCAACGGTGTTAAACAGTAACAACCACGCCACCACACCCCAATTCACAAACGCCGACGCCGCTTCACGCAGTTCGGCATCCCCAGGGTGCCAGCCACTGCCAGTGCTCGACATCATGGTTGCCATGCGATCGAGATCGGCGGCCAAGCGCTCCACGAAGGGCTGCCAGACCCCGGGCGGATCCGATAGCACTAAGTGCACACCGACCAACATCACCAGCGCCGCTGCGGTGGCAAACTGAAACGCGGAGCTTAACGTGCCACCACGCGCCATCAGTCGACCCACCAGCAAGGGCGGTACAATCAACGCCACTGCCACCAGCATGGCAGGCACAGGGCCCGCCCCCACCGATAACAACAACCAACTCAAGGTCGCACCGGCCACCAACGCGCCCTTCACTTCAGACACCGGCTGTGAGCCACGTAACCCTAAGAGCACAATGAAGGCTCCCGGCAGCCACGTCACAAACAACGGCGTCAGCGCAAGAATCGCGAGCACGGCGGCGGCGAAAATCGCCCGCACACGCGTTGCCATCAACCAAGCGACTACACCGTGCATAGGTAACTGTCAGCGGGCAGGCCCCGCTGACACTCTACTTAATGCTGATCGGTGTACGGCAGCAACGCCAAAAAGCGTGCCCGCTTGACCGCTTCTGACAGCTGGCGCTGATAGAACGACCGTGTACCCGTGATGCGACTCGGCACAATCTTGCCAGTCTCAGTAATGTAGTTCTTCAAAGTAGCCAGATCCTTGTAGTCGATCTCGACAACTTCATCAGCTGTAAATTTGCAAAACTTTTTGCGGCGGAAATAACGTGCCATATAGATATCCTTCGTTACTCGCGACCCATGAAATCATCGCGATCGCCACGATCACGACCACGGCCACGGCGTGGCTCACGATCATCGCGATCGTCACGATCATCGCGATCGTCATCGCGATCACCACGATCACGCACGTCCTCGCCCTTGTCGTCGCCAGCCTTCGCCATGGGCGATGGCTCAACCACGGCGGCCTTCACACGCGTGGTCATATGACGAATGACGGCGTCCGAGAAACGGAAGCTGCCCTCGAGCTCGGCAAGAATTTTGCCGTCGCACTCGACATTCATCAGCACATAGTGCGCTTTATGGACTTTGGAGATCGGATAGGCCAGCTGGCGCCGACCCCAGTCCTCGATCCGGTGCACGGCTCCGCCGCCGCCCGTAATCAGGCCCCGATAACGTTCGAGCATGGCAGGGACCTGCTCGCTCTGATCCGGATGGACCAGAAACACGATTTCATAATGTCTCATGTCGACTCCCTTATGGATATTCGCCACCTAGCGAGACAGCTAGTGCAGCAAGGAGAATCAGTAACTTAACTCAACTTTTGAGGCCAGAGGGCCGTCAAAGGGCGCGTAGTGTAGAAGGCACCGACTCGAATGGCAAGAAAAACCGTGGCTTAACGTCACCTTTTGTCAATTTACTCAGCAGTAAGGCAGTCATTGACAACCCAGCCCTAAGACCGCTAAAAACTTTTTTATGGAGCCCGCTGTCTTAAAGCTTCATACAACACAATACCGGTCGCGACCGAGACATTTAAGCTCGACACACCACCGAGCATTGGTAATTTAACGACCTGATCACAGTGCTCGCGCGTTAAACGCCGCATACCGGTGCCCTCGGCACCCATAACGACCGCCAGTGGGCCTTTGAGGTCCGCGCCGTAATGGAATATCGGCGCATCATCATCGGCACCCACGATCCACAATCCCGCATCCTTCAACCCACGCAAAAACCGCGCAAGGTTCGTGACCTGCACAAACGGCACCGTCTCAGCAGCTCCCGCAGCCACCTTACGCACCACAGGCGTTAATCCGACCGCGCGATCGCGAGGCACCACCACCGCCACAGCGCCTGCTCCATCGGCACTACGCAAACACGCACCTAAGTTATGGGGATCCTGCACTCCATCGAGGACTAACACGAGCGGCGGCTTCGTCGCACCATCCAGGCGGATGAGGAGCTCATCCTCGTCCAATGGCTTAGCCGCTTCCACGCGCGCCAGCACCCCCTGGTGCACGCCTCCCGCACTTAACTGATCAAGTTCCGCAACCGGACGGGTCTCCAGTAATACATTGCGCTCACGCGCGAGCTCTACAAGCTCCGTGATCCGCTTGTCGCTGCGTCCCGCTTGCAAGGTAATGCGCCGCACAGCAGCAGGGCGACTCTCAAGTAACGCTCGTACCGCATGCAAGCCATACACAATTTCATCACTCATAACACGCCATACCTACTTAACTGAAATACACGAAGGACTTATCGTGACCGACTCTTTTTGTCCGAACCATGTCGTGGACCCTTTGCTGGACCATTGCGCGGACCTTTAAGCGGCCCACGCTTGGCTGCGATACGCGGTGCGACTTTCACTTCTTTTTTACCCGCTTTGCGTCGTGGATGAAACGCGACTTCCGTTTGCGCCACTAACTCCAGATCAATCTTGCGATCGGATGGATCCACGCGCGTCACTCGGACTGTCAGTTTATCACCTAGCGTAAAGCGCTGGCCTGAACGCTCACCCACCAAGGTGCGCCGATCCTCTTCATAGCGATAATAATCACGCCCTAAGGTTGCCACATGAATGAGCCCGTCCACCTGCAAACCTTCAAGCTGCACGAAGAGTCCAAAATCCGTCACGCCTGTCACCACGCCAGCGAAAGTCTCGCCCACACGCTCTTTCATGAACTCGCATTTTAAGTACGTCACGACCCCACGGGTCGCTTCATCCGCGCGCCGCTCACGGCTCGAACACTCCTGACCGAACACCACCATCTCGCGTGTCGGGTGCTCAAAATCCTCCACCGCTTCACCACTTAAGGCATGGCGGATTGCGCGATGCACCAGCAAGTCCGGATAGCGACGGATGGGCGAGGTAAAGTGCGCATACTCAGTGAGCGCTAATCCAAAATGCCCAATGTTCTCGGGCTGATAGACCGCTTGCGCGAGCGAGCGAATAATCATGCCCTCGAGCATCGCCGCATCCGGCCGGCCGTGGACTTGTTTTAAGAGGCGACTTAACTTCTGCGGATCCATCTCGCCATCGGTCTCAAGCAGTAATCCACGCGTTGCCAAAAAGCGCTTCAGCTCAAGAATGCGATCCTCATCGGGCTGCGCATGCACACGATACAGCGCTGGCATCTTGTGTTTTTTCAAAAATCCGGCCGCTTCCACGTTGGCCGCGATCATGCATTCCTCAATCAATCGGTGCGCATCATTCCGGGGATAGGACTTCAGTTCCGCGACCCGCCCGTCTTCGCCCACCACGACTTTGACTTCGGCTGATTCAAAATCAAGCGCACCACGCACCTCACGATGACGCCGTAAAGCGCGATACACGTCATACAGCGCCTCGAGTGAGGTCAACGCCTCAGCAGTGATGGAGGCGCGTACATCAGGACGGCGATCCACCAGGGCTTCTGCGGCTTTGGTGTAGGTCAGGCGCGCGTGCGAGCGCATCACTGCGGCATAGAACTTGGCGCGGGTCACTTTACCCTCGCGGGTGACTGACATCTCAGCCACCATGCAGGCACGATCCACATCGGGCATCAAGGAGCACAGTTGATTAGAGAGTTCTTCCGGCAGCATCGGAATGACTCGATGCGGAAAATACACGCTCGTCGCACGCAAGCGCGCTTCTGTATCGAGCGCCATGCCGGGGCGGACGTAATGACTCACATCCGCGATGGCAACCAACAAGCGCCAGCCACCGCGCGTCGGCTCTGCAAAGACCGCATCATCAAAATCACGCGCATCGTCGCCATCAATGGTGATGAGCGGCACGAGACGCAAATCCACGCGCTCGCCCATGGTGGCTCCATCGAGCTGCTTGCCAAAACGACGCGCTTCGCGCAAGACGGCGGGTGAGAACTCATGGGGTAACTGATGGGACGCAATGGCCAACTCAATCGCCGTATCGGCGATGCCTAGCTCCGGCAAAATACGCGTAATGCGACCAATAGCCTCTGCATGACGACTCGGCACCTGCACGAGTTCCGCCACGACGAGCGCGCCGTGCGTGGCGCCATTGCGGTCACGCGCTGGAATCACGATGCGCTGACTGATGCGCCGGTTATCCGGCTCCACAAAGCCGACGTCACGCTCCAGATGAAAGCGCCCTGCCACCTGATGCGTGCGACGCTCGAGCACCTCCACGATCGCGCCTTCCTTGCGATTGCGGGCATCAATACCAACCACGCGTGCTGCCACCCGATCACCGTGCATCACGGTGCGCATCTGGCCTGGCGGCAGAAAAAGATCATCCGACCCATCGTCGGGCACTAAAAATCCGAAACCGTCACGGTGGCCAGTCACTTGACCCGTCACCACGGAAACGCGCTCGAGCAATAAATACTCGTCCCGCCGATTCCGCAACAGCTCGCCGTCGCGCACCATCGCACCTAAACGCGCCTCCAGCGCCGCGCGTAAACCCTTATCCCGCAGCTTCAAGAGCGCCGCAAAGCCCTCGGCGGTTAAGGGGGTACCCGCCTTGGCAAGCACCTCCAACAAAAAACTACGGCTCGGGATCGGGCGCGCGTAGCGCTCTGACTCTGAGGCCTGTCGCGCATCTGCTTGTCGCCAATGCTGATTTTTACTCATCTAAACTCTCATCCATGGCCGGTGGGGCCTTTAAACTTCTCAAAACGGACCCTTTACTCCCTTACCTAGTTGGGGACGTCAATCCTTGATTGACAGGGGATAGACCACTGCGTACATTTCCGCGCTCTTCTGAAGGATCTAAGAGCCTCGCCTCACAGGATCAGCACCTTGCCCAGGTGGCGGAATTGGTAGACGCACTAGTTTCAGGTACTAGCGGGTAACACCGTGGAGGTTCGAGTCCTCTTCTGGGCACCATCGACACCAGCGACGGATCTGACGTCGCGCGGTAGCAGCGAGCGCAATTGTGCTGTAATGGGGCAAGTTTTGCCCGTCTTTCTCATCACGGAGCGTACTTTGTCACATAAAACCGGTGTTTTAGTGAGCCGATGGGCCCCTTACCTCGCCCGTGGCCTCGCCATGGGCCTCATCAGTATGAGCCTCGCGAGCTGCACCAGCCTGCCACCTGCGTCCCCCCCTGCACCAGCCGCGTTGGCGCCTGCAGCGACTGCGGCACGTGCGCCGAGCACCCCCACCGCACGCCCTACCGCTGACTCAGCGACGCCCAATACCTCTGCGGTGCCTGAGGACGAGGCGCGCGTCAAACTGGCCCAAGATCTCGAGCGACACGCCAAAATGATGGGTTACCACGTGCAAAAACGTGCCGACAAAGTGGTTTACTGCCGGGAAGAAGGCACCATTGGCACCCGCTTCACGCGCAGCGTGTGCGTGACGCCTGAGGGACTCGCCGAGGCCTTGCGCCAAGCACAGGAAGTGCAAGACGCCTTACAAAAGGGCAACGCATGCGTGGGAGCTGCCTGCGCCACGCATTAAAGTGCGCAAGCGCCCAAGGTATCAGTACCCGTCGCCCTCTTTAGTCGAACGGATGCCGGCGAATGATCGTGTGTTCGCGATCCGCACCCGTACTCACGATATCCAGCGGCACGCCAGCGAGCGCCGTCATGCGCTCAAGGTACGCTTGTGCATTGCTGGGTAAGCGCGCGTAGTCCGTCACACCAACGGTGGACTCGGTCCAACCTGGCATGTCCTCGTACACCGGCTCGCAATCCGCGTAATGATCGGCAAGTAGTGGTGGCTCATCGCTCACCGCACCACGCATCCGATATCCCGTGCATAAGCGAATCACGTCCAAGCCATCGAGCACATCCAATTTCGTGACACACAGTCCCGTCACGCTGTTGTGTAAAATGGAACGGCGCAGCGCCACCGCATCAAACCAACCCGTACGACGGCGCCGACCGGTGACAGCCCCAAACTCATGGCCTACACGTGACAAATGCTCGCCGTAATCATCAAAGAGTTCCGTCGGAAAAGGACCTGAGCCTACGCGCGTTGTGTACGCTTTCACGATACCCAGCACATAACTAAAGGAACGCGGCCCAATGCCGGTGCCGGTTGCGGCATTGCCGGCTGTAGTGTTGGATGAGGTCACATACGGATAGGTGCCTAAATCCACATCGAGCAAGGCGCCCTGCGCACCTTCAAACAAGATGTTTTTGCCTGCGCGATGCAAATTGCGCAAGAGCAAACTGACATCGTCCACGAGTGGCTTCACGCGCTCACCGGCAGCCAAAATATCGTCGAGCACCTGCTGAAAATCGTGCGTCTCGGCATTGTAGTAGTGCTTCAACATGAAGTTATGCAAATCCAAAACTTCACCGAGCTTAGCCGCTAAGCGCTCACGCTGAAATAGATCTGCGATCCGTAGCGCCCGACGTGCCACCTTATCCTCATAGGCAGGACCGATCCCGCGACCGGTGGTACCAATTGCATTGACTCCGCGCGCACGCTCACGCGCTCGATCGAGCGACACGTGCGACGGCAAAATAATAGGACAGGCGGGACTCACGCGCAGTCGCTCAAAGACCGGCACGCCGCGCTCGATCAGCATATCTGCTTCACGCAGCAAGGCAGGCAAGGACACCACCACGCCATTGCCAATCAAGCACAGCGATCCATCGCGCAAGATGCCCGATGGAATCAGTGACAGCACAGTCTTCTCACCACGAATCACCAATGTGTGACCCGCATTGTGACCGCCTTGGAAGCGTGCCACTGCGGCCGCCCGCTCGGTCAATAGGTCAACAATCTTGCCTTTGCCCTCATCGCCCCACTGGGTACCGATGACAACGACGTTCTTACCCATGGAGGTCACCAGTCAAAGGCGGCTTTAGCCGCGGATGAAAAATAAAAGAGCACAGCCAATCAGCATACTCAGCAAACCCACAATGCGCAGCTGAGTCAGGGGCGATTTTGCCATGGCTGCAAACACTTGACTTGCCGTCTTGGGGCTTAAAAAGGGCAATACGCCCTCAAGCACCAGATAAAGCGCAAGGGCCGCCCCCAGATCATGCCACTGAATAGCCATGCCTAGCAGATCAAGGCTGGGAGCGGCATGGGATTTGTGCGATCAGGCTCACTTAGCGCCGCCGGGCTGCTGCATGTACTTAAAGAACTGTCCATCGAGCGACAGCACCATGACATCGCCTTCATGGCCGACTGACTTGCGATACGCCTGCATGCTGCGATAAAAAGCGAAGAACTCGGCGTTCTTGCCGGTGGCGCTCGCAAAAATATTAGCGGCATGCGCGTCTCCCTCACCGCGCATTTTCTCGGCGTCACGCGCCGCTCCCGAGAGGATCTCAGTGCGCTGGCGCTCTGACTCCGCACGAATCTTGATTGCTTGCTCCTCACCTTCGGCACGTAGCTGGGCGGCTTGGCGGGCAAAGTCCTGACGCATGCGATTAAACACCGAGTCACTGACATCGTCCGGCAACTCAATACGCTTCACGCGCACATCCACCAGCGTAATCCCGAGTTGCTTCACGCTGCTGCCCGCAAAGTTAAGCACATCAGCGATTAACTCTGCCCGCTCTGCTGCAACCACTTGCTGGATCGTGCGCTTGGCAATCGTGCCTTTGAGGCCGTCTTTTACGACTTCAGCAAGACGTGCCGCTGCGGTGTCTTCACTGCCGCCTGTGGAGCGGTAATACTGACTGACGTCAGCAATACGCCACTTCACATAAAAATCGACATTTAAAATCTTGCCTTCACTAGTCAAAAACTGCTCGGCCGGATAATTGCGTGTCATGACACGCTTCTCAAACTTCGCGATGCCCTGCAGCAAGGGGACTTTGGCATGCAAGCCGGGCGCATAATCTGAACGGACCAACTCGCCGAGCTGCAAGTTAATCGCAAACTCCGTCTCACGCACCGTGAAAAGACTTTGGCCGAGAGTTAAGCCCACTAAAATCGCGACCGCAATGATGACGATGCGCTTATCCATTAGCGATTCCCCCGTGCACGTGTACGCGTATCAGACGCGGCATCCACCGCCTCGGCACGCCCCGGCGCGGCTGTTGGCGCGCTCGGCGTGACCGTCACCTCGGGCAGTTGCGAGGGCGCGGTTGTACGTGGCGTTTCGTTTGCACGCTTTTCCATGAGCTTATCGAGCGGCAGATACAGCATGTTGCCCGTACCCTTCACATCCACAATCACCTTACCGCTGTTACTGAGCACACTTTCCATCGTCTCTAAATACAGTCGCTGCCGGGTCACGACCGGTGCTTTTTCATAGGCGGTGGCGACCTGTGCAAAACGCGAACTCTCGCCTTCGGCATCCGCCACAATGCGCTGCCGATACGCTTCAGCATCCAGCAACTGTCGCTCTGCTGTACCGCGTGCCCGCGGCAAAATATCGTTCGAGTACGTTTCCGCTTCGACCCGCAGCCGATCCTTGTCCTCGCGCGCCTTAATGGCGTCCTTCTGCGAGGGAGCGACCTGCTCCGGCACATTGACGTCTTGCAAGTTCACGCTGATGACTTCTAGGCCCGACTTATAGCCATCGAGCGTGCGCTGTATCAGTTGCCGTGTACGCACTGCAATTTCTTGACGGCCTTTTTCCAGTACAAATTCCAACTGACTTTGACCCACACTCTCGCGAATCGCGCTTTCAGAAGCCTCGCCCAATGTGCGCTCAGGGTCCACGATATTAAAGACGAAGGCTTTCGCATCGGAGCGGCGGTACTGCACCGCCACATTAATATCCACGAGAGCCGCATCCTGAGTCAGCATGCGCGTGTGGTCGGTAAAACTTAAAAACTCTTGCGTGTTGACTAACTGCTTGGTCTCTATGGGCCATGGCAATCGCCAGTTAAGACCCTCACCTGCCGTCATGGTGTAGCGACCAAAGCGAGTGACCACCGCCTTCTCAGCAGGCCCCACGACATAAAAGCCACTGGCTAACCACACACCGACAAGAGCTGCCAACACAGCGCCCGACGGGAGTCGCGGCAAGTGTGCGCGGTGCGTCGGCGCAGGACCACTCGCACGCGGTGGCTGACCACCAAAGAGCCCGGCGAGCTTGCGCTTTAAGGAGCGCACGATGTCGTCTAAATCCGGCGGGCCGCCGGCTGGTTTGCGGTCCCAAGGATTTTTTGGATCCGACGGATTGTCAGATGCCATGTGGGATTGATCCATGCGATATACCGTTTCTATCTAAAGACATTCGTGTGTAGAACCCAACGCGCCCGCGCAGCGACTTAAACAGCCTAGAGGCCCGATTGTAGGAACCCCTCGGTGGCGAGACAAGGCGCAGATCCGGATCCTGCACCTGTAATGGGTACTGTAAGCCCTTCACGGCGACAAAACTCAACGAGATCAGCCTCCGCGCACTCCACTTCGACTAACCAACCGCCATTTTCGGCCGGATCTTCGCGCAAAACAGCGCCGCGCTGGTACAAAACTGCGCGTGCCCGCCCCTGTGCGGGACTTAAAGCAAGCACGACCCGCGCCAAGCGCGAGCCAAAACGCTCAATGAGCGCCTCGCGCAGCAACTCAAGCCCTTGACCCGTCGCGGCTGACAGCCAAATGCGACAGACGAGTCCTTGCTCGTCGCGCTCAACGCGCGGCTCCTCACCCAAAAGATCGACTTTGTTATAAATTTGCAGTTGCGCAATGCCATCAGCATCAATGCTTGCGAGCACTTCGTTCACTTGCGCGATCCGTTCAGTGCGCTCCGGATCCGCCGCATCTATGACGTGCAAATGCAAGTCCGCCTCACGCGCCTCCAGCAAGGTCGACCGAAATGCGGCAACGAGCTCGTGTGGTAACTCACGAATGAAGCCCACCGTATCGGCTAGCACAATCTCACCACAATGCGGCAGTTTCAAACGCCGCACCGTGGGATCGAGCGTGGCAAACAACTGATCTGCCGCAAAACTCAAGGCTCCCGTTAGCACGTTAAATAGCGTTGATTTACCGGCGTTTGTATAGCCAACTAAGGCAGCCCCCGGTATAGGCACTTCTTTGCGCGTCTGGCGACCGGTATCGCGTTGCAACGCGAGTTTTTCTAAACGGCGATTTAACGTCCGAATGCGGTTGTTCAACAAACGTCGGTCGGTTTCCAGCTGCGTCTCGCCAGGACCGCGCAGACCAATGCCGCCTTTTTGCCGCTCAAGATGTGTCCAACCGCGCACGAGGCGCGTGCTTAAATGTTTCAGCTGCGCAAGCTCCACCTGCAACTTGCCTTCGTGGCTGCGCGCACGCTGCGCAAAAATATCCAAGATCAACCCGCTGCGATCGAGTACACGCCGCTCGGTCAACTTTTCAAGATTTCGTTCTTGGCTGGGACTTAAAGGATGATCAATCAAGATCACCTCAGCACAACACGCATCCGCGCGCTCTTTTAACTCCTGAGCTTTGCCGCTGCCGACAAAATACCGTGGATCCGGTCGCGCCCGCGAGCCGGTGACTTGCCCAACAGGCACGGCGCCTGCGGAGACCGCAAGCGCTTCAAACTCAGCGAGTTCCGCCGGATTAACGGGGCTACCGAGGCCGATACGCACCAACAAGGCGCGCTCGCCGCTGCGGGGTCGATCAAACAATGCGAAGCTCAGACACGGAGCTTGGCATCATTCAAGTTCCGAACCCTCACCGCCAACGACGGTCTCGCCATCGTCACCCGGAATGCGCACAGCCCGCGATGGGACGATGGTTGAAATGGCGTGTTTGTAGACCATTTGGCTGACGGTGTTCTTCAAGAGCACCACAAATTGGTCAAACGAGTCGATATACCCCTGCAACTTAATGCCATTCACCAGATAAATCGACACGGGAACACGCTCTTTACGCAACGCGTTCAAAAAAGGATCCTGCAGGGATTGGCTCTTGGCCATCAATCTATCTCCTTGTTTTTATTAATCTTTAAATGACACTCGGTAGCAACTACCGCTACCAGTAGCCGCTCTTTTGCGTCCAATCACCACCATGGGGGCGGAATAGGAAAATACTAGCACGCAAAGCATTTACGTTGCAGGGCCGCAATTCCAGTTTTCGATCAAAGAAACCCACCTCTCAAGCAAACCCGGGCTTGGCTCCCCCCAGGTCGCGTTCGGCTCAGCGCGCAGCCAGGTGTACTGCCGTTTAGCGAGCGCCAAGGTAGCGGCAATACTTAAACGCCGCGCCTCGGCAAGATCGTACTCGCCCGCCAAATGTCCCCACACTTGTCGATAACCCACGGCGCGCAGCGCCGGCAATGACAGATCCAGCTCTGCGCGCGTGCGTAGGCGCGCCACTTCGTCCACTAATCCTGCGTTTAGCATGGCATCAAAACGCACTGCCAAACTCGCGCTTAAACGGGCGCGCTCGCGAGGCGCGAGGATCAACTTCAGATAGTCCGCACGCACAGCACCCTTCACATTCTCGCGCTGCACCTCGCTCAGCGGCCGACCGGTGAGCATGTACACCTCAAGCGCCCGTTGGATGCGTTGCTGATCCAGTGGCTGTATCCGCGCACCAGCCACTGGATCCACTTGCAGTAACTCACTATGTAAAGCTGGCCACCCCGCCTCGCTCGCACGCGCTTGTAACTGCGCACGGACACTTGTATTCGCCGGCGGCAAGTCAGCAAGACCCGATTGCAGTGCCCGGCAATAGAGCATGGTGCCACCCACGAGCAAGGGGATTTTGCCGCGCGCATGGATGGCGGTCATGACGGCGGCAGCATCGCGCAAAAAATCCGCGACCGAGTACCGCTCGCTCGCGTCACAAATATCAACGAGATGGTGCATGACGCGCTCACGAATCGCGCGCGATGGCTTGGCAGTGCCAATATCAAGGCCGCGGTACACCAGTACCGAGTCCATACTCACGATCTCGAGCGGCAAACGCTCAACCAGTTGCAGCGCAAAATCTGTTTTACCCGCTCCAGTCGGCCCTAAGAGCAACACCGCTCGCACCGACATCTAGCGTCCCCGCAAAAAGAGTCGATCAAGATCCGCCAGCGTGAGAGAAATCCACGTCGGGCGACCATGATTGCATTGATCCGCGCGATCGGTGCGCTCCATGTCGCGTAGCAATGCATTCATTTCAGGCAAGGTGAGTTTTCGGTGCGCTCGTACCGCGGCATGGCATGCAAACGTCGCCAGTAACTGATCCTCAGCCACCGCGACGGCTGCGGTATCGCCGCGCTCGGTCAGTTCGGTCAGCGCGTCACGCACTAAACCCGCCAGATCCCGCTGGCCAAAGGCCACTGGCATTTCTCGCACGACCAACTGGCGCGGCGCCAGACGCTCAATCACAATACCAAGTTCCTCAAGCGCTGTTGCGTGCTCAAGCGCCATCTCAATATCACTTTCGCTAAAGTCGAGCACCTGCGGCACCAGCAACTGCTGCCGTACCACGACACCAGTGATGCGCTCATTTTTGAGCTGCTCATACAACACTCGCTCGTGCGCGGCATGCATATCCACAAGCGCCATGCCTTGGGCCGTTTCGGTCAGTATATAAATGCCGTGCAACTGACCGAGCGCATAGCCAAGCGGTGGAGCGCTCGCGCCACTGTGTGTAGGTGCACTTGCTTGACTCTTAGCGGCCACACCATGGGTCGCTGCAAATGCCGTCCAATCCACCTCGCCGGGAATCTCAGCGCCTGATGCCGCCGACTGATCGTGTGCCCCAAGTGCGTCGCGCGCTGCATAGGAACGCCCGCCGTGCTGCTCGGCACTGAAACCTAAATGACTCTGTTCATGCACGTGTCGAGCCATCACCGCATCGCCACCCAAGCTCTCGCGGACAGAACTCGGCACCGGCCCAGGCACGCCCTCACTAGGGCGCGTCCCTGCAAGCACACCCTCAACTGTGCGCATCAGAAAATCATGCACCGTACGTCCATCCCGAAAGCGTACCTCGAGCTTCTGCGGATGCGCATTCACGTCCACCCGTGCCGGATCAAGCGTCAGGTTCAGCACATAGGCAGGATGACGACCATGAAACATGACATCGCGAAAACCTAAGCGCACGGCATTAGTGAGCAAGCGATCGCGCAAGGCGCGCCCATTCACCGCCACATGCTGTTCGTCCGGTTGCGAGCGCGTGTAGGTGGGCAGCGCCACCCAACCAGTAAGCGTCATTCCAAGCGCGGTATGCGACACGTGCAGTGCGCCCGCCAAAAACCCATCGCCCATGAGCGCATCGAGGCGCTTTTCCATGCCATGGCGATCGTGGGCAGGACTGACCATAATGCTGCGTCGGCCATTGTGCGTCAGACTGATGCCGACATCCGATCGTGCCAGAGCCAGTCGCGTTAGCATGCGCTCAATGTGACTTACTTCAGTCGCTGCACTGCGCATGAACTTACGCCGTGCTGGCACATTAAAGAACAAATCCCGCACATTGACCGTGGTGCCTACCGGATGCGGTGCGGGCATGGGCTCAACCACCACACCGCCATCCACGGTGACTGTCATGCCATGACTCATATCCGCCTGACGTGAGATCAGGCTTAAGCGCGCCACGGATCCAATGCTTGGCAGCGCTTCGCCACGAAACCCGAGGCTCACGATGTGTTCTAAATCATCCAAGCTACCAATTTTGCTGGTCGCATGACGCTCAAGCGCCATCGCTAAATCAGCCGCTGCAATCCCGATGCCATCGTCTCGCACGCTGATCAGACTGAGTCCGCCTTGCTCAATCACCACATCGATCTGATGGGCACCGGCATCGAGTGCATTCTCGACGAGTTCTTTCACAACCGATGCCGGCCGCTCGATGACCTCGCCGGCAGCGATTTGATTGACAAGGTGGGACGGTAAAACGCGGATCGTCATGGGGCACCGCGTCACTTAAGAGCGTATGGGCACAAGGTGCCCATAGTAGCAGCGCTCAGTGGCCCGGCGCGCGTCCGTTCATCACGGCAGGCCCCGCGTCAGCCACCATGGAGGCCATGTGGGTACCGGGCGGCGGATTTTCACGGAAGAAATTGCGGATCCCGGCCAGAATCGCGTCAGCCAACTCGGCCTGATGATGGGGATCTTTCAGGCGCCGCTCTTCCTGAGGGTTCGTGATATAGGCGCTTTCGATCAGCATCGACGGAATGTCGGGGGACTTCAGCACCACAAAACCGGCCTGTTGTACCGTGGCTTTACGCACCTCACCGACCTGGTTTAACTGCTCAAGCACCTTGCCCGCTGCCACCATGCTGGCACTCATGGCAGCGGACTGCGATAAGTCCAACAAGACCGACGCCAGCACGCTGTCTTTGGTATCAAGGGATACGCCGCCCACCAAATCCGCCGCGTTTTCACGATCAGCCAGCCATTTGGCGGCTTCGCTCGACGCACCACGCGCCGATAACACATAGACCGATGAGCCTGCCACCGAGCGATCCTGCACTGCATCGGCGTGTACAGATACAAACAAGTCTGCTTGGGCCACACGTGCGCGGTGACTGCGTTCGCGCAGCGGCACAAAATAATCCCCAGCTCGCGTGAGTACCGCCTGCATTCCAGGCTCGGCATTAATGCGCAGTGCAAGCTCCCGGGCAACGGCGAGCGTCACATCTTTCTCGTGCGTGCCATCGCGACCACTCGCGCCTGGATCTTCACCACCGTGACCTGCATCCACTGCGATAACCAACTTACGAAAACTGTTATTACCACGCGCTGTGGACAAGTGAGCTCCCATTGGCACAGCGGCTGCTGGAGCCGCGACTACGGTAGTGGTGGCTGCATTGACCACTGCCGCACTAGGGACCGTGGGTATCTGCGTGAGAGCAGACGTGGACGCAGTAACCGGCACAGGTGCCGCTGCAGGCGCCATGGGCGGCGCATGACGCGGCTGCTCACTTGGCGTCCCGCGACGCGTGAACTCAAGCGCCATGCGATGACTCACCGGATCCTCGTGGCGACTCACGGTGACGGGACTTGCCACATCAAAAACCAAGCGCACGCCGGGCGCATGGGGACCTGCGCGTACACCCGTAATGAGTCCCTGCGCTTTAGGTAAGGCCGGATGCTGCCGCGTCCATGTCGAGGGTGTTACATCGACCACCACTCGAGCCGGGTTATCTAAGGTGAACACCGACAGTTGTGCCGTGCCAAGCACCCCTAAATCAATATGCGCCGCGGTGAGTGTGGCACTCACATCCACGGTACGAGGCAAAGACAGCACCGCCATGCGCGCGTGGGCGAACGAGAAGGGCAAGGCAATACACGCGAGCGCCCCGCACAGGGACGCGCGCACCCGCCGGTGGTCGCGCGTCTGAACGCTGGGGGTGGGTTTTAGGATTTGGCGCCCGTGCATGGCGCGACTGTAATCCCGAAAAAACAAAAACTCAATATAAATTATGAAGCTACATAACTATTATTACATTCAACCTGCGATGAACCGCTTAAGCACCTGCTCACCTTCAAGAGTTTGAGCGGACACCGTGACGCTGCGCCCCACCTCGGGCGAATCCGGGATTTGGGCCTCAACGCTCGCCACGGGCGCATATCGCAGCTCAATACACAGATCAGCCGTTGCTGCCACGGCCGGCGCCCGATCCGGCCATTCCACGAACACCCATTGACCGGCACCGAGTAAATCCCGAAAACCTAAGCCTTCCAGATCCCGCACCGTGGCGAGGCGGTACCAATCCAGATGGTGGACGTGGCCACCGGCAACGGGGTAGGTCTCAAGCACCGCATAGGTGGGACTGCGAATCGCGCCCTGCACGCCGAGTTGCCGCAGCAGTCCACGCACGAGCGTGGTCTTACCGGCACCTAACTCACCGGCAAGCGTCACAAAAAGACCGGCCGTCGTACCACGCAGCGCGATCGCCAGACGTACGCCTAAGGCAGTGGTTGCCTCCTCGTTGGGTAAGGCAAGTGTTAACACGATGGGTTCACGCAAGCGCGTAAGTGCGCAATCACATCGCGCGCGATCAAGCCGCGTTCAAGGTTGCCGGCGGCCACATCCGCGGCGCGTGCGTGCACGTCCACGCCAATGGCGGCACTCAATGCCAGCGTCTGTGCGGGGTGCGCTTGCTGGGCCGCGATGGCGGCGATGACGCCGCACAGCACATCTCCCATACCAGCCGTCGCCATGCCCGGATTACCACGCTCGCAGACCAAAGGTACAGACAGCCCCTCAGCGGCAATGAGTGTGCTTGGACCTTTTAAGACCGCGACGCCACCGTAACGCACGACGAGTTGCGATACGGACTGCAGACGCTTTTCTTGAATAGCGCTTGCACTGCAGCCGAGTAAGCGAGCCGCTTCGCCAGCGTGCGGTGTTAAACACCAATTGCTACGTCGATGTCCGGTCACTGCCAAAGCATTGAGCGCATCCGCATCCACAATCAGTGGCTGTGGTGCTGCCCATAGCAAAGAGAGCAACTGCGTCGCCCATGCACTGCGTCCAAGACCAGGCCCCATCACAATCACATCCGCCTCAGCCAGCAATGGCAGCAGCTCTTGCGGCTCCGTAATGCCTATCACGATGAGCTCAGGACAACCTATACTGATGACTGGCGCATGCACGGCTGCGGTCGCAATCACCACCCGTCCTGCGCCTGCGCGCAAGCACGCCTCGCCCGTGAGCCGCGCAGCGCCGGGCATGCCAGGCCCACCGGCCACCACGAGCACACGCCCAGCCAATGTTTTGTGCAGCATGCGCTCACGGCGCGGCAGCAGTGATTGCACCGCGTGCGGTGTGATGCGAGCAAGTCCAGCCGGCACATCGCGCCAGTAGGCATCTGGGATATCAAGTGAGGCCAACACAATGTGCCCAGTGTATGCAGGGCCTTGTCCTAAATAAAAACCCGTCTTTAAACCTAAAAAACTGAGTGTGTGATCGGCGCGGACCGCCACACCACACACGTGACCTGTGTCCGCATCAAGACCCGATGGCACATCCCAGCTCAAAACCGGACAGGTGGCCTCATTCATGGCACGGATGACCGCAGCCAGATCCGGCTCCACATCACGATTTAAGCCAATGCCCAGTAGCGCATCCACAATCACATCGGCTGTCTTTAGCGTATCAAGTGTCGCCCCACCGAGTGACTCACCGAAGGCCATCACCGCCGCGCGCGCAGCCAACGTCACGGGTGCGCCGCGTGGCGCGAGCACCGTGACAGCAAGACCTGCCTCACGCAGCACACGGGCGCTGATCAATCCATCGCCACCATTATTGCCAGGGCCCACAACGATGACCACATGGCGCGCGAGCGGATAGAGCCGCTTCACGTGCGCGGCCCCCGCCTGCCCCGCTCGCTCCATCAGCGTGTCGTGCGCGCCGCTGAGTTCTTTGGCCACTGCGCGCTCGACGGCGCGCAGTGCGCTGGTGTTATGGATCCATTCGCTTGGTATCGTCATGGCACACATTATGACCCCGATCAGCCAAAGAGCGCATCTGCACGCGCCTGCGATCTATACTGAGCTCCCGATCATGAGACCCCTATAGCCCCCTATCGTGAGCACACCGTCCGCCACACAACTCGGCACTGAGATCAAAGCACTGGCGCTCGCCAAAGGCTTTGACGAGGTCGGAATCACGGGCATTGATTTAAGCGCCGATGAGCCGCGCCTCCTTAAGTGGCTGCAGGCAGGTTTTCATGGGGAACTGCACTACATGGAGCGCTTTGGTGCAAGCCGCGCCCAACCGGCAGTCATCAAACCCGGTACTGTGCGCGTCATCTCGGTACGTCTGAACTACTGGCCGGGATCTGCAAAACCTGCGCTTGATGTGCTGAACAATCCGCAACTGGGCTATGTCTCGCGCTACGCACTCGGTCAGGACTATCACCGCTTGATGCGTAACCGCTTACAGCGACTGGCCGACACAATTGCTGAGCGAATCGGTCCGTTTGGGCATCGCGTGTTTGTGGACTCAGGCCCTGTGCTTGAAAAACCACTCGCCCGCAATGCGGGGCTCGGTTGGATCGGTAAGCACACGAATTTGATTAACCAAAAAGCGGGTTCATATTTTTTTCTAGGCGAGCTCTACACCGACCTAGAGCTGCCCATTGACGCACCAGCAAGTGAGCATTGCGGCAGCTGTACTGCCTGCATCCCAGCATGCCCCACCGGCGCGATTGTCGCTCCCTACCAACTCGATGCGAGGCGTTGTATATCGTATTTGACGATTGAACTACAGGGCAGTATTCCGCTGGAACTACGTAAGCCGATGGGCAATCGCATCTATGGCTGCGATGACTGCCAGTTGGTCTGTCCATGGAATAAGTTCGCGCGCACCACGCACATTCCAGGCTTTGAGCCTCGGCATGCACTTGATAGCGCAGAACTCGTCATCTTGTTTGCCTGGACTGAAACGGAGTTCGTGACAAACATGGAGGGCAGCCCCATTCGGCGCATTGGACATGCGCGCTGGCTACGAAACATTGCAGTGGCCTTAGGCAACGCCCCCGCATCGGCTGCGATTATTGCCGCACTAAAGTCGCGCAGCGATCACCCATCGGACCTCGTACGCGAACATGTGGCTTGGGCACTTGCGCAGCACGAGGCGCATGCCGCGACATTAAGCTGAAAAAAACAGTTACGCGCGAAAATTATTCACGACTTTTATCCACGAAACGGATTGAAATAATGCCGACCCTTACGTGGTTTGGCGATCTCAGCGGCTAACTGCGCAAAATGCTGCTCGTTATTAATAAAGTCTACATCACCTGCATTCACGATTAGCAAAGGCGCGGCATTGTAATTATGAAAAAACCGCGTGTAAGCATCCACGAGCCTCTCTAAGTATTCACGCTCCATGCCCTGCTCATAGCGGATGCCGCGTCTGGCAATGCGCTCTTGCAATACGTCCACTGGAGCTTGCAGGTACACCACTAAATCCGGCAGTGGCGCATCAATCGACAGACGCTCATAGATCTGCTCGTACAGCGCGTATTCCTCATCGTCGAGTGTCACTCGCGCAAATAGGCGATCTTTCTCGAGCAGGAAATCAGCCATGCGCACCGGTGCAAACAGATCCGACTGCTTGAGTTGCTGCAATTGACGGGTACGCTGAAACAGAAAATACAACTGCGCTGGCAAAGCGCCACTGCGCGGGTTTTTATAAAACCGTTCGAGGAACGGGTTTTCTTCGGCGCGCTCAAGTACCGCCTCAGCATCATGCACGCCTGCGAGGCGACGCGTCAGACTGGTCTTACCCACGCCGATCGGACCTTCGATCACAACGTACCGATGGGTAAACTGCGGGGCTTGACTGGCGGGAGCGGTACTCAATTGGGTGTCGTCACTGTAGGTCGCGTCACTCTCAAATTAAATCGACGGCTCGTTTATAGAACACTCACCAAGTCACCCGACACCGTGGCCTTCAAGGCACTCACCCGGCCGCGGCCGGCAATCCACAGATCAGGCGCAACGTCCGCCAAAGGATACAGGACGAAGGCGCGTTCGTGCAGTCGCGGGTGGGGTACCACCAAGGTCTCGCTCGTAAACACCGCTTGTCCGTGGACCAGAATATCAAGATCGATGCGTCTAGGCCCAAATCGCTCAGCGGGAGTCTGCTTACCCTGCGCTTTTTCGAGGGCACGCAGTGCGCTGAGCAGCTCAGGCGGCTCAAGGCGCGTCAGGACGCCGGCCACTGCATTGACAAAATCGGGCTGGTTTTGTGGACCTACCGGCCGAGTGCTGTACAGGGGGGAGACACAAAGACTGTGACATTCCTTCAGCGTGCCGAGGCTGACAACGGCCAATCTGACCTGACGGGCAGGGTCGTCAAGATTACTGCCAATCCCTATATATACAGGCGTCCAAGTACCCCCAGCAGCCATCGTCAGCTCGCAGGTGGGTTATTGGGCTTTGGCCGGCCGCGCGGACGCCGACGGCGCTTCGGTGCGGCTGAATCGCTTTCCGATGCGCCTAGCGCCTGCACACGCTCGATCTGCTCCTCAGGGGTCAGCGTCTGTATCTCGGTCCACCAGGTGGCGATTTCTTGTGAAACTCCACCGGCTTGCGCTCGTAACAACATGAAATCATAGGCTGCGCGGAACCGCGGGTGACTCAACAACGCAAGTGCACGTCGCCCATCACGCCGTTCAAAACGTGGCTGCAAGGTCAGTAGTTCACGCAATGGCAAGGTAAAGCGCTTCGGCACACCCACGCGCCTAACTTGGCTGCTAATGATCGCATCACAGGCATCGGCAAGCGCATGCGCGGGGGGCACCCCTTCGGCAATGCGTGCATGCGTAAGACGCATAATCGGTCCGTAGAGAAAAACTGCAAACAAGAACATTGGGGTCACCGAGCGATCAGAGCGCACACGCGCATCGGTGCCGGCAAGCCCAAGGGCTAGCACTTTAGCGCCCTCACCCTCAGGATCTATCGCCAACTCTCGCGCCACACCGGGCAGCAGGTGTTCTAACAGATGAAACTCTTTTAGGCGTTCAAAGCCTGCGACTGCATGCCCTGCTAAAAAGAGCTTTAAGCATTCGTCAAACAAGCGCGCTGCTGGCACGCCCTCGAGGAGCACGCCGAGTTCACGTAATGGCTGACGCGTCGCCGGGTGCAACGTGAAATCGAGCTTCGCTGCAAAGCGCGCGGCACGCAGCATGCGTACGGGGTCTTCGCGGTAACGAACTTCTGGATCACCAATGAGGCGCAGCACACGTGCTTGCACGTCGGCCACGCCACCCACGTAATCCCACACAGAAAAATCCGCAATATTGTAATAAAGCGCGTTGGCGGTGAAATCACGCCGCCACACATCCGCATCGATACCGCCATACAAGTTGTCGCGCAGAATGCGACCGCTCGTGTCATGCACGCGCGCGTCGCTAAATTCGCGCGGGTCTAAATCAGACTCATCGCCACGCTCGTCTGTCTCATCGTCACCGTCATCGACGACGGCCGATGCACGAAAGGTAGCGACTTCAATAATCTCGTTACCAAAGTGCACATGTGCCAAACGAAAGCGCCGACCGATCAGTCGGCAATTACGAAACACGCGGCGAATCTCTTCAGGCAAGGCATTGGTTGCGACATCAAAGTCTTTGGGAACGATTCCAAGCAACACATCCCTGACGCCGCCGCCGACTAAGAACGCTTGGTAGCCGGCGTCTTTCAGTCGGTAGAGCACTTTGAGCGCATGCGGGGAGATGTCGGCTCGCGAAATAGTGTGTTCGGAGCGCGGAATAACGACCGGAGTCGAGTGAATTTCGGCGTTTTCGGCGCCAGAACGATCAGAAATCGGCGTAGTCAGGAGAGATTCTCGCTTGTGGTGCGATCATGCAGACGTATAATAGCAGGCTACGCACGACCAGAGCCTCCTGGTCTTCATTTTCGTGCTCCCATCGTCTAGAGGCCCAGGACACAGCCCTCTCAAGGCTGGTACGAGGGTTCGAATCCCTCTGGGAGCGCCACTAAATACCTAATTTATAGAAGTTTTTTTAAAGTACGCGCTTTCTAAACTATTTTTGGGAACTTTTTGGGAACTTTCTGCAACCCAACGATGCGCGACAAATGCGATGCAAGCCGCAAGTCGCACGTTGCGCAAACAGCGAAGAATGCCGAACTGAATCGCACTTGAGACCGAACACACGCCATACGCAGCGTGCTCGCCCTACCCCTTTCTGACAGGTGATACGGTGATACGGTGATACGGTGATACGGTGATACCAGTCCGTGACGTTGCGTGGGTTTTAAACGCCCATCGAGGCCGGCTAGAACACACCACCTGCTCCATTTCTCTTAATAAGGAAAAAGATTAACGTCCTAAATTTAAGAATCGATTTTCTCGATAGTACGAACGCCCATCGTAATGAGCTCTTTAAAACCTCAAAAAAATCAATTGGTTGCGAATTACTAATTTCTACTGAATTAAAAGCTGATAATTCTGCTTTAGACACTTAACTGTTTGAATTGCATTGTTTTTCTTTCGAAACTGATGCCTAGCAGTCTCTTACGACCGCGAGCACATGGAAACCGTGGCTCCCCAACGCGTCATCACAACGTGTCACCCCGTATCACGCTGGGCGCGAGGTTCGCCGTATGAGGCTTCAGACCACCCTCACACGACCATCCACAGCAAGCCGGTTCCGCGGCGGCGGCGCGTACAATTTCATGGCTAGGATGACAGCACAGTAGCTCCTTCAATTCACCACCCATGGGCGCTTTGTGGCACTGTTGCACGGGGTTCGTAGCCCCTTCACAAGGAAGTCCCATGCGCCCTCTATTTCTGCTCCTGTGCCTTGCTGTCAACGGTGGTGCGCTTGCGGCACCCTTTTGTGTGGTCACTGGCAGTGGATCGCAGTGCTACTACTACGATGAGCCTAGCTGTGAGAGAGCGGCGGCAACGGCGCGAGGGGCTTGCATCATCAACCAAAAAGAAACCAAGCCGCCCTCAGGCGCAGCACCGTTTTGCGTGGTGACCAGCTACGGTACGCAGTGTTTTTACTATGATGAGCCAAGCTGTGAACGGGCGGCGCAAGCAGCGCGTGGGCAGTGTGTGGTGAAGCAGTAATTTATGCGCCACTACAGCCATGTGCGGCTCACTGTGCTAACTCTGCTGCCTATGATGCTACTCGACGGCTGCGTTACCCAACCCCAGCAACGGGTGTATTGGCAAGACGTTACTGGAGCAAACCGAGGGAATACGGAATTGCAGGGAGATTCAGGCTCGTGTGACTACGTGCGTATACAAGCCCTGAACGCCGCATCCGACCGTGATGCAGCGAATAGCCGGTCCGCTGGGCCATCTGCCGGGCTTGCAGCAATGACCGGGATACTGCGCGGAATGAATGAAAGTCGCGAAGCCGATACCGCTTACAATGCATGTATGAGCAGACAAGGTTGGGTTAAGCGGGTCGAATTTATTTCAGCGCCAACCCAAAGCGTTACCCAGTATGTACCGCCAATAAACATGGCCCACTCAGCCCCAAGTGGCTTTAGTTCAGTTGGTGAGGCCTGCCGAAGTCGCTGTGCCCCGCTAGGCGGTGGTGCCGCCGGTGTTGCTTGTTTCTCACAATGTCCACAGTAGAGGTTCGTATGCTATCGGTTTCAAAACGCATGTTGCTTAGCGTTGGACTTTGCGTGCTTTTAACAGCAAACGTTTTTGCAAAGAATCCGCCGAGCACTGGCCCACAGTACACACCGCCAAAACACACACAAAGCCACGGTGGTCACTATGTGCACGGTCATGGGTCAGCGCATAAGGGCGGTCATTACGCGAACCCGAGGACACGGAATCACTATGGCCATCACAAGGTGAAGGGTTAAGCGAGCAACAAATGAGAAAATTAGCCTTTATTAGTACCGTGCTGGCAATCTGCGCGATACTCGCGACGTGCGCCGCATCTTGAAGGCCGTGGCCGTTACCGCTCGCTTGGATCACGGCACGGCCATCTCTGGCCACAGCCTTCGCGTGGGGATGGCACAGATCTGGATCTGGCGAGCGTGATGCAAGCCGGTGGCTGGTCAACTCCCGCCATGGTGGCCAGATACACCCAGAAGCTCACCGCACGTCGCGGTGCTGTGGCACGGTTTTACGCTCGATAGTGAAAGTACACGCCTAAAAAAAAGGGGGAGTCATGTGGAGAGTTAGAGCAGGGATGTTGGCGTTGGTAATTGTCTGCAGCACGGCTCAGGCCAGTAATTGGCTGAGTGTGGGCAAGAGCGACGATGGAAACATTGAGACGTTTATTGACGTTTCGAGCATCCGGATTAAAGACAACCTCCGAGCAGCATGGTTTAAGGATGTCTTCAGGACCCACACGCGGAAAGGGCCCCATGGTAACTACAGGAGTTTTATCGTTGGGAAAGATGAATACAACTGCACTGAGCAAATGACGCGTAGCCATGCCTTTACCTTCTACAACGAGGACGGTACTAACGAGTCCGCGTCAGCAGAATCGCTTCCAGGCCCATGGGAACCGGTGGTGCCGGACACGGTGATGGCAGTCGATATGAAATTCATCTGCGCTTGGAAGCAATGAACGACTGAAATACATCTATAAACACAGATGTATAGCTCTATAGGTGGCCAGATATACCGAGGTTAACGATGAGTAAGCAAGGCCGAATCATCGCCCTGACAACATCAAAGGGCGAAGCGATGAGGCTGAATAGCAGTCAGGTAAATTTGTAATTCAAAAGGTCCCAGTCTGTAAATATAAAATTTACAAAAAGCTGGGCAGCGATTGTCTTTTGTATTTGTGTTGCCGCACTCGGTGGGTACACTTTTGCCTTACATATGGCGCCACAGCAAATTCAAGCGGGTACACCTATAAGGGCGCATGTGCAGGCGCCGACTGTACCTAAATCTACAAATGAGGATGTCCGCACTTCCACAGAAAACTGGCACTGTGACGATATGGGTGTTTATTACAGAGATGCTCATGCTCAAATCCAGTCTGGTTTGCATTTTATGCTCAGAGTTACGCAAACAAGCTCTGCTGGGCGAATGGTTGGGCTAGAGATGGCTGGGGATGACGGCGGAGATATGTTTTGGACTGGCGATTCGGATAGCTCAGTGAGGAACATCAGCACGGACACCACATGGGGAATTACATCCTCAATCGGGGACAAGAGTAAAATTGGATTTTCGAACTCCATAGAGCTTGAAAAGACGAGCGGTATATACCGAGAATCAGGCTACACCTATAAGGATGGCAAGTTAGCTTCCGTAAAAGTTTGGTTTGGGCAGTGTATCCGTATTCAGAAGCCTTAAATAATGGATGTATTTAACTTTGGGAAGTCTATGAAAATATTCATGCATTTTCTGGCGAGCCTTTGTCTTTCGCTTACACTAACTCTTCCTTCATATGCCGTAGACCACTTTCCAACTGAATCCAAAGCCCAGCAGCACTGCCCATCGGATATCGTGGTGTGGCTGAACTTACCAAGCATGATCTGGCACAGCAAAGGAACTCGCTGGTATGGGGTCACGAAGAGCGGTGCATATGTGTGTCGTGCTGAAGCGGCGGCTGAGGGTGCAAGGGGCAGTCGCAATGGGCAGTGATTCGTTTGACGGGATATTGCGGCTGGCGTTAAACGAGAGCGCCTACTCAAAAAAGTAGCGATGGTGTTCTGTAATACATGACCTGACCTGCGATTCCTGATCCAGACTGATGTTCCCTAGAATGGTGGAACGGAGGGTTAAGGATCATGCCAAAACAACGGTTTACGACGGAAGAGATCATCCACAAGCTGCGCGAGGCTGACGTTCTGTCAGGTCAAGGCAAGACGGTAGCCGAGGTCTGCAAGCAGTTAGGGGTTACCGATAAGACCTACTTTCGGTGGCGCAAGACCCACGGGGG
>CAIKZZ010000023.1 GCA_903832085.1 uncultured Pseudomonadota bacterium | reverse complement strand
GAGCCGCCGGTTTTCCTCTTCCAGCTCTTTCATCCGAGCCATCAGTGAGGCGTCCATCCCGCCGAACTTCGATCGCCATTTATAGAACGTCGCCGTGCTGATCCCGTGCTCCCGACACAGCTCCGGTGCCGCTACCCCAGCTTCCGCCTGCTTCAGAATCGCCAGGATCTGGCTGTCCGTAAACCTCGACTTCTTCATATAGAACTCCTCAGTGAGAAAATTCTACTTATCAGAGCACCACGTGTGTGGGGGGATTACCCTGTCACCCCGACCACCACTCTTTACCAGACGCATCCGTTAGAGTGGTTATGCTGCCCCAACAGGCGACGATTTGCTCCGCTTGAAGCGCCGCAAGCAGCACTTTCAAACAGTCCGTCGCCCACCAAGTTTTACAGATTGGTTTTCTGGGAGCTTGCGCCTTACGCCATCTTGATGGCGACAGAAACTGGATTTTGCACCGTATTCACTACTGGCGACCACTTCGCAGAGTGTGCAACAAGGTCATCAATCTCTGCCGGCGTCGCGCCATCGGCTTCGACACGAGCAGTGGCACGCACAGCATGCAGACCAAGCGGCTTTGGTGACAGATCACCGGTACCCCACACCCCACTCGCAATCACATCGCCCTCGAGATCAATTTCAATTTTTCTCACCTGCCAACCACGCGCAACGGCATTTGCCTGAATGCCGACCGCAAGACAGCTACCGAGTGCCGCAAGCACAACTTCGACCGGGTTAGGCGCGGTGTCATCACCGAGCGCGCCTTTTGGCTCGTCAACAATATAAGCATCGAGATCTCGAATATAGTTGAGATGACGGAACCGCTTTCCTTCGGCAATCGTCTTGCATCGGGTGGTGCCGACGACATTACCCCGGGCCTTAGCCGCTTCTGAAAGCGCTCTCAACGCCTCTCGATCAATTTGCTCAAACATGAATTACCCCTCTTACACTCTTATGCGTGTGCTATTACTCAACACGCTCGCAAACGAGCAATGCGTGATTCATTTACATCCAACGGCTTCACTACGATCGTCCACGGTACATCCGTCAATCAATGACTGAGATCTGATGCGCCATCAGCCATCTGCTGCCAACATTACCGACTACTGATAAATTGCCTGAAAAACGGCGTCAGCCCTTACGCTACGGGCGCTGTCGAGGTCAAGATGACTAAATTAATCAGCCCCACACCTCGCACAACAAAGAAGCCCGTGCCTACTGTCATCAGTCAACACGGGCCCAAAACGGTGCCCGCTAGTTACTCTGGTAGGAAGCAGTACGCGCAGATCTTGTTGCCATCTGGATCTCGCAGATAAGCTGCATAAGCTGTCGGGGTGAAGGCGCGCGGGCCTGGCTCACCATCATCGGTGCCTCCATTTGCAACACCCGCTGCATGGAATGCATGGACCGCGGCGCGCGTTGGCGCGGCAAAGCCAGTTGTCCCACCGTTCGCAGAACTGGCGGGCTTACCGTCGCGTGGCTTCAAGATAATAAACTCAGGACCACTCGAACCATACAGGACGCCGGTATCACCCATGGGACCTAGATTTTTAATACCTAGCGCGCCGAGCGACGCATCATAAAACTTCGCACTCTTGGCTAGGTTATTGGCCCCCAAACACACGTGTGTGAATATCGCCATATAAAACTCCTTTGAAATTACATTGAGCCGATGCCAAACCCCGAAGGCCAGCGTCTTTAAAACATCGACCAACGTTTGAGTATAAGCTCGATCTGCAGCCGAATGTCACTAACCAGCCCCCCCGAAAAAAGGCGACATCACGTCTGTTTGATGACAGGCACTTAATATTTCCTAGGTGCGTGGCATGCTGCACGCAATGCGCCCAGGTGCCCGAAGGGTCACCGAGGATGACGCCATAACGTCGGCGAGCGATTCTCAGACCAAGAGGTGGATTTCTGCAAGATGGATGTCAACGCGATTGAAGTTGCTTCATGACCCCACATCAACTACGGTTAATGAGCGACCGTTAGATGCACCTTCCTAAGGAAACTCATAAAATCAATGACCTACGCTCGGCCTGCAATATTTTGTGCGCTGTATGCTCTGCTAGCATCGGGTAGCGTCAGTGCTGAAACGCCTTATGTTGGCATCGCCATCGGCGCTGCACAGGCGCGGGCAACGACACCCCGAGGGATAACCAATGGTGAGTACAGGGCAAGCGACGCGTTATTGGTTGGACAACGGTTTTCACGCTATCTTGCGGCTGAGCTCGAATATGTTGATCTGCAACCCACGGCGAGCACGATCCAGGGCCAGTTTTCGATCGACACTGCAACGGTTGCCCAACATGGTCCTGCAGTATTCGCGGTAGCCAGCCTTCCGGTGGGTCCGGTCGATATTGGGCTCAAGCTCGGAGTGGCGTACTTACAAAGCACCACCCACTACGTCGCTCCGGGACTTATGTGCATCATCGGATTTCCTGATTGCCAGCATCAGACGCTCCATGAACGCTCAACACACTTGGCGGGTGGAATCATTAGTTCCTGGACTTTGAACAAGCTACAACTGCGCACAAGCTATGAACGATTCTCGGTGTCAGGCACGCATTCAAATCTAATCAGTGCCGGCGCAGCGTGGCACTTCTAGGCACTCGTCTGTCTGCACAGCGACACCTCCCTGCGGCGAGGCCAATGAATGAATCTTAGAGCCCTAGGCTTACGCGCCGCACTCACTCTCTTCGTGTTACACGGGGCTTACTCCTTCTGGCGCGACCGTCCAGTGCATCCCCCCCTCTGGGATCCTTGCACCGACTGAACCGATCCAGTTGACGATAGAGAGCGCCCCGGATATCCCTTTAGGTGACTGGCGACTGATACCGCGCGCAAGCTACGACATCACGGCTCGGGTGCTCGGACGTGAACGCTACCATTTTGATCACATCGCGAACTTAGTGCCGGTAGATCTTGCGCTGGGTTGGGGCCCAATGTCAGATAGCGAAATCCTCAAAACCATCACCATCAGTCAAGGCGCTCGCTTTTACACGCTACACTGGATCACATCACCGCCGTTTCCGCCGAACGAATTGATGCTCCACAGTGCAAATACACACATCATTCCGGCAACACAATCTCTTGCTCGTCGCCTCGAGCGACTGCGGGTCGGTGAAGTCGTTCATATTGCCGGTCAACTTGTGGATGCCGAACGCACCGACGGTAGCTGGGCAATTCACACCTCATTACGTCGTGACGATACCGGCGATGGCGCATGCGAGGTGATGCGTGTCGAAACTCTTGACGTACTACCCAGCAGTCTTCCCTAAAACCGCTGCGCGATGCGCTGCAGCATCAGGCATTCAACTCTTCCATAAGCATCTTTGCTAATAAAAACCAGCACGGTCGTCAAGCTGCTCTTATACTTGGAACATCTTTATCTAATACTTGGAACATCTTTATCTAAGTGCTAATGGGTCATCACGCATCAAAGCAATAGCAAGGAGCCAGTAGGGCGTATTCCTTTTGACCCACAGTATTCTACCGATCAACAAGTTGAGGACCTGAAGCACCATTGGCGTTCCACTGGGTGGGACGAGTCAATGGGAATGCCTTCTGTGTCCATTATGAAATGGGATGGAAAAGATGAAGACAGACAAGACGCATTACGAAACTATCTCGCACAGAGCAGTTCGAGTTCTGGGGACGCAGACGATAGACCGCATGTCCGATCCGCAAGTCGGATTGCTAAACAAGGAACTGAAATATCTGGTGGACAGACATCAGTCAGCAGACAAGGTGACGGACGCGGAAATCGAGGGGGCATACGAGATGATCGTCCAACACGCCCTCCCGACAGGTTCACACGAACACTTACTGGGGTAATGAATATGACGCCAATGACATGCCTGATACACCGCCTGATCATCACCGGAATAATCGCTATCGTTGGCCTCACAAACGCCAGCGCCACCGAACCGCCTACCGTCCCGCCGATTAAGGCTGGTCTTTGGGAAGTCATGGACTTAAATTTCGGAAACAATGACAAAGGTCATAATGAACTAGATACGATTCAGTCTGCACTGAAGGACTTACCTGCCGGCATGCGCGATCAAATGAAAGCGCTCATGAAGTCACGTGGCGTCGATGTAGACAGCGAACGGGGAGAAATTAAGGCCTGCTTAACCCAACAAATGCTCACTGAAGGGCGTCTGCAACATGCGCAGACAGGCTGCTCCGTCACAGAAACCTTGCACTCATCAAATAACTGGAAGTGGCACTCAAGCTGCCCAGCGCTCAAGACGGAATCTGACGGCGAAGTGACTTTTAAGACGAGCGAGACTTACGCAAGCAAAATCACGACGTCGTCTAACGTGTCGGGTCATCCGACAACGACAACGATCTCATCCAACGCACGATGGCTCGGACCAGATTGCGGGGATATCAAGCCAATGAGCACACCGGCACCCACTCCGTAGTGCAAACATGAATACGACACAGGGCCATGTTTAAACCAATCCTTGCAATCATCGTGTCTGGGACCTTGTGCGCCTGCGGTCTGACCGAAACCGCAGTCACTGGAACCGTGGGCGTCAAAGCCGACGTAGAGGCCGCTAGAGAAGCAGCTCATACAGAAGCACTCGTTAAGCAAAAGCTACAAGAAGCACAAGCAGCGGCACAAGCTCGCACCAACAGCGCGGACCGCCCTGAAAGCCAGACACCGTGAGGCACTCTCAACCACGGTGGGCAACAAACTTACGTATTTTAGGACTGCTACTGTGCTTCCTAGTGCCCGCCTATGCGTTCGCATCTAACACGGATGGAGCTGAACCAACCCTCGCAGCAGACGCACAGATGGACAACGCCGCTGATAACGTCATGAATAACCTAATGCAGGGCGCCTTTGGAGGCTATCCCATGTCACGCGATGCATCAGGAACCAGCTGGGCACCAGACGATACGCCGCTTGATGCGATCCATACCATGGGCGACTCGTGGATGACCATGCTCCACGGTAGACTAAGCCTTGCCCAAACTGAACAAAGCGGTCCGCGCGGCAGCACACAGTCGTTCAGCAGCAGCATGCTGATGTTGGCAGTCAAAAAGGCCACCGAAAATAGCTCACTGGGTCTGCGTGCCATGCTTTCCTTAGATCCTCTGAATGGAGCCGCGGGATATCCGCTCCTGTTTCAAAATGGAGAGACCGCTGACGGGACGACGCCGTTACTTGATCGCCAACATCCACATAACCTCATCATGGAGCTTTCAAGTAGCTACACACGAACACTATCATCACAGCATTCTATTTTTATTTATGGTGGACCTGTGGGTGAGCCGGCATTAGGGCCACCGGCATTCATGCACCGACGCTCATCTGACGACAACCCGGAAGCACCCATATCGCATCACTGGATTGATGCCACACATATTGCATTCGGTGTAGTCACCATTGGAACAGTGTGGAATGACTGGAAACTCGAGTCCTCTGTATTTAACGGCCGCGAACCAAACCAACACCGTTACACCATCCAAACTCGCGAATTTGATTCATGGTCAGCGCGTATTTCATGGAATCCGAGCGGCAACATAGCCTTACAGGTGAGCACCGGAAGACTTGCGAGCCCCGAGCAACTAGAACCCAGCGTGCGGGTACAAAGAACAACCGCCTCGGCAATGGCCAACTACACTCTTTCAGGCGTACGGATCGATAGCACCGCCGTATGGGGCCGCAACATGCCCTCTTCTGGAGTCACGACAGACGCCTACTTAATCGACATGGCAGCTCATTTCGACAGGTGGCATACGATATTTGGCCGCTATGAGCATGTCACCAAGCCCGACTTGCTCCCTTTGGCCGCAACCGCAGACGCCCCAGAGCCCATAGTCACGAAGATCAGCATCGGTTACGTGTTTGAGTTACCCCCAAGTCATCACCTGCAGTATGGCCTTGGTTTAGCAGCGAGCCTTGAGTCAATTCCACCGGCCTGGACGGGGGCTTATGGAAAAGATCCTCACTCAGTCACCATATTCGCCCGAGCACGCCTCGTCCCATGAACGCCACCGACGATCATCTCAAAAAAATACCGATGTACATGTACGGATAGCGACGAGGCTAGCCTAGGTTGGACAATAGATAGCACTACATGGGTAATCTGACGGGCTCATCTTGACCGTATGCACACCATAAATCAGTTGCTACAAAATACGGAAGTCAGATATCGGCGCTTATTTGAAACTGCATGCGATGGAATCTTAATCCTGAGCGTTCCGTCCGGCGTGATCACTGACGCCAATCCATACATTCTTTACATGCTCGGCTACGAGCTATCAGAACTTCTTGGCAAGGAACTTTGGCAAATCGGCTTCCCACAAGATAGATTAGTCGCTCAGGACGTATTTTCTAACTTATTAAGCCACGGATATGTCCGCTATGAGCATATACCGCTACAAAAAAAGTCGGGTGAGCCACTAAACGTAGAGGTCGTCAGTAACGTTTACCACGTTGATGACCAGAAGGTCATACAGTGCAACATACGCGACATCGCTGACCGCAAGAGAGCTGATATTGTAGCCGCGGCGTATCACGAAAACATGGTCGTCGCTACCACGCAGATTATTAACGTGCTAAGTAGAGCTGCTTTCCATCGTGATCCATACACGAACTTGCATCAGAAACGCGTCAGCGACCTATGCGTCGCAATTGGCGGCAAGCTCCACCTACCCAAGGATCTTATAGAGGGCCTACGATTCACTGCGCTAATCCACGATATCGGGAAAATCGGAGTTCCGTCTGAAATATTAACAAAACCAACAAAACTTGAGCCCTATGAACATGAACTACTTCGCAATCACGTCAAAGTAGGTTACGACATCATGCGGCAAGCGGAGTTTCCGTGGCCCTTGGCAAAAGCTTTGTATCAACACCATGAGCGGCTTGATGGGAGCGGCTACCCACTAGGACTTAAAGCTGAGGACATTATTATCGAGGCGCGCATTTTGGCCGTTGCCGATACCGTAGACGCTATCGCAAACGACAGGCCCTATCGCCGTGGGATTGGTTTGGCAGGAGCGTTAGATATCATCAAAGAAGGCCGCGGCCTTACTTTCGATGAGTCCGTCGTCAGTGCCTGCATAGCACTGTTTTCAGATAATAACTATCACTTCTAGAATTATAATTACTCGCGCAGCGTATCCGCCAGCATAATTTTTACTTACTCCTGATAAGCATATGCTCTTATAGGCTAAAACGACGCAGTGGCGGACCCTGCGCAAACACACTGGGAAACGTCATCATGAACACAAATATCTATTCGGTTGTCTGGCTTGACCATCTGCAGGCAAAAATCTATCAGGTGAATTCGCGCGATACTGACCCGATGTATATACACACGAATCAGACAGGACAGCATCTACAGCACAAAGCCAATGTACCCGGCAGTGGCCACAATGGTATAGACGCTGAGTTTTTTAAGCGCGTTGCCTCGGCATTGGAAAAGTCAGACTCTGTGCTTATTACGGGACCTGGAACGGCAAAAAATGAGTTCAATAACTATCTTGATAAAACGCATCCAGCCTTAAGTGGTCGCGTACGAGGACTCGAGACGCTAGATCATCCGAGCGAGACGTTTCTCGTATCACTCGCGCGATCGTTCTTTAAGACAAACGACCCAACTTTCAAAATCGTAGGCTCGACCAAGCATTAGAGCGATTCACCAAAGCGATAGCCAAGCCCAATACCGAAAAAGATAGGATCGGCTGTAATTGGGGCTGCATCTATTCCGTTAAAACGCACATTTGAGTGTAAATGTACCCAGCGCATATCTAAGTTAAAGTACCAGCCTCGCGACAGCCGCACGTCGACACCGCTTTGTGCAGCGGGCCCCACTCTTGAACTGCGCAACGTCAAGTCGCCCGCGTTTGGAACAACTACTGTGGAATTATTTGGAACTCGGATGTTGATACCAAGGCCTATATAGGGCCTTATTACGCCCTGGATAGGAAAATTATACTTTGCGGTAATCACTGGCGGCAGTCGCCGGTAAGCACCCACAGCCACTGCTCTGCCAGGAATGCTCTTGGTCACTGTCGCGACCTCAATCTCTGGGTAGTTGAGCATCACCTCAGCAGACCACGTTGGCGTGAAGAAGTACTCAACGTCGATATCAGGCACCCAGTTGCCCGCGACATGCAGTCCGTCATCGCGGCTCTCAATGGGATAGCCTGCCGTGGACTGATCTGTGGGCTCTAAAAAAATCGTGCGAACACGTATTTCCCAGCGACCAACCTCATCGGCACGCAAGGATCCTGCGTAACATAAAGCCAACACAACGAAAGAGAGAAACTGCCTTGCGCGCATGGTGCCACTTCCCAGACTGGGCAAGTTGCCGTATGCACTGATATTGGCGTCCCTATGCCTCAGGGTCGATACGTACTAACCCATCGGCGCAGGCCTACGCCTACGACTGGCGGCGAAACAAACTGCTTTCAGTACTCGTTAACATGCGCCAGTGGCCTTTGCCGAGCGTGCCAAGCTCAAGCGACCCAATCGATACGCGTATTAGTCGGAGTGTTTCTAGGTCGCATGCCTGCAACAGGCGCCGAATTTGCCGATTGCGGCCTTCGTCGAGCACCACTTCTAACCACGTATTTTTCTCACCATGACGAAGCCGCTGCACCCGTTTAAAGGATAACAACTCGCCATCCACCGCCAGTCCCACGGCTAGCAGATGCAGCGCCTCATCGCTCACCTGCCCCTTAACCTGTACGTGGTAGGTTTTATCAGGTCCGGTCGCAGGATCCGTTATCCACGAAGCCAGTACAGGGTCGTTTGTGAAAAGCAGCAAACCTTCGCTCGCTTTATCTAAACGGCCAACCGGCGCTACCCACGGAAGATCAGCACCTGCAAGACAGCTGTAGACGGTATCGCGGCCTTTCTCATCACTCGCCGTTGTGACAAGTCCGCGCGGTTTATTCAACATGAGGATCAAAGCGGCGGCTGCGCCCAATACTGCCCCATCTACCTCGATGATGTCCTTATTCTGATATGTCGGAAAGTCAGCATCACGCACCAAAACGCCATTGACCTTTACCCGACCGGCACGCACCCACTCGGTTGCCTGCTTGCGCGAGCCATGTCCGCGCTTGGAGATCACCCGCGCGACGCCATGACGCACTTCACCGCGGCTGGGGGACCCGGCTCCTGTCATGCTAGGCGCTCAGTCTTAATCTGCAAATCTGCTTTCACATAAAAGATCATGTCAGAGCGAAACCGGTTTAACTGCTGTTGCCGCACTTTTTTGCTGCGCCTTTTCTGCTGCACGATCTTTACGCATTTGGTCCGTATTGATGCGCCTAATCTCATCGATCATGCATTCGGTATGGTGCTCAATCAGAATTTTCTCGAATCGACTAACCGACCCCACCGTCGTTGTGACTGCTAAGTAATTCGTAAAGCCCAGCTCAGGGCATGGCTTCCATAAGGTTAGCAAGTAAGCATCCCGAAACTCCGTCCAAATGACTACCTGCGCATCACCAACGACTTCCCAGCTCGAAAATCGGTACGCATGAAACTGCTCAATAGGGGGGCCTGCATAGCGCTGGTATTGCGCCAAAGCGTTTTCTCGCCGCAGTTGAACGTGAGCAGCGCAACCGCTTAGCACCAGCACGCCCGCCAAGACTCCGATCCGGGGACCGACCCACATGACTCTTCCTTCAGCTGGATGTCGTGACGCGATGCTACCCTACTCAAGTGCCCGAGGTACGGATAACCAGTGCCTTACGGTGTGCTAGGTGCCTGTTGATGGATCTGCGGCAAATAAGCACTCGGTAGTACAAACTGATAGCCGGCGGCAGTTAAACCGTCGACGATAGCCGGTAACGCTTCAGCCGTGTGCCAACCACGCCCGTTGACGTGAAAAATGAGCACCTCGCCTGGGCGCGTTTTTGTGAGCGTTTGTTGCACCAAAGTATCTGCACTCACACCGCGACTCGGATCACCCTCAGCCCAACGCCAGTGGACCACTTCAAATCCCAGGTCACGTACTAGAGCCACCACGCGGCCATCAGCATACCCGCCAGGAAAACGAAATAGATGAGGCTTTCGAGCAGTCACTGAGTAAATTTCAGTAGAGGCTCTTAACACCTCAGCACGAACATCAGCGTCACTCAATGTGCGCATATCGGAAGGATGGCTCCACGAATGATTTTCGATTTCGACGAACGGGTGAGTCGCAAGATCTCGCATTGCAGTCGCATTATCATGAACAAATCGACCGCTCACAAAGACCGTGAACGGAATACCCTTAGATATTAAAAAGTCAGTGATAGCATGATCTAAGGTCGCGCGTTTTCCAGCTTCACACGCATCGAAAGTCAGCGCGACAACTTTTTCAGCGGTTGGCAGACGCCGAATAATGCCGTCAGGCGGCTCTACTGGTGGCAGCGCTGCCTGAACCAAAGGCCCTACAAAAAGCGCGCTCAGGAACAGAGATGGCATGCTCATGCAAACCATTGCGCAGTACGCTAGACACGTTTTATTCACGACCATTCGGTGCGCAAAACTGACATGATCACGCGATCAACCCGCTCACCGTTCGGTTGCACGTACGCTTGTCGTAGTAGCCCGTCTTCGCGCATACCAACCTTGCGATAGACATGCCGCGCACGCGCATTGTGAACAAAGACATCAAGCCACAGCCGCGGCGCCGCTGTCGACTCAAACACCCACCCGATCACAGCACGTAAAAAAGGCACACCAAAACCGACTGCCGGCTGCGTCACTGCAATACGCTTTAACTTGGCACCTTCGTGCGGATCGTTGACGCGCTCAACAATAGCAAAGCCAAACAATGGGCCAGCGGCATACCCTCCCACCAAGTAACGTGTATCGGCCAGCTCCAAGGCGCGCAGGTGCTCAACCTCCGTCCAACACGCGGTTAACACGTCATAGCCCGGTAACCGCTCCGTCGTCATGCAAAAATCGATATCGGATGCGAGCCCCCTGCGCAAACTGATTTCGCTCACGGCTGTGACCGCAGGGCGGCAGCCAAGGCAGGGACCACATCGTCCGGTGTCGGTACAACCTGCCAAATGTTAGCGCTCGGCTCTTGCATAAAACGCTCAGCAATCGCATTCGCGAGCATGGCGAGTAAGGGAGAGTAGTAATTTCTCATATTCACAAGAATAATTGGTCCAGCGTAAACGCCTAGACGCTTCAAGGTAATGGCCTCCAGCAGCTCCTCCAGTGTGCCTGAGCCCCCTGGCAGAGCAATGACTGCTTGGCTGCGCGTTAACATGGCATGCTTGCGGGCACGCATATCCTCCACCACATGGAGCTCGGTTAGCCCATCGTGAGCGAGCTCTAAATCTTTAAGGAAACGCGGCAGAACGCCGATCACTCGCCCACCTGCAGCAAGGGCCCCATCCGCAAGCGCGCCCATAGAACCTACCCGGCCGCCACCGTAAACCACTGTTCGATTATCCCGCGCCAATAAGCCCCCGAGCCGCCGCGCTCCTTCATGGTAGGCAAAATCGCATCGCTCACTTGACGCGCAATAGACAACGACTGCGCGCGCTAGCTGGGTATCCACTTAGGTTCTCCTCGGGTCAACTCGAGGGCGCTAGTCTACCGAAATGGCCGCGATGACCCCCAGATGCTGCCAAATAGCCTAAACACTACACGCTGCAGAAAGTGGCTTTCAGACCATGCGGACCGCCTTGCAACCAAAAATAGACCTCCATTGCTACGGGAAGGTCGCAAACTGCATTGCCCTGACGCTGGATTGGTCGCAAAATCTCATCATGGCACTTAGCGTTCTGGATATTTTTAAAATCGGTATTGGACCGTCGAGCTCACACACGATGGGCCCGATGAATGCTGCCCGGCGGTTTGTGGAAGACCTGGGTCGCCGCGGTTTGCTGACAGCGACTCAAAAAGTGGGCGTGCAGCTCTACGGCTCACTCGCGCTGACTGGCAAGGGGCACTGCACGGATCGGGCTATCTTGTTGGGCCTCGAAGGCTGCGCACCGGAGTCTCTTGATCCAAAAGCAGTTGAGCCTGCGCTGGAACGCATTCGAAGCAATAGCCGACTGCGGCTCGCAGGTCACCATGACATCGCCTTTGATGAACCCATGGACGTCTTGTGGCACCGCGACCAAGTCTTACCAGGTCACTCTAATGGTATGCGCTTCACAGCATTAAATCAGGCTAGCGAAGTCCTCGCGCGCGAAGAGTACTACTCGATCGGTGGCGGATTCATACGGCAAGCAAATGACTTAGCGGCAGATGCGCAAAAATCCACCACGGTGACTGTGCCATTCCCATTCGCATCATGCGATGAGTTACTGGCTATCGCCCAAAAAAATGGACTGCAACTACATGAGCTAGTACTAGCAAATGAGCGTAGTTTTAGAGAAGAGCATGCGACCATTGCCGCCTTGGATAAACTCTGGTCGGTTATGCAGGTCTGCATTGAGCAAGGCTTTGCAGCGCAAGGCATACTCCCAGGGGTGCTGCGCGTCCCGCGCAGAGCACCCAAACTGCACCAGCAATTACTCACTGCCAAGTCCAAATCGCCTATGCAGGAAATGGACTGGGTAAATGCCTTTGCGCTGGCGGTTAACGAGGAAAACGCTGCCGGCGGCCGTATGGTGACAGCACCCACCAATGGCGCTGCTGGTATCGTGCCCGCCGTACTCTCGTATTATGACCGCTTTGAGCCCGGCGCTACGCGGGAAGGAATCCATCGCTTTTTATTGGTTGGTTCGGCAATCGGGATGCTGTACAAATTAAACGCGTCCATTTCAGGTGCTGAGATGGGCTGTCAGGGTGAAGTGGGCGTTGCCTGCTCGATGGCGGCGGGCGGTTTGGTTGCAGCCCTTGGGGGCACCAATACGCAAATCGAAAATGCCGCCGAGATTGGCATGGAGCACAACCTAGGCCTAACCTGCGACCCCATCGCTGGACTTGTACAGATTCCGTGCATCGAGCGAAACGCCATGGGCGCGGTGAAAGCCATCAACGCAGCACGCTTGGCGCTGCATGGCGATGGCACTCACAAGGTGTCTCTCGATCAAGTGATCGCAACTATGCGCCAAACGGGTGAGGACATGTCCTCAATCTATAAAGAAACCTCGCAGGGCGGACTCGCGGTTAACGTACCTGAGTGCTAGCCCACGCTGCGCGCAAGTCGCAGCAGCTCAACTTGTCGCCTGCAATCCTTGTGCGATTCCAGTCACGCTTGCCGTCAGCGCTTTAAGCACGTCATTGTCTAGCCGATCCGATTTGCGCCAACGACGCAACATATCAACTTGCATTAAGTGAATCGGATCAACATATGGGTTTCTTAGCTTAATTGCTCTTTGCAAAGTTGGCTCGCTATCCAGCAGCCGCGCCTCACCACGTAATTTCAAGACCCATGCTTCAGCACGAGCATATTCTGCTTTAATCTTTGGCAGATACTGATCACTGAGCTCGCCAGCAAGCTCGCTATAGCGCGTAGCAATATCCATATCACTTTTCGCTAATACAAATTCGGCATCGTCGAGCAACAGGCTGAAAAATGGCCACTGTGCGACCATCGCCTCGAGCACGCTAGCACCGTGCTCACGCTCTGCTGCATCGAGACCCGCGCCAATACCGTACCAGCCGGGTAGCAAGTGCCTACTTTGACTCCACGCAAAGCCCCAAGGCACCGCGCGTAATCCCTGAAACCCCGCGTCGTTCTGACGCATAACTGGTCGAGAGCCAATCTGCATCCGCTCAATCACATCGATCGGCGTACAAGCCTTAAAATATTCGAAAAAGTCTGGCTGGGACACCACGAGCCGTTGATACTCAATGCGACTTGCTACAGCAATTGAATTAAGCACCTGTGTAAATACTGGATTGATTGTCGTAGCAGCTGCGCGTCGTACGCATGTTAAGGCCGTGAACCCCACTGCTTGCTCTAACGAGCGCATCGCGATCGGCTGCAAGCCATAGCTGTTGTCAACAACTTCACCCTGCTCAGTGACCCGCAGAACGCCATTAAAACTGTCGTCCGGCACACTCTTTAGCAAACTCTCCGGTCTGCTCGTGCTACGACTACCAACAGTGCCACGATCATGAGACACAGTCATATTGACGCCCACATCACGCACGGCCGCGGTCAACAACCCCTGCGCTTCATACAAAGCCCAACGTGCAGCAGCGTAACCCGCCTCTTTGTTGCTATCGGAATAACCGATCATCACCGCCTGACTATTACCGCGAGCAGCAACATGCCGCTGATATAGTGGGTCAGTAAATAACTGCGCCATAATCGATCCACTTGCTGCTAACGCAGCATTGGACTCGAAGAGCGGCGACACGTCGAGCGGCACTTCGCCCACACGCTTATCAATGAGCTCGGCCCATCGAGCTAGCAACAGAACCCCCAACACATCATCCGCACCTTCCGCACCACTAATGACGTAGTTGCCTATGGCTTCGCGGCCGAACCGATGACGGCAATGGGAGAACTGCTCAAACACTGCGAGAGTGCGTCGACCGATTGCATCTAACGGATACTTAGGCCCCTCTTCACGCTCAAGAGCTCGACGTATGCGCTCTAGTCGCTCCGGCACAGAGCGATCTGAAAAATTGGGATCGCCCAATCCCTGCCCTATCACCAAACGATGTATCAGAGCATGTTGGCGCACATCTAAGGACGCCAGATGGAAACCAAATGTAACGATGCGGCGCAGCAACCGATCCACATAAAATAGCCCAGCACGCTCACCGCGATTCGCTGACAGGCTATCAGCAACTAGCTGCACATCAGCAAGCAACTGCGCAGCCGACTCATAGCGATTGGATCGGGCCTCATAGGTATTACGCAGACGCTCAGCAATCTGAGCGCAAAACATACGGTATGGCATCTGATCATGCCGCACAGGAGCAGTTTCACTCGCCTGGGGGACCAACACGCTGTATTCAGCAATGCGAGCACGCAGCGCTGACGAGATCTCCACGCGACTCGCACTCTGACTCAGGCGCTCACCAAGTCGCTGCACTTCAAGAAAATAGCTATTCACAATAACTAACTGGTGGCGCTGTAGCGTTTCTCGTATGGTCTTAGCGTGCACATCAGGATTGCCATCCATGTCGCCACCGACCCATGAGCCAAAGCGTAAAATGCAGGGCAATTCTCGCGGAGAAACCTCGGCGCCGAATACGCTGCTGAGCGCTTCAGCAAGCTCCTCATAAAAACTGGGTAGAATTCGATACAACACTTCGGATAGATAAAACAACACGTGCTCACGCTCATCAGCGACAGTGAGTAGCTCGCGTGGGTGATCCTCGGTCTGCCAACCCGAGATCATCTCGCTGCGAATTTGCTCCCACGTTTTTTTACGCTCAACAGGTGTCATTGAAGGATCTAAGCGACCGAGCATTAATTCGGCAACGCGCTGCTGTTTGCGCAAGATAGTGCGCCGCGTGGATTCCGTGGGATGCGCAGTAAATACCGGGCACACTTGAATGCGCTGTAGCAGCTGCAATGTCTGCTCAAGCGTGTGACCCGATTTACGCAGACGCCCCATCGCATCAACAAGGCCACCTGGCTGCGCCCCAGCGGCATTGACAAGATATGCGCGCCGGCGACGGATCCGGTGCACTTTCTCGGCCAAATTAACCACCTGAAACCATGTGGCGAAGGCACGCACCAGATCGCGTGCCTCGGTGGGGTTACGGCCTTGAGTCCGAGCGATCAGGTCGGCCTCACCACCCGGTTCCCCCTCACGTCGAGCAATGGCGGCCACCCGATCGGCTTCGACTACAGCTAGACACGCCTCGCCACACTGCTCGCGCAGGATTTCACCGACCAGCGCACCGAGGGCATGGACATCTTCCCGCAGGCGGGCGTCCTTGGCTGGAAATTGAATGTTTTGGCGGTACATAGCGACCATCACCCCGAGGGCTGGGGCATCAAAAGCATACCAGCTACTGCACCAGCAACTGTCGCTTTTTCGCGACACTCGCGCACTAAAACACGGGCAAGGTCAGTAGAAGTACTCGATAGGAACGCGTTTCGTACCCAAGATTCAACAAATTAGTCCTTTCGTTGAACACGAACTTACGTTGCGGAATTCAGACGAGAAATGTTAGGATCTTGTGTGGTTGTATACAATGTTCGCCGTAGCATCGCTTGTACGTCGCAGTAGTCGCCAATCCCCGAGCAAGGACAGCGCTACCCGTCACCATCATGAGGGTCCAATGAAAAAATACAGTATTCGCTTTCCCCTTTTAGCCATGAGTGTCAGCACGATCCTAGGTGCCGGGCCCACACTGGCCCAGCAAGCGCCTGCGGCATCGAATGAACTCGGCGAAATCGTGGTGACGGCACGTGCCCGCGAAGAAAAACTCGTGGACGTCCCTGTTTCGATTCAAGCTTTCTCAACCGCTGACATCAAGGCCGCTGGCATTGAGCGCCCTCAAGACTTCATCGCATTGACACCGGGCGTCAGCCAAGTGCAGACCGCCGAAGTGGGCGACATGCAGGTCAGTATCCGCGGCATCAACACGGGCCGTGACGCAGAATCCAACTTTGCGCTCGTCATTGACGGCGTGCTGCAAACAAACCCTACCGGTTTAAACCAAGAACTCGCCAACGTTGATCAAATTGAAGTGGTCAAGGGCCCGCAGGGCGCCGTATATGGTCGCAATGCGGTCGCAGGCGCCATGATCATCACGACCCACAAACCAACTGGCGCAGATGAATTTACTGCCACAGCGGGCCTCGGGAACAAAAACACGCAAAAAGCAAACTTCTACGTCGCCGGTGCATTAGCTGATGGCGTTAATTATGGCGTTGGCGCGTTCTACCACAGCACCGATGGCTTCTTCAGCAATAGCTACCTGCATTGCGACAACTGTGCTGACTACTATAAAGAGTACGGCATCACCCCACGAGTCGTCTTCAAAGTGGGCGACAGTGGCAGCATTGACGTGAAGGCCAAATACTCACGCATCACCGCGGGTGCGATCAATTTCAACGCCTCATTCGCGTTGCCAGTATTTGCTGCGTTTCTGAGCAACCCGGACTTCTTCCAGGATGTTAACTCGCACCAATTCCAGTTCATCAACAACATCAAACCCCAGAACCAGCAAGAGAACAAACAGATCTCGGTCAAAGGTGACTGGACGGTTGGTGCAAACGCCTTGATGGTCTGGGCATCCCTGAATGATCAGACGAACTACTTCCTTACCGACGGAACCAGCGCAGCGTTTGGCCTTTATAACGCCAACCCAACCTGTCTGGCATCGCTTGCAGCCCAGCCCGGCGCACCACTCCCGTCACCAACGTTCTACGCGGGCACTAGCTCGGTGCTGCCGCCATACAGCCCGACGACGTGCGATGGCTACCAGTATCAAGAGCGCGATCAGAAAGACGCCTCGCTCGAAGTGCGGCTCACCTCACCTGGCGATCAGGCGCTGCGCTGGCAGGCGGGTATCTACCTAGCCGACATCAAGCGTCATGTGGTGGTATCACAAGGCTCTGATCCAGGCACCGGTAACTTGCTCGCGCAGCCACTGGTGCTCGCGGGACAAGAAAACCCGACCGACTTGCTGTACGACGATAACTACGAGAGCAAGGTCGCCGCAGTCTTCGGCCAAGTTGCCTATGACGTGGCGCCAAAACTCGAAGTGGCGCTCGCCGGTCGCTTTGACAACGAAAAGCGCACGGTGGACAACAATGTGCCAAAAATCAGCCCGCAAACCCTCGGGTTCGGCGCATTTGGTGTAGCGACTTGCCCTGATGGCCCGAATACGGCCAGCTGCACGGGCTTTATCAACCCCTACTACAACGTGAACCCAACGGCGACGTCCATCCCGAGTCGCTCGGCAACCTACAGTCAGTTCCAGCCGAAGCTTTCCATCAACTGGAAGTTTGCGGATGGCATGTCGACCTATGCCTCCTACGGCTATGGCTTTCGTAGCGGTGGATTTAACTCCTCCGGTAGCGCAGCCACCGTACAGCAGTACTTCGGCAACTTGAGCGCCGTCGCGGCAGGCAGCATCACGGCCACCAATCCCTTCGGTGTGCCAGGCGGTCCTGCATTGCCGGTTGCGGGCCCTGGGTACGCCAATGGCGTCTCGGACGAGTACAAGAAGGAAGTCTCAAAGGCTGCTGAAATCGGCTTCAAAGCAGAGCTCGCTGAGCGCACTGTGTTGGTGGACGCCGCTGTCTACCAGACGAAAGTCGACAATATGCAGATCTTCAACTTCTTCGCAGGTCCCTTTGGCTTGCTGCGGGTCGTAACCAATATCGACTCAGCCACCTTAAAGGGCGTTGAGGGTAACGTGCGCTGGAAGGCCAGCAATTACCTGACGCTGTTTGCGGGAGCCGCAACCGTCGATAGCAAGATCGATTCTTACTCGGGTCGTCCTTACACGGCTGGAAATGCCGTGCCATACGCGCCCAAGTACACAGCAGACGCGGGTGCAGACTTTAATGTGCCGTTGAGCGGTGGTACGAGCTTGGTTGCGCGCGTTGATGCATCGGCTCTTGGACGTACGTGGTTCAGCACCGTGCAGCAGAATCAGGTGTACACCTTGTTTGGCGTGCCCGGCGACTACTCGAAGACCTCACGCGATCCGTTCAAGCTCGTTAACGCACGGCTCGGTATACGCGGCGAGCACTTTGAGACCACCGCGTGGAGCCGCAACCTGTTCAACAAGCAGTATCTAGCGGAGGTCATCCCAGCACCTGAGTTTGGTGGATCCTTTATCCACTCGGGCACAGGCCGCGCCTTCGGTATTGATGTGAGCTACAAGTTCGGTCACTAAGCGAAACAGCTCGGGCGTAACAACCCGAACGCTGACAGGAAAAGGCCAGGCTCTGCCTGGCCTTTTTTTTGCCGAGTGCACTTCGCACAAAAATCCCTTACATTGCGCACTGCCCACTGTGAGTCGAATAATTCATGAACGTTGAAACCGCTTTACGTCAACGCAGCTCTATCCGCGCGTTCTCTCAAACACCTGTTGCCCGCGAACTGGTTGAATCCATACTGGATGCAGCCCGGTTCTCGCCGAGCGGCAGCAATATTCAGCCCTGGCATGTTCATGTCGTCAGCGGAGACTCACGTGCGCAAATTGTGCGCGAAGTGCGTCACGCCGCCCAATTCGAGCGGGATCAACACCCACCAGCTTATAACTACTATCCGCCGCAATGGCGCGATCCGTACCTCGCCCGACGTCGCGCCTGTGGTTGGGGCCTTTATTCCCTCCTTGGGATTACTAAGGGCGATCGTGTGCGCGGCCTGCAACAAGAACTACGTAACTTTGATTTTTTTGACGCGCCAGTAGGACTCTTCTTCTTTATAGATGACGACATCCCTTACGGGGGCTGGCTCGACTACGGCATGTTCCTACAGAGCATCATGCTCGCAGCACAAAGCAAGGGGCTTGCGACCTGCCCACAAGCCGCCTGGGCGCCTTTCCATCGCATCATTCGCCGTGTGGTCGGTGCACCGGATTCGCAGACGCTGATCTGCGGTTTAGCCCTCGGCTATGCGGACAGCACTGCCGAGGTGAATAGCTACCGCCCACAGCGCGTGGATACAGGTGAGTTCACCACGTGGCATCTGTCTGGAGAGGGCAACTGAGGAACCCTATAGGCGTGTCGCGCCGCCAAGCCTTCATCGGGATTTTCTGCGCGGTCTTAAGCGCCATCTGTTTCGCAAGCAAGGGCATTTTTGCCAAATTCTTATATGCAGATGGCTGGAATTTTGAGGCCGTCCTTGCGGTGCGCTCCATTCTGGCCTTGCCAATCATGTTCGGCTTTGCTGTATGGCGCACAGGCCTCGATTCGCTACGAGGAGCACCACTTAAGGCAATACTCGGCGCGGCGGCTGCAGGCGCCTTGTGCTACTACGCCGGTGCATCGCTCGATTTTTACGCGCTAACACTACTCGACGTCGGCGTTGAACGTGTTTTGCTCTATTCCTATCCATCGATGGTAGTGCTGCTGTATGCGGTGCTCTACCGCACGTGGCCTCGCCCGAGCATGGTTGGTGCTTTAGCAGTGACCTATCTTGGAATTTTTCTCGTGATTTCCGGTTTTGACTTACACGTCTTTCAAGGCAATCTCACCGGCTCAGGTCTGGTGCTCACCTGCGCGCTGACCATGGCGATCTATTATTTAGCGAGTGACCGCTATACGGGCGTGCTGGGGAGTATCGGCTATACCCTGTGCGCAATGACTGGAGCCACGACCTGTTTAACGCTCCAGTACACGGTGCGCCACGGGCTTGTCATCCCAGCATTTCATACCAACGATTACTATTTGATGGGTGGACTAGTCCTATTTGCCACCACGTTACCTATGCTTTTACTTGCCACCGCCGTACAGCGACTAGGGCCTGAACGCACGGCCGTAATTAGCACGGTGGGACCGCCGGCGACTCTGATATTGGGCGGCTGGCTGTTGGCCGAGCACCTACGTCTTGCTCAGTGGCTTGGGGTCGTCTGCATTATCACCGGCATTCTGATTCTGGAGTTTGCACGTCGCCGCGCAGCTCAGTCCGCTATCGCCAAACGCTCAACGATATAAGCCCAGCCGGCGCGCAATCGCCAAGACGCGCTCCGCCTGATACACCACTGGATAATCCACGAACTGCCCTGCAACGGTGATAGAGGCAGCTCCTGATTTTTCAGCGGCAGTAAATGCCTGCACAATCGCCGCCGCACGATCAATGTCGCTAGCCGATGGCGCAAATGCACTATTCGCGAGCGGCACTTGATCCGGGTGTATGCACAATTTGCCTTGAAATCCATGTCCACGCGCCCGAGTTGCGCTACTTGTGAAGCGAGCATTGTCTTTAATATCAAGTAGAACCGTATCAATCGGCGCCTCAAGGCCTGCAACACGCGAGCAATGCACTAAGCGTGCACGAGCATAAGCAAATTCACTCTCTTCAAACGACCACTTCAAATCAAGATCAAGGCTGTAATCCCCGCCACCGAACGCCAAGCGTCGCACCCGTGGGACCGCCGGCGCAATCGTCTCCAACGCCATAATTCCACGCGCCGTTTCGACCAGCGGCAGCAAATCGATAGAATTTAATTTAAGTCCGCAAGCACGTTCCAGCTCCGTGAGACGCGCATCAACAGCGTGCAGATCAGCGGCAGATTCTGTCTTAGGTAACACCACGCCATCAACCCAAGGACCGACCACAGCTGTAAGGTCTTGGTCGAACCACGGGCTGCCTACGCCATTAATCCGCACGTAACCGGCGCAGGTTCGCGGCACCTTTAAAAGGGCTACTGCTGCTGGCCGCGCCGCATCCTTCTCGCTAACGGCAACCGCATCCTCAAGATCAAGGATCGCCACATCAGCGTCTGACAAGAAGACTTTTTCGGCGCGGCGAGGATGATTCGCTGGCGCGAACAATACACTGCGGAAAAGACGCGGCACAGTTACACACTTATCGCCAGCCATTAGCCTTCCTTTGATCTGTCAAGTACTCGCGCGGCACCCAGTTGGCAAGTGCGAGAGCGCTATTTATTACGTTGACACTACCTGCCATCAACCCTAGCATCTAGTACGGTATTTGCAACGGAAAATCACTATGGTCCAGTATTCTACCCCCAGCGGGCCGAACCGCTACCGCGAGACATTTGGCCGCTATTTTGAGGACTTTGTCGTCGGCGACATCTACGAGCATCGGCCGGGGCGCACCATCACGCAACAAGACAATATTTGGTTCACCTTGCTCACCATGAACACGCATCCGCTGCATTTCGACGAGGTCTATGCAAAAGCCAGCGAATTTGGCAAAACCATTGTCGCAAGCCCCCTGACAGTCGCGCTACTCGTGGGCATGAGCGTCAGTGATGTGAGTCAAAAAGCGGTCGCTAACCTCGGCTGGAAAGAGATCCGAATGACCCATCCAGTTTATCCGGGTGACACCCTGTATGCCGAGTCAGAAGTGCTGGATAAGCGTGAGTCTGGATCACGCCCGACTGCTGGTATCGTAAGCGTACGCACCACCGGAAAAAATCAAGATGGCGTCGTTGTGTGCGTCTTTGACCGAACCATCCTCGTGTCAAAGCGCGGCCATGGCGTTGACGATAAACTGATTACTTGAGGCGAAACCATGTCACTACACACCACACAGACTTCCCAGACCTCAAGCAGCGAAGACGATGCAGCAATGCTCGACAGCATTGAGCGCTGGGTTGAAAAAGAAGTTCGCCCTATCGCGCGTAAGTTTGATCAGGCCGATGAGTATCCACTCGATCTTGTTGAGCAAATGAAAGAACTCGGACTGTTCGGTGCCACCATCGGCCAGCAGTACGGTGGTTTAGGCCTATCGGCGATCACCTACGCCCGTATTGTACAAATCATCTCCGCTGTTTGGATGGCACCGACCGGCATCTTCAACTCGCACCTCATCTTGGCTCAGGCAGTTGAACGCAATGGCACTGAAGCACAAAAACAGTATTGGCTGCCCCGCTTTGCAACCGGCGAGCTACGCGGCGGACTTGCGCTCACCGAGCCAGACGCCGGCACCGACCTGCAAAGTATTCGTACGCTAGCCACGGCAACCAAGGACGGGTATGTCATTAATGGCACCAAGACATGGATTAGTAACGGCATCTATGGGACCTGTTTCGCAGTACTCACGAAGACGGATCCAAAAGCACAGCCCCGCCATGCGGGTATGAGCATGTTTATTTGCGAAAAAGCACCTGGCTTCACGGTGGGACGTAAAATCAAGAAGATGGGCTATCGATCGATCGATAGTGCTGAGCTCGTTTTTGATAACTTCCCAATTAGCGCTGATCGACTCATCGGCGGAGCAGAAGGTCATGGCTTTCATCATGCGGTCGGTGGACTTGAGCTTGGGCGCATCAATGTTGCCGCCCGGGGCGTAGGCTTAGCAACGGGCGCTTTGCGCGAAGCCCTGCGCTACGCACAGAATCGCAGTACCTTTGGCAAACCAATTGCACAGCACCAAGCCATCCAACTGAAGCTCGCTGACATGGCTACACGCGCGGAAGCGGCGCGGTTGCTAGTCGAGCAAGCGGCATTGAAGTACGACGCTGGCCAACGCTGCGATCTAGAGGCTGGAATGGCGAAACTGTTTGCATCGGAAGCGGCGGTCGAGAACAGCATGGAAGCGATGCGTATTTTTGGTGGTTACAGCTATTCGGTGGACTTTGAGATCGAACGCTTCTATCGGGATGCTCCACTGATGTGTATCGGCGAGGGAACCAACGAGATGCAGCGGATTATTATTGCGAAGCAACTTGTTGCGAGGAACCCTGCGTGACTTTGCCACTGGCCGGTATCCGCGTACTAACGCTTGAAAATTTTGGTGCCGGCCCATTTGGCTCGATGTATCTTGCTGATCTTGGCGCTGAGGTCATTAAAATCGAGAATGCGGAGGCTGGGGGTGATGCCACCCGCAATATGGGGCCGCATTATTTAGGCGAAAATGACAGCCATTTCTACCAAACGTTTAATTTAAACAAAAAAAGCATACTCTTGAATCTCAAAGTCCCTGCAGGACAAGAGGTTTTCAAGAAGCTTGTGGCAACATCGCACGTAGTGATGAACAATCTGCGCGGCGATCAGCCTACGAAGCTTGGCCTCGACTATGCAGCACTGAAAAGCGCCAACCCACGGATCGTGTGCGCACATTTATCAGCCTATGGCCGTGACAATGAACGACGCGGCTGGCCTGGATATGATTATCTCATGCAGGCAGAAGCAGGGTTTCTACACCTGACTGGGGAACCCGGCAGTGCACCGGCGCGCATGGGATTGTCAATTATTGACTACATGACTGGAATTACGACATCGCTGGGCATTCTCGCCGCATTGATCGGCGTCATGCGCGATCACACGGGTCGCGATGTCGATGTGTCGCTGTTTGATGTCGCGCTACATCAGTTGACCTACCCGGGCAACTGGTACCTCAATGAAGGTACGCGCACCGAACGCCTGCCTCGCAGCGCGCACCCATCTGCTGTTCCGGTTCAACTGTATAAAACAGCAGACGGCTGGATATTTTTGATGTGCATGACCGAGAAGTTTTGGCAGGCCTTGGTGGAAGCACTTGGCCGTAACGATCTGCTGATCGATCCTCGTTTTGTAACAGCTGCGGTTCGTCGACAGCACAGAGATGCTCTGACCCCGATTCTAGACAGCGAGTTTTCGCGACTCGGAACGGACGAGTGGTTGTCGCGCTTGCAAGGCTTATTGCCCGCAGCCCCGGTATACGATCTGCCACAGGCGCTTGATAACCCTTTCCTGCAAACACTTGGCATGATCAAGAACGTCCCGCATCCGCAGAAACCTGACTTTCGGGCACTTGCTAATCCCATCCGTTTAGATGGACAGCGCTTACCCTCCACGAGTGCTGCAGCATTAGGTGCTGATACCGAGACCGTGTTACGCAGCATCGGCTACAACGACCACGAGTTAAAAACCCTGAAGGCAGCTGGCGCACTATGAAACTCAATGGCATCAAGGTAGTGGATTTATCGTTGTTTCTCCCAGGACCGCATTTGACCATGATGATGGCGGATCATGGTGCGGATGTGCTGAAGGTAGAGCCCCCGGGTGAGGGCGACCCAGGCCGACACGTGGGTCTTGGCCAAGACGGACACACAACCTTTTTCCGTAATGCAAACCGTGGCAAGCGCAGCCTATGCCTTAATCTAAAACAGACAGGCGCCCGTGAGGCACTGCTGGGACTATGTGATACCGCTGACGTGTTCGTCGAAGCGTTCCGACCAGGGGTCGCCAAACGGTTAGGGTTTGATTACGACACCTTAAGTGCTCGCAACCCACGCATCGTGTACGCCTCAATCTCCGCATTTGGTCAAATGGGACCGAACCGCGACTTACCAGCACATGACCTTGCTGTAGAGGCACTCAGCGGCGTCATCAGCGTTAATCTAGGCGCCGACAATGCGCCTGCCCTACCCAGCATACCCGCGGCTGATATGGCCTCTAGCCTCATGGCACTCAGCGGAATCCTAATGGCATTGTTACGTCGTGAGAAAACAGGGCGCGGTGATTATCTGGATATTTCGATGCAGGACAGCCTCATGGCATGGTTGCCAAACGTTTTAGGCCCTGTATTTGTCGAAAAACGAGCGCCCACCCCAAAGCTTGAGCGCACGTGGGGTGGAGCGGCGTTCTATCGAATTTATAGCTGCGCTGATGGGCGCCATATTGTACTTGGCGCGCAAGAGATCAAGTTTGTGCGCAATCTGCTTGGGGAGTTAGCGCGCTTGGATCTCGTGGCGCTCGCCGAGCAAGGACCCGGCTTACATCAGCAACCACTCATCGACTTTCTGCAAAAAACCTTTGCCACGAAAACCCAGGCGGAATGGGTAGATTGGTTTGCCGGCAAAGATATCGGCTTTGCTCCGGTCAAAAACTTACGGGAAGCCTTTGACGATGCGCACGTCGCGGCACGCGGGATGCTCCTAAAAGACTCTGCAGGGATCGAGCACATTGGTGTGCCTATTCGCTTCCAGCACGAACCCGCAAAGCCCAAGCTCACGATACCCCACCTTGGTGAGCATACAGATGCCGTACTAATGGCCGCCGGCCACACAGCGACTGTGCTGGCGGCTCTACGCGTCGCAGGCGCCCTTGGCTGACCCAAGATGACCATACACCGTCTGCTGCCTGCCAGTATCTCCCTGAGCCTGTATCTGGCCCTGCTGCCAGCGGCGGCTGCGCCACCACCCATCGGCAGTCCGGCGCCCCCGTTTCAACTCGAGCAAAACAGCTCATCCGCGCTTGTGGATTTAAGCCGCCTGCGTGGGCACGTCGTCATGCTCAGTTTCTGGGCCTCATGGTGCGTGCCATGCCGTGCCGAAATGCCACTACTTGACCGCCTATACCGCAAGGAACGCCACCGCGGACTGACTCTCCTCGGAATTGCGCTCGATGCACAGGTTGCAGACACCAAAGCCTTCCTCCTAAGAACACCGGTGTCGTTCCCGATCCTGTTTGACCCAGAAAGCCGTATCAGTGGGCTTTATGGCGTGATTGGCATGCCAAGCGCAGCGCTCATCGACCGTCAGGGCAGGCTGCGCTGGGTACATAGCGGCTACCAACCGGGCGATGAGAGCGAGTACCAGCGGCAGATCGAACGATTACTGAACGACTCGGCCAAATGAACTCGACCAAGCGAAATTGGTTGAGTGAAAACACCTTAGGGCAGAGGGCAGCAGATCGCGGATTTAAAGCCCAAGTGAGCATGTTGCTAATGCGAGTGACCGCAAGCTCGGTTATCATTCGCACAACGACATCGGCACGGCCCACCCACTTCGGGAACCGTTTGGCCACTGCGCTGTCTACATTCGAGTACCAACTCGGGGGAACAACATCATGACTCTGCCTCGTACCCTACTGTGTCTATTGACCTTCACGTTGGGCATCAATGCCGCCGCTTGGGCTGCGACCAGTGAGGAAGATCGCCTTTCGGCCGCCACTCGGACCCTGATCGCCATTCAGGAAGTCCCAGATAAACGCATCCCTGACCTGCTGCTTGAGCGGGCTGAGGGTATCGCCATAATTCCCAATGTCGTCAAAGCAGGTCTCGTCGTCGGTGGCCAAGGTGGCAAGGGCGTACTGTCCGTTCGTGACAGCCACGGCCAATGGAGCAATCCATCGTTCATTACGCTTGCCGGTGGCAGCTTTGGCTTCCAATTTGGCGTACAAACCAGCGATGTCGTTCTCGTTTTCACCACCCGCCGGAGCATCGAAGGCTTGAGTGGCGGCACAGTGACGCTCGGAGGAGACGCATCGATTGCCGTAGGACCCGTCGGCCGACAGGCAACGGGCGCGACGGATCTGCAATTTGATGCGGAGGTCTACTCCTACGCACAGTCCATGGGGCTGTTCGGCGGCATTGCTATTAACGGCACTGTCATTGCCATCGACCACAAGGCAAACGCACGGTACTACCAAAAGCCAGGCGTACTGGCCTCGGACATCTTTGCGGGCCATGCTCCAAGCGCCCCAGCGAGTGCCACAGGGCTGATGCAAGCGCTTAAAAAACTGCAAAACCCCGGACAGCCGTCAACCAAGGCTGCCGCACCAGCGTCAGCACCGGCTGCGGTAGACAGCCCGCGGCCCGCGCCTAGCGACGGCCGTGGACTGGAGTCGGGGGGCGCGACAGTACTACCGCTCGAGCCCCGCTGATTGCAGCCTGACGCGCTGTTGGTCACACCAACAGCGCCCGTACCGAGCGCCATGTCGGTACGGACAGTCGCAGCACCGCCCCTGCCATGAAAAGACCATTTCAGCTCGTGGATGTGTTCCATTCGGGGACCGCATCCGGTAACCCACTGGCTGTTGTTTTCAACGCAGATGGCTTGGATGGCGCGCAGATGTTGCACATCACGCGCTGGCTTAACTTTTCAGAAACGTGCTTTTTATTAAAACCCACTCATGCAAACGCGGATTACCGCGTGCGTATTTTCACCCCGGAAAGTGAACTCCCGTTTGCGGGTCACCCCACCTTGGGGTGCTGTCATGCATGGCTACGAAACCACAGCCCCCGAAAATCCGATGCGATCATTCAAGAATGTGCGGCAGGTTTGATCACAATCAAACGTCATGAAACGCGCCTCGCATTTGCAGCACCGCCACTGCAACGCAGCGGACCGGTCATGGAGTCGCAACTGATAGAGATTGCCGATTTTTTGCGCATTCCACGTGCAGAAATTGAGGCAGCGACATGGGCTGATAACGGCCCGGGCTGGATCGCGCTGCAACTTGCCACAGCAGAAGCCGTCAAAGCTTTAAAACCAGCGGCCAGTCATCACACGAGCTTGTATATCGGCGTGATAGGCGCTTATGGCGCGCACGCATCCCCAGCCTTTGAGGTGCGCACCTTTTTTACAGACCAGCACCTCACCGTACGGGAAGATCCAGTGACAGGCAGCCTGAACGCGGCTGTAGCGCAATGGTTTTTGACCACCGGACGCGCCACCGCACCGTATGTCGTTGCACAAGGCAGCTGCATTGGCCACGACGGCCGTGTCTATGTGCATGAGGAAAATGGTGCAGTCTGGATCGGCGGGCACTGCAGCACCCTGTTCGCAGGCGACTGCGAACTTTAAGATGCAAGCACGGTGCGCCGGCTTGATGTAAGCCAAACAACCCGCTAGGGTGTGGCGCGCGACACGGCTCGCACATTCAAATTAACAGGAGATTTTTTATGGCTAATCGTGTGCTTGCTTTGAGAGACATCACAGTTCCTGTTGAAAATGATGCCCCATGGCCTGGGACCGTACTCAGCGGCGACCCGCACACCAAACTTTGGAACTTACATACCTCCGATGACGGGAAAGTACTCACTGGCATCTGGGAGTCATCGCCTGGTGTTTGGAAAATTGACTACGACGCATGGGAATACTGTCACTTACTTGCCGGGCACTGCACCATTGCGCTTGAAGGCAAAGCGCCTGTGGAACTCAAAGCGGGTGATACCTTTGTGGTGGAAACCGGCGCCAAAGGAATCTGGACCGTGCACGAAACCATTCGTAAATATTACGTATTTGCCCTAGGGCATTGATTTCGTCACCGTACGACGACTGAAAAGGCTGCGACTGTCTACAAAGAGAGTCGCAGCCCCACAAAAACAGCGCGCGGCGCCGCGGGACTTTCAAAGCGATTATCAACGCTAGCCCCGGGAATACCCTCAACGGGAACTCCAAGGGCGCCCACACCTGCAGGATCGCCAAAAATTCCGTACGTCGCAAACTCTTTGCTTAAGAGATTGTGGACGGCTGTATAAATCTGTACGCGTGCGTTAACAAGATACGACGCATGTAGACCCACCACCGCATATCCCGGCAATGATGGGTTTTGATTGGATTCATCGCCAAAGAAAGACTGGCCGCTGACTGCCGACAGACTAGACCCTAGGCTCCACCGTGGGTTTGGCGAGTAATCAACACCTGCCTTGAAACGCCACTGTGGAATGCCTGGCAAATGGTCCCCGGGACGCACATGAATATTCCCATTCTGATCGTGCTGCGGATTAAAAGGTGCTGGAACCACTAGGTCAGAGTTGAAGGTCGCGCGCACATCACTCACGCTCGCATAGCTATGCCAGGCGCGCGTGTGACTTTTAAGACCAATCTCAAAGCCCTCACGGCGCGTTGCACCAATATTCTGAAAATACCCCCGACCTAATCCTGTCGCAATTCCGTAGATATCATCCTGCAAACGAGTACTGAATATGCTTGCGTTCCACGTCCATCGCCTTGCAGCATCCGTGTCTGTACTCTGTGCACCGCGCACTCCTGCCTCTACCGTTCGCGCGATCACCTGGCGCAAGTTCGGAGGATCCCCAGCCAATCGCGACGGCAGCATACACGGCCGTGATGGATCCGAACACTCAATTTCACTCGGCGTCGGCGAGCGTGTATTTTGTGACACTCCCGCATACATCGTCATTGCGTCAGTTACGCGGTACGTCACACCGATAGCTGGATTAAATCGCGCATAGCGACTGCTTCCAGATAACGCGTTGCCCAGTTCATCCTGCAGCCCGATAGTGGCCACATTGTATCTGCCACTCAGTGTCACATTGACCGCTGGAGTTACAGAGAATGTGTCGGTGAAAAAATACCCGAGATAACGATTACTGTTTCGTAGCTTCACCGGGGTTGCCCCAAACGCAAGACCTGCCAGCGTTGACTCTGCAGTGACCACTTCATAACCGGATGGGATTACCTGCAGCCGTGGATCGATGACGCCAACCTCGCTACCTGAACCAAACTCCACATTAGATTGGTCCAGAGTGATTCCGGCACTGAAATTATTGTCATGCCTGGCTATAGACGGGAGGGCACTGATTTGCACAGCCGCACCATGCGTCACAGAAAAAACGTCCTCAAAATCATTCGAACCAATCGCATATAAGCCGTTTTCTGAAATGTCTGGAATTAGCGCATTACCCTGAGTCCGTACAGGCGTTTGACCATCCGACTGACACAGCAATCCACTATAAGCATCCACGGCGCAGGTCTGATAATTACTTGTATTACCATTAATAATCGACTGCGCAAATCGACGGTAATACGCTAGGCCGTTCACTCGCCAACCTACAGGTAGCTGCAACCCAACGTTTAACGTGAAAAAATCCAGCGTATTGACGTTCTTCTGTGGACCAGTAAATACCAAGGTGCGGTCAACAGCTAACTCCTGCACCGGAGTCGCACTCTGGCCACGCAGGGTGTTACCTGCATGCGCATAGGTGAATTCCATTGAACCGTGATCAATACGTGAACTGAAGGCAACGTACACTTGGCGCACTCGGTCGCTCGAAAACTGACGCCAACCTTCTGCATCCACAGCATTAGCAGCCACATAAAAGGCGAAGTGCTCATTACCGATGCCGTACTGCGCTCCTGCGCCACGGTGGCCAAAAGCCCCAGCAGTTACATCAAGCGAATCTGACTGATAAGTCCAACCATTTTTCATCGTCAGCGACACACCGCCGCCGAGAGCATTGAGCCCATAGACCGGACTGGAACTGACAATAGAGACCCGATCGATAGCCATGTCCGGGAACAAATCCCAGTTCACTGTATCGCCGAACGCTTCATTGATCCGTACGCCGTTTTGATAAACCGCCAATCCCTGCGCAGTACCCAGCACAGGAGAGGCCTCAAAGCCACGAAATAGCAGATCCGGTTGAAACGAATCATTGAGATTCTCGTTGATGGAGATGCTGCCTAACGCGGCATTCAGGGACTCTGTTAACCCGGACACCCCATCCTTGAACAGGTCGGTGGCAGTGAGCACAGTCACGTTTCCTGGGACCTTATCAAGATCTATCCCACCAACCCCTAGAGGCGTGGCTTCCACCAGCACGGTACCTAATGCGGAATTAGGCCCCGACTCCAGCGGGCGTGAAACCACACCTCGCGCGCTATTGACTTGCTGGGCATAGACTAAAGATTGCGGCACTATGGCTGCAGCACACAAAGCTAAAAGCCGATAAAACCCAAGCATGAACACGCGTTGTTTTGCCATAGTATGATCAGCTATTGTGACTGAAGACTGTACTAGTCGCCAGAAAAAACCGCGAGAAAGCTCATCCCATGCAGAACACTTTGCCAGCTAAGCACCAACGCCTCCCTAATAAAGTCAGGTGGGCCTACGCCATGTATACGCATTACGTAATAGCGGCTCTAATTGCTGCTTTCGCCTTCACTGCGCCGCTAAGCTCCTTTGCTGGACCCGCCACAGCCCATGAACCAATAACACTGACTCTGCAAAACTTTGCATTAGAAAATGGTACTGTCATTCCAGAGGCTCACGTTCGTTATTTAACATACGGGACCTTAAATGCAGCTCGCGACAATGTGATTTTATTACCCTCACATTACATGGCAGATAGCCACGGCTATGAGTGGCTCATTGGTGGCGATAAAGCACTGGATCCGGCACATTACTTTTTGATTGCCACTGAGTTATTTGGCAATGGAAACTCGTCCTCACCCTCTAATACCCCAGGGCCGCTACATGGCTCACATTTTCCAGTCACCAGCATTCGCGATAATGTCAGTGCCGTTTATCAACTGCTCACTGAACATCTGCATATCAACCACCTCAAAGCTGTCATTGGCTTTTCGATGGGTGGACAACAGGCGTTTCAATGGGCAGTTAGTCATCCCGACTACCTGGATCAGATCGTGGTCACTGCGGCAACTGCAAAAACCTATCCCCATGGCATCGTGAGACTCGAAGGGCAGATCGCAGCGATTGCTGCGGATCCCGTATTTGACCATGGCAATTACACAGAGCAACCAACCAAGGGACTCGATGCCTTTGGCACGGTCTGGGCTGCATGGCTTTACTCGCAGGAGTGGTGGCGCGACGAACTCTGGCGCCAAGGAGCTCCAGCCCAGACGACTTTTGAACAGATATTGGCGCAATATAGTCACAACTTTATTCCCGGTGCCGATGCCAATGACCTGATCTTGCAAATGCGCACTTGGGAAACCCACGATGTCGGCGCGACACCGGGCTTTAATGGCGACCTGGCACGTGCCTTAGGCTCGATACCCGTGCCTGTTCTTTATATGCCATCAGAAACAGACCTATACTTTCCCATTGGGGATGCACGCCGTGAGGCACAGCTCATCCCCCACGTCAGCTTTCGACCGATACCCTCGTTATGGGGGCACACGGCGGGCGCTGCGAGCAACCCGGCAGACGCACGCTTTCTGAACGATGAAATCGGGCGTTTCCTAAAAGCCAACGGCACTCGACCGTCACTTAAACCCGACGACGGGACCCACGATGCACACCCCACCTCAACAAACTGAGCTCCTAAGACGCATTCTACTCGTCTACGGGGGGCATGCGGCTGGCCGCACCGAGCAATTGGTAGGCGCTGTCACACACGGCGTGCTGTCTGCAGGCGACGAAGTGAGCCTCACGAGCCGACATGCCTTGCAATGCACTGCTGACGATCTACTTGCCGCAGATGGACTACTACTTGGCACCCCAGAGCATTTCGGCTACATGTCTGGTGCATTAAAGGATTTCTTTGATCGCACCTACTATCCGGCCGAAGGGAAAACATTGGGTCTAGCGTATGGACTGTTTGTCAGCGCCGGGAGTGATGGCACCGGCACTGTACGGGCCGTGGAACGGATTGCCATCGGCTACGGCTGGAACGCCTTCAGTCCACCCCTAATCGTGATCGGCGAACCGGATAAAGCGGCGCTGCAGCATGCATGGGAGCTGGGCGCCACCTTGGCCAATGGCCTGATCGCTGGCATCTTCTAGTTAAGCTATCCAGCGCGCTACTTAGCCACGATAGGCTTTACAGAAAACAGCACAAGAGCGATAAACGACAACACCACGGCAGCAAGAAAGGTCGCGGATGGATAAAGCAGCCATAAAGCCCCTGCTGCCGCCGATGCAGGAAATGAGATACATCCCGTCACCACATTATAGGCCCCAATAGCTGAACCCCGACGCTGTGGCTCGAGCGATGCAATGAATGCCCTACTCTGCACTTCATCACAAGCTACAAAAACGCCGTAAAATACAAATAAACAGGTGACTTGCCACTGGCCCTTTGCTAGCACAAAGCCGAGACAGACAAGCATATAAAGCGCATATCCACAGCGGATAATGAGTGAGCTTCCAAAGCGATCACCCAAGCGCCCCAATATAGGTGCCGCAAGCACTGATGACATATTAAAAAGAGCATAGAGGAGCACAATCTCTTTTACCGAAAATCCGACATCATGAGCCCGCAGCAACATAAAGCCGAAACTAAAATAACCCAATGAAAATATTCCAGCGACCAAAAGATAGCGTCTAAACTCGGCGCCAAACATGTTGATAGAATTTAAAAAACCATCGCGTCGTGGCTCCGCATCGGGCTGATCCTTAATGCCTGCCAAAAGAATGACGCTAATCACGGCTGGCACAAATGCGACCATAAATAGCAATCGGTAGGTGGCCAAAGACTCGCCGAGTGCTGCAATCATTACCCATGTAAGCAAAGGGCCAATCACGGCTCCCGAGCGGTCTAATGCTTTATGAATCCCAAAGGAGAAACCCTGCGCCTTTCCATCAGACACCATCGCAAGCCATGCATCGCGAGGCGGCCCTCTGACACTTTTTCCAATACGCTCAACAACACGAAAAAAAGCGAGCCCAGAGACTGCGGTCGTAATAACGAGAATTGCCTTCGCCACCGTGGACAGGCCATATCCCGCAATGACAAATACCTTCCGCCTGCCCGATCGATCTGATAACCAACCTGCCAAATAGTCGAGCGACGACGCTGAAAAATCTGCCGCTCCCTCTACAATCCCGAGCAACACCACAGATGCACCTGCGATCGTCGTAAATACAACCGCAAAGACAGAAAATATCATTTGGGAGCTGATATCCGTCAGCAGACTAACCAGCCCAAGCTTCAGGACATCCGTATGGATCCCAAGCACCCGACCGACTCGGTCTAGCAGCTTCATATATGGCACACCTATCGGGCACTACTATCGAAAGCAACGTTACAGCCGCCCGGCCGACACCGGCAACGCTCTGACCGCTTGCTACGCAATGCGCAACCGAGCGTATACCACTCTATCATTGAGCACGGCCGTACAATACGCTGGGTGGCATGCCCGTATAGCGCTGAATGCCAGACAGGCCTCATCGTTAGCACAGTGACCAGCCGCTGTAGACATTAGGCTACAATCAGCAACCGGCGTACCCAATCAATAGGCTGTAACACTCCCCAGACCGAGACACTCAATCCGATGAAAATCTCTAGCGCCCCATCAGAGCATCGCTCAGAAACGCTCCACCAGAACGAACGCATTGACCTTGCAGCCGCTTTCCGCTGGTTCGCGCGCTTAAATATGCATGAATCGGTGGCAAATCACTTAAGCGCAGCTGTTTCAGCTGACGGCACTCAATTCTTAATCAATCCCCGTGGTCAACACTTCTCCAGAGTTCGTGCCAGCGAACTATTGCTACTGGATGCAAATGACAAGGCCACGCTACAGCACAAACAGGCTCCTGATCCAACAGCATGGTACTTACATGCCGCACTACATGAGCGCCTGCCCCAAGCGCGTTGCATCATGCACTTGCACTCGAAGTACGCAACAGCACTCGCCTGCTTAAAAGATCCGACAATGCACGCGATCGATATTAATACGGCACGATTCTTCGGCCGCATCGCACTCGATCCTGGCTTTGCGGGCATGGCCCTGTCAGAAGATGAAGGGCAACGGGTTGCCCAACTGATGAGCACAGAAAAGACAGTGCTGCTGTTAGCTAATCATGGCGTACTCGTCATTGGTGCAAGCATCGCCGCAGCATTCGATGAACTGTATTACTTTGAGCGAGCAGCAGAGACCTTGTTAACCTGTTATGCAACTGGGAAAGAACTGCGCGTCTTGCCGGATGCGGTTGCAAGACTCACTGAGCAGCAATGGCGCAGCTATACGCATTTTACGACCGACCATTTAAGTAGCGTCAAGGCTATTCTTGATCACGAAGAGCCCGATTATCGTCAATAACGTGACAGAAGACGAATGCAAATGCTCTTTGATATTAGCGCCAACGATAGCCGCAGGTTAACCACAGTTGTCGGCCTGCTAACAGGTAAAGAGAACCACTCCCAAACTCACTGAGCGTGACGGGTGGCCGCTGGTTGGAGAGATTTGTCGCGTTGAGCGTTACTTTAGAGCGCCCAAACAGATAACCGACACTGGCATCAATGTTAGTGTAACCACCAACCTCAGCCTCGTTTTGCTCGTCCAAATAACGTCGGCCCACATATCGCGCACTCACTGCAAGATGAATACCCTGCGAGGGCGCGTACATGAGACCTAGCCCTGCCAACACCCGTGGCGCGAGCGTTAATTGCTTACCCGCCACGCTGACAAGATTACCCGTTGCATCATCGGTGACTTCATACTGAGAGAACCGGGCGTTATGAAAAGCGCCGCTGGCCTGCACGACGAGATCTGACGTCAATGCAAAACGGAGCTCTCCCTCAAAACCCCGTAGCGTTTCGCCTCCGGCATTCGCGAGCGAACCTGAGGTCGTCGCCACCACTAAGTTCGTAAAATCGAGCCAAAAGGCTGCTACCTGGTAGGACATACGCCCCTGAGCCGCGGTTCCTTTGACACCAAACTCGTAAGTCGTCGCAGTCTCTGGGCTCAGCAAGTCCGGAGTGTAGTCAGGACCAAAATCGAGCGCTGAGGGCTTAAAGGCATTACGGTAGTCCGCATAAATGACCACCTCATCGTGTGTGGCAGCCCCTAAACGGTAGCTGACGCCTACCGTCTCCGTTGGGCGCACGAGACTTTTACTCACGCGCTGCGCCTCAAGTGCTAAATCAGGCAGACTCTGCACACTTGCGTTCTTGCGCTCAGACACGCTATTGACTCGCAGACCCGTCATGACTGCCCAATGATCGTCAGGCTTCCAATCGAGCTGACTATACGCTCCCGCAAACCAACGCCAATCTTCTATAGTTCCTCGCTCATTTACAAACAGCGATGAGGCAGGCGGCGGCACAACCGAACCATCTAGCGAGACGGAATAACCACCGTTACTATTTAAGGTCGTCTGGGCGCCATGACCATACAGGAGGTCCGCGCCAACGACTAACGTGGCGCGCTCACCTATAGCATCAGCGAAGTGAGTGTCCAAATAGCCATCTGTGATGGAACGCTGCTGATTTTGCGTATCGACAGCACCAGTGAGTTCAGGCTCAAGAAAGCCACGTATATCTGTCAGGTTCGAGTGGCTAAAAGAAACAAGCGTATCCCACTGACCTAGAGCGGTGGCCTGCGTGTAGCCGAGGGCAAAGTGATACTGATCCTCATCGATACGACTATCGGCCGGGTTCACGTTCAAATCGATGGGCGTCAGGCTTGCAAGTCCCGCACCAATACGCGGCACTGGACTCGTAGGCACATCGTGCACATGCGCAACGTTGGCATCGAAACGAAGCTGTCCTACTCCGACGTCCATCGCGCCCCGGTAAAGTAGATGTGCATTTGCAGTCTGTTCACGCGAATCCGCATAGCCGCGCGACTCACCACTGACAATCAGAGATTGACGGACAGATGCATTGTCTGCGCTGGATACCGACGCCGATCCACGCAGCGAGCCGTAGGTGCCGTACGAGATGAGCGCTTCGGTGGGCGTAAGTCCTGCAGGATAATGCAGCGCCTGCACCACACCCACGAACGAGGTAGCGCCGTACATGACTGGTGCAGACCCTTTTAAAACCTCTAATCGTTCTAAGCCGGTGAGATTAAAAGTGGTGATGGCCGGATTAAATGCCCCGCCCCAGGGCACGCCGTCAACGACGAGCAGAAACGCATCGAACTCGTGTAAGCCCCAGAATGAAGGTACCGCGCTCGACGGGCCTTTATCACCACCGGACGGCGCTTCTGCTCCGGCGACCAACGATAGCGCTCCGGCCATATCGTCGGCATTCCGATCGATGAGTTCTCGACCTGAAACCACGGACAGCATCGCCGGTAGCCGATCGAGCGGCTCGGGCACCCGCGTGGCGGTGATCACAACGGGATCAACCGCTTGTGCCAATAGTGGCTGTGTATATAGCGCCAGATAACAAACGCCAATGACAATTTTAGCTTTCACTAAGAGACCTGTGCTCTGACCCATACCGGCCCACTGAGTCGCACACCAGCAGGCCGAATCTAATTGCGAAAATAGCTCTGCATACTAAAATCACCCGATAGCATCTCAAGCGCGAGCTTACGGCGCTCAGCACTAATCGCTTCATGATCAATATCGTTATAGTCTAGCATGAGTCGCGCGGCCACATCCCCCTCGCAAGCGCCATGCATGGCGCATAAATCTAGCGCTAAAAGCGAGTTTTGGTCGCAATCAATACCTAGGTCGCAACCAACCATCGCCAGAGCCGCGTCACGGACCGCATCACGCGGGTCCGCTTCACCCTCGCGATTCCAAAGAGTCACCAGGCCTGCCAAGTCTTTTAACTCGTATGGATCACGCGAGCGTAATGCCTCGCGGATTAAGTTCTCGGCCTCGGACCGATTACCGGCAAGGAGCGCGGTGCGCGCTTGTTCCGCACGGGAGCTAAAATAGCCACTACGAAATCGCTCCGTATTTTTTGATGTGAGCGCCATCAGTTCAGGGCCTCGAGTAGCAAAAAATCCAGCGCAGCGTGTGGCAAGTGCTCGCATCGACTCAAGGCGCGCACTCGCCATCGGACCTTTTGGAAAACTTGCGGCCAATGCATCCGGAGAAGCAGGCGATCCCTTTGGGCCTAAAAACCCGGGCAAACACAGAGACCACGCACGTCCCGCAATGGCCCGTTTGGTGGGATCGCTAGACTCCGCACCTGCTTCATAAGCCTGCTTTAAGTCGGCCCCTACACTGAGTGGGTCTCGGTAGATAGCGCTGTCTTGCGCGGATGGGGTTGGCGCAAAGATGGGCGCTAATACACGCTCTTTCACCGCGGACGCCTCGTGACGAAGCGCAGTCCAAGGTTCCTCGCTAGGCGCGAGACTGACACGCCAAGTCACGCCTACGGCAACAACGAGCACCACTATCAAAGCCAACCACACGCCGGCGCGCGTCATTGGCGGCAAGCCAGCAGCAACCGCCGCCTCATGCGCTTATGAACCGCTTAACGATACGGTCGCCGCACTTAAGTTGCTCGCATTTGAATTAATCGTTAGCGTTGCAGTCTGCACGGCTGACGATTTCGGCGCAAACTTCACATAGATTGAACAACTTGCGCCAGCCGAAAGAGAGCTGCCACAACTGCCACTACCTGTACTCACTGTAAAATAGTTGGCACCTGTACCACTAATGACTTTACCGCTTATCGTTAATGTCTTAGTGCCTGTGTTGCTAAGCACAGTCACTGCCTTCGTGGAACTGGAGTTCGTTGTGACGCGCCCAAAGTCATAACTTGTCTGACTCAACGCGATCACTGGAACGGGCGTAACTGCCGTTCCCGTTAAGCTCACAGTGGGCGCCGGACTCGTTGAATTCGACTGAACCGTTAATGCGGCTATTTTTGCTCCTGCACTGGTGGGCGTGAATTTGACGCTAATCTGGCAGGTGGCATTGGGACTTAAAATTGATGTGCAGCCATTGGTCTGCGAGAAATCAGTCAGCGCAGTACCCGAGCCCGGCGTGATCGTAGAGCTGATACCACTTAAGGTCCCCGTTCCGGTGTTTGTGACGGTGAGCGACTTTGCTGAGCTCGACGTACCCACAGCCTGAGTCGTACTAAAGGTGAGCGTGGCAGGCGACACCGCGGCAACCGGTGTAATACCGCCCGTGAGGGCGACTGAAGTTGTCGCTGAGGGTGCATTGCTCGTCACCGCTAGCGCGTCGCTTGTCACACCACTGCTATAGGCAAACGACACCGTGACGGTGCAGTTAGTGCCCACGTTAAGCGTAAAGGGGAACGCGGATGGGCACGTATTACTCGCGACACTAAAGCCGGTCGTTGCACTGACACCCGTCGTCGCAATAGATGAAACAATCAAGTCAGCTGTGCCTGTGCTCGCAATCGTCACGTTTTGTGTAGCCGTCTGTGCACCAAATGAGAGACTTGCTGGGCTGAGCGAGATGCCTGGAGTGGGTACAGGCGCGCTAATTTTAAAAGCACTAATCCACGTGTTCCAAGCGAACTGGCCGCTATTAATTTGATAGAGCGACGTAAACCACATCGTGCTGTCATCCACAGGGTCGACCACCATGGCCGCGTAATCACCCCAGCGCGTGTAACTCGTGGATCCTTTGGTCTCAGAACCTGTGCCCTGCTTAACCAGAGTCTCAGGACCCAGCGTACCTGCCGTATCACCTGCGTTACGTGCGGCGATCGCCAGCGCAGGATAGGCCGTGGCACTGGAGGTGCTATAGCCGATCGCGATATTGCCAGCTCCATCCATTGCACCGGTGCTCATCCAGCGCCACAACGCTGTATCGGGCTGATAAGTTCCCTGCTGGGCAACTACCGGCCCCAGTGTCGAATCGTTGGGATTCTGAATCTGATACCAGCGAATCGCACCTTGTCCTGTCGTGGCATCAGCTCGCACCGCGTGCGTGACGAGCAAGGACTCCGTTCCGTTGAGGTTGCGATACGCAAGGCGGTACATCAGCCGATCCGACAGCGCATCAAGTTTGAGAGTGGTGCTGTTTTGGGGGACGCTACCCACTGGCGTAAATGCAGCCACACTGATGGCTGACTTATGCGTCACCTTGGAGTTAGCAGGAGTGACCCAATCCACATGGAAAGTCCAAAAATCGAGTGCGTTATACGCGTTGTCATAGGCGAGCTGGTAGTTCGGCGCACCCACAGGAGGCGTCGACTGGCCATCGACGTCGGCAGGCAACACACTGAAATACGACGTCGTCAGATCCGCACACTGCTGTGTCGCAGTCGTACCCGCCAGCATGGAGACACGATCGTAGACACAGGTCTTTGCGCCCGTGTAACTATTGCCAGAACTGCCAAACGTGTTGAACGTGACGTAATATCCGTCAGGCCACACACCGGCCTTCGGATAATCTGGGAATACCGTGTATGAAAAGGCATAACGGTTCCAAGTCCCCGTTGCATCATCTGTGGTGGACACGGCCACGCACTCCAAATACCCACCACTCAGCGAGAACTGCATCATCACCCAGCGCTGCGCCCAATTATCCCACTTAACGATGGGATCGCCATTATTGTTCGTCTCACAACCACCGCCAAAGCCTGACCAAAGCACGTTGCCGTTGAACGGGCCACTGACGAGTGCGCCAGTTGCTTTATCGAAAACGGCATATTGACTGTTGACCCACTGCACGACCTGCTTACTACCAACAGCCATATTGGTATCAGGCGGTGTACCGCTCATCGAGAAGTTATATTGCCCCGCACCGAGCCCGGCAAAGCCGGTATAGCCATTACTCACGCCATTGGGGCTAAATGTGGTTTGTGTAATGGTCACCGTGGCAGGCGCTTTGACACCGGCCCGGGCAGATACAGCCAAACCGAGCAATGGGTCCTGTGCCTGACGCGGGGGCTTTGCTCGCGTGATGCTCTTAGGCTCGGGTGTCGCCACCAAGCTTAAGGGGGCGGTCAGAGCGCCTGTGGCCCGAATCATGTCGGACAAACTGGGCGAGGTGTCATGCGCCACTTCAGGCGAGACCACCACCTTCGGGTTAGCAGCCAAGCACTGGGCGCTCATCACGCAGCCTACCAATAGGGCGATCATGGGGAGTGTTAAACGCATAACGATAACCTGTGTCTTGCTCGATGCCGTCGCATCAAAAGCCGTAAAAACGTTTCCAATCAGCAACATAGTGCGCCAAAGAAGCCGTCATTTCCACGCCGTCTTGACATAATTAGCCAAAGAATGACCTAAAAACTGACATCGCTTCACAAAATTAGCGCGCAAGCACAGCGCAGGGCCTTCACAAGGCTCCGCGAGCGCCTCTAGGGATTAACCCGTGCGTGTACGCCTCTCGCTCCAAGCCTTCTCGAAAATCCGGATGTGCGAGCCCAATGAGTGCGATGGCACGCTCGGGAACTGACTTGCCTTTAAGGTTGACCATCCCGAACTCAGTGACGACGTACATCACATCAGAGCGCGGCGTCGTCACGATGTTCCCAGGGGTTAGCTCCAGCACAATCCGGCTTTGACGGACGCCGTGTCGCTCATAGGTCGAGGACAAGCAAATAAATGCCTTACCATCTTCTGAGGCATACGCACCGCGCACAAACTGTAGCTGACCACCAGTCCCACTAATATGCCGATGGCCTGCTGACTCCGATGATGCCTGGCCCTGCAAATCAAGCTGGGTCGTATTATTAATCGCAACCACACCTTTGTTCTGCATGATGCGATTCGGCACGTTTGTGTAATCAACGGGTGCACACACAAAATCCGGGTTGTTGTGTACAGCACGATACAAAACGTCTGATCCAAATCCGAAACTACATACAATTTTTTTTGGATCAGTTGTTTTGTGGGTGCCTGTAATCAATCCAGCCTTATAAAGATCAATAATGCCGTCGGTTAACATTTCAGTGTGGAGGCCAAGTTCGCGTACGCCGCTCTCAAGCAACAGGGAACACACGGCATTAGGCATAGCGCCAATACCAATCTGCAAACATGCGCCGTTATCAATTTCTGCTGCGATCAAACGTGCCACCGCTCGATCCGTATCGCTTGGCGGCGGGTTAGCGATCTGCGGTGGCGCTGCAGAGCCACCATCAATCACATAGTCGACGTCACTAATATGGATGCCATTTTCTGGGCCGCACACATACGGTAGCCCCTGACTGACCTCCACAATCACAATCTTTGCTCGAGCAACGACCGCCTTATGCCAGAGATTGGCCAAACTTAAATTAAAAAAACCGTTTGCATCGACTTCGCAAACTTTTAATACCACGACATCAGGCGGCTCGATAAAGCGACGGTAATAGTCTGGTATCTCTCCCAAATTACAGGGAATGTAGTGACACCGTCCCGCATCGTGGTGCTTACGGTCATAACCACTGAAATGCCAGCTATACCAATGAAAATGCTTGCGCTCAGGGTCCACCTCAAGCACTGCACGTGGCACAGTACTAAGACAGGACCGAATCTTTATGTCGGTTAATTCATCCTTGCGAGCAGCCAAAGCACGGTCAAACAGATCCGGCTGCGCGAGTGCCGCTCCATAATCGATCCAATCTCCCGATTTAACGCGATATGCAGCCTCACTTGGGGTGATGCGCCGGGCTTCTCTACGGGATAGCTCTCGATCCATGGAACGCTCTACTGCTGACTAATGGGTCCTAAAAATCGGTATGACAAACACCATCCGCATGTTGCACAACGCATATAATACCGCGGAGTGACCCAACTTTTGCTACAGTCTAAGCATTCGGTTTCCTGCTCGCGCAAGGCGCATAGCTTCGGCCGCCCACTGACCTAGGGATCAATGCCCGTGACAGATACCCTCTACCTCCTGCACGCGCGAGCAGACGGTGTCACAACGCTGACGCTGAATCGTCCAGAGTCTCGCAACGCACTGTCACTCGGGATGCTACAGGCGCTCAACCGGGCACTCGCGGATATTGCAGCCGATGCCGCCACACGGGTCGTGGTGATCGCTGGCGCGGGACCCGCCTTCTGCGCAGGGCATGACCTGAAAGAGATGCGCAGTACCGACTTTGCCTGTACTTATAGCGAGCAGCTGTTTGATGAGTGCACCAAAGCCATGTTGGGGATTGTCCATTTACCGAAGCCCGTCATTGCCCAGGTCCATGGCATTGCCACAGCCGCTGGCTGCCAGCTTGTTGCGAGCTGCGATCTTGCGATCGCTGCAGACAGCGCACGTTTCGCTACCCCTGGGGTGAATATAGGCCTGTTCTGCTCAACGCCCATGGTCGCCCTCTCCCGCAATGTAGGGCGTAAAGCTGCCATGCAGATGCTACTAACGGGTGATCTAATCGATGCGCGCACTGCCTTGAACTTCGGCCTCATCAGTGAAATCGTACCTGAAGCCAGCTTATCCACCCACACAGCAGCGCTGGCATCGAGGATTGCGACGAAGTCCGCCGCGACTTTAGCCATTGGCAAGGACGCTTTTTATCGTCAAGCCGAGCTGTCGCTGAGTGATGCGTATACCTACGCCTCGGCCACAATGGTGCGGAATCTCGCCACGCTTGACGCTCAAGAAGGCATTAACGCATTTCTGCAAAAACGCCTGCCGAAATGGCCTTCAGAATAAGCGCCGTAAGCGCGCCCTTCAAGCGCTGACCCACATGCGTTTTGCTACGCGTTTTCCACCAACGCACTGTCACAAAGAAGAATTGAAACTAAACCGGCAGTAAATAAACTGCTGCGCTGCTCCTGCCGGCGTACGGTGTGTTTCTAGAACTGTTTCCTGTAGCTGAAATGCTTCACCTAAGACTTGCGACAAGGCCTTGGCATCATAGCGACACACCGGCATGCCACTACAACGCTCTGGACCATCGAGACCAAAGGTTGCGATGATGACGCTCCCACCATCTTTGAGTGCCCCACTCATCCTCGCAAGATAAGCTGCCCGAGCCTGCGGCGTTGTTAAAAAATGAAAAGCCGCCCGATCATGCCAAATGTCAAAACTACGCGATGACAGGTCGATCTCTGTAATGTCGCCTTGCAGCCATTTAACCGTAACCCCGCGCGCGCCGAGTCGCACACGCGCGTTCCTAAGTGCCGCCACAGACAAGTCTAGCACCGTGAGATCCACAAACCCGTCTTCCAACAACCCATCGACCAAGGTAGACGCCCCTCCCCCCACGTCAATTAAACGGGCCTCTACGGGCAACTGTGCGGCCCTAATTAAACGAAGCGAGGTATTGCAACGCGCTTGAAACCAACTCACTGACGTGACGTCAGTGCTCGAATATACGTGCTCCCATCGACTTTTTGCGTTCATCATTAGAGCCTCAGCGACCAAACGACAGTCGGGTCACTTTATAATAATTCAAAGACTCACACGCAGCACGAGACCCAAGTGGCGCAAGTCTTATGCATCGCTAAACCTCAGGCTGGCATGCTAGAAAGCACATCTGCGTCAATTATGTACAAGAAATACCTGCGGAATTTTCCATATATGCAGCGCTTCTGGCGATTTTGCGATTGCGATATCCTCAAAGTACGTCGCGTCACCATCGTGCGTTTTATCTCTAAACCCCGCGCGGCTAGCTAACTTAAGACGCACTGCCGCGCAGCCAATATCAAGCGCAAACCGCTTGTAATCGGTTTCAAAAAAAGAATATGGCGGCAAATCACGTCCGCCAGGTGCTGTATGGCTATGAACCATATCGAAGAGCAACACATCCGCGTTGCTGTGCTGCGCAGCACCCGTGAGAAAGCGCACCGTCTGCGGGACGTAGTAGTTATCGGCGTTAGTCAGCAACACATAATCACCAGTTGCACTACGCAGACCACACTCCCGCAAACTATGGCCGTAATCATTATATCGATGTGTCGTGCATTCAAATTCGATTTGGCCGGCACTTCTTTCAGCTAAGCGCGTCATAGTTTCCATGAACTGCTCGTCAGGCCCATCATGAATGACTCTCAGTTTCCAGTTTTTGAAACTTTGATTTATCCATGACAAAACGAAAATCTCGAGCTCCCCATATCGCTGATAAGCAACGGAAATCACTTCAAATATGGGAGGATCTGCATGAAACGGCATGATTTTTCTCTCTCGCATCTTAATGCCACACGCGATCCCAGATTCGCGAGCACCGCTCTTAAGACCTTTATTTATGAATATTCGACGTTACGGCCCTCATACGAACCAAGCACGGCTTGCGATACGCCAATGACATAGTCGCATAGCTGACGAATGAAATTGTCATCGGTCAGGCGCAGGGGTTGCAGCCACGCCTTGGATTTTATACCCCTGCACACTTTGGCGTCGGCAATCTTGTAAGGACACTCTCTAAGGCATATGGCATGAGTCATCGGCGCATGGGGCTCGCTCGAGTCACTTAAGATGCCTGGAGCCACTGTGTTACCTGTGGCCCGCTTCGAAAACGGCACAATATCAGGCCTGAGGCGACAGCCGCGTTTGACGGCAATTCGGAAAATAGGCGAGACTAGTTTTTGACATCAAATGCCAGAAATCGGCTAGTTAACGTAGGTTGATCAGTTTAAGTGCGTGAAATAACGAATCTGTTGGTTGAAGGATGGATGCGCAGCCCGCACTCGTACGCTTTAGTAAATGCCTATCAACTGGAACAACTAAATCGAGACCCCAGGTTACTCGTCCGCCATCAGGAAGTACCGCCTTATGATCAGGCTTGGGCTTCCCTCCCATCAGTGCTCCCATCAAGATTGCGCGCTAACAATGTGTCAATTCCGGCACCTAGAGAGTCCGAACGGACAGATGTCATCTACCGGATTAGTTTTCCCTTGCGAGCCTACCCAGGCTCGGTACGAACGTTTGTTTTCGGTACGCGTGAGTTCCTAGGCCTAGGTGAGCCAGATTGGATTGGCCCAGATTGGACATCGTCCACCGCCGCGGCAGATCAGGTCGAATTTGTCACTCCAACTCACTGGTCAGCACAAGGACTTTGCGACCTAGGGATTCAGAGGAACCGGATTCATGTCATTCCACACGGGTTCGATCCATCACTTTTTTCCTCTCTGACAGACTCTGATCGCGCAGCAACACGTCATCATCTACAAATTGCGCCAGATAACTTTATTTTCTTTAATTTAGGTGCGATGACGTGGAATAAGGGTGTTGAAATACTTTTGGCAGCATTTGCCCTCCACGTTGAACGCCACCCCGGAGCGATGCTCTTGCTGAAGACGATGTCCAGTCTACATGGAAATTTTCAGGGTACGGTTTGGAGAGGTGCGGCGGCAATGGCGCCTCAAGTGCTGAATCCAAACGTGCAAGCAGCGATCCGACTGATCGATCGCCCTATGACGAGCGCGGATATCGCACGGCTTTTTCATGCAAGCGATGCCTATGTGTCCCCCTACCGTGCAGAAGGGTTCAACTTACCAGTTTTGGAGGCGATGGGAGCCGGTTTACCGGTGGCCGTCACGGCGGGCGGGGCGACAGATGACTTTTGTACTCATGATTGCGCACTCAAAATAGCTGCGGAAATTCGTCAACATGAGGACGGCCTGCATTTGGAACCAGAGCTTGCTTCTGTTCTAAAAACTCTCGAGGTCCTTCGGTTCGATGAGCCAGCGCGACGTCGGCTTGCCGCAGCCGGCAAAGCGCACGCCACAGATCACTTCAGTTGGACTCACGTAGGAGCCCGATTAGCTCATTTGATGACGACCTGAGCCGACTGTAATCTGCCGCCGACATATACCGAGTTTCTACCACTCACGATTCGAGCGCCTGCAATCTGCTGTTTCTATGCGCCTTGCCTCCTTACCTGGAGATTATTCAGAAGATGGGTCGCACAGACCGGTTTCCCCTTCGGATGGGTTTGCCTTCAATGTCAGCAGGTCAAGAGAGCTCGAATAACCGGGTAACTGGGCGAACGAAATGGCCTGCTTGGTGAACTGACCAATGATCAACGCTCAATGCGAAGTGGCGTCCACTTGCAACTCCTTACGCAGAATTTGATGGTCCCCTGATTGAGGGGGAGGATTGATCCGGTCTTGTAAGCGCCGACCGGTAGCGCATGTGCATTTGCGCCTAGCGGCGCAGAGGCAGGCGGCAGAGCAGACACGCCGCGCAACCGTCGCTACCGCAGGCATTCAATTTGGCCGTAAACAAATACATGTGCTCAAGCCTATCAATCGCAGCGACGCCAGAGCAAGTATCGATCGCGGTGTTGGGGCCGGCCGTCAAATTCGCCTATTCCCGAAGGTTCGCCGTAAAGCCTATGCCACGACGCCTTGGCGCTGGCGGATTCATCAGGTCACGAATAGCCGCCAGGATTCCGAAGATTGCTTGGTCGTGGGATTCAAGTTTCCGTTCAAGTCGCTCGAACTTCCGTGCCAGTGACTTGTTCGCTTCGAGCAACCTGCGAATCCGCACGAACGATCTCATGATCTCGATATTCACCGCGATGGCACGATCACTGTTCAGAACAGATGACAGCATCGCTACACCTTGCTCGGTGAACGCGAACGGGGCATAGCGACGCCCACCGCGACCAAATTTTGAGGTCACCGATTGTGATCTCAAAGCCGCCCACTCGGCGGCAGACAGCTCAAACATGAAATCCGACGGAAAGCGGCCCGGATTGCGCTTGACGGCCTGTAGCAGGGCGCGAGTTTCCACCCCGTAAAGCCTAGCCAGATCCTCATCGAGTAGGACCCGCTGGCGTCGGATAACCAGAATGAACTGACCAATTCGTTCGGCGCCGAGTGCGGTTGCTGGCGTAGGCACTGGCATCCGCTGTCAGTTCGCCGATGTAGGTTGGTGCCTAGTCATGTGCCCGAGTGCCTCCTTCGCATCTCGGCACTAGAAATAAGCCGTTGTAGGCAGGATTCCAATCTATGTTTCTATCGCTTTTATTTATATTCGCGCATGAACCACTGACTACAACGCCGCCGACCAGGATTGGCCCTTCGCGGAGGGCTTGCCCCTGGCCGAACCACCGGTAGACTTCCGGTAGACGTTGACTTAGAACTCAGTCGGCGTTTTCTCGCAGAAAAACCTGGATCATCAACGCGGTCCGCTGGTAACCCTTTGGTTCCACGCGAGAACGCTCAGCTACGCTGCGATCGGGCCTTCTCCCCCACCTAAACGTCCGCAATTTTGAAGGGAACTCCGCAGCCCCCAATACCGCAGTAGCCATTTGGATTCTTCGCGAGGTACTGCTGGTGATAGTTTCCCCGTAGGTTGGGAATCCCCCGGAATCCCCGCCGTTACATCGTCGCTGCTAGCTGATCGGTCGACTTCCAGTAAACGTTGACGTCGATCCGATGGTCGACCATCACGGAGCGCTACCTATACAGGTAGGGCCGGCTGTTATCTGGAAAACACCACACCATGCGCGATCGCGGCGCCAGTCCAGCCGTGCGGCCAGGTGCGATTGTCGAAGTCGAATCCAGGGTTGCCCTTATCATCGTGAAAGCTGAGATCGACCGCGAGCGCGCCGGTTTGCAGATTGAAGGTCAACATGTATAGACGATCTTCATCGTAGCCCGTGACCGCAAGCCGGGAGGTCTTTGCGTCATAGCCCGTCCAGTGCGGCCAAAAAGCTCCATCCAGCACCACTCGGGCAATCTCAACGGGCTTGGCGCCATCCTTGATGTCCAATACAACGATCCCGTGCAGTAGCGGCACACTCTGGATCAGATAATGCGCGACGATTGTGGGCACGCCGCAGAACGAACCGGGGAATTGCCAAACAAGCTTCGACCGCGGATGTTTGCTCTCAAGGTCTGTGACTCGCTCGATTCCGCAGCCGGTCGTCTGAACGTAGACGGCCCCATCCGGTCCACGGCGGGCTTCCTCGGGGTTGATCTCGCCATAACGACCCGGTGGAGCGTCGAAGTCATTCGTCGATAGCCGCTTGAGGTCAGAGAGCCGAAAGATCTGATAGGTGTGGCCGGCTCGATCCTGGTCTCGCATCGAGGAGTTGGTGACGAATACCCGATCGATGTCTGGCAAAGGCAGCAAGCTATATGCCATCAAGAGGTCGCCCGGCCGGCTCGGATCTGCGGTAGACACCGAGCGCAGTGCTCGGCCCTCGTCGTCGATTTCCACGAGACCGCCGTGTACGCCGGGACGCGCCGCCACATCCGTCATGGGCATCACCTTGGTCGCGCCGCCTTCGGTGGTCTCATCGGAGCCATGCTCCATGCGACCTTCGGCCTGAAAACTTGCCAGCACATGACCGTTTGGCAGCCGCAGAAACGAATGAGGATGACTGAAGCCGCCGAGGTCGCCGAAAGCGGCGTGAACGTGCGGGTGCAGTGGATCGCGGAGATCGATGACAACTGTCTTGCCCGACATGTGGTCGTTTGCGAATAGCAGCCCTCCATCAGGCATCCAATACTCTGTGTGGTGCACCTGATGGGTGCGGATGCCCGAAGCGGCCGATGCGATGAGCTTCCCGTAGCCCGGTGAATCCGGATCTGCGTCGATAACCGCCACAAAATCTTCGCCTCGATGCGCGGTGTCGCCTGCCCAAGCGAAAAGATAATGACCTGACTCCCCCGCCCAAGCGACGGCTGAGACTACCGAGAGCCCGGCCAGCAGTACTCCAGCCCAATGCCGCTTCATAGCCATTCCCTGTAATTCGAAAATTCCGTCGCCCGATCTTAGGCAGCCTAACACGCTCCATGCCCCAACGATCCTTCGCAGCGGGCTACCCGAGTCATCTGCTACGGTGTTCTATGCGGTATCGGAGAACGATGTGTGCGACGTCATCGGGTGCCGATCACCAGAACGCGAGTCCTTCGCCGCGGAATTTCTTGCGATCAAATCGCCGGTAGACTTCCGGTAGACGTCGACGCCGAAATCAGCTTACGTTTTCCTGCAGAAACACGAATATCGAATTGGAAATCCCTTGTCTTCCTGATGGAAACCAAATCAACGCGGTAGTTACGCCTTCTCACCCACCTGTAACTCCGCGAGTTTGAAGGGAACTCCGCAGCCCCCAATACCGCAGTAGCCATTTGGATTCTTCGCGAGGTACTGCTGGTGATACTACGCCCTGACCTCGGAACTCCCATAGAAACCCCGCGTTTACGGTGTCGGTTGGCCCGTGCCGGTCGACTTTCGGTAGACCTCAACGTCGTTCCAG
>CAIKZZ010000022.1 GCA_903832085.1 uncultured Pseudomonadota bacterium | reverse complement strand
TGTTTTGGGAGGCACCTGAACAACCTACAGAATCAATGCCTTACAGCGGGAGGCTAGAAAATCCTCGGGAAATAGGCGGTGTTTCTACCGGGAGTTATTGCACTAAAATCAAGTGCACCCCTAGGCGTCGCGCGACGCTTAAGGTCGCGCGGGAGTGGGTTTGCCGTCTACAGACAGCCCCGGCAGCCGCGCGGGGGTCGGCGCTCAACTGATCTCGAGGACCTCGCCGTCCCCTGCTCCGGTGTCGACTGTATCGCCAATGTCAGCACCCAGCATGCCTGTGGCGACCGGCGCCACGTAGCTGATCAGGCCTAAGCTCGGGTCCGCCTCGTCCTCGCCCACAATCCGGAAAAGGCGCATTTCGCCACCGCTGAGGCGAATGGAAATCCGAGAACCAAAGCGCACGCGAGCATCTTTTGCGCTGTGGGCAGGGACGAGTTCGGCGGTGCTGCGCCGTGCACGCCAGTAACGCGCATCGCGTTGCAAGCGGGCAACGGCGGCTGCATCGTCGCTCGCGCGCGCAGCTGACAGGCGTATCTCTAGGCTACGGAGGGTCTGTTCGATCGCTTCAAGGCCTGAGCTTGTCACGAGATTTCGGTGCGCACTGACAGGGCGCTCCAGTAGATCACGCTCAATACCGTCGTCATTTTCTTTTACGAACGCACGACTCATCAGCGACTCCAAGAGCACAACAGACCCAATCAAGATGCGGCCAGTGCCGAGTGTATTCAATCGCCCTGCTCACAGTGTCAGTGATCCAAACACCGCGTTGCTTGCTTTTTGGGCAGTGCTGGTTATAGTCCGTACACAATATGCGCACGCATCACGGGTCTTAAACATCAAGTGATACGTCAGAGCAATATCGCAACTGTCTGATTATAAAGTATTTCTGGGGGCCACATGAACGCACTAACCATCCTGCATGGGGCAATTGTTGAGCTGACAAAATCGGACCCCGGCAAGTCGCGCCTCGCGACCTGCGTCTCAAAGTACTTAAGCACCATTCAGATGGAAGACCTACCCATCCCAGCACAAGCACAGCTTGCTGCACTCTTGAAATCCCTCACAACCGTCACGCCGCTGCGCGGCGAGACGGCGATACAGGCGACCATTCGGAAAATGTCGAATGCTGAAGCCGACAGCTGCGCGTCGCGTATTGTGGACTTGTACGTGACCTGCATGCGCTTAAGCGTGAGCACTGCGGATCCCGATACTGTCGCTTCGAGTGCGACCGCTGAAGCGCACAACCCGCGCCAAGCAACCTTGCGCTATGGTCGCAGCCACTAACATAGCCGTCACGACCCTCGGATCATTTAGGTCGTCGTGTAGTCGATGGAATCCCATCGCGTGGTGTTTTCATGGCGGGCATGACGACGCAGTGCGTCCACTAAGCTCCGCTCATTCCAGTCAATCACGTCATCTGCGATTGCTTTTAAGGTTGCAGGCACTGGAATCTCCAACCCAAAGTTCTTAAGCAAAACCAATGGCTTTTTAGCAGATTTCGCAAAATTTGCTTGAAACTCAATCAGTGCCGCGCTTTTCACATGATGCGCACTCAGCAGCAACACAACCTCCGCCGCATTTATTTGGGTCCGTAACTGCTCGCGCTGCGCCTCAATAGCCCCAGTCACGCACTGCTCGGGATCGGCGGTATTTTTGTAATAAAAATTACGCGCGCTACCTAGATACTCAAAGACGCGCAGGTAGTCGTCGTCAACTGACCACAGGTGGCTCACAAACACACTAATTGGATTATTTAACGACACAACACAACCTTTTTCCGACGGCGATATCTCAACGCCCATACGACGAAACACGCTAGAATCTGGCTCCACATTACAGCGACTACACGCGCCGAATGCGACTACTTATTTATAACATGCGCTACGCCACTGGCACAGGCGCCGCCTTCCACCTGCCGCTTCCAGGGGCCGGCTATCTGCGCAGCAACCGGCCCGTACTCGAATCGATTACTGAGTTTATCAGAGGGGCGGATCCGGATGTGGTAGGCCTCGTTGAGGTTGACACGGGCTCGATACGCACTGGCATGCTTAATCAGGCAGAGTTCATTGCACAAAGCCTCGGTCACTATTCAATCTTCGAGTGCAAATACGGCGTTGAGTCGTTGTCCTCTTACGTACCCATTGTGCGCAAGCAGTGCAATGCATTTTTAGCAAGCCCACGCTTGCGCGGGCAGCGATTTCACTATTTCGACACCGGCATGAAGCGGCTGATTATTGAACTCGAACTCGATGACTGTGTCATTTTCCTGGTGCATTTGTCTTTAAAATACCGCCACCGACATGCACAGTTACGCACGCTACATGAGCTGATCAGTCAAACCACCAAACCTGCGATCATCGCAGGTGACTTCAATACATTTTTTGGCGAAGATGAAATTTATCTATTCATGCAGGCAGCCGGCCTACGCAGCGCAAATGCAAATCATCTACCCACCTACCCTAGTCACAACCCGCGCCGTGAACTCGATTTCATTCTGTACGGCGCCGGCATTGAGGTCACCGGCTTTGAGGTGCCCCAGGTGTGCCACTCAGATCACCTGCCTTTGATCTGCGACCTGCGGATCGTCACGCCTCCCTGAGCCCTATTTTGAGCCACGCCAGTTGGCACTCGGCCTCGCGCGTGACACTATTGGCGCCGGTCACCCTTAGGGGGGGCTGACTGGCCCTATAGGTATCGCCATGAGTGGTTTTTTTTGAGCACATCTGACCCATGACCAGCGAGTCCATCGACCCAAACCGTCTGCGCAGCTTTGCGCCACTGGAGTCACTCAAGCGCGACAGCGTGACGGCCTTGGCTCTTAAGACGGTAAGAATTCGGGCCCCCAGTGGCACGATCTTATTTAAGCCCGGTGATCTGGATAAAAAAACCTACTACCTGGAACGTGGTGCGGTCGATATCTGCGACGACACAGGCACCATCGACACGGTAACCGCCGACACCATCGAGGCGAAAAACCCGCTTGCGCCTGCCCAGCCACGGCGCTTCCTGGCCCGTGCTGCAACTGAGGTTACCTATCTCATCATAGACAGCGACCTTCTTGATGTGTTGCTGACGTGGGATCAAACCGGCAAGTACGAGGTCAGCGAACTGAGTCCGGACAGTCCCTTGCCCACCACCGACTGGATGACAGCGTTACTGCAGACGCGCGCGTTTTACCGCATCCCAGCCTCGAATCTACAGTCGGTGTTTACGCGGATGACCCGCATCAATGTCAGTGCTGGCGACGTCATCATTAAGCAAGGTGACGAGGGCGATTATTTCTATGTGGTGTCATCTGGCCGCGCCATTGTGACCCGCGAGACGCCACTGAGCGAGACTGGAGTGCGCTTGGCGGAGCTCGGTCCTGGTGAGACATTTGGAGAAGAGGCGCTGATCTCCGATGCGACACGGAGTGCCACCGTGACCATGGAAAGCCACGGCTCACTGATGCGTCTCGGTAAGACTGATTTTCGTGATCTACTGATTGAGCCGTTACTCGACTGGATTGGCTACGATGCTGCGCGCGCAAAGCTAAGCACCATAAAGGCACAGTGGATCGATGTACGTCTGCCGTCTGAGTTCGAAGCCGGCCACCTACCAGACGCATTGAATATACCGCTGTATTTTTTGCGCCTAAAGCTAGCGCAGCTCGATGTGGATACGCACTACATTGCAGTATGCGATACAAGTCGGCGTAGCTCAGCGGCTGCCTATATCTTGGCGGAGCGCGGCTTTAAATCGTCCGTGCTTACCGGGGGCTTAATCTCACTGGAGATCTATCAGACGCGCTGAGCGCGCGAGCTCAACAGGCATCAAGCCCGATGTCGAGCACCGGCGCTGAGTGAGTCAAAGCCCCCACGCTGATTGCATCGACACCGGTCTGCGCGATGGCACGCACTGTATTCAGACTGACGCCACCAGACGCCTCTAAACGTACCCGACCCGCAGTGCGCAATACAGCATCCCGCAGGTCTGCGAGACTGAAGTTATCGAGCATGATGACAGCTGGTGCCAACGCCAGTGCCTCATCGAACTGCGCGAGATTATCCACTTCAACCTCAATTGGCACCAAATGCCCCGCGACCTCGCGGGCGCGTTTGAGCGCTGCGGTCACACCCCCGCAGGCGACTATGTGATTGTCCTTGATGAGAATGGCGTCATCGAGCCCGAACCGATGGTTCATGCCGCCGCCACAGCGCACTGCAAATTTTTCGAGTGCCCGTAAACCCGGTGTCGTTTTGCGTGTGTCCACGATAGCAGCTCCGGTACCTGCCACCGCCGTCACATAGCTACCTGTCAGCGTTGCTATTCCCGACAATCGACCAAGAAAGTTAAGTGCTGTGCGTTCCGCGCTGAGTAATAAGCGGGCATTCGCCTCAACCTGAGCGAGCACTGTACCGGCGCGCACATCCGCTCCGTCCGCGACATAGGTTTTTATATGCGCCGATGCATCGAGCAATGTAATTGCAAGTTCCGCACAGCGTAAGCCTGCAATTTTGCCAGCGGTGCGCGTGACAAACTGCAACTGCAAACGTGCTTCCGCGGGAATGAGCGTAGCCGTCAGATCCCCTGCCCGCCCAAGATCCTCGCGTAGCGCGCGCTCGATCTCGGGCCGGATCAGTAGGTCAGGGAGCGCGTCCACAGTCACTTAAGCGGCCGCGTCGGTTAGCGCTGTCGGGTCTAAGGTCACACGGCCGTGTAAGGCGACCAGCGACGTCTGCGGAAAGTCGCTACGGTAATGTGCGCCGCGGCTCTCGCGTCGGGCCAGCGCCCCTTCCACAATGAGACGCGCACTGGTCAGCGTCGGTGGCTCACCGTGAACTTCTGATAACTCCCCAATCAAGGTCAGCAAACTCCCAAGGCCCGCAGCGCTGCGTTCAAGGCCTGCGTGGCGGGTCATGGCTGCACGCAGCCGCTGTAAGGCAGCCTCGGGCAGGTCAGGGGCCGCATCGGCAGGCATGGCGCGCCGCCCTAGGGCTGCACCAGCCGGTAGCGCCGCAGCGCCTCTGCCGGCGCGGGCGCCGAACACGGCCGCCTCCAGCAGGGAGTTAGAGGCCAAGCGATTCGCGCCGTGGACACCCGAATAGGCACACTCGCCGGCCGCGTAGAGGCCATTTAAACTGGTACGCCCGTCAATATCTGTTTCGACACCACCCATGTGATAGTGCGCCGCGGGCGTCACCGGAATGGGCTGTAAACGCGGATCGATCCCATGGGCCATACACGCTTGGAATACGCCCGGGAACGCATCCGGAAAGCGCGCTCCGATCGCGGCACGCGCATCAAGAAATGCGCCGCCACCCGTCAGTAGCTGACGGTGAATGGCACGTGCAACCACATCCCTAGGCGCAAGCTCGGCCCGGGCATCTAGTGGCACGACGAATCGATATCCGTTCGCATCGATCAGCGTTGCGCCCTCGCCTCTGAGCGCTTCAGTGACCAGTGGCGCGGGATCCACCTTAAAATCCATTGCGGTGGGATGGAACTGCACGAACTCCGCATCGACAATGACAGCGCCCGCTTGAGCCGCAAGTCCTAGACCCTCACCCCGCACCGCGGCAGGATTGGTGGTGGCAGCGTACAACCCGCCAATCCCACCCGTAGCGAGCACGACGGCATCGGCGGTGACTGTAGTGTATTCCCCGTGACGCTCTATTAGCGCACCAATGACACGGCCCTGCTCGTCTTGCAGCAAGCGCCGTGCCCGCGCGCAATCCCACACGGTGACCGCAGGTGTCGCGCGGAGTGCAGCACCGAGCGCATGCATGATGGCCGCACCGGTCTGGTCGCCACGCACACGGGCGACTCGCGCGCGACTGTGGGCCGCTTCCAGACTCTGCAGCAAATGGCCTGCTCCGTCCGTATCAAAGGGCGCACCGAGGCGTATCAGGTTTGCAACAGCCGCTGGCCCTTCACGCGTCAATAAATCCGCGCGACCAGGAACGACGAGGCCACCGCCGGCGGCGACTGTGTCCGCCGCATGCAAACGTGGCGTGTCGTCCACTCCCAGAGCAACTGCAACACCACCTTGGGCCCAAGCCGACGAACACTGTGCGCCGAGGACATCTGTTGAAATCACCAACACCTGACGAGTGGCCGCCGCCAGGGCCGCTGACAAGCCTGCGAGGCCGGCCCCGAGTACCAGCACACCATCAAACTGCAGATGCTTCACGTTTCCAACCACGAATCGTTCTCCAGGCAGCAGCGTTAAATCCCCGACTACGCCTCAGATTAGTTCCACGTTGACATGATAGCGCGCCTTCACTAAATCGTAACGCGCCGGTGCTGTCGGCGGTGGCAAATCGATCATTTGCTGCACGGCACGCCTAGCCCGAACCGCAACATTGGCATCAACCTCTACGGGGTAACGATCAGTGCGTAACGCATCGTAGATATTGGTCAAGGTAATCCGCTTCATGTGTGGGCACAGGTTGCAGGGACGTAAAAACTCAGTCTCGGGCGACTCCGATGCCACATTATCCGCCATAGCGCATTCAGTAATCAGCACGACCTGGCGCGGCTTGAGTCTCGTCACGTAATCGGTCATCGCCGCAGTGGACCCCGCAAAATCACTCGCGGCGAGTACGTCAGGCGGGCACTCAGGGTGCGCTAGCACCTGCGCATGTGGATACATCACTCGCAACTCGTCGATCTGTCGACCGGTAAACCGCTCATGCACTTCGCAGCGCCCGGCCCATGCAATAATCTGTATAGACGTCTGGCGCGCCACATTGCGCGCTAGAAACTCGTCAGGCAACAACACGACGCGATCAACACCCCACTGCCTGGCGATATGCTCTACAACTTGTACGGCGTTGCCAGAGGTGCAACAGATGTCCGTCTCGGCTTTCACATCGGCCGTGGTGTTGACATACGTGACGACCGGCAAGCCAGGATAGCGACTCCTGATTAGACGTACATCGGCGGCTGTGATCGATGAGGCAAGACTACAGCCCGCCTGCAAATCAGGAATGAGCACCGTCTTGTCTGGACTTAAGACCTTCGAAGTCTCCGCCATGAAGCGCACGCCGGCCTGCACAATAATCTTGGCGTCCGTGCGGGCCGCTTCACGGGCAAGCGCAAGACTATCGCCGACAAAATCAGCAACACCGTGGAAGATCTCCGGTGTCATATAGTTATGACCAAGAATCACAGCATTTTTTGAGCGTTTTAAGCGATTAATCGCGGCGATCAGTGGGGCATGTATCGGCCACTCGACCGCAGGCATGCGCGCACGCAAACGCTCCCACACCGGCGCAGTCTCGGCTTCCACTTCCGGCGTAAATATCAGGCGCGCTGCTTCACCGCTGCTATCCGCCATATTGTGACCCATCATGCCGTTCATATCTGTCCTAACACCCTCGGCGCGATTCATGTTAGCCACCGTCGGCGGCTTTACCTTGCAACACTCAGCAGATTAACCTCAAGCCCGAGACACTGGGCTTAAGAAAAAAAGCATCGACCAGACTTACAATGCCTCGCATGTAAATGCATTGATTCGCTCAATCACATCGTATGAGTCATCTTCTCGCCGGTCACTGCTCCAGCAAGATAGGTCTCAATCTTACGCTGCGTCTCACCTTGATCTTGCGTAGAGAATTGTACGCCAATGCCCGGTACCCGCCGCCCGGTAATACCCTTCGGCGTAATCCAAATTACCTTACCAGCAACTGGAATTTTATCCGCATCACCCATGAGGTTTAGCAGCATGAACACTTCGTCGCCCAGCGCGTAGTTGCTATTCGTAGGAATAAATAAACCACCGTTTGTCAAGAACGGCATATACGCAAGATAAAGCGCACTCTTATCTTTAATCGTCAGCGTCAGCAATCCGGGCTTTTTATTTTGTACTGACATCGACTCACTCCTTAACCATATCAGCGCCCACGGACCGGGCGCACACGTAATAACTCACGCGACAAACTACCGAGCACCTGCTCCCACAGCAAAGTCACGTTGGCAGAGCCGCGCAAGGCCCCTTGACTGGCTCTGAGTGTATCCAAAACAGAGTATAGACCCTGTAAGTGTCGCCGGCGCGCGGTGCTAAGCACTGCCGGGGCACTGCCCGAGCCAGCAGAGGGAGTCACGAACAGTTTACGGATACGATCCGACACCCACAGCTCAAGCCAGCGAAAACGCTCTGCCGGGAAGGACCCTTGGCAGCGTTCTGCCAGTTCAACTAAGTCCGCATTGGGACGGGTCAGCAGCTCCGGCACCGTGGCCATCTGGGCATCAAGCTCAAGGGCTCCGCCAGCGGCCAACTCGCGTGCCGCGAATGGGGCGCCTGATGCTAAGTCCAGCAGACCATCCCATGCCACGTTTGAATCCTGAGCACTTAGCCAGCTAAGCGCTACTTTTCGTGTCGGCACGCGCAGTTTGATGCGCTGGCAGCGACTTGCAATGGTCGCCGGAAAGCGGTCGACCCGAGCACAGGTTAGTATCAGCAACGTATTGCGACTAGGCTCTTCCAGTGTCTTGAGCAGTGCATTCATACCGTTAAGGTTCATGGCGTCAGCGGGGTCAATGATCCCAAGCTTAGCTCCACCACGGTAACTCTTTAGCTGTAGCTCTGCACTGAGCTCCCGTACATCATTAACCGAGATTTGTTTTTTTTCGTCAACCAAACCAACCCGGTGCACATCGGGGTGACCGCCACTTAGGTAGAGCATGCATGAAGCGCAGTGCCCGCAAGCGTGGCTCTGCGCTGTAGTGAGGTTTTCACACAGGACCAACTGCGCGATGCTCTCGGCCAACACCCGCTGCCCTAAGCCGGCTTGACCCTGGATTAAAAACGCATGCGATAGCTTGTCCTCACGCATCGCCCTCGCCACATACTGTCGCGCCACCATCAGCCACGGCGCCATAAAGTCAGGTTGCACGGTGGACGAGTCTGTCATCATCGTTGCACCGCGCTGGCCTGACCACCGATCAGTAGCTTAACCTGCTCCCAAACCAAGCTCTCGACCGCATCGGGTGAAAGCGTCGCATCAATCAGCTTAAGGCGCTGCGGATCCTGCTGCAGTCGCTGATGATACATCGCTTTGACGCGCTCAAAAAAAGCTTCCTGTTCACTCTCAAATCGATCCGTGACCCCGCCACGGCTTTTGGCACGAGCCAATGCCGTGGTGACAGGCGCATCAAACAGTAACGTTAAATGAGGCGTGAGCCCAGCCAGTGTCAGACTCGCCAACTGATCGATAGCCGCAAGCGCGACGCCACGCCCTCCCCCTTGGTACGCGTAGGTTGCATCAAAAAAGCGATCACACAGCACCCATGCGCCACGCGCTAAGGCCGGCCGGATTAGATTTTCCACGTGCACAGCACGGGCCGCACACATCAGCATGAGCTCCGCCGTGGGTGACACTACCTCCCCAGCGGCGTTCAATACCAGGCCGCGAATCGCCTCCGCTAGGGGTGTGCCGCCCGGCTCGCGGGTGGTAATCACCTCGCGCCCGGCGCCTTGAAGGCGCGCACACAGACGCGACAGCTGCGTTGACTTCCCAACACCCTCTATCCCCTCGAAAGTCACGAATACCCCGTGCTCGCTCATGGTGTCACTGCCTCCGGAACAGGGGCTGATTCAGATGCCACAGATGGCGTTGCCTTCAAGCTCGCAACGTACTTTGCCACTGCTGCTGAGTGCTCAGCCAGCGTGCGCGAAAATATATGCCGTCCGTCCGCGCGCGGACTTGCGACAAAATAAAGCGCATCCGTACTGGCGGGCTGCATGACAGCCAAAATGGCAGCAGCTCCCGGCAGCGCAATGGGCGTTGGCGGTAACCCCTCTCGCGTGTAGGTATTGTAGGGCGTATCGGTTTGTAAATCCCGCGTATGGATGTGGCCTTGGTAAGCAGATCCCATGCCGTAAATGACTGTCGGATCGGTCTGCAAACGCATACCGCGGCGCAGGCGATTCATGAAAACCCCGGCAATGCGGGCCCGCTCTTCGGGAGCGGCTGTTTCTTTCTCGACGATGGACGCGAGTATCAGCGCCTCATAGGGCGTTTTCAGCGGAAGCGTTTGGTCGCGGATCACCCATGCTGCTTGCAGGTGAGCGTTCATGCTCGCATGCGCGAGCTTGAGCAAATCAAGATCGCGCGTACCACGCGGTACCAGGTATGTGTCTGGAAAAAACTCTCCTTCGCAACCCATTGCCGGCACACCAACGGCGGCCATGATGTACTTCGTACTCTCGAGCGCCGAAGTCGGATGCAACACTTCATGCGTGTGGACAAATTGACGGACGGTCTCGCAATTCCAACCCTCAACTAATGTCACGGGGTGCAGCACGACGCGCCCCTCCGCAAACTGACGTGCCAACCCCTGCGGTGACGTCTGCGGTTCAAGCACATACTCGCCAGCACGTAGCTTCAGTCCATAGCCATCACTACGCGCCAACACCGCCCAAATTGATGGATAGCGAACCAGCCCGCGTGATTTCAGCAAAGCGCCGATACCCGTGAGCGACAGCCCAGTCGGAATTTCAATCATCGTCTGGGTCGTTAAGTCTGCGATCGGACTGCGATACCAATGTACCGCAACCAAACCCACCGCCCCGGCAAGACCACCGAACACGACCAATAGTGCCAGCAGCCGCTTTACCATTCGCGTACCCATTCCTGCACGCGACGCACATAGGGCCCCGGCACCCACTGATACCCCGATAGCGCGCGCACAGGCCAAGCTCCAATCAGCGCGTTCGTGACGAACACCTCACTGGCCTCGGCAATATCTTGCAGCGTCACTCGCCGCTCAAGGACTGCGATCCCCTGCGCGCTGCAGGTATCAATAATCGCTGCGCGCACGACACCGCACACGCCAGCATCCACAATTGCGGGCGTAATAAGCATGTCATGCTGCACAAGAAACAAGTTGCTCATGGTGCCGCATACGATGCTCCCGTCTTCGGTACGCATCAACCCCTCAGCGATGTCTGGATCTTGCCATTCACGTCGGGCGAGCACATTGCTGAGCCGATTCAAGTGTTTGATGCCGGCAAGACGTGGATCGCTGGGCAGGCGCAGTTCACACAGGTGCAACTGCACGCCGCTTGTCGAATAGTGGCTTGGCCGCTCGCGCGCGGGCATAGCCGCAAGCCAGCGTCGAGGCATGCCGCCCGCCGAAGAGTAGCCCGTACCACCCAACCCGCGAGTGACAATCAACTTAAGGACACCGACATCTCTCGCGGCGGCGGCCTGATGAAGCTCTGTCCGGCATTGGTCGATATCGACGCCTAGAATGCCGAGGCGTTCGCAACCCACCGTTAGGCGCGCTAGGTGGCGCTCGAGTAAGCGTGGGCGCGCATTAATAACCGCAATGGTCTCAAAGACACCGTCCCCGAATTCAAGGCCACGATCAAACGCATCATCAGCGTGTGCTCGTCCATTCAGTAAAATCACGTGCCTATACTTCCAGTCAACGCACGAAGCAGACCGCGCGCCTTCGCGCGGGTTTCATCAAGCTCACGTTGCGGGTCTGAATCAGCAACGATTCCGGCACCTGCCATCAAACTAATTTCAGAGCGATGCAAATCCCGCGGCCATACGGTCGCCGTACGGATCAGGATATTCAGATCCAAACTTCCATCGCGCGATAGATAACCGAAGGAGCCCGTGTAGGCGTCACGCGGACGACCCTCCAGTTCAGCGATAATCTCCATACAGCGCACCTTGGGGCAACCCGTGATCGTTCCCCCCGGGAACACGGCACGGATCACCTCGCCAGGCGTGACGTCCGGGCGCAGCGCGCCTATCACGTTGGACACGATGTGGTGCACATGCGCATAACTCTCGACCGTCATGTACTCATCAACATGCACGCTACCGCCAGTTGCGATCCGCCCAATATCATTGCGTTCCAAATCAAGCAGCATCACATGCTCAGCCTGCTCCTTCGTGTTGGCGCGCAACTCTGCCCTAACCGTCGCGTCATCACCCTGTCGCGGCCGCGTACCGGCAATGGGCCGTGTTTCAACGACGCCATCTCGACAGCGCACCAAACGTTCGGGCGAGGTCGATAAGACGGTCATACCAGGCAATGCAGCGATACCGGCAAATGGGCCAGGATTTGCTCGGCGCAGCCGATTGTAAAGAGATGCGGCCGAGACTGATGTAGGCACACTGCCCCGCCACCCACGTGCCAAATTTGCCTGATAGATATCACCCGCCGAAATGTATTCAAGCGCCCGCCGGACGGCATCCAGGTATTGATCTGGATCGTCCTCCTGTAACGACAGGGTCACCTCGGCCTGAGGTTCGCTTTGCGCTTGCAGTGCCAACTGCAGCGACTCGACCAGTGCACTGACCGCCATCTCCGTGCCAGGCTCACCAACGACCCAGGTCTCATCCCGCGCGTGGTCATAGATTGCCGCTACAGCGACACGAAATGCACCAGCAATTAACCCACGCGCCGGCGGCAGACGCAGACGTGATTCAAACTGCGCGGCGAGCTCATAACCTAAATACAAAAACCAGCCACCACAAAACGGCGCTCGATCCGTAGCGGCTGTAGCGACGATATGCTCCTGTCGGAACCAGTCATCAAGTGCGCCTAAAAATGAACCGCTAGTCGAGTGCCCGGCAAGCCCCGTCGACGTGAGGACTAGGCGCTCACCGTGATCCGCCAGCAACAGGTCATAGCGACCAGTCGTACCAACGCTGGCGCTCTCTAACAAAAATGGGTACGTCTCTGGATCCTTGGCATGCACCGCAAGAAAGTCCGCACGCCCCCCGCTGACGCGACGCGCGATACTTCCATCCGATCCTTGAGCCGTTAAAGACACGCGCTGCGCATCAACGCAGTCGACGAAATACCAGACTGCCGTTAGTACCACCAAATCCAAACGAGTTGGATAGCGCCACATCAATGCTCATGGCACGCGCGCTATTGGGCACATAGTCTAAATCGCATTTCGGGTCAGCATTATCGAGGTTGATGGTCGGCGGCGCGATCTGGTCACGGATCGCGAGCACGGTGAAAATCGCCTCAACCGCGCCGGCTGCGCCTAACAGGTGTCCTGTCACAGATTTCGTCGAACTCACAGCGACGCTGTGCGCGTGCGCACCGAGCGTGCGTTTCACCGCCACCGTTTCCGCGATATCGCCCAATGGCGTCGACGTCGCGTGCGCATTGATATAGTCGAGTTCTGCGGCATTGACGCCTGCATCACGTAACGCGTTGGTCATCGCGAGGCTCGCGCCTGCGCCATCTTCTGGAGGGGCAGTAATATGAAACGCATCCCCACTCATTCCCAGACCAACAAACTCAGCATAAATTGTGGCGCCGCGCGCCCGGGCATGCTCGTACTCTTCAAGCAGCATGGCACCTGCGCCATCCGCCATCACAAACCCATCGCGGTCCCGATCCCACGGCCGACTCGCAGCGGTCGGCGCGTCATTACGCTCAGACAATGCTTTTGCCTGACAAAAGCCAGCTAATCCCAATGGGTTCATGGCCATTTCAGCGCCACCTGCCACCATGGCATCAGCATCGCCATACTGGATCAAGCGCGCGGCCATACCAATATTGTGCGTCGACGTCGTGCACGCGCTTACCAGAGCCAGATTTGGGCCTTTAAGACCATACTGAATCGACACATGACCCGAAATCATATTAATGATGCTTGCGGGCACAAAAAATGGCGACACTTTGCGAGGGCCTTTGCCCTCGAGCAGCTTGTCATGGGTCATTTGGATTGTTTCAAGCCCACCGATGCCGGCTCCCATCGCGATTCCGACGCGCGCCGCATTGTTCTCATCAATGACCAGCCCCGAGTCCTTCAGAGCATCCGCAGCTGCGGCATAGCCATACTGAATAAATGGATCCATGCGCCGTGATTCCTTCGGCGGCAGGTACGCATCCACGCTGAAACCACGCACGTCCCCACCAAACCGCGTGGGATACGCGCTGACATCGAACCGGGTGATGGGACCGATAAAACTACGGCCATTGACAACGTTTTCCCAGGCTTCAGCGATCTGACTGCCGACGGGTGAGACGATGCCTAAGCCTGTGACGACGACACGACGCTTTGTCACCACGCCTCCGCAGATGCTGATTGACGAATTGCTAGATTCACGTGACGACTCGTCAACCTCCGCGCCTCAGCACGGAGGTTGACGTCAAACAATCAAGCTTTTGCTTGATGCTCGTTCACGTAATCAATTGCGTGCTGGACGGTTGTGATTTTCTCGGCATCCTCGTCAGGAATTTCGGTCTCGAATTCCTCTTCAAGTGCCATGACGAGCTCGACAGTGTCGAGCGAGTCGGCCCCGAGATCGTCTACAAAGGAGGCACTATTTGTGACTTCCTCTTCCTTGACACCCAGTCGCTCGGCGACGATCTTTTTGACTCTCTCTTCCACGCTGCTCATCGTTTAGTAATCCTCTGTGACGCCTACGCGTTACTTAGCCGCTGACACCAAAGGAACGAGGAGCCGTTCCTAGTGGCGGACGTGGCATTTTATGGCAAACAGCTCGCTGCCGCCATCACGGTGTTTTTTATATATATCAATGGCTTATGATTTTTAGGTCGGCGCAGGAGCTCAACCCATGTACATTCCGCCATTCACAGACAGGGTTTGACCGGTCACATAGGCGGCAGCCGGCGACGCCAAATAGAGCACTGCCAGGGCAATATCCTCAGGCACGCCCAGCCGCCCAAGGGGTATTTGTGCTGATAAAGCCGTGCGTTGCTCGTCTGCCAGACCACGGGTCATATCGGTGTCTATAAAGCCGGGAGCGACGACATTGCAGGTAATGTTGCGGGACGCCACCTCGCGGGCCAAGGACTTGGTGAAGCCCACGATCCCCGCCTTTGCCGCAGCGTAATTAGTCTGCCCAGGGTTGCCTGACAGGCCGACAACAGAAGCGACGCTGATAATGCGCCCCGTGCGCGCCTTCATCATGCCACGCAACACGCCCTTTGAGAGTCGATACACGCCCGACAGGTTGGTGCCAATCACCGCATCCCAATCATCGACCTTCATACGCATTAACAAGCCATCACGGGTAATACCCGCATTGTTAATCAGAATCCCCACAATACCCTCACGCGCCTCAATGTCAGCAAGCGCCGCATCCACACTGGTTTGATCAGCGACATCAAGCACAATTCCACGACCCTGCAAACCCTCGCGCGCAAGTGTTGCTGTGATCTCGGCGGCGCCAGCAGCGCTCGTCGCCGTTCCGATCACTGTCGCCCCCGCTTGCGCCAGTGCGAGCAGGACAGCTTTACCGATCCCACGCGACGCACCTGTCACCAAACCAAGTTGGCCTTGCAACTGAAACGGACTGCCGATGTGAGAGGTCATGTGCCAGCTCCTAGGTCTAACGCGCCAGCGAGTGACGTCGGGTCTTCAATACAGGTCATCAAAATTTCCTTATTGCGTTCGATGCGCCGATTAAGCGCCGTTAGCACCTTACCGGGGCCGCATTCTACGATGCGAGTCGCTCCACCCCGCACCATGCCGGCCACCGTATCTGACCAGCGTACGGCGCTTGCAAGCTGGGCCACGAGCAAGCCACGTATGGCGCTTGGACTATCGTGCCACTGCCCACCGACAGCACACACAGGCACCTTTGGCGTTTGAATCGCCATGCCCTCGAGGCGCTCGCCTAAACGCTCCGCGGCCGGCCGCAACAGCGAGCTGTGGGCTGGCACACTCACCGGCAATAGCAGTGCCCGCTTGGCGCCACGTGCCTTGCACGCCTCGATCGCACGGTTGACCGCTTGCGCGTGTCCTGCGATGACAAGCTGGCCAGGTGAATTGTAATTAACAGGTTCCACCACGTCGCCCAAGGCACTATCCGCACATGCGGCCTCGACCTCTGCATCATCAAGACCCAGTATGGCAGCCATCGCCCCCTGTCCAGCCGGCACTGCCTCCTGCATCACGCGCCCCCTGAATTGCACTAGCGCCACAGCATCGGCAAAATCCATCGCACCCGCACAGACCAGCGCAGTGAATTCGCCAAGACTATGCCCCGCGAGTACCGTCGGCCGCGGCGCCTCGTGCGCTTGCCACGCACGGTAGACCGCCACGCCCGCAGCGAGCATCGCCGGCTGCGTACGCTCGGTGGAATTTAGAACCTCTAACGGTCCGCTCTGAGTTAAATCCCACAAGTCATAACCCAACACTGTGGAGGCTGTGGCAAAGGTGGCACGCACGGCAGGCTCAACGGCAGCCAGCGCACTTAACATCCCGATGGATTGTGACCCTTGGCCCGGGAATACAGCTGCAACAGACATAGCGACTCCTCTATCAAGGGCTCTCAGTATAGCTGGCTCGACGTGAAGCGCGTCACACAAGCATGCTCGCCCTGTCAAAGCGCTGCGGAATGTGGCCGCGAACGCCCGGCAGGCCTGTGCGCCTCTGTTATCATAACGGCCACCATTACGTGCGCCGGAGTAGATGCATGCACCCTTTATTGCCCCAGTCCGCGCTTTCCAGTCGCCATCACCACGCCCGCACCCTGACGCGCGGCTTTACCTTGATCGAAATTATGGTGGTCGTCGTGATCCTGGCCATACTCGGCGCACTTGTGGCACCGCAGATTCTGGGTCGAATCGACGAAGCTCGTGTCACCAAAGCCAAAGCAGACCTACGTCTCTACGCGAGCGCCCTTGATATGTACCGCATGGATAATTTTAAGTATCCGAGCACAGACTATGGTCTGGAGGCACTCGTCAAAAAACCCTCTGATCCAAACCTCACCAACTGGCGTGCGGATGGCTACGTCCAGCTGATCCAAAAAGACCCTTGGGGCCATGACTACGTGTATGTTTCGCCAGGCACGAACGGCGCTGCGTTTGACCTGTATTCGCTAGGCGCCGATGGTGCCGTGGGCGGCACGGGTCTTGATGCCGACATTAGTTATCGTGACTCCAAGTAGTCTAGCAACAAGCAGTCTAGCAACTAAAAACACCTAGCCTACGCCGTGCATCACGATCTGAAGTCTGTGCGTGGGTTCACGTTGATCGAGATACTCGTTGTGGTGGTGATTATCGCGATCGTGACCGGTGTTGCGGTGTTCTCACTCGGTGTCTTAGGTGGCGATCGCGGTCTCGATGCGGAGGGTGATCGCATCACGGATGTAATGACCGCCACCCTCGAGCAAGCACAACTTGAGGGACGTGACTACGGCGTCCAATTCTTCGTTAATAGCTACACGGTGCTTAAATACTCGCAAGCCCTTGGACTGTGGGAGCCCGTTGCCAACGATGCGCTGTATACCACCTACCAACTACCCGCCGGCATCGTACCCACCCTGGAACTCGAAGGGAGGCAAGTCCAGATCACCCCACCCAAATCACCTGCTGCGACACAAACTGGTCTGCACAGCACCACTGACGCACCGCCCGCCCCTCAAGTACAGCTATTTTCCAGTGGCGATGTCTCTCCTTATAAGCTGACGCTGACACGTGAAGGAACTGAATACACCTTTCATGTCGATGGACAGGCCGATGGCACGCTGTTGGTGACTCATGCTGGACAAAAACGTGCGAAGTAGCCGTGGCTTCACGCTGATTGAGGTGCTCGTTGCCTTGGCTATTGCAGCCATGGGGCTCGCGGCCGTGCTCGGCGTCGTCACAAATGCCTCGCGCAACTCGGTTTACTTGCGCGAGAAAATGCTTGCGACCTGGATTGGTTTAAATCGCGTCACAGAACTCAGGCTCGCTACCGCATTCCCAGATGTCAGCCGCACCGAAGGTGATGTGGATTTTGCAGATGGCAAATGGCGATGGCGCCAGACAATCACTGAAACCGGGATTGAGGGCATGCGTCGTATTGATATTACGGTGCGACGCGCTGACGCATCGGATGGAACGGCGGTAGCCACTGTGTCTGGCTTCATCGGGCGCACGCAGATTACCACACCCACTGCAGCCGCGAATTGGGCCTACGCGGGGCAACAATGAGCACACGCCAGCAACACGCCGGCTTCACACTGATCGAGGTGATGGTGTCGGTGTTTTTGCTTGCCGTGTTGTCGGGCTTTGCTTACGAGACCCTCTCGTATGTCACGCGCGCGCGCGACGGAATGATCGGGGTATTCGAGCGCACGCGCGCGATCGAAAGCACATTGCATGTATTAATGGTCGACTTTGAACAGCTGAATCCTCGGCCCGTACGTGACCTACTCGGCGCGACGAGCGAGCCTGCGCTACTCGCCGATGGCACCAATGATCGCATTGTGACGCTCACCCATGGCGGCTGGTCCAACCCGCTCGGCTTGCAACGCAGTACCTTTCAACGCGTCACTTACCGACTAGACAGCGGCACACTCATCCGTGAATTTCAGCCCGTACTCGACGCGACTTTAGGCAGCGTGCCGGTCAAGCGCGAACTCCTTAAGGATGTCATTTCCATAAAAATCCGCTATCTAGACAGCAGCCGGGTGTGGCGCGACCGTTGGCCAGTGTTGGTCGCCAGTGCAAACGGTGGCGCCAACGCCACGATGACCCGACCCATCGGCGTGCAGATCACCTTGCAGCTGAAGGATATCGGCACTATCGTCCGCTTGATCGAGGTGCCCGGATGAAGCAGTCGCGTGGGGTAGCTCTCATCATTGCATTGGTTGTGGTGGCACTGGCCACTGTGATTGCCACACGCATCGGCTCGCAAGGCGCGCTGGATGCACGCCGTGGAGCCAACTTAACGGGCAATGAACAAGCGTTCCAGGTAGCTCTAGGCGCTGAGACGTGGGCAATTGAGGTGCTAAAAACAGATGCCAATACGGCAAAGCGCACCACGCTGGATGGGATTTGGGCGACACCACTGTCAGGACTTCCGATTGATGGCGGTCGCCTGTCCGGTGGACTCGAGGACATGCAAGGGCGTTTCAACCTCAACAATTTGGTTAAAGCAGATGGCACCCACAATGACGCCGCCTTTGCACAGTTTCAGCGCCTGTTACAGGCACTACAATTGGAGCCCAAGTGGGCATATTTGGCGCTCGATTGGATCGATCCGGACAACACCGCGAGCGGCCCGGAGGGAGCCGAAGATGGCGTCTATTTAGGTCAGGCGCCACCCTACCGGGCTGCGAATCGACCATTGCAAACCACCAGTGAACTCTTGGCGCTACCGGGCTTTGGCAGCGAACGCTACCGCAAACTCAGCCCCTATGTCGCGGCCCTACCCGTCGGTACAGCGTTAAACGTCTGTACGGCCAAGGGATTGGTGCTTGATACGCTCGCACCGGGACTGGTGGCGTTCAGCCAAGATCCGAAGCAGCTGGCAACCAATCGTCAGAAAGGCTGCTTTCCCGCGCTAACCGATGTGCAGGCGGCACTGGGCGCGCTCAATATTCCACCGCAACAACGGCAAGAGCTTTCGCAAGGCTTAACCGAAAAATCTGACTGGTTCCGCGCCCGCACCGTCGTGAACCTTGGCACTACCGAACTCACACTGTACAGTCTCATGGCACGCAACCAAGCAGGCTCATCGCGGGTCGTACTGCGTAGCTTAGGCACCGAGTGATGAATGGCTGACCAATTTCTACTTCGCTTTCCGCTTCCGGGTGGCCCTATGGACCGGGCTGAGTGGTGGTCGTTCGCGAGTCCGGCGGCTATCGCCACGCCAGTCAGCGGCACGCTTACGCAAGCCGCGGCCGCGATCGGCAGCGGTCGTTGCGTGTGGCTCGTGCCCGGTGAGAACGTTCTGCTTGCCGCGCCACAGTTGCCGGCCCGTGGGCTGCACAAGCTGGCGCAGTTGGTGCCCTATGCGCTTGAAGAGCAACTTGCCAGCGAGATCGACGCGATGCATTTTGCGCTAGGCCGTGTCGGGCGCGATGGCGCACTACCGGTTGCGGCGGTTGATCGGGCGGCGTTTGCGGGCTGGCTTGGCCAGATAACGGCTGCCGGCCTTCAGCCAGCCGCAGCGTACGCCGATTCGGCGTTAATCCCCGACAACCCCAGCCAATGCGTCCTCGTGATTGACGGCCAACGGCTCTTAGTGCGCCGCCCAGGCCAGCCGCCGGTCACGCTCGATGCTGAGCCACTGCCCACCGCACTTGGCATTGCGGGCTTCCTAAACGATGCCACGTCTGAGCCGACTGCCGACACATTGATCGTCTACGCATCACGCGCAGATTGGGATATGAACGCTACAACGCTCGAGACCCTGCGAGGACGTGTTGCGAATCTCAAAGTGCAATTATTGAATGATGGACTACTGCCTCTGCTGGCCACGACGCTGACGGCTCTGACGCCTGTCAGTTTACTGCAAGGGGCTTTTGCGCCACGCTACAGCTTAACTGGCGGAGTACGACCGTGGCGTCTGCCGATGGCTCTTGTGGCACTGACTGTGTTTCTCCACCTAGTAGTCGTTACTACCCAGATTTGGCAGCTACACCGCGAAGACGCACGCCTTGCCACGCAATTACGCGCTGTGGCCGCCGAGGCGCTACCGGACATCACCCACATCGAACGTCTTCCTAACTTACGTGCATCCGTTGATAGCCGTCTGCGTGCGCAGCGTGCAGCAGTCAACGAAGGCCTCGTGGGAATGCTCAGCGCGATGGGTGGCGCACTCCAGAGCGCCCCGACCATTAGCGTCAACAGCATCAATTATCACGACCACACAGCAGAGGTCACGGTCGATGCACCCGATGTGGCGTCGCTAGATGCATTACGTGCTGCCGCGCGTGGACGTGGGTTTTCTGCAGAACTGCTAAGCGCAACCCAAAAGGATTCGCGCTTTCAAGGCCGTCTACGCCTGCAGGAGCCAGCACCATGAACACTCTTCAACGCGCAGTCGAACTCGTGCGCGCATGGTATGGCACACTTTCAGCGCGCGACCAGCGAATTGCATACATCGGTGCTATCGTCCTTGGAGTCACGCTCCTGCTGGGCGTCGTCTTGCGACTCAACACAGCCCATGCCCACTTACAGGCTCACGTCGCACAAACGCGCGCGGATATAGCCTACATTGAAGCGAATCTGGTCGAACTACGTTCCGCTCCCCAGCCCCAGGCAAGCGGTACAGCCCTGGTAACAATCATCGATCGCAGTACACGTGATGGTGGCATTGCAGGCAACCTACGCGGCACTGAACCTGCAGGAGCCGGTGGCACGCGCGTGCGCATCGAAGATGCGACCTACGAGCTGGTCATTACTTGGATTTTAAAACTGGAGCGCGAGTATGGCCTGCGCATTCAATCAGCCACGCTCGAAAAAACTGAAGTCCCAGGCCACATCAATGCCTCGGTGACCTTGGTTGGAGGCTAAGCGTGCGGCTACTCGTGCGCGCCGTCGCAAGCGTCCTCTTGCTCGGTGGCGCGCTCATAGCTAGCCTCGCCTACTGTCCAGCGCAGTTACTAAAGATCTGGCTGCCAGCCACAATTGAAGTCTCGACACTGTCAGGCACAGTACTGCATGGCTCCGCAACCGACATACGCATACGACATGTACCAGTGGGCGACCTCAGCTGGCGCATTAATCTATCCAGCCTGCTACTCGCTCATCCCGCAGGCAACCTCGAGATAACGCACGCAAAAGAGTATGTGCGTCTGGACTTTGACATCACGCAAGATAAGGACCTACGTCTGACACATGTAGACGCATCCGTCTCGCTAGCGCTCCTCAGCAACGTTCTAATTAGTACTCAACCACGTGCTGCCAATGGAGACGCGAGTTGGGTTGGTATACTGAACACCGATATCAGCTCAGCAACGATCCGGCATGGTTGGCCTATTGCGATCGATGGTCGATTAACCCTATCGCAACTGCAACCGCCACGATCGGCAGTCATCGTTGGTAGCTACGAACTCGCTTTCAGTGAACCTACGCATACGGATGGCACTGTGATAGGACATGTGCATGATGTCGAGGGCCTCCTCAAAGTGGCGGCTGAACTTAAACTGCAACCCTCGCACGCTTTTAACTTGCACGGTGACCTATCCTACGGGCCGAACGCGCCCGAGGAACTGCGCATCGCTCTTGGCTTCCTAGGAGTCTCAGACCCCGCAGGTCCGCATGATTTTGAAATTACCGGGACTTACTAAGTACGTCTATGGAGAGTGTCGTGTGCGGCACAGACAGACTCAAATCGATGTCACGCGCCAATTGATCGGATGCGCCCCGCGTAGCCCCAGCCCATATACTAAAGCTCCCGATGCCGTCACGACCGCTGCCAGTAGAAAGGCCAGTGCGAAGCTCCCCGACCGATCAACGATCAGTCCTGTCGCTAGGGGCGCCGCGACACCGGCAAGATTAGCGATCAAATTCTGCAGACCGATCCAACGTCCCGCCGCCTGGGGGCCAGCCACGCTTTGCGACAGCGCCATCAGGCAGGGGCTTTGTATTCCGAAAAAGATTCCTGAGACAAGCAGACAGCACACAGCAAGCGGCGTGCTCGCATAAGCGCACAGGAGCATGCTCGCGCCAGACCCAAGTAATCCTGCGACCAGAAATCCTGTACGCACCACACTCGGCGCGATGCCGCGCCGGATCATACGATCCGACACCACGCCAGCAACCGCAGCACTCAACGCCTGAAGCGCATACACTCCACTTGCCAGACCCGCCATGATCCTAATACCGAGCCCATGACTTTGTACTAAGTACAGCGGCATCCAGCCAATCACCACGTAGTAACTATAGTTAGACGCAAAATGCCCCGCGCTCGCGAGCCACAAGGTGCGCTCAGACAACAATCGACGGTATGGAACTGCGCTCGCCGCGCCGCCTGCCTCAGTAAGGTCAAGATCAGCGCGCGGTACACGTAACCAAGGTACCAGCCAAATAAGAGACAGGACTCCAAAGACCGCAAAGGTGGCGCGCCAGCCCACACTTTGGATAGCAAGACCGCCGAGCAGCGTCCCAATGGTCGGACCTAGCGCCTGACCCACGCCCACAAAGCCATTAGCGCGTCCCCGCTCAGCCTCTAGTGCCCGCGACGCCAACAACATCGCACAGCACGGGTAGGTCACACTCTCGCCAAGGCCGAGTAGGACACGCAAAACCAGCAGACTCACAAATCCCGCAGCGAGACTACTGAGCGCGGTCGCCGTCGCCCACAGCAGTAACCCGCCGGCTAGCAGTAGACGCACATCGAGGCGCTGAGATAACCAGCCAGCGAGCGGCTGTAACAGAGCATAGGACCAAAAAAAGGCCGACAGCAGGACGCCAATCTGACTATTTGACAGGTGCAGAGTCGTTTTAATGAGCGGGCTCGCGGTCGCGAGCACGCCCCTGTCGGCATAGTTAATAAACACAGCCGCGGCGAGTAACAGCACCACCGCACCACGAATGTGGCGTGAGTCATCCGTGGGACCCGCATGAGACAACACGGTCACTGCTTACGACTGCAGCACTCAGGCCGCGCGCGCGCCCATCTTGAGGTGCGAGCCCAAGGCCGCTTGTACGTCATATGGACGCTCACTCATGAGCATATGCCCCGCACCCTCAACGACGACCACACGCGCCTGTCGGCACGCCTCGGCCAAGGCTCGCGCACCCCGCAGTGGCGTCATCACATCAGCACTACCACTCACTAACAAGACCGGGATTTCAAGCGACTGTGCAGCCGCCAGAGCACCTTGATAGGCATTACACGCGGCAAGATCCGTATAGAGCACGCCTGGCTTTCCACGCTCCAACAACCGCTCACCGACACCAGTCATCCACAGACCAGGACTTGCGCTACCACCAAGACCCGCTGCTGCACCGAAGCCCCATAAATTCACCATATCAATGGCATCGTGATGATTTGCCTGCGCTTGGGCAAGCAAATCCGGATGCACCGGCATGGCCGCAGCCGCACCAATCAACGTCAGACTAGCCACTTGCTTCGAAAACCGCGCTGCTGTTTCAAGCGCCACTAGTGCGCCCATTGAATGACCAATCAAGCACGCGGCACCAAGATCCAAGCTCGTCACAACTGCGCCGATCCAATCCGCCATTGCACCGATGTCCGTAAGGCATGTACCGGGTGTATGCCCATGGCTAGGCAAATCCACCGCCACCACATTAAACCCATGAAATGCTAACCAGCGACTTTGCAAAGCCCAAACTGTGTGATCGAGCCCCGCTCCGTGCACCAGGACAACGAGTGGCCTATTGGGTTCGTGCACGCGCCCACCAGTTGCTGCATACACAATCTTGCTATTGACTTTCAATTCCATCGTACTTAACTCCGCGCCGCTTTAGTCGCAGCGCGCAGCGCCTGACCAAGATCAGCGATAATGTCAGCGACGGATTCAATGCCAACCGATAGACGTACCATATCCTCACCGATACCCGCCGCATTCAGCTGCGCCGCGCTCATCTGTTGATGTGTCGTGCTAGCAGGATGGATCACCAGCGTTTTAGCATCACCCACATTGGCTAAATGACTTGCGAGCCGTAACGAATCAATCATTTTTGCGCCAGCGGCACGCCCGCCCTTGATCCCAAAACTGATCATCGAACCGGCCCCGTGTGGCAGCAAACGAGATGCCAGCGCATGATCGGGATGATCCGGCAAACTGGGATGGTTCACCCAAGCGACAGCATCGTTGCCTTTCAAAAACCCCAGCACCGCAGCCGTGTTCTCCATATGGCGCTGCATGCGCAGACTTAAAGTCTCAACACCCTGCAATAAGTGAAATGCATTCATCGGCGATAAACACACGCCGAACTGGCGCAAGCCTTCGGTGCGCGCTCGCATCACAAATGCAGCAGGCCCAAATTGCTCCGTGAAAACGATTCCCTGATATCCAGCAACCGGCTGGGTGAGTGTCGGAAACTTACCCGACGCCTCCCAATCGAATCGCCCACCGTCAATGACCACACCACCCACCGCCACCCCATGCCCACCGATCCATTTGGTAATCGAGTGCATGACCAGATCCGCGCCCAATGCTAACGGCTGGCATAAAAACGGCGTTGCAAAGGTGCTATCGATTAACAGCGGAATGCCAACTGCATGCGCGATCGCGGCGATGGCAGGAATATCAAACACCTCAAGCCCTGGATTACCAATAGTCTCGCCGATCACCAGTCGCGTATTGTCTTTGATTGCGTCTTTAAAACCTTGGATATCTCGCGGAGCAACGAAGGTCGTAGTGATTCCAAAACGCGGCAACGTATGACTCAGTAAGTTCATCGTGCCACCGTACAGTGAAGACGACGCTACAATGTGATCACCCGCTCCAAGCAACGTGGCGATCGCAATGTGCATCGCGGCCATGCCACTTGCCGTACACACCGCACCAACCCCGCCCTCCAGTGCAGCAAGCCGTTCCTCAAGCACCGCAACAGTCGGGTTGGATATCCGGCTATAGACATAGCCGGGCCGTTCCAAATTAAAAAGTGCCGCTGCCTGATCTGTATCTTCAAATACGTAGGAGGTTGTTTGATAAATCGGCACAGCGCGCGCGCCATGAGCGGAGTCAGGGTGATGCCCCGCATGCAAACTTAAGGTATCAAAGCCTGGAGGACGTGGTGCGGCCATGTGGTATCCCGATGCGAGCAATCATATATAGGGCCGCAGTGCGGCTGCAGCAGTCCTACTATTATAGCGCAATCGGGACACACACTCCGCGAGACAGAATTATCAGCCTTAGGATGCCGTGCTGGCATTCGCTGGCCACTCGAGCCATGCCGAATGCATCGGAAAGTACAGCCCGAGCTTGATCGGCCTTGTTGGCTCTAGCAGACGCATCGCCTGCGCGTAGGAACCTAACTGCTCGGCGTACCGCAACTGTTCTTGGGCAAGAAAATCCGCAAGGTCGCTACCCTGATGTTCGCTAGTCTTATAGTCGATAATCCAGCGCGTACCATCCTCTGCGATGAAGGTGCGATCAATGCGCAAGGTGATTAGTCGGTTCTGGCGCAGGTAGGACAACTCCACCTCACTCGCAGCTTCACGATGCGTGCTTGCGAACAGCCAGCGTCCGCGCTTATCGTCTAGTGTCGCTAGCACCGCACGCCGGACGCGCTCAAGCGTAGTCGCTAATTGTGCGCCCGGCACCCCGAGCTCTTGCAGCCTGGTTGTCCATACTCGGGTGCGCGCCTGCTTATGGATGTCATAGCGGTCGAGGCTGATGTTCGAAATATATTCAAATTCCGCATGGACTACAGTGCCCACGTGGCGTGCACTAAAACCCGCCCACTCAAAATCAAACTCACTAGGACCCGCGGGCCGCGGCAGGTCGATCAAATCAATGATGCTAGCTCGAACTGGGGGTGGCACCCACTCAGGGCTTAAGCACTCGGCACCGGCCAGCGGGTTCTCAGCTATCGCACTAAACACCGCGGCAGAATTAGCCGATGGAGCCGTCTGTAATACGATCACTCCCCTGTCCACATCCTCGGCGATAGCCGTCCACAGGCTGCTAAGCAAAGTGCCACGCTGTGGCGGCGCGTGCTGTGGCAATACCCCCTCTTTGCTGGATGTCACATGCCCAATCAGATGCAGCGCTTCGCGCGCACGCGTACACGCAACATAGAGCAATCTTGCAAGCTCAAGCTCCGCACGTTCAGCCAGTATTCCTTTAACCCAACTTTCGAGTGGCTCCTTGGTTTCAGCGCCGGCCCGATGCGGCGCAAGCACCAAACTGGAATCACGCCCTACACGAGCGTACTCGAGCCGCTGCAACAGCTCGGTGCCTTGTCTGCGCGTTGTGCGTCCTAAGCCCAACACAATCACTACATCCCACTCAAGCCCTTTGGCTCGGTGGACGGTGAGTAACTGCAGATTGGGGTCGCCCTCAGCATCCGGTAGTGCATACAGCTCGCCAAGCGCCTCTTCCAAACCAGCCGGATCCGGCAGATCGCCCGCCCTCTCAAGGGTATCGAGCCGTGCAAAATACGTTGCCACGTTCTGCAAATCTTCCGCACGCTGTACTGTGGCTGGTCCCCCGAGACTTAGCCAGGTGGCCTCGACCAACTCAGCAAGCGGCCGACGACCAACGTCAGCAAGAGTCCGTTCAAGCACCGGCATCACGCGGCCAAGCACAAGGCGTGCAGCATGACTTAATCCCTCTAGGGCAGCCTCATCATGCAATAAGGACCAGACAGTAGCATCTGGATCACCAGCACAGACGTGCCAGAACGACTCAAGGTCTAGGCCAATAAACGGTGCATGCAGCACGGCGAGCCAGGCGGTGCGATCACCGCGATGCAATACAGCACGCGTCAGGGCGATCACATCGCGTACGGCGAGGCGTTCGACTAATGGAACAAGGTCCACACCCTGATAACGTATGCTGCGCGCCTGCAGTGCCTGCGCCAGAGTCGTTAATGGTCGACGCGAGCGCGCGAGCACGGCGATAGATCGTCGTGGCTGCTCCTGCAGCAGACTCTCAATCAGCGTCGCCGCTTCCTGTGCTTCAGCAGTCAAATCAGCATCTTTCAATAGCCGCAACGTCGCGCCAGAGTTCGCCGCGTGCGCGCGAACTGCTGTGGCAGGCGAATGCCGAATGGCCCCGCGGCTATAGTCTTCTTGTGATGGAAACACACGCGCGAAAGCTCGATTGACCCACTCAACGAGCGTCGGCCGCGACCGGAAATTTGCTGTCAGCAACAATGGCCGCAGCTCAATGCTTCCCAAACCGAGATTCCGCACCTTCAAAAAAAGACCAACATCGGCTTGGCGGAAGGCATAAATAGATTGCATCGGATCACCGACGAGAAACAGCGTGCGACCATCACCGCTTTGCCACCCAGCTGTCAGTCGCGTCAATAGCTGGACCTGAGGCCGCGATGTATCCTGGAACTCATCGACGAGAATATGCTGAAACTTATAATCGAGGGCGAGTGTTAAATCGGATGGCTCCTCGTCGGTGCCCAGCGCCTGTAGTGCCGCGTGTGTCACCGCACTAAAGTCCACCTGGCCCTGCTCAGCAAACACTGCCGACAATTGAGCAGCCGCCGCCGTCAATACGGTATTCAAGGCAAGCAACACCTGCCACTGCTCATCGCTATAACCCACCGCCGGCAACGCCGCCACTGCAGCAAGCCCGCTTTCCAGTCCCGGCAGCTCGCGTAGTTCGCCAAGTAACTCATCAAACTCTTTCTTTAAAGCCGTACTCGCCGGAAACCCTTCCGTCTTCCTAAGCTTCTTGCGGTACTCGCCTTGGCGGGTGAGTAACTGCCAGGCGAGCGTTTTCCAGGCCGGCAGTTGCTCAGCACGTCCACTGAGACCCGTTGCGTCTATCGCACCAAGTTGCGCAGTCCCAGGCGTCTGCGTCGGCGCCAATAAGGCAGCCTGTGCGCTTAGAGGCCACAATCGACTCGCGAGCTGCTCGGGCAACAAGGCTCGAGTCTTTATCAACCGCTCTTGCACTAAATACTCGATCGAATCCTCCAACATCTCTCGTAGCACCGTCTCGCTAGACTGTGCGTGGATGCTCGTGGTGATCTCAAGCCAGCTTTCACGCCGCGCCAGCATGTCAGCTAGCAGCGATTCGACACGATCGACCTCTGCATCAAAATGCCTGAGCAGCACCATGAGTGCCACGGCAAGTGCGTCGCGGCTCTCGATTTCACCAATGGTGCGCTGCGCCGCGAGCCGATATAAATCCTTCGCGTCAGATGCGACCCGCAGACTCGCGCCGGTACGCGACAAGATTGGTAGACGTGCGGCGAGCCAGTGACACAGACTATCGATCGTTTGAACTTTAAGTCGTGCTGGGTTCTGCAACAGATTCCAGCCATGAGTGGCGTCGACTGATAAAACCTGCAGAGCAAGTGCCCGCGTGGTGACCTGCACCACGCCGTCGACTGGCGCATTCGCTGCCGCTTGATGCAAGGCCGACAAAACCCGCTCACGCATCTCCGCGGCCGCTTTACGCGTGAAGGTAATTGCAAGTACCGCTTCCGGTTCAGCGCAGCGCGCAAGTAGTGCGAGTATACGCTGCGTCAGTAAGGTGGTTTTTCCAGAGCCAGCGGGAGCCTGCACAACAAAAGAGAAATTAGTGTCAAGTGCCTGCGCGCGCGCCAGCGCATCCGCTGGCGTCGCACTGAACGAATCGCTGCTACTACTCATAACAGCACCTCGGTAGAACTGTCTTCCCCTAACAGTGCAGCGGCGTCATCGTCTTCTATATCATCCGCGTTTGCGCCTCTGTCAATCCGACATACATTCGCTAAATGACAGTGATCACACGCGCCTGTCATCGGATTTACAGCGGCATCACCGCGCGCATACTCCATTGCCAAACGCTCACTAACCGCCCGCCACTGCGCGAGCAATAACTCCCACGTGGCAGGTTGATCTGCAACCGCCTTACCGGCGCCCAATGTCCTGACCTGCAAACCACGATTTTGACGATCCGCGTAGCCCTGAAATTTCTTTTTGACCTCTACAGAGAGCGCGAGCTGCGCGACAGCAACCGCGCAAGGAGCAGGCGTTGCGTAGCCGGCATAAATTGCCAATTGCAGACTGTCAGGGCGCAGCCCGAACCAGCGGCTAGGTACCCCCTTGCCCGTCTTATAATCAATCACCATGGTCCGCGGCTCCCCAATTGCCTCGTCGGCCACGGGGTCACTTGTCGCATCAAACTGATCGATGCGATCCGGTCGCACATGCAACGGATGGCCAGCGAGGCTTAGCTCTAGCGGCGTCTCACGCGCAATGACTCGAAATGGCTCGCGCAACAACTCGGCATCAATCAAAGCGGTGAGTGCGCGCTGCAGCCACTCTCGCTCCAAGTCCATCAAGCGATTCTTCGGCAGGTAGCTCTTGTAATGCCGAAGTGCCGCATCAATCGCGCAGCTTACGGCAGCCGCTCGCTCTTGAGGGCTAAGCGCCAGTAGCTCATGCTGCGCGTTCAATGGCTGCCAAAACCGATTGAGCGCGTCGTGCGCCAATGTCCCGCGCACACGCTTCTGGATGCCGGTCTTTGGGCTCTCTAAGGGTCTTGCATGTAAACGTCCCGTGACTGCGCCCTGAAACGCACACGCCGACTGTGCTTTGAGGACACTCACGCCACCTGCAATAGCCACTCCTGCAGCCAGAGGCGGTAAAGCGCCTTGCATGCGAGGAGTCAAAATAGCGGACTTGCGCAGGGCAACAGCATGCGCGACCACAGGCGATGCCACCAAATTGAATGGCAGCAAAGCTGAATCAATGAGCCGAGACGGCAAAACATGGGCATCACCCTCTTCGCGGGCGACACTCAGGACTAACTCATACGTGCTCGTTGACCAGCCTGTCAGCGTGCGCGCCGCATCTTGATAACTAATCGCCGCGCTTGCACCCGGCACTTTAAGTTGAACCTGTAGGGCGAGTGGCAAAAAGGGGTTCGGTGTTGGCCCTGCTGGAAATCGATCTGCGCTCAGTCCGCATACCCAGAGTCCGTCAAAGGCAACTCCAGGCTCCGTTAACCCATCCAAGATGCTGATCGGTGCGTCCTGACTTGCTGCCTCAAAACGCTGCGTCGCTAATAACTTTTCGAATTCACCCACCGCAGCGAGCACCCGTAATGGAGGAAGCACCGTATCAAAGCCGGCCAATAAACCCAGCGCCTCATAGACCCGTCGCGCCGCAGACTCCTCATTCAATGAGATCGTGCGCCCAAGCGGCCAACCCGCAAGACGTAGCACCTTAGGCCACTCATCAGCGTACTCAGCTAATCGGCGCGCATCACCCTGCGCAAGGCGCTCGTGCAATGACCATATCAATGCTGCACAGGCACTCCCAGCGGCGCCTGATGCACGCATCATTTTGCACACCTCGGCCAGCGGCACTTTTCGCAGCGCCAAGTCGCGCAGTGCCACATCCACGCGCGCCCCGGCATCAAGATCGCTGCCCGACGGCCATAAGCGCAAGTACGGTGAGCGCAACAATGCACCAAACTGCAGCACATCAATGCTCTCACTTGCCAGCGACAACACCCCGAGAGCGGACACCACGACCGCCGCATCCATCAGACTGTGCCCGCCTTCCATGCTATATGGCCGTGCATCGGGCGCGCCTGGTGTTTTGAGATTTGGAGCTAGAACATCATCCATCACCCGTCGCATGAGCGCGCTATGCTGCGCTAAATCTGGCACGAGTATTCCAAGGCGCGCACCCGGATGCATCGACAAGCGCTCTGCAGCCCAATGTGCGGCTGCCACAAACTCTGACTCTGGCGTCGCGGACTCCTGCCGCACCACCTGCGCATGCGCAATGAAAAACTCCAAGTCTCTACAGCCGATACCCTGTGACTCAAATGCGCTCATCAATGCGATACGCGCTTTCGTCTTGCAGGCAAAGCCGTGAAAGCCAATGTAAGCAGGCGAACTCGCATGCATCTGGGAGATGACATCTGTTATACGCTTGCAAAGATAACCGCTGATGGCGGGCGCATCGATGAAGCCACCCGCCCGCAGGTACTCACTGTAACTGCGCAGCCACTCCCCAAAAGTCGACTGCTCCGGCGTCGCGGCGGTGACTGCTGATAACTGCATCTGCCAGTCAGCGAGTCGCTGCCATGCCCGCGCCGCCTCTGCTGCGGCCGCGCGTGCCGTGACCAAGGTACTACCGACCGCACTATCGGTCACGATGGAAAGCCACAGCCGTGCTGCGCTGGCTCTGTGAAAGAGCGTCGGTCGATCGCTTAATGACAAGAGCATTCGCTCCAGCCACGCGTCCCAAGGCACAATCCGAGCAGTGGCCCAGGCCGCAAAACCATCCTCGGCTTGATCGGCCGCAAAGAGTCGCTGCAGTGCGCGTGCCTGCTGCGGATCTGCAGTCACGATCATGCCGCCTTGCACCAAGCACTCTGTGTAAGCCAACGGCAGTCGGCAACGACTGACGCTCTTGTCTACCAACGCAGGAAGCAACTCACTCAACCGATGACGCCTTGCGCGCGCAAAGCAGCCAATGCCGTGGCATCAAGACCCAACTCGTCCGCTAAGACGGCCATACTGTCTTCACCCAGTGCCGGTGGCGCCCGGCCGTAGCTCAGATCGGAGCGCGAATACACAATTGGATTACGTACCTGCGGGACTGACACACCCTGGGAATTCGTCAGCTGCATCAACATCTGGCGGTGCTTGACCTGAGGCTCGGCAAACACGTCAGCAATATTATTGATAGGACCACAAGGCACCGCTGCAGGCGTTAGAGTATCAAGCCATTCGCGCGTGGTACGAGCACTCAGCAACTCGGACACGATAGCCAACAATTCCTCGCGGTGCTTTAAGCGTGCCGCATTCGTCTGATAGCGCGCATCGTCAGCCAATCCCGGGCGATTAGCCCGCTGCACAAAGCTCGCAAACTGCCGGTCATTGCCGATAGCGAGCATCAGATGACCATCCTTGGTAGTAAATGAACCATAGGGCACGATATTGGGGTGCTGACTCCCTTGCCGCACGGGTGGCACACCTGACAGCAAGTAATTCATGCTCTGATTCGAAAGCCACGCGACTTGTGTATCAAGGAGCGCAAGATCAATATGCTGCCCAAGTGATGAGCGGGTGCGCTCATACAGCGCGCCCAAAATAGCTGACACCGCATACATGCCGGTCATCAGATCAGCCACCGCGACCCCCACTTTTTGCGGCCCACCACCGGGAGTCCCGTCAGGGTTGCCGGTGACGCTCATAAGCCCACCCATCCCTTGGATCATGGCATCGTAACCTGCCGCTGCAGCCAACGGACCTGACTGACCGAAGGCGGAAATTGAGCAGTACACGAGACGGGGATTGAGAGCCGCTAAATCGGCGTAGCCTAGTCCATAGCGCGCAAGGTCACCCACCTTAAAATTTTCCACGAACACATCACAGCCCACGGTTAACTGCCGCACAAGGCTCTGGCCCTCGGGCGTGGCAATATCGATCGCGAGCGAATGCTTGCCACGATTGACGGCCAAATAATAGGCCGACTCCCGCGTGTCGTTACCGCTGGCATCCTTCAGCCACGGCGGTCCCCACTGACGCGTGTCGTCACCGGCTACTGGACGCTCAATTTTATAGACCGTCGCTCCCATGTCAGCGAGCACCTGAGTTGCCCAGGGGCCTGCTAAGACGCGACTTAAATCCAACACCTTAATACCAGCAAGAGGTCCCACAACTATTTACTCCACTCGATACCACCAACCGCGCCACCCAGCCGAGGCTTTACACTCTAAAGCGGCGTGTGCCCACACTGTACGCTGCGCGCCGCCGGACCCATACCCTTTATGCGATCACGTACTGACCGCCTCCCAACAAGCCGAGGCCCCACCCTGTGTGGCAAGCAGCGCCGGTGCCTGCACCGCGCAACGCGCCTGAGCCCGCACACACCGATCCTCAAAGACGCAACCGGCGTGAGCCACGGGCGAACTTGCCGCCTCACGTGGCGCCACACGAAAAGAACGTGCCGAGCGCAGCAACAGCTCAGTGTAAGGATGCCGTGGCACATCCCATAACGCGCTCACCTGACCGCACTCCATAACCTGACCTCGATACATCACCAAGACATGCGTTGCCATCTGCCGCACCACTGCAAGATCGTGGGTAATGAATAAGTACGCAGTCCCTTGCTCACGTTGAAACTGTTTCAGCAGTAGCAAAATACGCGCCTGTACCGACACATCCAGCGCGCTTGTTGGCTCATCACAAATCACCAGCTTTGGTCGCGTAATCATAGCCCGTGCAATCGCAACGCGCTGACACTGACCACCACTCAAACGATGCGGGTAGCGGGTCAAATACTCTGGTCCTAAGCCAACTTGGCTTAGCATCGTGACCACTGCCTGGTGCCGTTCGTGGCTTTTAAGTCGCGGTGAATGCACGCGCAGCGGCTCAGCAACAGACTCCTCAACTGTGTAGCGCGGATCTAAGCTTGCCACGGGATCTTGAAAAACCATTGCAAGACCACGTCGTGCCTGCACGAGCCTTGAGCCCTTAGCGCCCGTCAATAGCGTCCCATCAAACTGCACAATACCGGCATGTGGCCGCACCAATTGCGCCACCCCTCGCGCGAGACTGGACTTGCCAGACCCCGACTCCCCTACAACCGCCAAGGTCTCGCCCGCATTGAGCGCAAAGCTCACGCGATCCACAGCTGCCACCGCACGGCCCCCTAGCCCATACCTAACCACGAGATCCGTCACCTTAAGCAAAGCCGTCATGACGCGCGCTCCAATTCACCCAGCGCGTGGCAGGCAACGGCACGCTCGCCTCTCAAATTCAGTCTCGGTATCTCCTGCGTGCACACAGCAAGCGCGTGCGGGCATCTCGCCCGATAACTGCAGCCTCCCAACATCGGCTCAGAGCCTTCTGCCTCTGTAGTTGGCCTATGGAGTGGCACACTCGAGCGCTCATCCAGCGATAAGGTGGCGGCAACAAGCGCACTCGTATATGGATGCAATGGTGCATCCAGTAGCTGTTGCGTTGGGCCTTGCTCAACGAGCTTACCGCCGAACATCACCGCAGTCTGAGTGCAGAGCCGGCGCACAACCGCAAGGTCATGCGTGATCAGCACCAAGGCCAGAGCGCGCGTCGCGCTTAAGTGCTCGAATAGCTGAATTAAACTTGCCGCAATAGTGACATCAAGCGCTGTGGTGGGTTCATCAAGTAGCAACACCTGAGGCTGACGACTTAGGGCGATGGCAATGAGCACGCGCTGCTTGAGCCCGCCGGAAAGTTCATACGGAAATTGCGCCATGCGCACAGCCGCGTCTGGAATCTGCACCTCACGCAGCAGCAGCTCGGCTCTTTCACGTGCTTCGGCTCGCGTGAGTCGCTGATCGACGCGTAGCGCCTCGATCAGCTGTGTACCTATACGCAGATGTGGGGTCAGCGCACTCTGAGGATCTTGAAATACCATGCCGATGCGTGCACGCGCCTGCCGACGGGTGGCGACGCTTGCACTCGCAATATCCTGCCCCTGGAGCAGCACCCGACCAGACACACGGGCTGTGGGTGGTGACAGCCCAGCAATTGCTAGCGCTAACTGACTCTTCCCTGCACCTGACTCGCCCACAATCGCCAACCGATCGCCTTTGTCGCAGGTGAACGACACAGCGCGCACGGCTTGCACCGCAGACTGCGACGGCCCAAGCTCCACGCTCAGCGCCTCCACCTGTAGCAGAGCATCAGCGCCCACGCGGGTCCACCCAGTCACGTAGCGCATCACCTAAAATCCCAATGATCAGCACGATGCCTACCAGAAAACTCCCCGGCACCAACAACATCCAAGGTGCGCCCTCCATCTCGGCTGCTCCTTGTGCCATGAGATTACCTAAACTGGCCGCCGGCTCTTGCACCCCTAAGCCCAGAAAGGACAAAAAGCTTTCCAACAAAATCAGACTCGGCACGGTGAGCGTGGCATAGACCACGACGGGTCCTGCCACATTAGGAATGATGTGGCGCCACAGAATTGTTGGCGTCGACACGCCCATTGCACGTGCTGCCGTGACGAACTCGCGCTGCCGCAGCGCCTGTGTCTGTGCACGCACGACGCGCGCCATGGTGAGCCAACCCACTGCCGCAATGGCGAGCAATAAGGCCAAGGGCGAACGACCAAGGCTCACCGTCAGCAGAATGACAAAAAAGATATAGGGCAAGGAGTACAGCACATCCACGAGCCGCATGAGCAAAGCATCGGTGCGCCCACCAAGGAAGCCTGCTACGGCACCGACCGACACACCGATCACGACGCTGACCAACGTCGCCAACAAACCAATTGCGAGCGATACACGCACACCGGCAAGGGTACGCACAAACAGGTCCCTGCCTAAACGATCCGTGCCAAACACGTGTCCGGCACGCCAACTCGGGCTCACCCCAACGTGATCCCAATCCAAGGTAGCGACCTGCCAATGGCTTAAGTAAGGCAACAACACGCTCGCGACCGCTACCAGCAACAACAGTGCGGTGCACACGCGCACACTGAGTGGTATTGCGAGCCTCATGCCCGCCCCGCATCACGGACACCCAAAGCTAAGCGCGGGTCTAAAAAACCTTGCAGTACATCGACGATCGCGTTGATCACAAGAATCAATGTGGCGTAGACAATCACCTGACCCAACACCAAGGTGTAATCGCGATTCAAGGCTCCCTGTACGAGGTAGCGCCCCATACCCGGCAGGCCAAACACCGTCTCGACCACTAATGATCCTGTCAGGATGGCTGCCGTTGCGGGACCCAGGTAGGCCAGCACCGGCACGAGGGTCGGTGGCAGCAAATGCCACACAAGCGTGCGCAGCTGACTTAATCCCTTGGCGCGTGCGGTACGCAAAAATGCCAACTCCAGCACTTCGAGCGCGCTTGCCCGCGTCAGACGCGCCACCGTTGCGAGCGTAGGCAACGACAGCGCGATCACAGGCAACACCAGATCACGCGTCTCCCCAGGCTCCCAGCCCGCCACAGGCAACCAATGCAGATAAAGACCAAACACCAGCGCCAAAGTGGGCGCCGTGACGTAACTGGGGATGGCCACACCCAGACTCATCAACGGCATCAGCACTCGCTCGAGCCAGTGACCACGGTGGTAAGCCGCCAGCAATCCAATTGGCACCCCGACGCCGAGCGATAGCAATAAACTGAAGGCCCCGAGACTGAGGCTCACTGGTAAGCCCACGCTAAGCAGCTCGTTGACACTAAAATCACGCAGCCGCATAGAAGGACCCAAATCCCCGTGCGCGAGGCGCCATAGATACCGCCCATACTGCTGGGAAAGTGGTAAATCGAGCCCGTAAGCACGGTCCAGATTCGCCTTTACGTCAGGCGCTAGCGCCTGCTCTTGGTCAAACGGCCCACCGGGGGCGAGGCGCACTAACCCGAAGGCCAAAGTCACAATGAGCAGTAAAACCGGGATATTCCACAACAGGCGCCGGAGGGTGGGATTCATCGAACGTAGCACCTGCGGCGGGAGTGGCGAATGATCAGCGATCTACACGGTCGGTACACTCGAGTCTAGAAGACCCCCTACCTGCTGGCAATGCACCGTGGCTAAGCCGCAAAAGCGGCAGAATTTGACACCCGAGGGCGTTTTTAATAGCGTGCCGCGTCGCAATCATAACGGCACGCACCCCCGAGGGATGCGAAAATGCCGGTTAGGCCCTTGGGAGTAGATTGGTATGCAAAAAATTATTGTCGGCATAAAACGCGTCGTGGACTATAACGTGCGCGTGCGCGTCAAACCCGACGGCTCCGGCGTTGCCCTGGATGGCGTCAAAATGAGCGTCAATCCCTTTGACGAGATTGCCCTTGAAGAAGCGCTACGCATCAAAGAACGCGGCGAGGCCACCGAGATCATTGCCGTGAGCATCGGCCCTGACGATGCCCAACAGCAGTTACGCACAGCGCTCGCCATGGGGGCGGACCGTGCCATCTTGGTCAAAACCGACCAGGCAATCGAGCCACTCACCGCAGCGCACGCACTACTTGCGATCATCAAAACTGAGCAACCAGACCTTGTGATCGTGGGCAAACAGGCCATCGATGACGATGCTGCCCAAACCGGCCCCATGCTGGCCGCTCTCTGGGGACGCCCGCAAGCCACTTTTTGCTCAAAGCTCACCATCAATGGCACGGTAGCCACCATCGTGCGTGAGGTCGACGCCGGCCTTGAGACCATCGAAGTCGATCTGCCGGCAGTGATCTCGGCAGATCTGCGCCTGAACGAGCCGCGCTATGTGAAGCTGCCGGATATCATGAAGGCCAAAAAGAAGCAGCTCGATGTGACCGATTTGGCGACACTCGGCGTCAGTATTGATGACGGCTTGAAGACCGTACACACCGAAGCACCGAAGGCGCGAGCGAAGGGTATCTTGGTAAAAGATGTCGCGGAACTCGTCGATGCACTGAAGAAAAAAGGTTTAGTGTCATGAGCAAGATTCTGATTATTGCCGAACACGACGGCAAAAAACTCTCCCCGGCGAGTGCGCGCTGCGTCACTTGCGCCGCACAAATTGCTGGTGGTGAGATTACGCTTGCAGTATTTGCAGCGGATCCCGGCCCCATTGCCCAGCAAGCAGCCCGTTTAACCGGCGTGGCACAGGTCATCACGATTACCGATGCGCGTCACGCCCAGTCCCTCGCCGCAGTGCTAGCCCCACAAGTGGTGCAGTTGGCTGCGAGCTACACCCACATCTTTGGTGCCTCAACCACCTTCGGCAAGGACTTGATGCCGCGTGTGGCGGCCTTACTCGGTGTGCCACAGATTTCAGATGCGATGTCAGTGGAAAGCCCCACGCGCTTTAAGCGCCCGATCTATGCGGGTAATGCCATCATCACCGTCGAAGTGGCTGCCAATCGCAAAGTCGTCGCGACCGTGCGCACAGCCTCCTTTGAGGCAGCACTCGACGGTGGCGCTGCCACCATCAGCGCGGTGAGCGCAGATGCGCCCGCACCCACACACACCCGCTACGTCAGTCTGTCGGCAGCAGCCTCTGACCGGCCGGATCTGCAAAGTGCGCCGCGCGTGGTGTCCGGCGGGCGCGCGCTTGCCAGCAAAGAAAATTTCCAGCTGATTTACTCACTGGCCGATAAATTAAACGCAGCCGTCGGCGCCTCACGCGCAGCGGTCGATGCCGGTTACGCGTCGAACGAACTGCAGGTGGGCCAAACGGGCAAGATCATTGCGCCGGAACTGTACGTGGCGGTTGGAATTTCTGGAGCTATCCAGCATCTCACTGGCATCAAAGACGCCCGCACCATTGTTGCCATCAACAAGGATGCGGAGGCACCGATCTTTGAAGTGGCAGACTTTGGTCTGGTGGGTGATCTGTTTCAGATCCTGCCGGCACTCGAGGCTGCTCTGGGCTAATCCTTAAACCCGGCACCGCGTTCGCGGTGTCGGGTATTTCAAGAAACTACGTTCGACTATCGTCGTAAATAGTTGATAATTAGACTTTATTATTAAAACGCTGGGTAACGACCTCACCAACGCACCACCCGATCGAGTAGGCTCTGGGCGGGCCCTGTCGCGGAGTACCTCATGATTTGTTTGATCGCGGGTTTAATCCTCTTCCTCGGCGTTCATTCACTAGCCATCGTGGGTTTGAGGCCGCGACTCATCAACCAATGGGGCTTAAGCCTGTATCGCGCCCTACATGCCCTTGTGAGCCTCGCGGGACTCGTGCTCATCGCGCGTGGCTACGCCGACACGCGCCTCGCGCCAGTCGTGCTCTTTGATGCACCTCATGCGCTACGCCTGCTTGTGGTGGCACTGCTCGCCCCCGTGTTCCCCTTCGTACTGGCCTCGGCGCTCGATTGCCGCCTGCGTACAACGCTCAAGCATCCACTCTTGGTCGCCATTAAGCTCTGGGCACTCGCACACTTACTCGCCAATGGCACCCTCGCAGGTACCCTGCTGTTTACGAGTTTTTTAGCGTGGGCGGTACTGACGCGCATTTCACTGAAGCGCCGCACCGGCAGCGTGCGCGTGACGGTGCTGGGCGTCGGCAAATTTGGTGACGCCGTGGCGGTCCTCGGAGGGCTGACGCTCTATTACGCGTTCCTGACTGGCTGGCACCATGCGCTCATCGGCGTGACGCCACTCCCCTGACCCACCCGACGACACCGCTGAGCGCAGCCGGCACTTAAAGCCATCAAACAAACAAAGCGGCCAGCGATTACTCGATGGCCGCTCGCGATGCTCAACTACAGATTGGCGAGCACGTGCTCCGCCGCACTGACGCGAAACTCACCACCCGTTTCAACAAACACATGCGAAATGAGCCCGTCTTTCGCCACGAATGCAAAACGCTGACTGCGCGTTCCCATACCAAAGCCGCTGGCATCAAGCTCAAGCCCCAGCGCCTTGGTGAACTCGCCATTGCCGTCAGCCAGCATAGTGATGCCCTCACCCACGTTAAGTACCTTGCCCCACGCGTCCATCACAAACACATCATTGACACTCATGCAGCCAATAGCATCGACGCCCTTGGCTTTCAAGGCCGCGGCATGGGTCACAAAGCCTGGCACGTGCTTGGCATGGCAAGTCGGTGTGTAGGCGCCCGGCACTGCAAATAACACCACAGTGCGTCCTTTAAAAAAATCGGCCGTCGTGACGTTCGCAGGGCCATCTTTTGCCATGTGCTTTAACGTTGCCGCTGGAACCTTGTCACCTACTTTAATTGTCATGCTGCTCTCCTTAAAAAATCTAAACAAAAATCGTATACGAAAATCATCACCAACTGCCGCACAGCTTAATGGCGGCCACTTTGCAAGGTGCGTTTCGCGGACAAGACGTGTGAACGCATCACGGATGCTGCCCACTCGCCATCCTTGGCCTCAAGCGCTCGCACGAGTTCCAAGTGATGCGCCACGCTACGTGCCAAGTCCTCAGCAGAACGCTACGTGCCAAGTCCTCAGCAGAGTAGTTTCTAAACGTTTTCATAATGAGTGAGGCTTCGAGCAAAGCCGCGAGTGAGCGCGTCAATCGCGGACTCGCTGCTGCTTCCTGTAAGCGCCGATGAAACTGGCTATTAAGCTCTGCAATGCGGTCGATTGATGCGCGCCGGCCCGCGCGAGTTTCTGCTTGCTGCGCCTCAGCGAGCGCTCGTAGCTCAGCCACTTGAGCCGTGGTGGCAAGCTGCGCTGCACGCTGCGCGCCGTGCGCCTCGAGCATCGCACGGATCGCGAAAATCTCGTCCGCATCACCCTCACTCCATTCGCTCACGACCGCGCCTTGATTCGGCGTGAAAGCGACAAAGCCCTCTGAATGCAAGCGCCGCAGCGCTTCGCGCGCGGGGGTCCGACTGACGCCCGCGGCAGCAGCCACTTCGTGCTCGGTCAGCCGGGAAGCCGCAGCAAAACGCCCAGAGATAATTCCGGACTTGACGGTTTGGTAGGCTTTATCTGCCGCGCGCACTGCAGTCTCCACTGACAATCGTTCAACGATAGCACCGACGCCCTACGCCCGCCATTCTACGTGGCTCGAAGCACCTCACGCAGCATGCACAGCGCTAGCCTCCACCCCTCAAATCGCTCAAACTAGTGCGATGCGCCGTGCGATGGCAAGACCATCCCGCCGCCGACGTTATTTTACCCCGAAGGACTCACATGCCGATTGCTCACATTAATGATCACAACATGTATTACGAAGTCATCGGCCAAGGCGAGCCGGTGCTGTGCATGGGTGGGTGGGGCACATTTTGCCATGGCAATGACACCCAGCTCGCCCGTGGCCTCACCGATCGCTACCAAGTGATTGTCTTTGACTACCGCGGCATTGGTGACTCAGGGGATGACCTCGCGACCCCCTCCACCATGGCCTTGCATGCGGGTGATGCCGTCGGGCTACTGGACCATTTGGGACTTAAGAACGTGCACTTGATCGGTTTGGTGGGCATGGGCGCGTGCATCTGCCAAGAAATTGCGATCAACCGCCCGGACCTCGCGCGCAGCATGGTAAATATGGGTGCGTGGTGCGAGGTGGATCTCTTTTTACGGGACCAACTCGAGATGTTCCGCTGGATTCATCGGGACTGTGGCTTTGAAGCGTTTCAGAAGGCAGTGACCTTATTGTCTTTTACGCCAGAGTTTTACAACGTCTATAAATCAAAGCTCCTAGGTCCCGAGGGCGGCTGGCGGGAATTAAATGGCCGATATCCCGCGCACGCGCGCCTGATCGATGCCTGCGTAGCCTTTGACTCCAAGGCCCGCTTATCACAGGTGCGTTGCCCGTCACTGATTATCCATGCAGGGCTCGATCAGGTCACGACCCCTGCCCACACCCGCGCCATTGAAAGCGCCATCCCAGGGGCCGAAGGCGTGTTGTTTGCAGATGTCGCCCACGTGGTGGCGGGACGTGAGCAAAAGATTCGGTTTTGTGAGGCGCTGTTTGCGTTTTTAAGCCGCCACTAGTGCGCATCGAGGCTTAACGCCCATGGGCGGCTCAAGCGCCGCCCAGCAGCCGCACTGAGGCTATCTCGTCGGCTGAGCACCTGCCCGAGGATCGCGCAACTCAAAAGCACGAGCCCCACAACGCACAAGGGCCGGCACTTGCCGACCCTTGCTCGCGTCTTGCGACTCCCGAGTGTTCCCGGGAGACCGGCTTACTTGCCGCCGAACTTCATACCAAGCTCAATGGCCAGCATGCGTGGCTCGCCGTACAAGCCCCAGACCCACAATGGATCCACGTCCTGACCCGAGACATGGTAGCGCTTGTCCGTCAAATTGCGCCCAAGGACCTTCGTGAACCACTTGTCGTTCTCGCCGTAGTAGGCCACTGACGCATCGACGAGGGTACGAGCCTCGAGATACGTCTGCGCCCATGGGTACGGGTTAGCAATCGAGAACGTGTTGAGGTTCTTGCTCTGGTAGTTAGCACCCAGTTCTGCGCCGATACGACCCGCACCAGCGGCGGCGTTGTAGGCGAAGGACACGGTGGCCGTCCACTCAGGGCAACGACTCACAGGGATCGACGTCAAATCAAACGTGGCCCCTAAGCTATTGAACGAGTCATACGAACAGTGCTGGTAGCTCGCTGGCACCCGCAAGGTCCAATGATCGGTCAACTTCGCAGTGAGCTCGTTCTCAATACCGTAGGTCGTCATCGACGCGGCATTGCGGAACACGGTCAGCTCACCGGGTGAACCGTTTGGATTGACAATCGGCTCAACCACCTGACGAATCAAGTCCTTGTACTTGACGTAAAAGACCGCTTCGTTCAAGCGCAGGCGACGGTCAAACAACTCTGACTTCAAGCCGACTTCAAAGGAGTCTGCGTACTCAGGGTTGGTGGGCTTGCTCTGCTCCGGCGTAATCGGCGCCGCGCTGAACTGATCGCTATAGCCACCCGCCTTGAAGCCGTGCGAGAACGTCGCATAGCCAAACACATCCGGGTTGAACTGGTAGGACGCACTCAAACGGTAGGTCGGCACCGACCAGCTGTGATTATCCTTCACGACGCCGTAGGAGAACTTCGTAAAGTCCGCCGCCGCCATCAAGCTACCCAACTGCTCGTAGGTGAACGCAGGATCAAACGCGCCAGTGGTGCCCAACTCCTGCACGAACACTTGGTTGCGACCAATCCAATCCTTCTGATCATTCGTATAGCGCGCACCCAAGGTGATGGTCAGCTTGTCATTCGCTTTCCAGTTCCCTTCAGCAAACGCCGCTGCCGAACGCTCCTGCTGCGCATTGCACATGACCTGCGGGTTGTTGTTGTAGCCGCCGGGCTGTGCGCCAGCCGGTGTCGGCACACCAAAGAGGTCATAAATACCCAAGATTTGCGCGACGCAAAACTTGGTGTCGTCGTGCTGGTAGAAGCCACCCACCACGTAGTTAAAGTCGCCGAGCTGCTTGGACGCAAAGCGGACTTCTTCCTGCCAGGTTTTGCGACGATCCGCGCGATTGGCATCAAACACTGAGACCGGACCCACAATGCCGGTGTAGTCAGATGGCAAGCTCGAGTCTTGCGAGCGGTAGCCGTTGACCCAGGTCAAGGTACCCGGTGCCAGCGTCCAATCGACATTCAAGTACATGCCGTCGGTATCCACTTGGTGGCCCTTTTGCATGTCAATCAAATACCCGCTGCGGTTCGTCAGTCCCACGCAGTTCAACGGATCGCCAACGCAGTGACCGGCAAGGCCGAGCTGCGCGAAGACAAAGTATGGGCTTGACGCGCCAGGCAATGCATTGGTTGGCGTCTCGTTCACAGCCGCTGGTGTGTCCGAACGGTCACGCACCATCTCGTACTGGAAACGGGCCTGCACGTTCTCAGACACCTGCCACAACAGCTTGGCACGTGCCGTCAGCACATCGGTGCCGCCAGCACGGCTGCCGTCGCCGGTCTGCACTGGATTGGCCAAGGTGTACACATAGTTTGAACTATTGTTTTGGTTCCAACCTGGCACAGTCTCTTTACTCGCAACCACGCGCAGTGCGAGCTTGTCGTTCACCAGTGGCAAGTTAAATGCGCCCTGCGCATTGCGTAAGTTCATATCGGGGCTGCCGAACTGGAAACGCGCCTCGCCGCTCGACTCATTCAAGATCGGCTGCTTGGTGTGCACCACCACGGCGCCGCCAGTGGTGTTCTTACCAAACAACGTGCCCTGTGGGCCGCGCAAGACTTCCACTTGCTGGATGTCAAACGCATCGAGCAGCTGGGTCTCCACACTCGGCATAACAAAATCGTCGACGATGACAGCAACTGGCGCCTCGTCGTACACGATGATGCTGGTGTTACCCACACCGCGCATGGCAAACGACGCCGCATTAAAGCCCGTGATCTTGGCAGCGGAGAAGTTAGGTACATAGGCGGCAAGATCGCTAATCGTCTGCGGCGACGCTTGCTCGATCAGGTTCTGATCCAGCGCGCTCACCGCAATTGGCGTTTGCTGCAGGTTGGATTCGCGACGTGTGGCGGTCACGACCACCTCATCGAGCGCACCACTGCTAGATGCTGGCGCTTGCTGTGCACTCACCAGCACTGGAACCGCGGCCAAGGCCATGGTCACAGCGATGCGGAGCGATCGCGTTAAAGTGTTCACAGTCATTGAGTTCCCCTAAAAAAATAGTCTATGGTCTACAGCCAAACTGACTTCAGCGGCATAGCCCCGCTGACATTGGGCGCAACATAACGCTAATTAATGAAAAAATCAATACTGACGGTTTTTATTGAAAAAAAAACCGAAGAGTTATCAACCAGTTAACTAGGCACGTTGCCGCCAACCTAAGCACTTTGCAGTAAATACTCCGCCGCCGACCGTGGCATAAAACCAACACGGCCCTTAAGCCGGACGAGCAACCTCGCGCAGGTAGTCCGCCATTGCCGCGCCGCTGGTGATCTGCGCATAACGCCGCGCCACATCCGCTAAGTTAGCGGCATGGCCACTTTGATCGGCATCCCCACAGCAGTCGGCAGGCACGAGCACCCGAAAGCCATAGCTAAAAGCGTCAATGATGGAGGCCCGCACACAACCGCTGGTGGTGCAGCCCGTGACGATCACGGTGTCAACTTGCTGCTTAATGAGGAACGTGACGAGCGGTGTTAAGAAGAAAATCGACGGTCCGCTTTTACAAAAATTAAAATCGTACTTCGCGTCGTGAATCCGCGGATCCATCTCAGTGCACGGGTGACCGTGAAAAAATTCCTCGCGCACCGCTTTGACTTTCCAACGCGGCATGTCGGCTTGACTGCCATACGCTGTGTAACACGTTGCCACTGGGATACGTGCAGCGCGCGCCACGTGCAGCAGCTCCGCGGTACGCTGTGTCGCTGAATGGATCATCGGCAATGTACCCATCGGGAAGAGCGGGTCCGTAAACCCGCGCTGCAGATCCACCACCAACACAGCGGGACGCACGCCTGCCTCAATACTGGTGGCTGAGTATCCTGCTGCTGTGTACTTATCCGCCATTGTCACCCTTGGTTCCACGCACACTCACCAAAAAGTGCCGGTCACATGTACCGCATCACGCGGTCGTGTCACCGGCACTACCGATCGTCAGTGCGTTTAAGCTGCCTTACCGGTCTTAGCGGTCTTAGCGGTCTTAACCACCTCGGCCACCTTCGCCCAGCGCGTGAACTCTGGCTGCGCTGGCGCATCGAGTGAGGTCTCGGCTTTGCAGCGGCCTTTGAGTTCGGCCATCGACTCAAAGCCACGATCAAACAGCTGCACCGCGCCACGCTGCTTGGCCATTTTTGCGCGCAACGCCACAGTGGCAGACTCGTCCACGGTGCCGTCGGCGTTTAACATCACACCGTAGCGTAAGGCGCCTTGGCAGGTGACCAAGCCCGCTTCCACATCGAAGGACACTTTCGCAGGATCCCGCTCGAGTGGGTCGCCGCAACCGCCGCCGCCCCACGTATCGAAGTACAGCAAGTCACCTGCTTCCACTTTGATTCGATCGCACTTCGAGGGCATCAACTCCTCGCTACCATCCGTGCGCACCAGAATTTTGCGACTGCGCGCGCCTGGCAGACCACCCATCACACCCCATGGATAGGTGAGCCAACGATCATCGTGGATCGAGATCTCGCCCGGCTCTAAGAAGCGATAGCCGATACGTAGCGCATTACCGCCGCGGTTCTTACCCGGGCCACCGGTGTCTGCAATCGTCTCATACGCATCGATGCGCAGTGGGAAGTAGCTCTCCAAAAACTCATTCGGTACGTTCGTGAAACTCGGCCACAACGAGTGACCGTCCGGGCCATCGCCAAAGGGCTTACCTGGAATACCACCAAAGCCAATCTGGTACAGCTGATACCACTCGCCATTCGCGCGGTAACCGGAGTACATGAAGTGTGGGCTGTCAGAAAATCCTGCCGCGCACATAAACGCGGGATTTCCCTGACCCAACAAGCCACCCAGAATGTCAAAAATACGCCCCAGCGCATGCGTACGGCAGGACAAGGCTGCGGGACGCTTAGGTTTCAGCAAGGTGCCGGATGGAATCCGCACTTCCATCAAATCATAAAAGCCATCGTTGAACAGGATCTGTGGGTCGAACACCATAATCATGTACACGCCGGCAAACATTTTGAACATCTCTTCATTCAAGAGAAAGTTAATGGAGCCGATCGACTGCGGGTCGGTGCCGGTGAAGTCAAAGATGCACTTCTCACCCTCACGCCACATGGTGCACGCAATCTTGTAAGGGCCCATGCCCATACCGTCGTCGCAGATGTAATCTTCAAAATACTGCCGCTTCTCAGGCACAGTGCGCTTAATCAGCTGGCGCATTGCGATCTTATTGCGCTCGAGCATGGCATCCATGGCTGAATAAAATACATCGTCGCCGAAGCGCGTTGAGATCTCAATGCAACGAATCGACGCGGTCCGCAGCGCGGCCACAATGGCGTTGAAATCTGACAGATTCCACATCGGCAAGCGGCAGTTGTGCAGAATCACCTTCAGCACATCCTCTTGCAAGACGCCTTTCTGGTAAATCTTGATGGGCGGTATCACAATGCCCTCTTCAAAGATCTGACGTGCATCGGTAGGTAATGAGCCTGGAACCTTACCGCCGATGTCCGTCATGTGACCGAACATCGCACCCCACGCGATCACGCGTCCATCCTTGAAGATCGGCATCAGCATCAACCAATCATTGGCATGACTGATCGCGCCGTTGACGGAATACGGATCCGAGGTCAGGAAGATATCGCCTTCCTCAATGGTGCCGTCATACCCTTGCATGAAGCCCCAGATAAACGAACCGAACTGCCCTACCACCATCTTGCCCTCAAGATTGGCGATCATAGGGAACTCGTCATGCTGCTCACGGATGCCGGGTGACATGGCAGTGCGGAAGAGCACTGTGTCCATCTCATACCGCGCATTGCGTAGCGCACTTTCGATGATGTCGATCGTGACCGAATCGACCTTCACCTTCTTCATCTTCTTGTTGCTGGTCTGAATAATTTTAGCTGGCATGTGAAAGCTCCGGGCGAACGGTTAACGACGACGCGTCGACGTTGATTTGGATTTGGACGCAGGCTTGGCCTTACTCGCAGGCTTCGACTTAGCCTTACTCGCAGGCTTGCTCTTCGCCTTCGCTTTAGGCTTTTGCAAAGCCTTTGGCTTGTACCCGTCTGGGTAAATCAAAATATTGCCGTAGTTATCAACCAACCCATAATGGCGTGGCAAAACAACAGTCGTGGAGTCCATCTCCATCACAATGGCAGGTCCTGCCACCTTATTGCCAGCCTTGAGCTTGGCGCGGTCATATACGGTGGCGTTGTAGTCCTTGCCATCCATGTAGGTCTTTTGCTTCGCAACCGCAGCCGCCTTCGGATTTGGCCCGCCTTTTTTGAGTACCGGCCGGTCAATCGTAATTCCACGTCCTTGCACGGACGCACGGAGATTGACGAGCTCGTGCTCGAGCGGCAACGCAAACGTGAACAATCGTTTGTGCTCCGCATCGAAAGGATCCGAGATCGCAGCCAGTCCGCGCTTCTCCAGTTCTTTCAAGTCCACGCTGATCGAGAGCTGCAAGCCCTGACCCTTGTAGCGCACATCGACTTGGTAGCCGATCCGCATCTCGCGGCGTGGAACCTTCTCCCGCTCAAGCGAGCTCGCGGCATCGTCTGCCAAGGTGCGCAGCACCTTCGCCACTTCGGCACTCGAGGTCTCAGAGAACGTGCGTATAAAGGTCCGTGCAGACTCATCGCGCACTGCGGTCGTTGCATCACCCAAGGCACACAACACACCTGGCCCTGGTGGAATGATCGACGGCCAGGAGCCCAACAGACGAGAAAGCGCGTTGGCATGCAACGGACCCGCACCACCGAAGGCAATGAGCGCGTAGTCGCGTGGATCATGTCCTTGCTCGACCGATACCAGTCGCAAAGCGCCCACCATGTTCTCGTTCACGATGTCATAGATACCCAGAGCTGCGTCCTTGACCGTCTTACCGAGGGCAGTGCCTACTTTTTTAACGGCTGTCTGCGACAGATCGCGGCGCAACTCCATATCGCCACCGAGGCGCTGCATCTCCGGCAAATACCCGAGCACCACGTTCGCATCCGTGACCGTGGGCTCCGTGCCGCCGCGCCCATAGGCCGCGGGACCCGGATCCGCACCCGCAGACTGAGGACCAACGCGCAGTGCTTTGGTGAGTTCCGGCACGTGGGCGATCGAACCACCACCCGCGCCAACTGTGCGGATATCCACCGACGAGGCACGCACCGTGACATCGCCCACGGTCGTCTCGCGCCGCAAGCGCGGCTCACCATTCATAATCAAGGCGACGTCCGTCGACGTTCCACCGACGTCCACTGTCAGTAGGTTCGGGAAGCCCGCTTGTACGGCGACCCACAGCGCACCTGTGACACCACCCGCCGGACCGGACATCAGCAGGTTGACCGGGTATTCCTCAGCAGACTTAGCGGATGCGAGCCCGCCATCCGAACGCAAGATATGCAATTTCACATTCTTGCTGTTGCTGGCAAGTTTGGTGGTCAGATTATGCACGTACTTCTGCACACGCGGACGCACGTAAGAGTTCGCCACCGTGGTCACGGTACGCTCGTACTCTTGCATCTCAGGAACCACCTCGGAGGACAGTGACACGGGGATTCCCGGCAACTCCTCAGCCGCGATGGCCTTGATACGCTTCTCATGCACGTCATTCGCGTAGGCATTGACCAGTGACACAGTCAGCGCCTCAATGTTCTTGGACCGCAGACTCTGCAACTGCTTGCGCAGGTGCTTCTCATCCAGCTTCGTCACAATGTCGCCCTTCGCACCGACTCGCTCATTGGCCTCGATGGTGCAAGCAAGCGGCGCCATCGGCAGCGACTTGTTATAAATCACCCAACCGCCGAGCCCGCCTGGCACAAAGCTGCGCGCGATCTGCAGTACCTGTCGGTACCCCTTGGTGGTAACCAAGCCGCAACGCGCACCGCTGCCAGTGAGCACCGTGTTCGTGGCGACCGTCGTGCCATGCATCACGTGCTCAATATGGTCAGGAGAAATGCCTGCGCGTTCGCAAACACGCGCCAAGCCATTGAGCACGCCGATCGACTGATCAGCCGGTGTGCTCGGCACTTTGGCAGTCCATGTTTGGCCCGTGCCCTCGTTCACTAGTAACAGGTCGGTGAACGTGCCGCCAACGTCAACGCCCAATCGATAACTCATGTAGGTACCTGCAATCTCAAGATTGATGAAATCAGACTGTAAACCGTAACCGCTATCACCGATCACTCAGCGATACATTCAAAATTCATGCGCGCGCACCGCGCGCCCACTCCCAACTACGCAGCACGTGCCCCGGGGAATATGCCTGCTTTTACCAGCATACCCGGCACCGTGCGTCCTAACTGCTCCTGCAGCCATTGCCCTGTGGCAATCAACTGTTCAAGCGCCACATGCGACTCAACGCCCATGCGATTTAGCATGTAAACCAAATCCTCGGTGGGTATGTTGCCGGTTGCAGCTGGTGCAAACGGACAACCACCGATACCGCCAATACTCGCGTCCAACGTGTTGACACCCGCCTCGATCGCCGCATAAGCATTCGCGAGCCCGGTATTGCGCGTGTTGTGAAAGTGACCGCGCAGTGGCATTCCAGGCAAAGCCTCGCGCAAGCGACCAAGCAAGTCAGTCACCTGACTCGGCACACCGACCCCAATCGTATCGGCGATGGCCACCTCGCACGGCATGGCTTCTGCCACGCGCTTGGCGATTTCAATCACGCGCGTCGCCGGGACCTCGCCTTCAAACGGACACCCAAAGGCGGCGGAGACCGTCACCTGCGCCCGAATTCCGGCCGCGTGTGCCGCACGCGCGATCGCACTCCACGCGTCGATCGACTCCTGTGTGGTGGCTCCCTGATTGCGCTGGTTGAAGGTATCACTGGCTACCACTGCCATGCCCACTTCCGTGCAACCGGCGGCAAGTGCGCGCTCAAAGCCGCGCTGATTCAGCACAAGTCCCACGTACTGTACACCCGCGATACGCGGCAACGCCGCAAGCACCGCTTCGGCGTCGGCCATCTGTGGTACACGTTTAGGATTTACAAAACTCGCCACCTCAAGGCGGCGGATACCGGCAGCGACTGCCCGCTGAATGAATTCCACCTTGGTTGCTGTTGCAACAACAGTGGCCTCGTTCTGCAGTCCATCACGGGGACCGACTTCGAGGATTTCGACAGTACGAGCAGCTATGTTCAAGGCGCGAATCTCTGTCAACGAAAGGGGACGAGCCGATTGTATACACGAAAGCCACCCAGCCCCAAGTGCCTGCGGGAATAACTTGACCAAACCGGGTACGAATTGTATACAGCGATGCACACTGCACGGGAACAACCATGACTGACACTGCCTTCAAAAACGGCCCTTTGGGCGATCTTCGGGTGCTGGAACTCGGTACGTTGCTAGCTGGGCCTTTCTGCGGGCAGCTGCTCGGGGATCTAGGCGCTGATGTCATCAAGATCGAGCCACCCAACCAGGGCGATCCCATGCGGGTATGGGGGCGCCAAAAAGAGGGCGAGCCGTCGCTTTGGTGGCCGGTGGTTGCGCGCAATAAGCGCGCTATCACGCTGGACTTGCGCCAAAGCGAAGGCCAAGAGCTATTAAAGCAGCTCGTGGCAGAAGCCGACTTTTTGCTCGAAAACTTTCGCCCAGGCACCCTCGAAAAATGGGGCCTCGGCTGGAATGAACTCTCCGCGATCAACCCGCGTCTGATTATGATCCGCGTGTCGGGGTTTGGGCAGACCGGTCCGCGCGCGAAGGATCCAGGCTTCGGCGCTATTGGGGAAGCCATGGGTGGACTGCGTTACGTGGTCGGCGACCCATCAACCCCACCATCGCGGATGGGCATTAGCATCGGTGACTCGCTAGCCGCCACCTTTGCCTGCGTCGGCGCGCTCTCCGCACTGCACTACCGCGAAAAGACTGGCCTCGGCCAAGTGGTGGATTCAGCCATTTACGAAGCAGTGCTCAATATGATGGAGTCACTCATCACAGACTATGACAAGCGTGGCTTCATCCGTGAGCGCACAGGCGCCATTCTGCCCAATGTCGCGCCATCCAACGTCTATCCCACTAGCGATGGACTCGTGCTGATTGCCGCCAATCAGGACACCGTGTTTACGCGCCTAGCCCTCGCCATGGGCGAACCCGAATTAGCGCAACACCCCGACTACGCGACGCATCATGCGCGCGGCGCTCACCAGGCAGAACTTGACGAGCGTGTCGGGCGCTGGACGAGTTCCATGACCACCAGCGCAGTACTCGCGATTCTTGAAAAACCAGCAACCGCAGTGCCATCAGGCCTTATTTATCGAGCGCCAGACATGCTCGACGATCCGCACTTTGTAGCACGTAACGCGATCGTCACGACTCAGCACCCCACCTTGGGTGAACTGAAGATGCAAAACGTGGCCCCCAAACTCTCACGCTCGCCAGGCGGCATACGCAGTGCGGCCCCAGAACTCGGCCAGCACAACGATGACGTCTACCAATCGCTACTCAAGCTAACCGCAGAACGCTATGCCGCCCTCAAAGCGCAGGGCGTGATTTAAGCTATCCGTCATGACATTAGAAACACTCAACGACAATTACGCACGCGGTGGTTTTAAAGCGGCACTCACTCCGGGCCGTCAACCGGCACTCTTAGTCATTGATCTCGTGAACGCCTACTTGCTACCGGACTCGCCCTTGTATGGCGGCGAAGGCTGCCATGCGGCGCACCGTGGTGCTGTTGCGCTCCTAAATGCCGCGCGAGCCGTACAGATACCGATCATCCACACCAACGTCGCGTATCAGCCAGGCGGGCGCGATGGCGGAGTGTTTTTTCGCAAAGTGCCAGCGCTAAAAAGTTTCGAAGCAGGCGCTTATCCTGAGCGCGCGGCATTTGCGCAGGGACTTGAGCCTATCAGCGGCGAGACCGTGATTACCAAGCAATACGCGAGCGCTTTTTTTGGTACCAGCCTCGCGTCCACCTTGACATCCCTCGGCGTGGACACCGTACTGATCGCAGGCGTCTCCACGAGTGGCTGTATACGCGCAAGCACTGTGGATGCCTGCCAGCATGGCTTTATCCCGCTGGTGGTTCGTGACGCGGTCGGTGACCGAGCACCCGCACCTCACGATGCCAATCTATTTGATTTACAGGCGAAGTACGCGGAAGTGGTCTCCCTAGCTGACGCCACTCGGTATCTCGCCACGCTGCCCCGCCGCTGACGCGGCGCGGGCGCGCTCTGTCTATTCGACAGAGCCGGGCGGGCGCGGCCCACCCAAAAAGCGCGTTACAGCGTACTCAACCAGACTTTGGCAACATGGCTCATGCGTGCATCCGCTGCTGCCGCAGTGAACGCCGCCTTTGCGTCATCAGCCTTCCCAAGCCGCACGTAGGCCACGCCCAGCATCATATTGGCATCGTCCACGCGCTTTACGCTCGCGATACGATCAGGGCTTAGGCCTTGCTTGATCATATCCACAGCCTTTTGATACTCACCCAAGCCGAGGTAAGCGAGTCCAACCTTGACAGCGGCCTCGCCTGTTTTGACTGTCTGTGCTTCCTTGTCGATCGTTTTCTTATCTTCAGCGGTCTGCTGCTTCGCCTGCGCCAGCATGGTGCTGTTGCGATCAGTCTTCGAAATCAACTTCACCAAATCTTTCTGTATGCCACGATTAATGACTTGCAGCGCCTCAGCCGGTGCACCGAGATTCAAGGCCATATCGGTGTAGTCAACAAACTCCGACTCACGGGTCATAAAGTCTTTTTCGTACATGAATCGATACATATTTAGCAGCGCACGGTCGTCAAGTTTTTGCTCTTGATAGATCAGCAGCAAGTCCGATACATAGTCGCGCGCCAAGAAACGCGCAACCAACGTCTCCATGACATCCCAGCGCTTTTTCTTGTAGATAGCCTTCGTCTTGTCATCAGTCGCAGCAAGCGTCAATTGGTAATAGGAATAGTTCAACTGCTTCAATTCGTTTTCCGCAGGTGAGCGCCCTTCGACAGCATGCTCAAGCGCTACCACCGCGTTCGCATAATCTTTCTGCGTCAAATACAAGTTCGCAAGCAGCGTGTAGGCCTCTACACCGCCACCCGACTGGGTCCACTTCGCGGCGTAGCCAATGGCTTTGTCAAAGTTCTTCTGCTGGCCATAGATCTGCGCCAGCGGCTTGTAGCTCTTGGCTTTCTCTTCGGCCGAAATCGAATCGAGTGTGTTTAACTGTTCAAGCAAGGTGGCATAGGTTGGAAAGTCCTGCTTCTTGCCAGCCGCATACAGCGCAATGCGCAACGACACCTCAATGTCATAGGGCTTTTTGGCAATACCCAAAGCTTGCTGCGCCAAGGTGAAGCTGCCATCAAAGTCACCCTTCTGAGCCGCATCCTGCGCAGGCTTTAGTATCTTGGCGACCTCAGCGGACACCGTTGGCGGCTTTTTATCGTCTGCAGCCTGTGCCGACAGCGTGCCGAGGCACAGCGCCAAGCCCACCGTGACCGCACCGACAACCTGACTAAACCGTCCAGTGAACAGAGTCATACTTACCCCCACGACCAATAGGTCCGTATCCGTATCAGTTTCCGCTGGCCCATATTTTGGCAACCGGCGCCATTTGCGGCGACGCCTTTGCTGCTGCAAATGCCTTGTCAGCCTCGGCCTTCTTATGCAAATGTGTGTAGGCCACGCCGAGCATCATGTTGGCATCATCCACCCGCTTCACCTTAGCGACATGGTCCGGCAGTAACGCACGTGCCATCGCCTCAGCAGCCTTGTCGTACTGACCCATACCAAAATAGATATAGCCATCCTTGAGATCGGTATCGCCATTCTTGCCGGCACGGGCTTCCTTATCGAGCTGGCCCACGCGCTTCGCGTCCTCAGCTGAACGCGATTTTGCCTGATCAAGCAAACGCGCCACCTTGTCAGCAGCCTTCAGCGTTTTCTTCGCGATACCCTTTTCAAGAATGCGTAGCGCCTCACCCGTGGTGCCTACATCAAGCGCCATCTCGGCAAGCTTGATGTAGTCGGTATCCGAATCCAAGTAATCATGCTCATAGCCAAACCGCAGCAGTTGCGCGTAGGCATAGTCATCCAGCCGTTTGGTGGCCTGGTAAATAAATAACACCTGCTTAAAGTAATCCTTCTTCGGGAAGCGCCGCAGCAACTCCTCGTTGACAGTCAAGCGCTTGTCAAAATCAGTGCCCTTGGCATAGCACGCACTTTGCAACTGTAACTGCGCCTCTGATGCGGATTTACCGCCAGCGAGCGCCTTCTCCAGCGCCGGCAAGGCGTCGGCGCAGTTCTTCTGCTGCGAGTACATCTGCGCCAGCATGTTCCAGTCCTCAGAACTATTGCTCCCAGCAATACGCATGTAGTCTTTCTGAGCCGTCACAGCTTTATCTAAACGGTTCGTCGCAAAATACAGCTGTGGCAATACTTTGAGCGTGCTCAACTTTGTTTGGCTCGGCACACCTTCGACCGCGATGAGCTGCTCACCGGCGTCGATCGCCTCGCTGTAAGAGCGTGCATTCACAGCCGACTGATAAGCAACAGTCAGGCATGCGAGCTTTTCAAACGGTGATTTAGAAACGGCCAAGCCTTCTTTGGCAAGCTTTAAAGCCGCGGCGTAATCTTTGTTCTTAAACGCCGTTTGCGCTGGCTCGTACTTTTCCCAGACGGGCTTTGAAACCTGCTGGCCCTCGGCCTGAGCGGACGGGCTCATCGTGAGACCGAATGCCAAAACAGCCGTCGCACTGACCAGCAAACCAAACACCATTGATCGAACGTTTATTGCGCGCGTGCTCATCTAACTTAGGCCTCCACTCCGACAACGCCACAACTGCGAGTCACCGAGCGGACTGCAGCCACAAAAAAAAGGGGCCGACACTCGTCAGCCCGCCTTCCAAATACCACTATCTCGAACCCTGCGCGCCGCGCCCGGACCTCAAAGTCCGCCGCTGGCATCCGCGACAAAGCCGATCTTTTTCAGGCCGCCACGCTGAACCGCGAAGAGCACCTTTGCGGCGTAATCATACTGGGCACTGCGATCCACAGAGATATGCACCTCTGGCTGCGGATCTTTCTTGGCCGCATCTGCGATATATGAGCGCAAATCCACCGGCGAAACTGCCGCGCCGTCCCACAGAACCGTACCGTTGTACTGAACATCAATGTTGACGGGCGGTGCCGGATGCTCAGGCGGTGGCGTATTGGTTGCACGCGGCAAATCAATCTTGACCGCATGGGTCATGACAGGCAGTGTGATAATAAAAATGATGAGCAACACAAGCATGATATCGATGAGCGGTACCACGTTCATCGTCACGTTGTAATCGTCTTGCGCGCCTACTGACATTCCCATCGTGTCTACTCCAAAACCGAATGAACCGGCCGAGACCTCGTGACGTTGAGGAAGGTTGCCCGTTGGCGGGCAACCGGATCACTCAGTCATCCGCGTGCGGCGGCTCAGCAATAAAGGCAACTTTTAGAAGGCTCACGCGCTGCAGCACCTGCAGCACGTTCGCAATGTAGCTGTACTTCACCCGCTTATCCGCACGGATGTGCACTTCAGGCTGCGGATCTTTCACCGCCTCGGCCGCCGCATATTGCCCTAGCTTTTCTAGAGAAATTGGGCTGTCCTGCCAGTACACCGTCCCGGTGAAGTCAACCGATAGGCTGACGTCCTCAGGCTTCGTCTCCGTCGGCTCGTTAAAGTTGGTCGGGAGCGTCAGCTTCACCGCCTTCGTCGCCACCGGAACGGTGATGATGAAGATAATAAGCAAAACAAGCATGATGTCGACGAGCGGAACCACGTTTGGTTCCGCGTTGTAATCACCATCGCCGACTGGTGCGCCGCCTGCCATATATCGCGCTCCCTAGGTGCCGAACTTACTTCTTGACCGCAGCAGCAGGTGCTGCTTTGGCCGCGGGTACACGTGCGCCCGACAATAGTGCCTGGTGCAGATCGTGCGCAAAGTAGTTCACACGCTCGATGAGTGACTTGTTGCGACGGGTCATCCAGTTAAAACCAAGCACGGCCGGAATCGCGACGCCCAGACCAATCGCGGTCATGATCAACGCCTCGCCGACAGGTCCTGCGACCTTGTCAAGTGACGCCTGACCCGACAATGCAATCGCCCGCAGTGCGTTCAAGATGCCGACAACGGTACCGAGCAAACCGACGAACGGCGCAGTCGCGCCGACCGAGGCGAGCACTGACATGCCGCTGGCCAAGTCGTTGGTGATCAGATCGACGCGACGCTGCAAGTGGCTGGAAATCCAGTCGTGCAGGTCGATGTTCTCTGTGAGGCGACCCTTGTTGCGCTCGTGATGGTCCAGCGACTGAATACCATCAGACGCCAGTCCACGGAACGCGTTGTCATCGCCGCCCTTCAGACGGTTAACGCCGTCTTGCAGGCTCGAGGCAGCCCAGAAGTCCTTCTCCGCCGCGGTGGCGTAGTTCCGAAGGGCTTTCTGGTCGAGCACCTTCAGAATCATGACGTACCAAGAGTAGAGCGACATGATGGCGAGGATCACCATCAGGAACTTCCCAAAGGGTCCGCTCGTCTCCCAGAACGACGTGACGATGTTTTGCGAAACAGCTGCGTCAGCCATGATCAAATCCCTCTACGTATGAGTACAAATCAGAAATTAAAAACACTGAACAAAAATCAACGGATCAAGACGTCAAACGCCATGTCCATTTCATGCGCTGCCAAGAGCCAACAGCCTCACTACCAACTTTCTGGGGCTCGAACCGCCCCTGCGCGGTCACGCACTTCTGCGCGGCCTCATCCAAACGACCGATGCCGCTTGACGTCTCAACCTTGGTTTCGGACACGCGGCCAGACGGCGCCACGAACACGAGCAGCACGACGGAGCCTTCCTCGCTCAAGCGGCGCGAAGCCGACGGATAATATGTGCTACACGCCTCGCCAAGGTTGCTGCCTTTTGCAACACGCGCCTGGGTGATCGGTGGCGGTGCGGGCTTCGCTGCCGGCGGAGGTGGCTCTGCCTTTGGCACGACCACTGCGCGCTCGGACGGTGGGCCGGCTACAACAGGCAAGTCCAGACTTGGCGTCTGGATTGGTGGTGGCTTGAAATCGGGAGGCGGCGGTGGCGGCTCCTTGGGTGGCGGCTCTTCTTCGTGCTTGATGAGCTTGGCGTCCAACATCTCGCGCAGTTGCGGAACGTACTTCACTGCCGAAGCGGCAATGAGTCCGATCGCAAATGCGACGTGGGCACCGATGACCACGGATAATACCATCGTCCGACGAGTAGCTTGCGAGCTTGCCATGCAGCAAAGAGCCCCTATCTCCTGAACCCATCCTAAGACCGGCCGCAGCCACTAGACGTGACAGCCTGCCGATCCGCTCTGGTTGCTAACCTACGCAACCCTCAAACCTGCGGTCGGAAAACGATCGAGCGCACATTGCTGCACGCCCCTCAACTCACCCGACGTATCCAGACGATAACGCCTGTCGCGCACTCGCGCAAGTGTTTAGCTCTTTATGTCACTCAGATGTCCAAGCTAACGGCACGATTTAACGCTTTTGACCTATTTTTTACGCTTGTCAAGCCACCTCTGTGAAGTTTTTCCGCTGCACAACCCGAGTAAAGTTGACCGCTTATTTGCGCACCGTCCGCGGCATTGGGATGACTGGCGGATCGGTAATAGCTCCTAAGGATGCACTCGTCACCTGCCTGACATATTTCGCCAACACCCCACGCTCGGTATAAGGCGCAGGCGCCCGCCATGCGGCGCGCCGCTGCTTTAATTCCTGCGCACTCACATGCAGCGTCAGGGTCCGTGTCTTCGCATCAATCGTAATAAGGTCCCGGTCTTTAACGAGCGCAAGTGGTCCGCCGAGCGCCGCTTCCGGCGAGACATGCCCCACCACAAAGCCATGGCTCCCCCCGGAAAAACGACCGTCCGTGATCAAGGCAACCTTGTCGCCCAGCCCTTTCCCCATAATCGCACCCGTCGGGCTCAACATTTCGCGCATCCCAGGCCCCCCACGCGGGCCCTCATAGCGAATCACCACGACATCGCCGGCTTGCACCACACCATCAAGGATGGCCTGCAGGCTTTGCTCTTCGGAATCAAACACCCGCGCACTACCCTTAAAAAGCAGTCCCTCTTTACCGGTGATCTTGGCCACCGCGCCCTCACTCGCAAGATTTCCGTAGAGCACTACCAAGTGGCTCGAGGCTTTGATGGGATCGGACAGCGGCCGCACGATAGCTTGGCCCTTTGGATAAGGTCCGACAGCTTTTAAATTCTCAGCCAACGTACGGCCGGTGACCGTCAGGCAATCACCGTGCAGCAGCCCTTCATCGAGCAGCGCTTTCATGAGCGGCCGAATACCACCGATGGCAACTAGTTCGGACATCAGGTATTTGCCGCTCGGCTTCAGATCCGCAAGCACCGGCACCCGCCTTCCAACACGCGTAAAGTCGTCTAAGCGTAAGCGCACGTTCGCCGCATGCGCCATCGCCAGCAAATGCAACACGGCATTCGTGGACCCACCAAGCGCAATGACTGTGGTAATCGCGTTTTCAAAGGCCTTGCGCGTCATGATCATGGACGGACGAATACCGGCTTTCACTAAACGAACGGCCGCTGCGCCCGCAGCACGGCAATCGGCAAGCTTAACGGGGGAAACCGCATCTTGCGCTGAACTGTTAGGCAGACTCATCCCCAACGCCTCGATGGCCGAGGCCATGGTGTTTGCGGTGTACATACCACCACAACTACCCGCGCCAGGAATCGCAGTACTCTCCACGGTTTTTAGTTTAGCGGCACTCACGGTACCTGCCGAATAACCACCGACTGCCTCAAAGACAGTCACGATGTCACGGTGTTCCTTGCCAGGTCGGATGGTGCCGCCATACACAAACACCGCAGGTCGATCGAGGCGCGCGAGCGCAATCAAACACCCGGGCATGTTCTTATCGCAGCCGCCTATCGCCACCAATGCATCAAATCCTTGTGCACCAGCCACCGTCTCAATGGAGTCAGCAATCACTTCACGCGACACCAAGGAATAGCGCATCCCTGGCGAGCCCATCGAGATTCCGTCTGACACAGTGATCGTATTAAAGATACGACTAATACCGCCGGCCGCATCCGCGGCGGCAGCAGCCGCCACTGCAAATCCATCTAGATGCACATTACACGGCGTGATGTTGGACCATGTTGTCGCGATCCCAATTGACGGCTTGTGAAAGTCCGCATCGGTATAACCGACGGCGCGCAACATGGCACGACTCGCCGTCTGTTTGACTCCATCGACCACTAGTCGTGAGTGAGCTCGGGAATCAATGCGTGTTTTTTTGGCTGCCATACGCTGTCTCTAAATGTAAGGATTGCGAACTACCCGTAGTATACGAGGCCACGGTGACTACCAACCAGCACCAGACTGTTATTTATAGTGCCTTGTAACGCGTGCGAAGCATCTGCCACAGGGCGCGGACGGCTTGCATTTCAGCGCCTACAGCACGCCCTGCGCGTTCCTTCGGGTTCCATGCATACAGATCCAGATGCGCCCATTGCGTTGTTTCACTAACAAAACGCTTTAAAAAGAGCGCGCCCACGATGGCGCCTGCGAACGATGAGGCAGACACGTTCGATAGATCAGCCACCTTTGAGGACAGCTCATCCTCATAGCCGCCATACAATGGCAATTCCCACAGCGGGTCACAACTCAGTCGCGAGGCTTGCATAATCTCAGTGCTTAAAGTGACAGAGTTAGCAAACAATGCCGGAACTTCTGCGCCGAGCGCCACCCGTGCAGCCCCCGTTAATGTCGCAAGATCAATGATCAGATCGGGTCTTTCCTCATCCGCGTAGGCGAGCGCATCAGCAAGTACCAGGCGCCCCTCAGCATCGGTATTATTCACTTCAACTGTGAGCCCCTTGCGGCTTTTAATCACGTCTCCCGGACGCATCGCCGCCGCTGAAACACTGTTTTCAACGGCAGGAATCAGCAGCCGTAAGCGCACAGGCAAGCGTGCCGCCATAATCAGCTGACTAAGACTCAGCGCACAGGCCCCGCCTCCCATATCCTTTTTCATCAGGGCCATCCCAGCGGCAGGCTTCAGATCCAAGCCGCCACTATCAAAGCAAACACCTTTGCCAATAATGGTGATCTGCGGACCCTGATTACCCCACGTTAAGTCAATTAAGCGAGGTGCCACCGCTGCCGCACGGCCCACTGCATGAATTAGCGGAAAACCCTGGGTTAGCAAATCATCACCCACCACGACACGTACCCGCGCACCGGACTGCGCGCCCACCTTGGCTACAGCCTGCGCCAGATCTGCGGGCGTTAAATCAACAGCCGGCGTATTAATTAGATCGCGACACAGCGCATCGGCTTCAACCAAACGACGCACCTCGGCCGAATCCGCTCCGGCCGAGAAAACCAACTGCGCCATCGGTGGCCTGCCGCTTGACGATTTATAGCGCTCATAACGGTACGAACCTAAACCCCAACCTAGAGCGACCGTGGTGGCGCCCTTTGGTGACAACACATCGGCGAATTGGTAAGCGCCACTCGGCAGGCGCTCGGGCAAACCGGCAACATCGTAAGGTGCGACGTCAGCGAGTGACGCGCGCGTGCCAAGACCAAGCAACACGCAGCCAAGCCCACCATTTACTGATGGAATCAGCAACACTCTACCTGGCTCACCTCGGAAACTACTGGTGCGCGCCCAGCTCTGCGCAAGCGCGCGCAAACCCTCCGGCAACCTCTGCGCAAACCCGTCGGCATCGGCTTGCGGAACCAGCCAAATCGGCGTTAAGAGCGCGGGCGTGTGATCGAGGTACGCTGTCATCGGCAGTAATCCATGCAATTTTTCGGGGTTCAGCCCTCAGAATACCCGAGCCTGCGCACTTGCGAGTGTGGCGGCAAGGCTTTGATTGACAACACTGGCCACCGTGTGATGATATGTGCCTGTTATCGCACACATTTACGCGCTGTCACACCATGACCCATCGCACGACATCTGTACGCACTGTCTCGTCGCAACTCGCGCTTCGTGACCGGTGGCGTGACGGGCTGCTTCGACGCCCATCACGGTGCGGGACCCACAGCTGACGTTCTAAATAACGTAACGAACATCAGGAACCCCGCACCGGCTTCGTCCGAGGCGGGGTTTTCTTTCGGCCTTCTACACAGAGTTTTGGAGAGTTAAATGCGCATTTATTCAGCTAAAGATGTCAAGAAAGCAGCCCTGCGCGGTGCAACAGTCGCCATTTTAGGCTACGGCAGCCAAGGACGCGCCCACGCGCTTAACTTGAAAGACTCTGGCTACAACGTCGTCGTTGGCGCACGTCGCGCTGGAGCAAGCTGGGCGAAGGCAAAAAAAGATGGCTTGCGTGTTGCCGAACCCGCCACTGCCGTGAAGGGCGCAGCGCTCGTGGCGCTGCTAACGCCAGACTTAACACAGCCTGCTGTGTACGAAGAGATCCGAACGAACTTGGCTCCCGGCGCCACGCTGCTGTTCGCTCACGGCTTTAACATCCACTTTAAACAAATCAAGCCACGCAAAGATTTGGGCGTGGTCTTAATCGCACCCAAAGGCCCGGGCGATCTCGTCCGTCGCCAATATCAACAAGGCCGCGGCGTACCCTGCCTAATTGCTGTTGCACAAAACGGTGCTGGCCGCGCAAAAAATCAAGCGAAAGATCAGGCACTCGCCTATGCACACGGCATTGGTGGAACGCGCGGCGGAGTGCTTGAGACCACATTTGAGGAAGAGACGGTTACTGATCTGTTTGGTGAGCAAGTTGTGCTGTGCGGTGGCGCGACCGAACTGGTCGTTAAAGGCTTTGAAACTCTGGTCGAAGCCGGCTACAAGCCCGAGGCTGCTTATTACGAGTGCTTGCATGAACTAAAGCTCATTGTTGACCTGCTGCAGGAAGGCGGACTTGCCAAGATGCATCAGTTCATCTCGGAGACAGCCAAGTATGGCGATTTGACGCGTGGCCCGCGTATCGTGACGGGTGCGACCAAAAAAGAGATGAAGAAAATCTTGACCGAAATCCAAGACGGCACTTTTGCACGCCAGTGGATTCGCGAGACGCGTACCGGCAAAAAACAATACAACGCGCTGCTTAACAAGGACCTCAAGCACCCCATCGAGAAAGTCGGTCGTGCATTACGTGCGCGCATGCCCTGGCTGGAGCAGGGTCGCTAAAAACTCAGGACCTCGCCATGGACAGCAATCACGCCACGACAGATCAGAACCGCGTCGTTATTTTTGATACGACGCTGCGGGACGGCGAGCAGTCCCCGGGCTGCAGCATGATGCCAGCAGAAAAGCTGCGCATCGCCAAAGCACTCGCGGATCTGGGCGTGGACGTGATTGAAGCCGGTTTTCCGGCTGCCTCGAAGGGCGATTGGGAGTCCGTGCATACCATTGCACGTGAGGTGAAAGGCCCCATCATCTGTGGCCTTGCTCGGAGTAGCCGAGAAGACATCGATAAAGCGTACAGCGCGATAAAGATTGCGGCCCGTCATCGCATCCACGTGTTCCTCGCCACGTCTGCGATTCATCGCGAACACAAACTCAACATGGCGAAGGAAGAAATTCTGAGGGCCGCAGTCGACGCAGTTCGCTATGCTCATAGTCTATGCGCTGATGTAGAGTTCTCGCCGGAAGACGCCTCGCGCACAGAGTTAGAGTTCCTAGCTCAAGTCGTGGAAGCCGTCATTGCAGCAGGCGCAACCACGATTAATATCCCTGACACTGTGGGCTACACCACGCCACAGGAGTTCATGGAAGTCTTTGCATATTTAAAGCAACATGTTCGCGACATTGATCAAGTCGTCTTGTCGGTGCACTGCCATAACGATTTAGGGATGGCTGTTGCAAACAGCCTGTCCGCAGCACTTGCCGGTGCACGCCAAATCGAGTGCACCATTAACGGGATTGGTGAGCGCGCTGGCAATTGCTCGCTCGAAGAAGTCGTCATGGCGCTTAAAACGCGCGAGAGTTTCTATGGGCTCACGACCGGAATCAATAGCGCCCGCCTGTATCCCACATCAAGACTGGTTTCGACTATCACCGGGATGCCCATCCCGCGTAATAAGGCGATCGTTGGTGAAAACGCCTTCGCACACGAGTCGGGTATCCATCAACACGGCATGCTGAAGCACCATTCGACCTATGAAATCATGCGGCCACAGGATGTCGGCCTGAGTCGCACCCACTTAGTGCTCGGCAAGCACAGCGGGCGCCATGCACTGCGCGAGCGTATTCGCGAACTCGGGTTTGATCTACCAGAAGCTGAGCTTAACCGCGTGTTTGATGAGTTCAAGGCGCTCGCGGACAAGAAAAAAGAATTGTTTGATGGTGACATTGAGTCACTGGTACTGCGCGCTGGCGACAGCGCCGTCGGTCCTTGGCTCATTGAAACGCTGTGGACCTCAGCCACGTCAGGGTCAGCTGCCTCTGCCGTCGTCAGATTAGCGCACAGCGATGGCCATCATGTTGAGCAAGGTGCCACGGGCGATGGACCAATTGATGCTTCATTCAAGGCGATCGAACTTGCTACGGGCATTAGCATCAAGCTCAATAAATTTGAGGTGCGCAGCGTCACCGAGGGCGAGGACGCACAAGGCGAGGCTATCGTGTATGTCGAACACAATCAGCGCAGTTATCGCGGCTCAAGCATCAGCACTAACATCATTGAATCGAGCGCGCGAGCGTACATTGAGGTCATCAATCGCATTGACGCATCGCGCAATAGCGCTCCTCCCACGCACGCCCAACTCGAGCGCACCGCTCAACTCGCAAAGGTCACTGTATGACGGCACGCACGCTTTTTGAGAAACTGTGGGACGCACATGAGGTCGTCGCCGAGACCGCTGATACACCTGCGGTCCTGTACATCGACCTGCATCTGACGCATGAGGTCACTTCGCCGCAAGCATTTTCAAACCTACGTGCCCGCAAGCTTCCGGTGCGCCGCACCGATCGCACCTTTGCTACCTTGGACCACTCGACTCCAACGGACACCGATCAGCTGTTTGGCAAGATCCCGATCCGCATGCAAAGCGCGGCGAAACAGATACATGAATTCGAAAAAAATTGCGCTGAGTTCGGGGTTGAACTCCTAGGACTCACCCACAAGCAACGCGGGATCGTCCATATTATCGGTCCAGAGCTTGGCCTTACTCAGCCTGGAAAAACCATCGTTTGTGGCGATAGCCACACCAGTACCCACGGCGCCTTTGGCGCACTGGCATTTGGAATCGGCACCACCGAAGTGGGCGATGTCCTTGCGACGCAGTGCCTATTGCAGCGTAAGCCAAAGACGCTCGCAGTCAACGTCGAGGGCGCTCTACCCTTTGGCGTCACCGCGAAGGACCTTGTGCTTGCCATTATTCGTGAGCTCGGTGTGGGTGGCGGAACTGGTTACGTCATTGAGTACCGTGGCAGCACCATCCGAGCGCTATCCATGGACGAGCGGATGACAGTCTGCAACATGTCCATTGAGGCCGGCGCACGCGCCGGTCTTGTGGCGCCCGACGAGACTACGTACGCCTATTTAAATGGCAAGCCGCATGCACCACAGGGAGCTGCCTTCGACCGTGCTGTCGCACACTGGAAGACGCTACCGTCGGACGCGGACGCGCGCTTTGACCGGCAGATTGATATCGATGCGAGCACGCTCGAACCCATGATTACCTATGGCACGAATCCAGGCATGTCGATTGGGATCAGCGCCAAGGTACCAACTCAGGCAAATGACGAAGTGCATGCCAAGGCACTGGCCTATATGGGACTCACCGCAGGTCAAGCCTTACAAGGACAGCCGGTCGAGTTTGTGTTCTTGGGTAGTTGCACGAATGCGCGTTTATCTGACTTACGCGCAGCGGCCGCTATCGTAAAAGGCCATAAAGTTGCTCCCGGTGTACGCTTTTTGGTCGTCCCCGGTTCACAACAGATCAAGCACCTGGCAGAGGCCGAGGGTCTGGATCGCGTATTCATTGACGCGGGCGCCGAATGGCGCGAGTCGGGCTGCTCTATGTGCCTCGGCATGAACGGCGATCTGGTCAGTCGCGGGTCCTACTGCGTGAGCACCAGCAACCGTAATTTTGAAGGTCGACAAGGCGTGGGTGCGCGCACACTGCTCGCGAGCCCAATTACAGCGGCAGCCAGCGCGCTTGCGGGACGCGTCAGCGATCCGCGCTCGCGCTTAACCGCATAGGAACTGCTATGGACCCGATACGCACAATACATTCGCGCACCGTTGTGATGCCAAGTAGCAACATCGACACCGATCAAATAATGCCCGCGCGTTTCTTAACAACCACGACCCGTGACGGTCTTGGCAAACATTTATTTGCAGACTGGCGCTACGACGGTAACGGCCAACCCAACCCGGACTTCATTCTGAATCGCAGCGAAGCAGTAGGCTGTCAAATTTTAGTTGCTGGTCGCAACATCGGCTGCGGCTCCTCTCGCGAGCATGCACCATGGGGATTATATGACTACGGCTTTAGGGCCGTGGTGTCTACCGAAATCGCCGATATCTTTCGCAACAATTGCCTGAAGAATGGCTTGATTCCAGTCGTGGTGGATGAGTCTACGCACGCCAAGCTGATCGCTACGCCTGGCTCTTTGGTCAGTATCGACTTAGAGGGCTGTGTACTCACCCTTCCCGACCAAAGCACAGTGCCGTTTGTGATCGAGCGGTTTGCTCGCTATTGCCTTTTGAATGGGGTCGATGAAACCGGATACCTGCTGTCAAAAAGCGCGGAAATTTCCGCCTACGAGGCCCGCACACAGCTGTGAAGGCCCGCATCGCACTACTCGCAGGCGACGGCATCGGCCCGGAAGTCACGGCCGAGGCCGTGCGCTGCCTGCGAGCCATCGAAACGCGCTACGGCCATAACTTTGAGATCGACGCCGCGCCCGTTGGCGCCGCCGCGATGGACTTAGGGCTCGAACCACTGCCGAGTCCCACGCTCGCAGCATGCCAACACGCAGATGCGATTCTGTTTGGCGCCATCGGTGCACTGAAGTACTCTGATCCCAACCTCAAAGTTCGGCCAGAACAAGCGATTTTGGGGCTACGCCGCGAACTCGGGCTGTATGCGAACTTGCGCCCCGTGGTTTGCTACCCGTCTATCGTCGATGCCTCGCCACTCAAGCCAGAATTACTGACAGATGTCGACATTCTCGTCATCCGCGAACTCACTGGCGGTATTTATTTCGGAGCCAAAACACGCACTGTCGACTCTGCGAGCGACCTGTGCGTGTATAGCGCGCATGAGATCGAGCGTATCGCACGCTTAGGCGCACGCCTTGCGCGCACGCGACGCAGTCGACTCACCTCAGTCGACAAAGCCAATGTGCTCGAAACCTCTAGGTTGTGGCGCGAGATCACGACACGTATTGTCGCGACCGAGTTTCCTGATGTGATCTTGGATCACATGTATATTGATGCAGCAGCTATGCACTTACTGCGACGCCCGAGCGACTTCGATGTCGTGATCACCGAAAACATGTTCGGTGACATTTTGACTGACGAAGCCTCCATGCTGCCTGGCTCCTTAGGACTATGCCCATCGGCATCCCTCGGCGACGGTCGCTTAGGACTATATGAGCCGATTCACGGTTCAGCTCCTGACATTGCTGGGCGTGGGATCGCAAATCCCTATGCCACCATCTTGTCGGCAGCATTGCTCTTACGCTATTCGCTACAACTGGAGCAGGAAGCCGCTTTCTTAGAGCGCGGCGTGATTCAAGCGCTTGAGGCTGGTGTACGCACGGCCGATCTGCGCCCTAAGACCAGCGCTGCAAGCACACAGCAAGCTGGCAACGCAGTGCTTGCGTACCTATAAAGACGACAGCATAACGCACGGCGCCTAAGGCGTCTCAAAACGCCTGGCAGCTAATCCATTAACTGCCGCGTGAAATACGTCATCTCAAGCGCGCCAGTATGGGCACGCTCCTTCAGATTGGCTCCACTACCGTGACCGCCCTCAGTCACCTCGTAAAAGAAGTAAGGCAAGCCCATCGAATTGAGCTTCGCTGCAAACTTGCGCGCATGCTGCGGGCCCACTCGATCATCCTTGGTTGTCGTCCATACCAGCGGCTCTGGATAATGAACACCCGCTTTAAGGTTGTTATACGGCGAAATCTGCGCCAGGAAATCCCGCTCCCGCGGATTCGACACACTACCGTACTCACCCACCCAGGAAGGTCCCGCTGCAATCTGTTCAAAGCGCAACATATCAAGTAGCGGCACCTGAATGTCCACAGCACTAAAGAGTTCGGGATGTTGGGTGAACTCCACCCCCATCAACAATCCCCCATTAGAGCCACCCTGGATCCCCAGTCGGCGCGGCGAGGTGATGTGCCGCGCAATCAGATCAGTCGCAACGGCCGCAAAATCATCATAGATGCGCTGGCGATTGGTTTTGAGCCCAGCCTCGTGCCAGCTAGGCCCAAACTCACCGCCACCACGAATATTAGCGACGACGAAAGCGCCGCCACGCTCTAGCCACAGCTTGCCCATGGTCGCAGAATAAATCGGCGTCTCTGACACTTGGAAGCCGCCATACGCATACAAAATAGTCGGATTGCTCGAGTCTGCCGCCATATCTGCCCGGTGTACAACAAAATACGGCACACGCGTACCATCCAACGAGGTGGCGTAGAACTGCTCAACCACCTCATGGCTCGCATCAAACTTTGCCGGTAACTGCTTTGCAGGACTCATGGTTGCGGCTTCGCTATCGAGCAACCACATCGATGAGGGAGTCAAATATCCCTGCACCTGTACGAGCGCTTGATTGGTCCGTGTATCAGTCGCAGCGACCTCCACTGATACAAAATCTGGCACAGCAATTGCGGTCTTGCTCCAGGCACCTCGGCTACGCGGCGCATACACTGCGACCCGTCCGCGGACCGACTCATAACTTGTAATCACCAATCGATTACGCGTGGCGGCGATCTCACCAAGCGACTCTGTTGGCCCTGGCACGTACACGCTTGTCGGACGCAGGTGTACCGGATCGTGCTGTAGCGCCGATAGCTCCAGCGAGACGAGCGAACCTGCGCTGTACACAGCGCCATTGATGCTCCACGACTCGTTGAGCTGCACCAGCAACCGCCCTGCAACGAACTCCTCAACAGAAGACTTTGCAGGTAGCGCTAGACGCCGCACCGAATCCCCTGCCACGAGATAGATCTCTGACTCAAAGAAGGTCACTGCGCGCACCAGTAACTGGAGCGAACGACCCTCACCATCCACGAGGCTGACCGGATGCACGGCCACATCTGTCGGCGCACCACGAAAGATTTCGTGGGCATCAGCGAGCGCTTGACCGCGCTTTAGCGCCTTAACAACAAAGGGGTAACCGGAGGCTGTCAACGTGTCAGCGCCCCACTCGCGCGCAACCAGCAGCTTGTCTGCGTTCACCCACGCAATGGTTTGCTTGCCACGACTTAACTCAAAGCCGTGCGGCACGAAGGTACCTGACGCTAAATCAAATTCACGCACGCTCACCGCATCCTCACCACCATCGGATAAAGACACTAGACACCGCGTCTGCTGCGGTCGACGGCAATTGGCATGCGCAAAAAACCAATTAGCACCCTCAGCCTGCGCCAGCGCGTCCACGTCAAGCACCGTGTGCCACGCTGGACTCTCTTGGATGTAATCAGCAACCGATGTCTGACGCCAGATGCCGCGCACGTGGTCTGCGTCTTGCCATAAATTGTAGACAGCTCCTGCAAGCATCTGCGGCTGTGGTAAGCGATCTTTCGCCTCAGCGATCGCTAGCGCCTGCGCATAAAGGCCCGGATATCGTGGATCTTGCTCAAGCACCTCGAGGGTCTTGGTGTTTTCGCTGGCCACCCACTCAAGTGCCCGCGGGCTTGCTAAGTCCTCTAACCATAGGAAAGGATCGTCCGTTGCCAGCGGATCAGCACCATGCGCGCGTTGCGAAACACCCATAAAAGCCAAGATCAGCAGAGCCATCAGCGGGTACGCGTGAGCGCGCGAACCGGCGCGGGTCGATCGCCTATTCACTTGCCGGCCACTCGCCGTGATCGTTTGGGTAATCATAGTCCGTTCCAGTACGCGCAGCTAAAAGAGGCTCACATCATAGCTGAATGAGAACGCACGCCGCATCTTTGATCACCCGCTATTACGCCAAGTGAGCGCGCACGTGGCTTAGTCAACTGCGTTTATAGAATCAAGCGCGCGACATAAATCCCTCACCAGATCTTGGGTGGATTCGATACCAACGGACAGACGCAGTAAGCTTTGGCTGATCCCAGCAGCCGCCTGAGCTGCTGAGTCCATCGCGGCATGAGTCATTGTCGCTGGATGCGCCACCAAACTTTCTACGCCACCAAGCGACTCGGCCAGCGTAAAAAGCGTAATCCGCTCAAGAAATTTCCTCACAGCACTCTCGCCCCCGGCGAGCTCAAAACTCACCATCGCACCAAAGCCCGTCTGCTGACGGGCAGCAATCGCATGTCCCGGATGCTCTGGTAGGCCAGGATAGTGCACGCCCACGACCTGCGAATGGGCTTTTAGAGCCTGCACAATAGCGGCCGCGTTACCGGCATGCTGACTTAAGCGGGCATGCACCGTACGTAGGCCACGCAGCGTCATAAAGCTATCAAAAGGCGCACCAGCAAGTCCTAGGCAATTTGCCCACCAGCTAAGCTCCTCAGCCATTGCGGCAGTTGCGGCGATCACTGCACCACCCACCACGTCACTATGGCCATTCAGATATTTGGTGGTCGAATGCACAACCACATCGGCACCTAGACGTAGCGGCTGCTGCCACAGTGGCGATAAGAATGTATTGTCCACCGCAACATAGGCGCCACACGCATGCGCGCGTGCAGCAACAGCACTGATATCTGTGATGCGCAGCAAAGGGTTTGATGGCGTCTCGATCCACACGAGTTTGGGGCGCTCTAACAGCGCAGACTCAAGTGCTGCGGCATCCGTCTGATCCACAAACAGCACACGCAACTGCTGACGCCGTGCTAATGCGCTTAACAGACGATGCGTTCCGCCGTAGCAGTCGTGCGGTGCTACCACAAGTTCACCGGCCCCACACAGCTGCATCACAAGCGTGATGGCCGCCATACCAGACGCGGTTACCACCGCACCCGCACCGCCTTCTAGCTCGGCAAGCGCCTCAGCAAGCGCTTGGCGCGTGGGGTTGCCTGAGCGCGTGTAGTCGTAGGTACGCCTAACGCCAAACTCAGCGAAGCTAAAGGTCGAACTCAAGTGCAGCGGTGGAACAACCGCACCGAACTGTGTATCGGTATCAAGACCGGCGCGCACCGTCTGAGTCTGTAGATCATTGGGGGAAGACATAGCCCTATTCCTCAAAGAAAGGAGGCAAACGAAGCGTCAAATAACGTGGTTTCTTTCAGAAATGCATCGTGACCATACGATGAATCAAGGACATCGAGTCGACCGTTTGGTAGCGCACCGACCAGCCGCTGCACATCAGCCAACGGCACCAGCTGATCATCCCGTACAGCGATGGCCAACACCGGCACAGAGATATTGCGTGCTGAGACCACGTGTAGATCGATAGACTCAGACAGCACAACAAACGCCTCGGGCACATGCACCGCAACATAGGCATCACCGCGCGCATAAACATAGTCTTCAACGGGCAGCCGCCAAACACCATTATCCAGGCGCGCATCACCTTGAAACCGTGCTGCAAACTCTTTAGGCGTGCGATAGGTCGTCATAGCAAGCGCACGAGCGAGCTTCAAACCGCCCAGCGCATCCCCATTAGCGATTCCAAAGCGAACCATTTGACGCTCGATGCTGCGCCATGCGGTGCTTAAAGGATGGGCGCGATCAGCCGCCGACAACACCAGCAAGCGCTCAACTCTGTCCGGATAACGCTCGCCGAACGCCAGCGCCACCATACCGCCGTAAGATGCTCCAACGAGCGCATGCAAGGCCTTGATACCCAGATGATCCAATAGGCGCACGATGAGCTCCACCTGGTCAAAGGCGCTAATGCTTGGAAAATTATCCTCACCGCGACGGGGCCCAGTAGAGCGTGCGCTCCCACCGAGATAATCAATGCCAAGCACACGAAAGTGCTCAGTATCCAACGCACGTCCCGGACCGACCAGATTGGGCCACCAGCCGCCATCACTACCACTCACACATCGGTGTGCGGAGATGCCCCCAATAGCAAGCACCACGGGCCCGTCGATTTTGCCAGTGCATTCCCAAGCAAACTCCACATCGAGTCGGCGATTCGACAAACTCAATGGGAATGCAGGCACACTGAGGATGCCTTGCTCGGCTGGCGAGCCTGTCGCCGTCATGGTCATACTTGAGGTCACACGCTTCACCTACTCAGGACCGCACAAACGCCGACTCCTGAGCCGCCACGACAGCGGACGCCGGCCATGCAAGGGCATGGCGCGCGATCATCTACCGAACCCGCTAAGCGGGACCGCAGGAGTTGGCACCGTAACGCAGAGCGCAGGTTGCCCCGGCTTCAAAGGGCCAGTCCCTCAGCCGGTCTAGATGACGGCGGCAGTTTAATGACTTGCGCGTTAAGCCGTCAAGAATTCACGCCAAACACTCTGGGACTACACCCAGCCCATGGCGCCCTATGCGATCTAACCGTGCTTAGATCGTGCCGCTCACGATGAGCCGCAGCATCCGGCGCAAGGGCTCCGCTGCACCCCACAAGAGCTGATCCCCAACCGTAAAGGCGCTGATGTACTGCGGTCCCATCGGCAGATTGCGTATGCGCCCGATCGGTATATCCATGGTGCCACTCACGGCAAGCGGCGTCAGTGCGCGCATGCTCTCATCCCGCGTATTTTGAATTACGCGTACCCACGAGTTGCCACCGCGCAACACATCTTCAACCGCAGCCGCATCCATTGGACGCCGTAATTTAATCGTTAGGGCTTGGCTATGGCAACGCATCACACCCACACGCACACACACCCCATCAATCGCAATCGGCCGCTCCGTACGATCCAAAATTTTATTGGCCTCAGCGCCCGACTTCCATTCCTCGCGACTCTGACCCGTACCTAAATCGCTATCGATCCATGGAATTAAATTGCCGGCAAGCGCCTGACCAAATTCAGCAACAGGGATGCCAGCAACACGCAAGCGTGTAGCGATCGCCCGATCGAATTCAAGTATGGAGGCTCCCGCATCGGCATCCGCTATAGGGGCACCAGACTCAAGACCTAGGTAGGCCATTTGCGCCACCAGCTCACGCATATTCGCAGCGCCCGCGCCCGACGCTGCCTGATAGGTCATGGAACTGATCCATTCGATCAGATCCGCTTTAAAAAGACCCGCCAGCGCCAGCAATAGCAGCGACACAGTACAGTTGCCGCCAATAAAATCTCGCTGACCACGACGCAATGCCGCATCAATGACATCACGATTAACCGGATCCAAAATAATTACGGCCTCAGGTTGCATACGCAAGCTCGAGGCCGCATCGATCCAATAGCCTCCCCAACCGGCAGCACGCAATCTCGGGTGCACACGCTCGGTATATGCCCCTCCTTGGCATGTGAGGATCACATCCATCCCCGAAAGTACCGCGATGTCATTGGCGTCACAAATCAATGCATGCGCGTGTGAGGCCAGAGGGGCACTTAAGCCCGCTTGCGTAGTGCTAAAAAATGTCGGCTCAATCAGAGCAAAGTCGTCTTCCGCCCGCATCCGCTCCATAAGCACAGATCCAACCATCCCGCGCCAACCGATAATTCCAACCCGCATTAAGACACCTCAGCCATTACCGAATGGCATCGCGCATTAAACTAAGAACAGCTCTTGCGCAGGCTCGCGCAGATTGTAGCGAGAGCTCATCGAATACCCATAAGCACCCGCGGTTGCGATCAATAGCACATCGCCCTCGTGTGTATCAGGAAGCTCTCGCGCGGACCCAAGTACATCGGCCGATTCACAAATTGGACCCACCACGGTGTAAGAGCCCGTGGCCGGCGCCCCTAACCGTGACAAGTTCACAATGTCGTGATGTGCCCCATACAAAGCAGGACGTATCAAAGAGTTCATACCCGTGGCAACGCCGACATAACGCATATCGCCTTTGCCTTTGAGCTGCGTGACACGCGCAAGCAAAACGCCAGCACTCGCAACCAAAAAGCGCCCCGGCTCCAGCCACAGATCAAACGCCGAATGCTGTTGCCGGAATGCGAGGAGCACAGCGTCTAATTCCTCGAGCTTGATGGGCTCTTTATCAAACGTATCAGGAACACCAAGGCCACCGCCTAAATCGAGCACTCGCAGGTCTGGAAACCGCGTGGCCACGTCAGACAGTGCTTCGGCCACTTCAAGCCAACAGTGCACATCAAAATTACCACTGCCCGTATGCGCATGCAGACCTGTCACCCGCGCGCCTGCACTAACTGCCAGTCGGTGTAGCTCATCGAGTTCCGCTAAAGGCACACCAAACTTGGTATAGGTGCCCGCGGTACGTACATGCGCGTGGTGACCATAGCCGCGTCCTGTATCAATACGCACGAACACATCTTTTCCGGCAAAAAGCTCTGGCCATTGCTTAAGACAGTACAGATTATCGATAGTGACCTGCACACCGGCACTTAACGCCCACGCATACTCTGCTCGCGGCGCGAAGTTCGGCGTATACACAATGTGATCGCGATCAATGCCTGGCACAGTCGCGATTAAGTGCTCCACTTCGCCGCGGGAAACACAATCAAACCCTAAACCTTCTGCCGCCAGCGTACGCAGCACGTCGGCGTTTGGATTTGCTTTCATAGCAAAATGCACATGACTGATCGATTTCAGGCCACGGAGCGCCCTTGCTTGAGCACATAGCGTTTGCCGGTCATACACATAAGCCGCGTCACGCTCGGCAAAAAATGCCAATAAATCCGCACGACGCACTTCCCACCACGTAGGGATGCGCGTTGGCGTCTTTATCGCATGAATCTCAGCCCACGTAGGTCCGAGCACTCGATCATCGTGATTGCGACGGATCAGTAAATCATGCAACTGCTCGACCAGCCGATCACCCTCCTCCTCATCGATGACGAAGGTAAAGTTCAAGTCATTAGCAGCTTGACTAACGAGATAAATATGTTCCGTCTCAAACAGCGACAGCGCAGCACCAAAGGTATGCAAAATGCCGCGAATATTGCGACCGACTAAGGATAGAGCTGCGCATGGTCCAATAATTTCTGTGCGGCACAAACTCGACAAGGCCTGTTTGAGCGCGGCCAAAGATGCGGGACTCAACACATTCGCCGCCGGATCGAGCGACACCGTCACGTTCGTCTCGGACGTCGACACAAGGTCCACCGACAGCCCTACCTGTTTGAACGCCTGAAAGACATCCGCTAGGAACCCCACCTCGTGCCACATGCCAGGACTATCCATAGACACCAGTGTCACGCCCTTCTTAAGTGCAATGGCTTTGACTTGCGCCGAATGCCCCCCGAGGGGTTGCGCACTAATTTGGGTGCCTGGCAGGTCCGGTCGCTGTGTGGCATACACGTGTAGCGGAATGCCGTATTGCTTAACGGGCAAAATACAGCGTGGATGCAAGACTTTCGCACCACTGGAGGCAATTTCCTGAGCTTCATCGTAGTGCAACTGCTGCAACAAGCGAGCACCCGCTACCGCGCGCGGGTTGGCACTAAACAGGCCCGGGACGTCAGTCCAAATCTCTAGGCGAACCGCTTGCAGCTTCGCGGCAAAATACGCACCCGAAGTGTCTGAGCCACCGCGGCCCAATAGCACTGTGCGTCCTATACTGTCTTTTGCAATAAAACCTTGGCTAATGATGACCGGCGCGAGCGCTGCAAACGCTTTTTGTAGCTGCCCATCCGGTCCGTAACCACATGTCGCGGATAACACTGCGGCAGTGTCTGTTTCAAGACCCCGTCGCTCGGCGGTGAGCGCGGTACGCGCATCAACCCAGGCCACCGGCACCGCTTGTTTTGTAAGCCACGCGGCACCGAGTTGAGTCGCCATGAGCTCACCGGAGGCCATCACCTCAGCGCGTAGCGCATCATCCACACCCAAACCCAGCCGCTGAGCTGCAACGAGCGCTTCCAATGCGTCTAATTGCTGCGCGACAGCCAGTGGTAACTCAATCGTCAATTCGTTCGCTAATTGCACGTGCACTGTGCGTAGCTTCGCAAGCAGCGCGCGCGCGCCCGCAGGTTCATGCGTTGTCAGGAAACCAGCGAGTAAGTCAGTCACACCGGACAGAGCCGAGTGAATGATGACCAGCCTCAAGCCCTCGGCCAGACGCGCATGAATCACACCAAGGATGTGCTGCCAGTTCTCAGCGGTTGAAACACTGGTACCACCAAACTTCAGAACCACATACTTAGGATCAGTGCTGGTAGTCATGCGAGTGAAGCGCCACGCCAGTGCGGCGCATGTGGTTAGGAGTGTGAAGAACGTCTACAGCGTGTATGTCTGCAGGGTCTGCACCGGTGTGCCGGTGCGTCTTAGAGGTCGTCCTCAAAATCTTGCAGGGCTTTTTTCAGTCGTCGTTCCGCGAGCACGTCCTCAAGCTTGCTCCAAGCCGCTTTACCCTTCTTACCGGGCTGCACCTTTTTGCGATCGACGCGCTCGATCAGCCGATCGTAATCCGGCTCTTCGGCTTCGGCATCGGCGAGGAATTCCTCGTCCAGTTCGAAGTGCTCTTCGTCGCGTTCACTCATTACCCGTCGTGCCTCGAAAATTCTTAATCAGATCAACAAGATCTGACACTTTCGCCACTGCGAAGCACCCGAACTATACAGAATTGAGGTAGGACTGCAACTGCAAACTGACTAACCGACCGTACAGGGTCCAGATTCGGCTCCTCCACGGCGGCCAGCGAGACCTACCGGCCCGTGCAGGTAAGCCCAGCCTTGTGCGAGCCTTAGCCACAGGAGCGCAAGCATTCCTCGTACTTTGCATCACATTGCTGCTTTTTGGAGGAGTCATTGCCCGCCTCCTTCATGCACTTATCCGACTGATCGTCGCATTTGGCATCGCAACTCTCATCCCCCAGCCCACGCACATCCCCAGCCGCTGGCGTTGCCCCCGGCACCGCCATGGCGACCCCGCTAACGGCCAACCAAAGCGTCGCCATTAGTCCTTGAATGCGTCTAACTCGAGTCATGGAACCTCCTCTACGCTTGACCTTAAGTGATCCCCAGCAAAAATCGCCACTGCCTGCCCCGATCATCATACTCACCGAGGCCGGTTGCAAGACCCGCCCAGCCAAACCAGCTACCCGTTAGCCACACAGTTGCTCGGCTCTTAGGATTGGCACGCTGGCAACACCGGCACGCACCGCGGCAGCGTGGCTCAATGTGCGCGGCAAAATCCGCTCGAAATAAAACTGTGCCGCCATGAGCTTACCCTCATAAAACGGCGCCTCCGCCTTTGTCGCACCGAGCTTAAGGGACGCAACCATCGCAGCTTTTAGCCAGCACCATGCCGTCAACACGTAACCCGCATAGTGCAGGTAATCAACCGCCACGGCACCAAGCTCGTCCGGATCTTTTGCGACACGCTCAGCCACTAAGCGCGTTAACTCCGCCCACTCCTGCAGCGCCAATTGCAGCAATGTCGCCCAGCTTCGCAGTGACTGCGGCATGTCAGCCGCTAGGGTTGCGGCAATCTCAGCATTGATCAGCTTAAGACTCTCACCACCATTAGCCAGCACCTTGCGCCCGAGTAGATCAAGCGCCTGAATACCGTTGGTGCCCTCGTAGATGCAGGTAATTTTGCTATCACGCAAATACTGCTCAACTCCGGTATCACGTATGAATCCAGCACCGCCGTGCACCTGTATCGCAAGACTCGCGCACTCAACGCCAGACTCTGTCAGTCGTGCCTTCACAATGGGCACCAACAAAGCGAGCAATAGTCCGGCTCGCTCACGTTCAGGAGCGGTGGGTGCCAACTGCTCGGTGTCCTCCAGCATGTAGGTGTAATACGCGAGCAAGCGCTCGCCCTCAGTCAACGCTTTTTGGGTGAGCAGCATGCGACGGACATCCGCGTGCACTGCAATAGGGTCCGCGTTTTTGTCAGGCGCCTGCGGCCCTCGCACGGAACGACCCTGCAAACGCTCAAAAGCATATGTGCAGGAGGCTTGCAAAGCCCGCTCACTAATCCCGAGGCCCTGCAGACCCACACCCAAACGGGCATGGTTCATCATCGTAAACATGCACGCGAGCCCCCCACCTTCCTTGCCAACCAACCAGCCCTGCGCGTTGTCAAACGACATCACGCAGGTGGGAGACCCATGAATACCCATCTTGTGCTCAATCGACAGGCAACTCACACCATTGGCGCGCCCTTCGAGACGCTTGGGCACTAGAAACAGACTGATGCCCTTTGTGCCAGCCACAGCGTCTGGCAAGCGAGCGAGCACCAAATGCACAATGTTATCGGTCAGATCGTGCTCACCCCAACTGATATAGATCTTGGTACCGCTAATCTTATAACTACCATCAGCGGCACCCTCAGCACGCGTACGCAGGATGGCAAGATCTGTACCCGCCTGCGGCTCGGTCAGGCACATCGTGCCAGTCCATTCCCCGGACACAAGCTGTGGCAGATAACGTGCTTTTATATCCTCGCTAGCATGTCGCGTCAGGGCTGCAATCGCGCCTTCTGATAAGCCACTCGCCATACGCCACGCCATCGCTGCACTACACAGCATCTCGCCCACAGGGATATGCGCCAACGCTGGGAGACCTTGGCCACCAACTGCTGTATCTGCCGACATACCCGTCCAACCGCCCTCCCGAAACAATCGATAGGCCTCTTTAAAGCCAGCGGATGCTGTTACAACCCCATCAGTAATCGTCGGTGGCTGCCAGTCGCCACTGGCATTTAATGGTGAGAGCACGCCTTCGCTGAAGCGCGCACCTTCCTCCATGATTCCATCGATGAGCTCTTCATTTATATCCGGGCGACCAAGTGTCGTTAACACTTGGGCCGCCTGCAGCACTTCATGAAGCACAAATTGCAGTTCACGACGGGGGGCACGATAGTTGTACATAAAAATCCTAAAGTCCTCGAATCAATACTCGTTTAATACCAGATGTCAGCCGGACCTTCCTATGCCTACCAGTGAAACAGATCAGCAAGCGGCCGAGTCAGCGCATAAACCGCAATAAGTCATTGGGCGAGCCGAGAATGTGGGTCGCAGCGACAGGTAGTGTATCGCTAAGTCCATAACCCCAACTCGCCCATGCAAAGTCGATCGCATTCGCCTGCGCCGCCAGACAGTCGTCTGCGGTATCTCCCACAAACCAGCGCACTGGCTGTCCTGACGGCACACTGACCGGGCAACTCGCCAATAGCTCACGCAACACATCGGCCTTTGTCGCTGCACGCGCGCAGGAATCGAGCGTGCGTATGGATGTAAAAAAAGACTTCCAACCGAGCATTTTTACAATCAATTCGGTTGGTGCGAGACGTTTATTCGTCACGATATGCAGCACCACTCCCGACCCGTGCAGCGCTGAAAGTGCCTGCGTCGCACCAGCATATTCCTTGGTCTGCAGATACCCCTCGCGATCATAGACTTCACGAAAGGCGCTCTCCAAACCCGCGAGCATGGCACGGTCCGGCATATCGCCTAGTGCGTATTCTACTAAGCCGCGCAGTGGCGGACCGATCTGTGCGCGCGTGATCGCGCGACGCGGCGTGACGCCCTGCGCTTTCATGACGTAGGCCAACGTATCCAAAATACCTGCGGAGGAATCCACTAGGGTGCCATCCAGATCTAAAAAAAGATCATGGGCGGGAAACGCGTGCTCGCACGAGCCGGTCATCACCTTATCCCGCCCAGTGGAAGCAGACACTCACGCCGACTCGCTGTCAGCACAGGCCATGAACAGCAGCCATTTTGTATGGTCCGCCGCCATGACGTCACCACGATACCCCACCAACCAGCACGCCCTTAACCGAGTGCGTACAGGTATTCAACAAAAGATGCGACTGCGCCATCGAGTCCCTGCACCTTCGGATTGACCGAGTCGATCAAGTAATATTCGTTCGGCGCGTGTGCGCCCGTACCATGGCCCAAACCAAAATGACCTGCGGGCAAATTTAAGGGTGCGTTGGTAAACACATACCCAGGCCAAGACCCTGCTGAGCGCGGCCATAAGGTGGTTTCCACGCCGAGTGCGCGGTATGTAGCCACCTGGGTTTGGATCAGTTGGCTTTTTGGATCCGTCTGATTCGGATCATAGCCACCACTCATGTTCACCTCAATGTCACCAAAGCCATGCTTAGCCAAGTGCGCCTTGAGCTTGGCAAGCGTATCGGCCGCTGTCATATCCGGCACCAAGCGCATATCGATCTTCGCAACAGCGCGGTGCGGCAATACCGTCTTACCGCCAGGGCCTGTGTACCCACCCACCAAGCCTTCAATGTTGATCGTGGGTTGGGACTCTAACCGCTCCAGTGAATCCAGCCAGCTGGCATCGTATGCCCAGCGCTTTACACCGTACTGCCGCTTAACCATTTCCTCAGACGTTTTAGCCGCGTAATTTGCAATCATCTGCCGCTGCTCAACCGATAGTGGCTGCGCGTGCTCAAAAAAGCCCTCAACTGCGGGCGTGTGGCCGTCGGCGGCGACAAGCGTGTTCAACGCTTGGATCAGATGCCAACTTGGCGAGTCGACTTGCGCCTCTAAACTGGAGTGCACATCCTTGGCCGGACCACGCCCCCACACTTCACCCGATGACACGAGCTCAAGCTCTACAACACCCTTGGCACCGAGCGTAATTTGTACGCCGCCATCTACATCTTGAGCGGCCTCTGGCATAAACACGCCCACACACGTCTTCAGCGCGGCGAAGACTTCTGGGTTGTGTACGACCTCGCCAAAATGTGGTGAGGCAACTTCCTCCTCACCCTCACAGACCAAAACTAAATTGACTGGCGGCTTTTTACCAGCAGCCTTAAATGCCATTAACGCGCTTAAGAACGAATTTTGTGGACCCTTCTGATTCACAGCGCCGCGGCCCATACACACCATACCTAAGCCATCTTTTTGAACCAACTTACCCTCGAGTGGCGGCGAACTCCATTCCTCCGGCACGAACTGTTTTACGTCGTACATGAAATACACCGCAAGCGTGGCTTTAGCGCCGACATCCAACCGCCCAAAGACGCCAGGCTTGCCACTCGTGGGCACCAATTTGACGTCAGTAAAGCCCGCATCACGCGCCAGTGCCGCCATGTGCTCGGCACCCTGCGGATAGTTGCGGTTCTCTGCCGCAATCGACGGCAGTGCAATCCAGTCTTGCAAACGTTTGAGATTCTCCGCATGCATACGTGGCACCAACGCAAGCACTGCTTTTTTATCGGCACTGCGCCCGTTACCAGCGGCGAGCAGCGCGCTAGGCGCTGCAGTGAGTAGCGCGCCTGCGACCGCGGCCTGCACAAAATCACGCCGATTCACGTTTTCACTCGGACTTTTTGCTTCAGACATCGCTGTACTCCTTAAAGTGACCCGAGGCGATCAGCCACGGATAGGCTGCCACGCCGATAACCGATACTACCCCTTTGGACGGGCAGCGATAAGGCCGGCACGTAGGAGCGACTGACACTGGCTGAACGCGCCAGATACCCCAGCGGCGATACCGCACTATCTGAGCGTCAGGCCCCCGGCTCGCCAAGGCGCGGTCGCCACAAATATTGTCCATCCGCCTCGATCACCGCGACCGGTTCGCCAAAAGCGACCGACAGCCAGTCCCGCTCCAAGACCTGTGCAACCGTCCCCTGTCCAATCAGCCCAGAGGCCCCTAAGACAATCAGTTGGTCAGCGGCAAGTGCCAAGGATAGATCATGAATGGCGCTCACGACGGTGACACCACAGCCGTGGGCCTGCGAACGCAGCAGCCGCACGATATCCTCCTGATGCGGAGGATCGAGGTGAGTCGTGGGCTCATCCAGCACAAGGACGCTGGCTTCCACTGCCAGCATGCGCGCGAGATGCACACGCTGGCGTTCGCCACCGGACAGCGTCGATAAACGACGGTCCGCCCACTCCAAAGACCCTGTCGCACGCATCACGCGCTCGATAATGGCTCGGTCGCGGGCTGTCTCCTGCGACAACCAATGACCGTGCGCGAGCCTGCCTAGAGCGACCACCGTGTATGCCCTGAGCTCACTGGCCGGTACCGCTTGCGCCAACCATGCGAGGCGCTGTCCGCGCGCCCGCGGTGCCCAGCTTGTGAGCGGCTTGTCATCGAGCTGGACTACACCGGCCCGCGGAACCATAAGACCTGCAAGTGCGCGCAGCAATGTGGATTTTCCGGCGCCATTCGGACCGACAACTGCCGTCCATGTACCTCTCTCAATGCCGATCGACACATCTTGCAGTACTAATCGCTGCCCATAGCCCAAGGACAGACCCCTACAGCTCAGCGCGTGTGTTGGCGGCGAGGACTTATGCATCACGGTTACGTCGCCACAGCAGCACAATCAAATAAGATCCACCTAAGCAAGCGGTCACGGCACCGACCGGCAACTCCGACGGTTGCAATAGCCACCGACTGAGGAGGTCAGCGGCCTGCAACAAAATACCTCCGCTCAAAGCCGACCCCAGCAGCAAGCGGCGGTGATCCAGCTCAAACAACTGACGCACCAAGTGGGGTGCAACAAGCCCAACAAAACCAATGACGCCACACTGACCAACCACGGTAGCCGTCGTCACTGCGACTATGCCTAAAAACGCCAACCGCAGCATGGGAAGTGACAGACCCAATGACTGGGCTGTGTCCTCGCCTAGCGTTAACGCATCAAGACCTTTGGCCAAGGCCAGGGCGACCATTAACGAGACACCGAGGACCGCGCTTAACAACAGCACCGCAAACCAACCAATCAGTGCTGTGCTACCAAGTAGAAACGATTGCATCGATAACCAGATGTCGGGCTTCGTGAGCAGTAAAAGCGACGTGATCGCACTTAATAAAAATGCAACGACGACACCCGCAAGCAGTAAGCTTGCCGTCTGCACCACCCCGCGCGACAGTGCCAAGGTAAGCACTATTGCGCCCGCAGCACCGAGACAGGCGGCACCGGTGACGCCAAGCGCACCAAGCCATGCAATGCTGAATACCCCGCTATCGAAGCTTAAAAGACACAAGGCAACACCCAGCGCTGCACCAGACGCCGTCCCCAAAAGATAAGGTTCGGCAAGCGGATTACGAAACACGCCCTGTGCGACACACCCCGCCAGCCCCAACAGCGCCCCCGCACACCACGCCCCAAGCGAGCGCGGCAATCGAATCTGCCAAAAAATAGTAAGCGCCTCACTATCAGGATGGCGCAGCTCAGTTAGTGAGCGTGCAATCCCCGTCGTGCCAATCAAAAGTCCGATCAGCACCAATATGACAGAGACTCCGCAACCCACGAGCAGCCAGCGCCCAAATCGCGTAGTCGTCGCCTTTGCAATAGGCGCTATCTGTGACGCGCTCACGGAGCCACCCGCCGCAAGCACGCATCAATAAGACGCATCCCCGTGGCAATTCGTGGCCCGGCACGCATCACCGGATCCGCTACCTGCCTAGGGAATGAGCAAATACGTTGCTCACGGACCGCTCGAATGGCCGCCCAACCAGGACGATGCGCCAATTCCTGGACTTCGCTTGCCGACACAAACATCACATCCGGATTCATCCTCACCACGTACTCGGGATTGAGCTTTGGGAAGGCCCCATGACCTGCAGGCGCGATATTGACCACCGCCAACTGCGTCAACATCTGCCCGATAAACGATTCTGGACCCGCAGCGTACGGCGCCTGATCAACCTCAAAATACACACGTGGCTCACGAGTTCCGCGCGCAGCTTTCGCCTCGGCTGCAATCACTGCGACCTCGGCATTGATCTGCGTATTCAAGGCACTGGCACGCTCAGGCACACCAAGCAGAGCACCGATGACCGTAATGCTGCGCGCAATATCAGCAAAATCATCTGTTTTAAGCGCAACAGACGCAATACCAAGACTGCTCAGACGCTGCTCAATACGCTGCGAACGATTCAGGACAACGACGTCTGGCTTCATGCGCACAATCAGCTCAATCGACGCATCATCGATTCCGCCAGTTTTCGGCAAGTGGGTCACTGCAAGGGGAAAGTTCGAATAGCGGTCGGTCGCCACCAGCCGATCACACAGATCAAGCGCACACACAATTTCGGTCAAGGATGGCAGCATCGTAATGACACGCCGAGCTGGGTGCGCTAACTGAACCACTCGGCCCGCATCGTCGCGCACGCTAATGCGCGCCTCATCGGCGCTTGCGCTCATCACCAAGAATGCGCTCAATAGACAGAGCGACGCGGCCACAACCGCGCACCCACGCCCAGGCATTTCGAAGCGGAAACCTGCCCCGCGGGGACGGGCGCCGCTATTTGACCGCGATTGGCCTACCACCGAGTCTCCCATGCACCCACCGTGCCGTGACCACAGACATCAGACGCTGGGGACGTTGGACACGGCGGCAGTCCGGACAGCCGGACACATCCGCCGTCGCCCACCGCGCCGCGCGTCGTCACGTTGCAGGTCGGTATACGGGCTCGTGAGTGGGCAAACCCCCCAACCGGACCGCCTTCCCACGCTGTTGCGCAGTGGCATTCATGGTCCGGCCTATCTCACCTACCGTTGCGGGGGCAGCGCCGGCTTCGCGTCTGACTTAAGACACCGGCTTCCCGTTTCACCCATGGCATCACTGCCACAGACTCCTGCACGCAGCCCACAGTCTGAGCCTATGCGAGATGGGGGTCAACGGAACCTCAGCAAGTTGCTACCGTACCCGTGGCAGCCGCCTTGCGGCTACACTGGGCGCACGGCATGACGCAGGACGTCATCAACAGATGTCCGACACTTCAAGATTAGTCGCCGCGAGGAACTTCAGCATGCGCCAGGCTTGCACACTCGTCTGCTTCATCATCAGCCTTGCACTGTGCGGGGTAAGCGGCTGCGGTGGGGGCGCCGGCGGCAAGCCCAACGACACCACAGCGCCACCACCCGCTGCCATAACGACGCCTGGAACACTGGCCGTCAGCCCGCCGCTGCGCCTCGTATCGTTAACTGCGACCGGATTCACCACCGAGCTCTCCACCCATCCAGGCGGTGCTGAATTGATCTCGGCTATCGGTAACCCCGCCTGTGGCGTTGACTTTTACGAGCTGCACTTTTGGACGCGCGGTGGCGCCAATGAAACCACTGAGTCATCCGGCGCCATGATGGTACCCACGGGGAACGGCAAAAATTGCACTGGATCACGCCCAATCGTGCTCTACGCACACGGCACACAGCGCACGAAGAACGCCAATATTGCAAACCCCACAAATCGTGATAACACCGAAGGCGACCTGATCGCTGCGATCTTCGCAAGTCAAGGCTATATCGTTGTCGCGCCGAACTATGCCGGCTACGATATCTCAACTCTAGGCTACCATCCGTACTTGAATGCGACTCAGCAAAGCGGTGAGATGATGGACAGCCTTAAGGCAGCGCGTACCGCACTGTCAGGGTCACTCAACTCCACCATTAGCGACAGCGGCAAGCTGTTCGTTACAGGTTACTCACAAGGAGGCTACGTCGCACTTGCAACAGTGCGTGCACTTGAGTTGGCCAAAAGTCCGATCACAGCCGCGGCGCCAATGTCCGGCCCCTACGCACTTGAGGCATTTGCCGACGCGGTATTTTTTGGGTCGGTCAACAACGGCGCTACGGTACTGCTGCCATTACTGACAAGTAGCTATCAGCATGCCTATGGCAACATCTACGCCGCAACGAGTGATATTTACAACAGCCTGTACGCCACTGGCATTGACACCCTACTGCCAAGCACAACCCCGATCAGCACCCTGTACGCGACGGGTAAGCTGCCCGAGCATGCCCTGTTTAACGACACGACACCTGTGGTAACTCTGGCGGATCAACCTCTGCTCGCGACCCAAGTAACCACAGCACTCGCGTTACCCAAAAATCCAGACTTCGCAGCCGGGTTTGGCACCAACGCGCTCATCACAAATGCCTATCGCGCGAGTTACGCGATCGATGCCGCGCTCAATCCGGACGGCGCTATTGGTAACGGTACGCCATCCCCCGGCTCGCCCATCGCGGCCAAGGCTCCCAGCCATCCCTTACGCCATGCGCTGTACCTAAACGATCTGCGTGGCGGCGATTGGGCGCCATCAACACCCCTACTACTGTGTGGCGGCCGACTGGATCCCTCTGTGTTTTATAGTCTCAACACCGGTGCGCTGCTTGCGCACTGGAATTCGCAGGGTGTCCCAATGACACTGGTCGCGAGCCTCGATATGGGCGCCACACCCAGTGGCACGTTTAAATCACTGCAACAAGAATTTCAAGCAAGCCAACAAGCGCTATTTGCCTATTACTTAAGCAGCGGCAACAACCCCGAAGAAGCGATCAAGGCACTGCAGGACACTTACCATGCTGCACTCGCGCCATTTTGTGCACGCGCTGCCCGCACATACTTTGACCGCTACTAAAACTCAACATTCATTCTGTACGACGCCCGAACCGGAACACTAGCCGCCTTTGAATGAAAAGCGTTTATGAACTATGTAGCTTAACGTCACGCTCAGGACCATAACCTGCGCCCCACCGACTAAGGGACTGATCCGCAGGCGAGTTACAAGCAATGGCAAGACCACTACCGAAAACGCTAACGCACCAAGATAACTGACGTTAAAGCGTACAAATTGCCAAGGCCAGTGCGCGCTCGACTGAAACGTCACACTCCGGTGCCAACAAAACGCGTTCGCTACAGCCAAGAAGTGTGCGATGCACAACAGCACCAAGTAATGGACCCGGTCTGCAAACAGATGTAGCAATAACGCATACACAGCATAACCAAACAGTGTGTTCCAGACACCTACTACCACAAAGCGTAGCCGCTGACTGTTCTTCCACAAACGCGCGAGACCTTGGGACACGGCAGCATTCACCCGTGATCGGCCCGCAACGGTTGCACACAGGCGCTCGCTTGCTGGCGCATCACGTACCGCCGCTACTTGATACGTCGCCACTGCGCGGCTGCTCAAAATTCACGCGCTCAAGCTCGGTCACGAGTGGACGATTAAGGACTCTGGTATGAATCGCAGCCACATACTCGCCAATCAAGCCTATAAAAAACAACTGTACAGACGCGAAGAAGAAGATGCCGATGAGCAATGGTGCGGTTCCGAGCTGAAAGCTGTCCCAGTAAAGTACTTTCAATACAAGATAGACAATTGATATCAACAGACTAAGTAGCGCAAGAGAAAAACCCGCCATAGTGGCCAAGCGGATCGGCAACTTTGAATGGCTAGTGATACCTAAAATAGCAAGATCAAATAAGGTATAAAAATTATTCTTCGTCACGCCATGCGTACGCGCAGGCTGGCTGTAAGGCACTCGCGTCACCTCAAACCCAATCTCGGCAATGATCCCGCGAAAGTAAGGGTACGGATCGTTCAGCTTGCGAAGAACATCGACCACCCTCCGATCGTACAGCCCAAAACCAGTAAAATGCTCAAGCAAGTCAACGTCTGCCACCTTGCGCGCAAAGCGGTAATACATTGAGCGCAGCGCCCATGAAAAACCCCTCTCAGCACTGGTCTTTTTTATGCCGGCGACCACGCGCGCGCCACGTTCCCAGTGGCCAATGAACTCTGCTATCAATTCAGGCGGGTCTTGTAAGTCAGACGCCATACAAACCACCGCGTCACCAGCTGCCTGCAGCAGTGCATGGTAAGGCGAACGAATATGCCCGAAATTACGCGCATTAATAATCAACCGTACGGCAGGGTCCCGTGTAATCAAGTCACGCACACGCTCAACTGTCGCATCCGTTGAGGCATTATCAATAAAAATATGCTCGAAGTGGTACTGAGGCCAGGCAGAACGCATCTTTGCGATACGCTCATATAGCTCGATCACGTTATCCTGCTCGTTAAAGCATGGAGTCACTATAGAAATCAGTCGCATTAAACTTCTCCTATGCCTGATCCACGCAAAAACTCTGCCGTGCGCACGATGGCAGTATCTAGCGGAGTCCACACATCAAGGCCCGCAGCACGCGCGCGATTGATCGTTGGCCAATATCGCAGGCGCTCCTGATTTTCGCTCCCGTCACCCGCTATCACCAGCACGTGAGGATTGAGCAACTGCACGACCCGGCGCGCAAGATCTAAGATCGATAAAGATTGATCAGAGCCTACATTTACGGCAAGTCCGTGCGGCGCTTCAAGCAATAACAGCAGCAGCCAAACCGCAAGATCCGCTCCATAGAGATAACTGCGCAGCGCACTACCCGGCGAGGTCAACTGGACGTTTTGCCCACGAACCGCACTTTGAATGAAATTACCCACGGCAAAATGACCGTCCATTGGCAGGCCAGGCCCTACAAACGCAAAACAGCGCGTATTAATCACCGAGCAGCCCGTACGCGCCGCCATCAATGCGGCAAGCAATTCAGTCACGCGCTTTGCTTCCGCGTACGCGCTGCTGACCTGCGTGGGATCACATGCCAGACCCTCGTCCTCTACGTAGCTACTTTGGAGCTCAAACCTGCTTGGACCGTACTGTGCACCAGACCCACACAACAGCAGGCGTTTGACCCCACTCGCTTCTGCCAGACTAAGCGCATGCTCACTCGCCGCACACATTCCGCGAAATACCGCCACTGGATCGCGGTGCGCACTTGCATGGGTATCGGTCGCTGCGTGAATCATCAGATCACAATCCGTGACAGCAGGCGCGCCGAGCGCAAGGTCAGCCGTTACGAAACTCAGCCAAGCCACAGAGGCAAACTCAGGGTGCGAAGCCAAGAATGTATCCGGATTACGACTAACGGCTAATACCGTGAAGCGTGCGCCCAGACTATGTAGATACGAAAATAACGAGAGTAGGTTCTTACCGAAAAAACCTGTCGCACCTGTTAATAAAAGACGCTGACCATCAACACGTCGACACCGCTGCAGCAGTCTTGGGTCGAGTGCTGCAAAATCCTGCGCCAGGAAGCCGCTCATCGTCACCGGCCGAAGCGCGACGCTACTCACTGTAATGCTAAATGTACTGGCCGGATTGCGCGCACAGACTACAGCCCGCGCCGATAAATTAAGTCGCGCAACTCAGGGTTCGATGCATATGGACTTTCCACGTCATCGATACGTACTGGCGCATCCGCTGCAATTGCCTGCGACGTGACCTGCCCGGCCATAATCTCACGACACGACAACTGGCCCTTTTGTAGCGGAATAGCGAGGTAGAAATCTTGGTCCATACTAGCATGGTGAAATGTATGCCCTTTTGGCAGTGCGCGCTTTGCGTACACGCCACGTACTAAGGCATCTAAATACTCTACCTCGCGACGCGAGGGTAAGCGCTTTATCTCGCCACTCCCGCCACACATTTCTTGAGCTTTTTTAAACGCCTTGAACCAGGCGTCAACTTGGTGAGGCAAGGAACAATACGCCGACACGCCCATCCCGTCTGCATCAATGTCCACATGACGTTCCCACAGGCGTGCCCCTTTCGCATAGGAAATCAGCATCGAGCTCGACCAGTCTTTGTACTCGTGTGTCGAAAAACCAATCGTCAGGCCAGGATAGCGGCTGCGCAGGTAATCAATTTGGTTTAACTCCAATTCTGCATCCTCAGATGGATACAGAGACACGCAATGATTAATCGCAAGTGGTATCGAACGATTGTGAAAAAATGACACTAAATCATCCACGTCTTTGACGGACGATCCGCCGGTCGAGACAATGACTGGCCGACGCGTCTTCGCAATACGCTCGAGCAAAAACCAATCATTAATATCGGAGCTCGCCACCTTAATGATTGGCAGATCGAGCTCCTCACACAGATCGACGGAGGCTTCATCAAATGCCGTTGCCATTGGCAAACAGCCCTGCGAGCGGATCCACTCAACTAACGTCGCGTACTGCTCAAAATCGAGACGAGTCACCTCCGTTTTATTGATGTAGCGTATATCCTCGCGACCTTTGAACTGGGTCTGGATAAACGCATCCACATCACGGAACTGCAACTTGATGGCGGCCCGGACATTATTAAACCGAACCACCTGCGCAAAGTCGTTAATGATTTTTCGACCACGCTCAATCTGTCCCCAGTGGTTGTTGGCCACCTCGAGCACAAATAAGTTCTCGAAAATTGTGGGCATGAGGGGTCCTAGTAAGCGTAAAAAACGAGATCGAAAGTATTATACTTATGCACGCCCAAAGCGATCCGATAATTGCGCTTAAACGAGTTGATTAACTGCGGAATCTCCCACAAGTCATCCCACAAGTGGTAGCCAGCGATCGCCAATAGTGGCCGCTCAGCCTCGATCAAAGCGCGGGCCCCCTCCAGTGCTGGTCGTTCCTGCCCCTCAACGTCAAGCTTAATAAAATTGATCGGCACGTCAGCCAACGCCTCCGATAATGTGACCACCGGCACACGCGTCGCCCCGGTCTCAGACACATGACTCGACTCACCAGACCCGCCTGAAAAGCCGACACTTCCGGAGGCAGCACCCACCCCGGCACGATAGGACTTTACATCGAGCGTCGAATGAGTAAACGCACGTAGCATCTGCTCGTGGTTCACAGGGTCGGGCTCAAACGCATAGGCCGTCGCCACCGGCACTAAGGAGGCAAACAGCAATGTTGTCTCCCCATGGTAAGCGCCAGCATCAACAAACTGTAAAGGTTGCTGCAGATGGCTCCGAAACCATGTGGGCAAATAGGTAATCTCACCATCCGGCTGCGGCGCCACAGGATCTGACATGGCCGTGCGAAAAGCCAGTACTGCATCATAGTTTTGGCGACTCACCTCATCATTGAGTAGCGCCCGCCCACTCGCGATCCGATCACGCATGAGCACATAATCATCGACTGAATGCAACCAGAAACGCCAGCCTAGATCAGCCTCGAGTACCGGATAGTACTGTTGTGGCCAGACTAGCTGCACATTTGGGCTTAAGGTACGCAACTCGTTTGTGAGCATCACCGTGTCGCTCACGCGGTGATGATTATGTACAGCAATCCACGTAGGTCCCGCCTCTAAAGCGAAGGGTGATACGACCTCGCAGACAATGCCATCGACAACCGACTCCAGCGGCACATGGGACACGAGAAACCGATGCACCGTCACACCATGCGTTCGCAAGGCACGCGCAACACCCCGGGCAAACTGCCCTGCTCCGAAAAGCTGCACACCAGTGTCCCTTAGGGAGGCAAGTGATATGACGCCGGCCCGTGCCACCTCCTGCATCACGATTTATGGCCCTCAGACACGATAGATCGCGCACTATCACGTACGGACCTCAGCTCCTCAACCGGTAAAAACGGAAACAGGTCATCGAGCTCTGGCGTCAGAAACGCGCCAGTTTCATCCAGACGCGATTTGAGTTTTGGCGCAAATCCTTGCGATGGATCCACATGGATTTCGATGAGCTGAGGCCCTGGCTGCAATAAAAGATCACGTAACGCAGACAGTTCGTTTGGCCCCCGGATGGCGCATGCACGCAGTCCGAAAGCGCGCGCGATTGACACATAGTCTGGACACTCAACACCCGAGGTATCATCAGCGCCAACGACAGACTCAAAAAAGTTTTGATGCGACTGGCGAATCGATAGATAGCCATTATTGGCAATCACCACGATACTGACATCAAGATTCAATGTCTTTAGCGTCTGCATCTCTTGTAGATTCATCAGCAAACTGCCGTCACCGGCGATGCAAATGACTTTGCGGCCTACTGGTGGCGTAGCTAGAGCCGCCATCGCCGCGCCAATGGCAGCCGGAAGCTCATAGCCCATTGAAGCCGATCCCGAGTTACTGAATAGCCGCTGGCCAACGCGCAGCTCACCAATCTGAAATGGAATGATGCATGCAGAGGCGTTCCCGCAGGCAATGATTGCGGTATCTGGCAGACAGGCAAAGAGCGCCATTATGGCGTGGTATGGATTAATAATGCCCTGAGCACTCGTATTGGTTGGTTCACACGCCGGATAACGTTGACGAATTTTCTGGCACCACCCAGTCCAAGCAGCGTAGGACGGTAGCTTGTGCTCCGAATGCCGGAGCGCTGTAAGCACTTCTTTTAGAAAGTCGCCCGCGTCACTGACAATCGCTGTATCTGGTCGCACCAGTGGTTTTGACAGCTCAGCAGGATCGATATCTACCTGGACAATGTGCGCATGACTCGCAAAACTATCCCAGTTGTAACTTACCTGACGAATATTGAGCCGAGACCCGACAACCACGACCAAATCTGCAGCCTGTAGACATAGGTTGCCAGCACGGGTCCCAATGGTTCCGGGTCGACCAGCAAACAGCGGATGGTCTGACGCAATCAGATCGTGCGTCCATGCCGTCGCTAATGGAATCTGTGCAGCTTCTACCACCTCGAGCAACAAGCGCTCAGCCTTGGCTAACCTCACTCCGGTCCCCGCAAGTACCAGAGGGCGCGATGCTTTTTTTAACAACGCGACGACGCCTGCGACCGCCTGCTTCAGCGGCAAACCATTGGCTAAACTCTGCGTGTCGACAGTAGACGCCGCGTTCCAAGTAATAGGTTCACGTGATGACTGGACATCGATGGGAATATCCAGCCAAACCGGCCCTGGCCGACCGTCAGTTGCGCGTCGCGCAGCCTCTGGCAGCAATGCCCCAAGCTCGCCCGCAGAGCCAATAGCCCAGGCACCTTTAGTGATGGGCTGTGCAATGTCCACGATACGCGCCTCCTGATCACCAAGTTGACGCAGACCCGGGACGCTGACAAAAGACAACGCGGTTTGGCGCTTCACCTGTCCGGAGATGACCAACATCGGTATGGAATCCGTATACGCGCCAAACACGCCATTGAGCGCATTTAAACCGCCAGGACCCGAAGTCACGTTCACCACAGCTGGGTGTCCGTTAATGCGGGCATAGCCCTCGGCTGCCATAGCGCAGGCTTGCTCGTGGTGCATAAAGGTGACTGTGAGTTTCGGGTGGCTCGCTAGCGCGTGATTCAAAAACATCGCGCCACCACCGGTAACAGCAAACACCTGACGATAGCCATGTGCGACTAACCACTCAGCGACCTGCTCAGCAACAGTGGGAGGTAACGGGTTCACCGAGCCGCCTTAAAAAACTTTACAACCGTGTCTGCAACAAAATCCAACATCCCAGGCGTGATGCCAGGATAGATACCAAGCCACAGAGTGTCGCGCATGACGCGATCGGTTATATCTAGCGTCCCACTCACCCGATAGAGACGGTCCTTAAAATACGGTTGACGCGTTAAGTTCCCGGCGAAAAGCAAGCGTGTCCCAATTTGAGCCTGATTCAAATACTTAACCAACGCCTCACGCTGACCGCTATAGGCCTCGGTCAGCGTCAACGGAAAACCGAACCAGGAGGGCTCGCTACCACTCGTGGCCTCGGGCAAAACCAAATACGGCGTTAACTCAGCCAAGCGCGTATGCAAATAAGCGAAATTTTCTCGGCGCCTAGCGATAAAGCCTTCGAGGCGCTCCAACTGCGCGACGCCGACTGCCGCCTGCATATCAGTAATTTTGAGGTTGTAGCCCAAATGCGAATAGGTGTACTTGTGATCGTACCCCATGGGTAAATCACCCAACTGCCACTGAAAGCGCTTGCGACACGTATTGTCTTTACCTGGTGCGCAGTAGCAGTCCCGACCCCAATCCCGAATGGACTCTAGTGCACGCTTCAGGAGCGGATCGTCTGTAAATACAGCGCCACCCTCACCCATTGTGATGTGATGTGCCGGATAAAAACTTAAGGTACCAATATGCCCAAAGCCACCAACCTTACGCCCCTTATATAAAGAGCCGAGCGCGTCGCAGCAATCCTCGATAACCCATAGATTATTTCGAGTCGCGAACTCCATGACCGCATCAAGATCAAACGGATTACCAAGCGTGTGAGCAATCATGATCGCGCGAGTGCGTGGAGACAGCGCATCAGCTAACTTGCTCACGTCGATGTTGTAGGTCGGCAAGCAAACATCTACAAAGACTGGAACTAAACCATGCTGTAACGCTGGGTTCACTGTTGTGGGGAAACCCGCCGCTACAGTAATAATTTCATCGCCCGCTCGCAGTGCACGCTCACCAAGCAGCGTAGAGGTCAGCGCTGACAGCGCCAGGAGGTTAGCCGATGAACCAGAGTTGGTGGTGAGCACGTGACGACGGCCAAGGTAGCGACCCAACTGACGCTCAAACAGCGTATTGAAGCGCCCACTTGTCAGCCAGCCATCCAATGAGGCCTCGACGAGCAACTCCAGCTCCCGCGCGCCGATTACCTTACCTGACGGCGGAATCGTAGACACGCCAGGCACGAAGGACTGCGTATCGAAGGCCACCGCGGCATAGTCGCGCGCTTCATTGACGCACAATGCCCGATGAACCCGCCCGAGGGTTGCGTCTGATAAGCGCGCCTCGACCGTCGCACCACTGAGCACCATCCATGACTGACGATTGAGCCGCAACCAACCGGTGGCGGATCCTTCAACAAAATCGGTCTCTTGAAGGCACAGAGCATGGGCGACATCGGTTAGCTGCCTGGTGACCGGAATTGTCCGTACGTACCCTTCTGCATCAGGCACGCCGAGCACGAGCGCCATGTTGCCGTCCGCTAGCCGTGCGATCATTCCAGTAGAGATAGCGCTCACCCTGCAGACCCCTCATACGCTGCCAACTGCGCAAGACTGAATGCGCGCATCGGCTCACCTTGATGCCATTTAAGATACCAACGCATGGTCTGCTCAACGGTTTCGTTGAATGACCAGCGTGTCTGCCACTGCAACTGCTCCCAGGCTTTACTCGAGTCGAGCTGCAACTGCTGCGCTTCAGCCGCCTCGCCAACGTTTGAACCCAACCGTACGGCCGCCTGCCCTCCCCAGCACAGTGCCGCGGCGTCAGCCACCGCACCCACCGTACGCGCCGACGCGGCCGCGGGACCAAAGTTCCAAGCACCCGAGAACCGCGCAGGCTGCGCCACCAGAGCCTCCACGAGCGTTAAGCACCCGCGCAAGGGCTCGAGCACGTGCTGCCAGGGTCGCGTGGCGCCTGGATAACGCAACATCAATGACTGCCCACCAACCCAGGCGCGCACCGCGTCTGGAATTAACCGGTCTGCAGACCAATCGCCACCACCAATCACATTACCGGCCCGCGCGGTGGCCACCCCCACAGCACTTGAACTTAAAAAACTCGCACGATACGCCTCAGTAATCAGTTCGGCCGCAGCCTTGCTACTACTGTATGGATCAGAGCCGCCCAACGGATCAGTTTCGATAAATGCACGACCTGAGTCTGTGTTTCGATAGCATTTATCACTAGTGACCACGACTACTGCACGGACAGCGTCGCAGTGACGAACCGCCTCAAGCACATGCCCAGTCCCAAGAATATTGGTCGAGAACGTATCCAATGGCTGACGGTAGCTCTCGCGCACCAGCGCCTGCGCCGCCAAGTGCAACACCACTGACGGGCGCGTCTCACGCAGCACGCGTGCAACGGCGAGTTGGTCCCGAATATCCGCATACACGCTAGCTATTCCACTGCCAACATCGGCGAGGTCAAAAAGCGCAGGCGCTGATGCCGCGGGCAACGAAAGACCAGTCACCTCAGCGCCAAGCTGCTGCAACCATAAACTTAGCCATGAACCCTTAAAACCGGTGTGACCGGTCACAAGTACTCTGCGCCCAGCCCAAAACGACGGTGTTACTCCCACTTTTTCCATGGCGCCTTATTACTAGTCCAAAGCTCCTCAAGATAGGCCCGATCTCGTAGCGTATCCATTGGCTGCCAAAAACCAGCATGCCGGTATGCCGAGAGTTCCTTTGCATCAGTAAGCCGCTCAAGTGGCGTTGTTTCCCAGAGTGTCTCATCCCCATCAATCACATCGAGTGCCTTTGGCGATAACACAAAAAAGCCACCATTAATCCACGCACCATCCCCGCGTGGTTTTTCCTTGATGCTGGTGACCTGGGTACCACTCATCTCAAGCGCTCCAAACCGTCCCGGTGGCTGCACCGCAGTGATCGTTGCGAGACGATGTTCCGACTTATGAAACGCAACAAGCGCTCCAATATCCACATCGGCAACACCGTCGCCATATGTCATACAAAAATCTTCATCACCTAAATAGTCGCGCACACGCCTTAGCCGACCACCCGTCTGCGTATGCTCACCGGTTGACACCAGCGTAACGCGCCACGGCTCGACCGCATTGTGATGCACCTCGAGCGCACTACGCGCGAGGTCGAAAGTCACATCCGACATGTGTAATGCATAATTGGCAAAATACTCTTTTATCATGTACCCCTTGTAACCGAGGCACACAACAAACTCAGTGATGCCGTAATGCGCGTAGATCTTCATGATATGCCAAAGCATCGGCCTGCCACCGATCTCGACCATTGGCTTTGGACGCGACTGAGTCTCTTCCGACAGCCGCGAACCGACCCCGCCCGCTAAGATCACTGCTTTCATCTCAATTGTACTGCCACATGAGTTCAAGCCCTCTGTTCGAACACACTAACGGCCCCGCCGCCAAGACTTGAGGCTGTCGCAACAGCCATCCAATCGGCTCGCGGCCAAGCCGCGCGATGTAATGTGCAGGATACGCACCGCAATTCGTTCCAACAATGGTTGCCTCAGCATTTCGTGGCCACACGGGCAAGATCAGCGCGCGCGCAAACTCATGCATCGGAGTCACGGCACCAATGGCTAGCAATACACCTAGACCGACGCGATACCGCATCCCACCTGCTCTACCATCCTCCGTGAGTGCGCGGGCCGAGTATATCGCCAGGACAGCCAACGCTGGAATTGAAGCGCGCATAACCAAGTCATTGCCGGGCCCAAAAAACACCAACGGCAGCATGGCGAGCACAACAGCTGCGATCACGACAAACGCCGATACACGCATTGCCAGCAGCATGATTGCAATCAGGCCAGCCTCCAAGAGCACAAACTGTGCATGTCGCAGGGCGTAATGCATCCCCCCCTCTCCGCTAACTTGGCTCCATCCCTTCGGGATGGACCCAGGATCGAGTCCAATGTAAGCAAGCACCACAACCGCAAGCGGCAGGGAGACAAGCCAAATCCGCGGATGCAGCACCTCCCAAGAGCGAGCCACCCATGCAGTCGCCCCCACCTTCCACGTTAAAAAGGGGATAAGCCCTAGGGCCATTAACGGTGACCACAAGAAAGTCGCTATCACAAGCACCGGAAGTAAGGCATCAAGTACTGAGCTACGCTCATGACGCAGAACTAGACCTATAAGCAACCAGCCACCCAGTGCATGGTTAGGGACCCAAAAAAGCTGGGTCGTCATCGACGAATACTGAAACCTTAGCGCCCACCACTCCAAATGCGTCGTGATGTTGGCGTTCTGATAAAAGGTCGCGCCACGATTTAAAATAGCGCCGATGATATCCATACCACTAAATAAAATAACGATCAGCAGACCCGCAATAGCCACCCATCGTTTCGGACGTAGCAGTGACAATACTTGCATCAGGAACAGCGCAACTCCGATGATGGTCCACAGCAACATAGCCCAGTCGGCACTAGCCAAGCCGAAAACTTTGCCGACCAGTGCCGCCGGCAAAAAATAGCCAATTGGCGCTCGTAATACAGTGAGTTTGGCAGCACTGAGGCCATAACCCACAGGCCAACCCGACACGACGAGGTCATGCAACAGAGCATCACGCACTAGCCAGTCCGGATTGGCATACACAAGATGCGCCGTGCCCCCAAACACTCCCCAGACACCGGCGACTAGAAGCGCGAGCAGCAACTGCCATGAACGTAGTGTGTTCAGCCCATGCGACACTACCTGCCGGGCGGGCGCAACCCAAAGCACCGACCGTAACGCATAGCCTACGCACATCAGCAGAGGCACCGAGGCCCACCATTGCAACCAGCCCACCAGAAAAATAATGAGCGGCGCAGCAACATAACCCACCACCACCCGGTCTAGCCAATGCAGGTGTAGCCGTGCGCACGCCGCCAACCGGCCGCCACGAAACGCATTACCCAAGTTCAAGTGCTGCTTCATACGTTTCTAAGTTAACAGACTCGGACCGCCAACACCGCACCAATGGTGTGCGCCACCGCACTAAAATAGAGCGTCATAAGGCCCAACAGCAGGCCGTCAATCATTTATACCGGCGTGGATCGTGTCAGCCCGTCACTCAACTGCAGGCTCGCCTCGAATCGTTCATGCGACTTGAATTTGCTGTCGCCGATATGTAAGGCTCACTCTGTCTATAGGCTCCTCGCATTCAAGACGCGCGGCTCCGAGAGACTCTTGTGCACAATACGTCATATCAAACAGGATTCGCGCCTTGCCTACTCACTTCAGCGCATCGCGCACGTGCCGACCGATCAACATGTTGACCGGGGCCCCGTGACAGGTAAGAGCTCAACCGAAGGTATTGCTATAGCGGGTCTTGGCGTCTCTATGATCGCGCTTATTGGCTGCACGATCGCCGTCGCCACGAGCCATTCGCTCACTTTGATCGCAGATTTATGTAGTGCAGCACTAGACCTGTCCGCTGAAGTATTGGCCTTCGCAACTTTTAGGATACAACGCAGCAGGCAACGCAACTTGCTGGACTATGGCGTTGGTAAAGTCGAAACACTTGCGAGTTTATTTATTGGTTTGCTGACTGCCTTTAGTGTCATTTTGATTGCTTTTAATGCCGTAGAGTCGATGGTAGACCCCACCGCCCCTACAGGCTTTGGTATCACGCTCGGCTTAGTCATGAGTCTGTTTTTTGGTGTCACTGACGGGTGGCTGTGGTGGCGGTGTCGACGCGAATACGCTGTCAACCCGTCACCGATTGTTGCCACGCAGACACGCATGAATGCGACCGCCTGTATCACCGCTGTGGGTGTCGCAGGCACGCTCGCTATCACCTTATTAACCCAAGCAAGCTGGCTACACCTCTTAGATATGCTGACGTCTGTCATCATTGGTGCGTTTGCCACGAGCCAAGCGTGGCAGATGATTCGTCATTCCTTGCATGACGTACTCGATCAATCGCTCGCCGAACCTCTACAGATGATTGTAAATCAGCATCTCGTGATCCACTTTGATGCCTATGAAAACCTTGAAAAGGTACGCTCGCGCAGCTCTGGCAGCGATGTTTTTATTGAGATTTTTCTGAGCTTTCAGCCACAACTTTCCATCAGCAGCATTCAATCCGTGATCAATGAATTAACGGCGGGGCTTGAAAAAGATATTCGCAATTCTCATGTGACGGTGGTTGCAAGCGCATACCAGAAAAAACTCCTCCCGCAAGCCACCCCACATAACAGCTAGATCATAGCCTAGGCTATCAACCAATCGCCGAGCAGCGAATCCATCATATGATCGGTTAAAGGCTCAGGGAGTAGATTGTTTGCCTTGGATCACTCGGATCTTGGCACGAACGCATGCCTAAATCAGCTGCCAACGTACGCATGGAAATATTATCGTTCAGATCGACCGAGTATAGCTTCTTCACACCATTGACTTGCGCAGACTCAATGAGTTGCTTCATCAAGAGCGTTCCAATGCCTTTGTGCTGCCACTCGTCGGCAACCGTTACTGCAATCTCCCGTACATCATGGTGCGAATTCGGCGCATAGCGACTCACACCGATCGCTGTCTCGTGCCCTTCATCACCGACGGTAGCCACGAAGGCCATGGAATGCTTGCCATCTACATTACACAGCCGACTCACTTCGTCAGGCGACAGTTCATTCACTCCCCCCAAGAAACGATAGTGCTTACTGAGGGGAGATAACTTACGAATAAAATCTGTTTCCATTTGCACATCAGTCATACGCATTGGGCGAATCCTGACGGCGCTAGCCGATGTTGTGGGGAGTGACTGCATTGTGTTCCATGAGTAACGTGACCAGAAGCGCACAAGCGCAGGCTATGGGGTGATCGCGCCTGCGTATATCGTGGTTATCCGCACCGCACTGAAGCAGCAACGACCGACACCCCATCGGGGGTGCAGAGCGTTCTGTCGCGGCGGTAGCCCTGGGGTGGACCGTGCCTCATGGCGCTGGCCTGGATACACTAAAACTTAAGAAGTCAGTTTTAATAGATCACGTATCTATTTGTATTTGAACCATTTACTCGCGAATCGAGCTCAGTAGTCACTGGGAACCACTTCGTAACCGAAGTGTTCGGGCCCAAAAAGTCGCCGACCCTGTTCCGTGCGCCAAATCGCTGGCGCGGGAAATTTAAGCACGGTGACTCGCGCACCAATCACAAACGCTGGATTCGCGATCGCCTCGCCACTCGAGGAATCAATGATCGATATCAACTCCGGAGGCAGCACGCTGACAGCATCATCTTGCCACGCAATGATGTTTTCGTTCTTAAAATGTACACGGTAGCTGCCGCCCGCAAACGCACCCTCACCATCTAAATGCACTTTGCCAATCAAAAAGCCAGCCTCATCTTTCCAATTGCATTGAATTACCCGCCCCTCAAACATGCGCTCACCACTACCGGCATCAATCAGCGCCTCAAGCGGACTAGTGGCACCCGCTTTCGCGAGCCGCACCGCACGTCCAAGCGCCTCAGCGTGCGTAATTGTTCCAGCAATCAGCGCCCCGGACTTACGCACAGTGCGCCCAGACAATGCGGCGTCAGTGACTCCAAGATCGCCCAGGCTTGCCACTGACAACGCCCGTAGTAAGTCCTCACTGCGCGCGCCGCGCGCCAGCTTCTCCAAAATTATTTCGTCACCAAAGCACGTGACTGCGGCGATAGGTAGGTTCGAAACACCAGCCGCCAGCAGGGAATCTTGCGTCGCCTCGGGCGCCGCGCGCCCCACCCGATCAGCATTGAGGAGCGGTATACCGCATCGAGCAGCGGTTGATAAGGCGGCCGCCGTACTCCAAGGGCCTAGCTCGCCGGCGACTGCGGCAACAAAAGATCGCTTCAGATGCTGACTCAGCAATCGAAACGAGGCCTCCACAGAATCAGCCACACGAGCCAAACCCTCAAACTCTCGCTGCTGAGCCTCCGTCGGGGCTGCAAGGCTACCGAGCCCATAGGGTGAGGCCACCCATTCGTCATCTCCAAGACTGGCGACATCCAGCAGCGAAAAAGACAAATTAGCCTGCACATCAACTGCAAGCCGTGCCCGCCCATCCGTCAAACTGCCGCCACCGCCACAGCCTAGGTAGGAACAGCCTACCAAAATATCATCAAGCGCCACAGGGTCGAGTGGGCGGACGGTGCCAAGCCTCGGTAGCTGTCTCGACGCGCGACTCTGACCTGCCTGCGTCGTCGCCGGCACGGCAACACCAAAACCGGCTACTGCGGCCAGCTGCAAAAATCGGCGTCGCTCATTAGCCTGATACACTAAAAAACCCTCGCAATGGCTGCTGAGAAACTTAATGCAGCGCCACCTGCACGACTCCGCCACCGTACACGACTATCGCATTCAAGTACTGCGAAGCCCCTGCACGCCCTATGGCAGCCAACCCTCCTAGCATCCCGCGCTGTGAGGTAACATATCAGTTAACGTAACTACGCGCCTTCATTCGGACATCGAAGCGCCAATTGGCCACCACACGCTGAAGCCATTATTTTAGGATCACGTAATCAATTAACCTTATATGACGCTGCCGCCCACCAAAATCACCTTTGTGCTCCCACTGACCCTAAAAGAGCCTGCACTGCTGGAATGGCGCGCCGATCCTGCAGATACTACGTTAGGTAGAGTCACATTATTATTAAGCTCATTCATTCAGTTTTTTAATCAAGCACATGTATACGATTTTATCGTCATAGTTCCAAGCCGCGAACTACAAGAGATCAAAACCATTCTGACTGCGCGGTTCCCTTCGCTAGCCATACGACTAATAGACGAGACAGACCTACTTCATCGCACCACAAGGTCCGAACCAGCGCCGCACAAAGCTATCCCAGGATGGTATCTGCAGCAAATCCTCAAACTTGCCATTGCTGATCACGTAAGTACGGATTTTTATGTCACGTTGGACGCAGACATCGCCTGCACCAAGCCCTTCGGCATTGCTGATTTACTGTCTAATGGAAAAGCCTACACCAACATCGAAACACCCGAAGACTACGCAGAGCTCTATAACGCTGAACATACTCGGCACGAAACAGCGCTGAAAAAACAACGACTCCGAGCGGCTGCAAACGTGTTGGGCTTCGATCCGCCCAACGCTCTCGACGACGTGTTCTATGGAGAAACACCAGTCAGCCTGCACACACAAACTGTGCGCGATCTGACAGCATATATAACAGACCGTCACAGAACCTCATGGCAGAACGTCCTCGCTAATGCCGAAGCATGGACGGAGTACGCTCTTTACTTTCAGTATTTGCGAGCAAAAGGGGATTTCTCCAGATATCACATACCTGCCAGCCGAGACACGATCCTAAATTTGTCGAAGTCTGTGTGGCACATTAGCGCATCTTACAAAAACGTCCGCTGCTATGACGCGCAGCATTTTATGTTTGATGAACACACAAGCGGGTTATTTGTGGCAGTTCAATCCTGGTTAGATCCATCACAGTGGCTACTCTCGAGTACGTCTAAGACTATCGACGAATTCAATGTATTTCTCGCGTCGTGTTTAGGTGTCAATATGGACGGAAGCACTTAGCTTGCCACGTGTTCGCACGTTTCGTCTGTCGGTCGCATTGACCGTTGACAAGTAGTCTTTTGTACCCACCGCGAACGACAAGATCCCTGCAACTCTTTCGTAACATGGCATAGTCTCACCAAGCTCTTGAGTGATTATGTAAAGGGGTTTCGAGTCGTTCCTAGGTCGGCTAGCGCAATACTGTATACTTTTATCTGGCGGGTCATGGAAAGCGGCTGTGGCATCTAATATCAATCACGTGGGTCTGGGCCGGAACCTTCTAACGTGGGTTATAGACGATTCATTTGTAAATTCTGCACTAATACAACTCGACAATGCAGATGTCTTATCGTTGGATATATTCGACACTGCCGTGACTCGTGTTGTCACGAGTCCAGTTGATGTTTTTGCTGAGGTCGAGCGCAGGCTAACAAGCCGCTTTGGTCAAAATGCTGCCGGTTTTGGCGCTGCACGCATCCGCGCTGAACGTCGAGCGCGGCGAAAAAAACATCTTGCGACGGGTCAAGAGGACCTGAGACTAGCGGATATCTACAAAGAACTAGGATTTTTCCTTCCTGACTTTTCAGATCCAGAGTTGGCTGCCGAGATTGAGTTAGCTGTTGAGCGCGACTATCTGCAAGCGTGCCCAGATATCAAGTCCCTCGCGCAGCAAGCAACGAAACGCGGTAAGCGTCTGATTTTTGTTTCAGATATGTATCTTCCCTCTGAATTTCTTGCAGATGTACTCGCAGACTTCCCGCCTTGGGAGCACTTATACGTATCAGGTGAAATTGGCCTCACGAAGTCATCAGGTAACATCTGGCACCACATACGCCAACAAATCGAAGGGCGGATTCTACATATCGGCGACAACAAGCACTCAGACGTCACACTCCCTGCAAAACATGGCGTCGTAACGTTGCAATACACCCGCGCGGTATCTTTCGAAAGGACCCATCAGCTACCCAACGTACACACGCTTCCATTCTCACTGATCCAGCGGCATTTGGTCTTGAAGTCCAAGGAATTAACCGCTGCACCGTCGCGGCGCCAGGAGTGGTTCGACTTTGGACAATCATTCGGCGCGATCGTCGTCGGTACATTTCTGCAATGGCTCGAGCAACGAATTCGAGTCCACAAGATTGACAGGATTTATCTTTGCGCGCGCGATGGCTGGCTAATAAAGCGAGCCTGGGATGCGGCTGGCTTGAGCGCTAAGCTCGGCGTTGAGGCTCGGTATCTTGCCATCTCGCGACGTGTCCTCAACCTCGGCGCTGTAGCGTTAACCTCCACACCTACGCGGCTTGACGTCGCTACACTGAGCTTTTTGAGCAGCTCTTTGGACAACGTATCAGTCGGCCTTGCATTGAGCCGCGCAGGCCTTCAGGACTGTCAGGAGCTTGTAAGCGACGCGGTAAAGACCTTTGGATCACTTGATGCTGTGCCTCAGTGGCCAGAAGGGACGAGGCGTCTCGAGGATTTATTCCAGCGACATGCAAGCACTGTCTATAAAACACTCGCAAACCAGTATTTGCTTGTCAAAGAGTATCTTCATCAAGAAAATCTTACGGCGCCGGGCCGTGCTGCCCTCGTCGATCTCGGTTGGCACGGGACCATGCAACGCTCAGTGCAGGCAATTGTACGAAACGCCAGCTCGAGCACGTTAGTGGGTTTTTACTATGGTCTGTGGCCTCAGGCAAGCAGCAATCGTTTTCTGGCAGGTCCTATGGAATCATGCTTTGCGAATGAATTCCTAAGAGTCGAAGATCAAGCGGGTGTTCACTACTCAGTCGCCTTCCTAGAAGAACTACATACTGCCCCTCATGGGACTGTCATTGGTTACACGACAAGAGCTGGCGCTATCGAACCCCTATTCGCAGAGCATCCGCTAGAAAGTGAGCAGCATGCGAAAATAGGTGAGCCTTTCCAAGACGGCGTTGTTGAAACGATCCGACAGCTATTTGAGAAAGGACGTTCAGGGCCTTTGATGCTAACCGACTTAAAACAACCAGCGGCCCTTAGTGCAATTGATAGCGTATTCTTAGCTCCTACTAATGCTGAATTAAACCTGCTCGCAGAGGTGCGCCATTGCGGAACCTTTGATCACGCGTCTTTCGATCACGTGCTTTCTGCAGAAATGCCCAAAAATCAACGGACCGCATACCAAGACTTTCTAAAAAGCCCATGGCCACTGGGGCAGTTAAGACTATGGACAAGAACCGCGACGCGCGAACAAAAATCCTTGATCAGCAAGATCGTGCAACGCCATTTGAGCCATCTCGACGATAGTATTACCAAACAGTTTATCTGAGACTTTAAGAATGCCTCTGTATTTCCCAAATAGCATGTCTCGATTACCGGCTAGCACCCCAGGCTCCCACATCGCTATTCTCATGCGCACTAAGAATCGCCCGGTGCTACTTGCTCGAGCGCTCGCTAGCGTGCTGCAGCAGACTCATGAAGACTGGCATCTATATCTCGTCAACGATGGTGGTGATCGCGCAACCGTTGAGGACCTAATCGAGAGCTACCGTGCGGCGCTAGGCAATCGTGTCACCGTGCAGCATCATCATAAAAGCCTCGGGATGGAAGCGGCGTCCAATGCAGCCCTTGCAGCAGCAGTAGGCGACTTTGTTGCAGTACACGACGATGATGACTCGTGGAAACCCGCATTTCTCGCAGAAACCGTCGCTTTCCTTAACGAATCGCGTAACCACAGCTACGCGGCAGTCGCGACGAATTGCCTCGTTGTGTTTGAACGACTCGCTGCAGACACTGTTCTCACTGATCGGATTGAGCCATGGATCCCTTGGACTGAAAGGGTGGACTTACGCAACATGCTTGCCGAGAACAACTTCCCACCCATTTGTCTACTGATTCGCAAATCAATCGTTGACCATGTCGGGCCATTCAACGCACAGATGCCGGTACTCGGTGACTGGGACTACAACCTGCGTATTTCAATGATTGGCGACATTGGGACTATTAATAAACCACTCGCGTATTATCATCACCGCCTACCAGCACAAGACGAAGACGTTTATGGAAACTCGGTCACCGCGCAATACGATGTGCATAAGGAATACCAAGTACGCTACCGAAATAGTCTTCTTCGGCAGTTACTAACGAAAGATCCTGAATACGTTGGCTTACTGCACGCCCTTCTGTCCCGAATGAACGAGATGGAAAAACGGCTCGTGGAAACTGCTAAAGACGCGGCCTCACAACAAGTTCTCGAGCGGTTAGACGCATTACTTGCACGAATCGAGGACCTATCAAAAACCGTCGAGTCACAAACACGATCCAGCTGGTTTAAAAAACTGTTGGCTGAGTTTCGTGTTGGTTTTGACGCAGCACGCAAACGTTGATCTGAGAACGTCATCCGATTGATGTGGGCATGGCGAAGCTGAGGTCGACTCCCCCACCGCTTTTTCACTTTTAGAGGCGTATAAGCACATATCGTCTTAAGAAACGTTAATGAATTAAAAACGTTGAAACTTTGTTACACAACGACGCTTGCAAGTCAGGTCTTCTATAGTTTTGACCCATACGATAGGTACTTTCCAATAACTCGCCACGCAGCTCTGTAATTGACCATTGAGCGATGATGTTTGACGTTATAGGAAAAATATCTCACTAAATCGCGGGCGGCACTTGCGATGTACTCAGTCTTATTAAACCCTGTGAGCTTCGAAATCTGATGGGTTTTGAAAAATGCAGCGAGCGCATCCGGATGATATAGGCAGACACTGAGATGCTCCCATGGCATGCCGGTTGCCTCATCGTGTATAAAAGTGCCTAGCGAATGAAACTCGTTTAGGACCTCAAACGTCTCGGTACGCTGTGTAAATATATTTACAAACGCAGCAACGACGGATTCTGCTCGCCTCGAAAGCAGATAGCATCTGCGTACGGAGTTTCGACCTAGAAGCTCGACACCGTGACACGCAGAACCGTCAGCGAATACCACAACGTCTGCTTTACTATAGACATCCATCTGTCGCGTTAAAGAGTAGTTTTCAGGTTTAAAAATAAAGAAGCCGTCCTGTTCTAGGATGCTCTCCAAATAGCGCTCACCTAGAAACGTACCTCCCGTTAGGACACCAGATCTCGATACATAAACTTTAGGAATAGCAGTGTCATGACGGTGTATTTGCCGTAGTCGCTCGTCTGCATAGGATCCTAGATCATCAACGTAGCCGTCTTTAGGCCCACCACCGAGATCTGAACCTTGCTCACAGACATACAGACTCTGCACTACTGAGTCGCAGCTTACGATCCGGATGCTCTGCGGACGAATAAGAAAATAATCAGCAACCTCACGTGCTGTTCGCGGTAGCTGTTGATACGTGATGGATCGTGCGCCGTTCGGTGCGATATACAGCCAGCGCGCGGGAGTGGTCTGGAGCAGGGTTGGTAAAATCCGGTGGGACATCTCAGCCATATAGTGACCAAAATGCCCAGTCACGGCTCCCGCATAGCAATACTCGCCTTCAATGAGGGGTTCGGGTGCAACGGATGGTGTATAGGTATCGCTGGCTTTCCAGTAACGCGAATGCCGCAATATGTCGTCTTCACGGCGAGTAAATCGGCAACCACCCTGAAAACCACGTTCTGGATGATCCTTGAACGCTTGCACGGATATATTTTCAAAAATACGAGCAACTAAATGCGCATGCATGGGCTTTTGGGTTCCTTGATTGGCTCACAACGGCATATGGTTCTAGCATCTACCAAGGACAAGCGAGTTCTGCCAGAGATTTGCAGACATATCCTTAGACCGTACGCTGAACTGACCATTCTAGATACCCCAATCTTTCACACGACCTGATCCTGCCACAGCTAACTGACTGTAGAACATTATAATATCTGCATTCGTCAAGCACCCGCTCGCGCCTATCGTGTGCCAATGGCCGATCACATAACCACGACTGAAAAACTCAACCCACGCTCTGAATATTGAACAAGCAAGACGGCACTCCGCGTACAGGCTATGCTACAAAGCGCCGACTGAGTCTTAAGACGGTAAGGAGATACACGCCGATGCGCGCTTGGCTGACCGAAGGCCCCCATACGATGCGCCTTGCCGATATCCCGGAGCCCACGGTACGCCCGGGCTGGGTCAAAGCGCGCATCCTGAGCGTCCAACCCAGCATTACCGAGTGCATGCTGTTTCATGGCTACCACACTTATGGCCATGCCTTAATCACCAAAGCGCTCGCGGCGGGCCCCGCACAGGTTTTTGGGCACGAGTTCTCGGCCGAAGTCGTTGAACTAGGCTCTGGCGTTACCTCGTTGCAGGTCGGCGATCGCGTGGCAGCACGCGGCTCGCATCCAGAGGGCATTGTGGGCTTTGATTACCCAGGTGCGCTAGCAGAATATGGTGTGTTTCCCGAAAGCCTATTTGCCGTGCTCCCAAAGCACGTCAGCAACAGCGAGGGAGCGGCGATACAACCACTGACAGATGCCGTGGCTGCAGTCCACGCAGCACGCATTGAGCTCGGCGACACTGTGGTCATAATAGGCCAAGGATCTATGGGTCTTGCCTGTATGCAGGTGGCGCGTACCGCAGGAGCCGGCCGCGTGATTGCTGTTGCACGCCGACAGGAAGTCCTCACGCTTTCGCGCGAACTTGGCGCCGATATGACGATTAACGCAACCACAGAAGACCCAGTAGACCGCGTCAAAACGCTCACCCGCGGTGTAGGTGCTGATGTGGTAATTGAGACCGCTGGGGGGCCACTTGCTCAGGGTCTTGCCGGCAACGAAACGCTGTTACAAGCAGGCCGCATGCTACGCGATCAAGGCACGGTGGTGGGCGTCGCCTTTGAGGGGGACGGAACCGCACTGCCTTACCAAATCTTTCGGTTTCGTAGCCTGCGATATGTGTACCCATCGCTTCTAGATCGCCGTTTATTTGAAACGACAGTACAACTCGTGGCCTCTGGACGCGTACAACTCAAACCGATGATTACGCGCATATTACAGGGCATTGAGTGCGTACCTGAGGCATTCCAGCTCACTGCCAATAAGGCGCAATATGGGCTCATTAACCCAGCCCAAGTCGTCATCGCAAACTGATCACCTGCACTTTACGAAGGACTCACCGCCATGCACGAACTTGCTTATCAGCTACTGCAACTCACCTACTATGACTCGGTCGACAAAGGGGATATGGAGATGGCGGCCTCTGCACTGCACGAGGATGTTGAGTGGTCACATCAACAAGTGTGGGCACACCACGGCTTCCCACGAGGCAACCCATCGCAACTGCGAGGGCGTACCGCAATACGCGATTTGCTGCTCGCCCGACGCTCAGAACTGGCCGCAGCCAAGATCCGTCACCGAGTGCGCGATCTGATCTGCGATGGCAAAGTGGGCGCACTAATAGGTTATGTGTTGGGACCCGACAGCAGTGAACAACCATTTATGGTGTGGTTTGAACTCCGTGACGAGAAAATTGGTAAGTATATTCTACGGCCAATCTGAGCGCCGGCGCCTCACTGCGGCACTCTACCAACCATCTATACAGTCGCGACTCCCGCGCGTAACTCGCCGCCTACGGATCAGTCAGCAATTCATGTAGCAGTCATGAAACTGTAGCAGTTGGTGTGCTTAATATTCACCGTGTTGGCAAGTTGCTGACACACTGCTGTAAACAACGTGTAATAACGCCAGACGCATCAACGTGTGCGCTCTGCATCGCATGGGGAAACCAATGCCCGATCGCCAGCCGTACACCATGTCCTCTCATAACCTACCCTCAATACAGCGTGGGCTGATCCGGCTGCTTGAACAACTGACCGGTCAAGCCCGGTTGCAGTCCATCTACGAGAACTACTGCGCAGGCAATGCTCATCGTGGCGACTTCTGGAATAATGCTGTTAACGCTTTTGATATCAAAACAACGCTTAACGCACAGTCCCTGGCCAAGGTCCCAGCGCAGGGCCCACTAATGGTGGTGGCGAACCACCCGTTCGGTGTACTCGACGGACTGCTGACCTGTTGGCTCGTGAGCCAAGTACGTACCGACTTTAAGATCATGCTCGTCGACGGGCGGTACGTCCCTGAAATGGACGGACATGCCATACCGGTCGACACCTCCGGCACACGTGAGGGCCAAAAAACCAATATCGCAGCACGCCGGGAAGCACGGCGCACTTTAGACAGTGGCGGCGCGCTCATTATTTTCCCTGCGGGGGGTATCTCGACCTCCAAAGACCCACTAGGCCGGATCCCTGCCATGGATATTCCATGGCATCCATTTGCAGGTCAGTTGCTGACAAAGACCCACTGCACAGTACTGCCCGTGTGGTTCTCAGGCCAAAACAGTCGATGGTTCCAAATAGCAAGTCACCTCAGTCTCGTGCTGCGCTGGGGCATGCTGCTCGGTGAGAACATGCGCCATCTGAAACGGCCCGTACACATGGTAGTTGGTGAACCCATTGCCTATGCGGATCTACCGCAACAAACGAACCGCTTAGAGTTATCGCACGAATTGTGCCGACGTGTGTATGCGCTCGGTGGCATCGATACAACGGTACCCGGTTGTATGCCGGGCTGGCCTCGCGCACTACGCGGACCGTTTGCACCGCCGACACCCGCACGTGAGCCGTCTTGGACCTTGCGGCCTCGTTTGCTGCGCGAGCGCAGCGAAGCTTAAGGCCGACCGCTAGTCCTAGCGTACTGGCGTCACCGACCCATCGCCATAGTAGGGCTATCGGGCACCATCACACGCGCAGCGCCGCTTAGGTGCTTCTGATAATAAGGCGCATCTAGCCGTTCAATACTGACAACCTGACCGGGACGCGGTGCGTGGATAAACTTGCCATCACCTAAATAGATCGCAACGTGGGATAACGTGCTACTACGTATCTTGAAAAACAGCATGTCTCCAGGCTGTAGGGCATGCACGCTCACCTTCTCTGATTGCCGGTACAGATCCGCGGCACTGCGTGGGACAAAGGTCTCTAACTGACGAAATACGTACTGCACGAATCCACTGCAGTCAAAACCGGTCTCTGGCAACACACCGCCACGGCGGTACGGCACCCCAAGCAAGGTCTTCGCAAACTCAACAATGGGACTCCCCGCCTGTACGGGCGCCTCCGCAGTGCTAACCTCCGCCGCAACCGTCTGCGCACACAGCGCGACTGACAGCAGCAAAACCCATCCACACTGCCGATAACGACTTAGCAAACGCATGCACACACCTCTGTCCTTGCGCGCCCTACCGACTGGTTGGCGGGCACGTAATTACTGCTCACCACGCGCAAAAGAAATGCACAGAGGCTCTGCGAGCGGCGGAGTGTAGCATCAAAACACAGCCAGAGCAGTTGCCGTAATGAGTGCTATATTATATTTATCATATAGTTACATGATAAATATAAAGTGCTTTCACTGGTTAAAATGCGCTCAAGCCACACATTTAGCGGCCACACCACAGGCACGCAAACGCCCACTGCAGGGGATTGCGTACCTCAACGGCTCTAAAACTCTACGCGTACTAAGGAGAAATCATCGTCGAGCGGACCATCACCGTGTCGGTTTTTCGCCCAGCCGAACAAATCGGACAGCCCATCAGCGTGGGCGCCGCGTTGCCTCATGAACTCCTCAAATTCCTCAAAGGTTGCATCCACTCCCTGTGGATCGACGATTTCAAAGCATCCATCGCATGGCAAAATAAGGCGCGAGCCAGGCGGCACTAAAACCGATTGGGCGTCGTAGCTCAGATCTTCCATCACACCGACGATCATTCCTGGGCTACGCAGCTGCTGACTCAATGTTGTGCCATCGGCCTTCGGCGGAGAGAGCAACAATGCGGCAGGATGCCCACCACTGGCGTGATGCAGCATCCGTGAAGGCGCATGGTATACCCCATACCACAGCGTAAAATACATATCGTTGTGCTTCTCACTCAAGAACGCATTGCTCACACCAGCCATGACAGCCGCAGGATCACGAAAATCCACATTCGGGATAGCGCCTGTGCGCAGCACGTTGATCGCAGTCACTGCGAGCAAACAGGCGCCTACGCCGTGGCCGCACACATCGAGCAAGTACACGGCAAAATGATCATCATCAATCCAGTGATACCCAAACGCATCACCTGCAAGCTCTGTAGACGGCTGATAAAACCAGTCCACTTTTAACGGCGCATTCATCGGCACTGGAAAACTCGACTGCACATAGTGCGATGCTTGGGCAAGCTCTTCATCTAACCGCCGCTGGGTGCGTTCGAGTCGATCTTTTTCGGTTTGCAGCTCGAGTACGCGCTGCGCATCAAGATCGCGCAAGCGCTTTTTTTCGACCGAAGACATGACACGAGCCCGCAACAGAGTCGGGCTGAAGGTTTTTGGCAAATAGTCTTCTGCACCAGCCTCAATGCATTTAACAGCCGTTTCCAGCTGCTCAGCACTTGAAATCACAATCACTGGCAATCGGCCCAACTGCGGCTCCGCCTTCATCGCCAGCAGCAGCTCAATACCATTCATCACTGGCATCTCAATATCCAGCAGCATGACATCGAAGGACTCCACTCGGATCCGCTCAAGCGCCTCACGTCCGTTGCCAGCCTCTGACACGGACTGCACACCGAGCGCATTCAATGCCCGAATGAGTCCGAGGCGCATTAGCCGACTGTCATCCACGACAAGTACGCGCGCGGTACCTAAAATGAGAGCAGGATCAGCTTCGATGACAGGTACTGCGGCGCCACCACTTACAATCGGATCATTGGGATTCACGGAAACAATACCTCAAAGAAAGAAAACCAGTTCATTACCCAGCAGCGCGCTGGGTCAGAGCAACCAGCCGCGCAACCTTGGATAACAGTAGCGGACCATCAAAGGGCTTCGTCACATAGTCGCGCACACCTAAGCGCGCTACCGTTGCAATAGTCGTCGGGGCTGAGTTTGCGGTGAGCATGATCACCGGAGTACGTCGAATCTCAGGCTCTTCCCGCAAACGCTTTAACATTCCAATACCATCCAATACTGGCATGTTGTAATCCAGCAAAATCAGATCCGGTCGGTGCTCACGGGCCACCACAAGACCCGCCTCCCCATCAGCGGCCTGCAATAGCGTGCACTCATACGGCTTAAATAATTCGACCAAAGCCATACGCAGCACGCTACTGTCGTCAACCGTTAATATCGTGGGAGCGCTCATTGGAGACCTTCCATCTGTACACATAATCCAATAGGCAACGTCGCACAGGTCCAAATCAGCCAGCGAGCCAACTGCTGCGCGGCAGCGGGACTGACACTTGAGGGCGTTCCAAGCTCAAGCTCTACCCCTGCATCGGCTAAAAGTGCGCCAAAACGCCCCGCGAGCATATTGCATAGCTCACCGACAAAATCACTCAACTGACTCACGTCGGGGTTACTGCCGCCCGTCTGGCCAAGAAAGGCATTCATTAACTGGGCGCTCAGTGCTTGCGGCACACTGAGAAACACCTGCCCGTGCGCCTGAGAGCCTTTCAGAGGGACAGCGACAATGAGCGCATGGGAGCTAAGCAGCCCCGTGATCGTCACATCAAGCGCTCGCTGTACATCGCGCCCGAACGTGCCCGTTAGTAGCCCCTCGAAGGCACTAGCCGCAACCTCATCACACCATGCCTGTGTCAGTTCGCGCGGTCTCATTCTGAATCCTTAGCAAGCGCATCTAAAATCGCCCGCGGCATTTTCTGCAAGGGAACGACGCGCTCAGCCGCTCCCAACGCTATCGCGGCCTGCGGCATCCCGAACACTACACAACTTTCTTCGGCTTCCGCGAGCGTGCGTGCCCCAGCTGCCCTTAATAACTGCAAGCCACGTGCCCCGTCGGATCCCATGCCAGTCAATACAGCAGCCACTGCATGCGCACCCGCCACCTCAGCTCCCGACCGAAACAGAACATCCACAGAAGGCCTGCAGTGATTAACAGGCGGTGACCGCGTCACCCGCACTGCATAACCCACGGCGCGCCTGCAAAGCACAGTATGGAAATCGCCAGGCGCAATTAAACAAAGCCCTGGTCGCAGAACGTCGCCATCCACTGCCTCGCGAACCTCATAAGACGTTAATGAATTTAAGTGCTCAGCCATGATGCGGGAAAAATTAGCTGGGATATGCTGGACTACCACTATAGGTGGTAAGCCGTCAGGTAATTGTGGCAACACAAAGCGCAGTGCCTCAACACCACCTGTCGATGCACCAATTAAAATGATGCGTTGCGAGGAATACTCGCGACCTGTGGCTACTGACGCCGCACGCGCGGCAGGCACAACCAGCGCAGTGCTTGCCCGACGCGACCGAGCTGCTGCCTTAATTTGCGTCGATAAGCGCCGCGCTACTTCGCGTGCCGACTGCGTTCCATCGGGCTTTTGAATGACGTCAATAGCACCTGCCGCGAGCGCCGCCAGTGCCAGCGCTGACCCCGCTGGCGTCAATGCACTAACCACCACCACAGGAATTGGGTGGTGCTCTTGCAAAATCTTAAGAAACGTCAGGCCATCCATGAGTGGCATTTCAAGATCTAGCGTAATTACATCAGGCTCGAGCAGCAAAATCTGCTCACGCGCGACATAAGGATCACTCGCAACCCCAACAACTTCAATTGACCGATCGGCACTTAATGCCTCACTGATGGCACGGCGCGCCAACGCCGAATCATCAACAATTAATACTCGAATGCGGCTAGGGGTGCGCGTCATATGCGTCGATACACTCCATGCTGCATCGGCTCTAACCCTTTTGGGTTAGAGCCCAAACTCTCTGAGTAACCGACAAACAGATAACCACCCGGCGCGAGTTGGCGGGTTAAGTTATCTACTGCCAGTGATCGAGCTGCCGCATCAAAATAAATCATGACATTTCGGCAAAAAATGACGTGCTGCAAGCCATCAAGAGGATATGAAGATTGCAATAGGTTGATTCTCTGCAAGCGCACACGCTCGCGCAGATTCGCCTGCACTCGGCACATACCCTCTTGCTTGCCAACACCACGCTCAAAATAACGCTTAGTAAGGAGACTACCCACAGGCTGTAACGCATCCATTGGATAAATTGCTTTTTCGGCCATTGCAACCATGCGGCGCGAGATGTCAGACCCATTGATCTGCCAGTTAAGCCCTTGCACGCGTCGCGCCGTCTCGGCTGCCACCATCGCCATCGTATAGGCTTCCTCTCCTGAAGACACGGCAGCAGACCACAGTCGCACGGGCACGCCACTTGCTGCCAACCCTGGCAGTACGACATCGGCTAGGTACTGAAAGTGATCCGGTTCACGGTAAAAAAACGTGTGGTTCGTCGTGACGAGATCGATGAGCATGTCAATCTCAGCGGCCCCAGCAGCTGTGGTCAGCAACTTGCAATACGGCTCGTAGGACTGAAACCCGAGAGTAAGCACCCTTTTTCGCAAACGATTTGCGACAAGCGTTCGCTTGTCGTCACCAAGCGCGATGCCGCTGTGCGTGCGGATAAGGCCCGCGAGCACCTTAAACAGGCTCGCTGACAAACCATCTGCAAGAGTACTCAACGGCAACGCGCTACCGACGGGTCCGTATCAGAAGCTTCGAAAATCATCATCGTCCCCAGATGCTTGCGACGATGGAATCTTGGGCATCGGGATGCGATTCAGCACTGGACGCGCTAGTTGCGTTAGCTGCCGAGCTCTGCGCGAGGTACGGTTAACATTGACGCTCTGCTGCGCAATACTGACATGGCTCGGCTCCATCTCAGACTCAGAGCGCGAATCATATACCGCGTCTCCGCCAACTAAAGACTGAAGCTTGGCAACGGTATCTTTCATTGCTTCTGCCTGCGCATCAAGCTCATCCGCAGCACTTGCACTTTGCTCGGCACTAGCAGCATTGCTCTGCGCAATTTTGTCCATCTGCGCAATCGCGAGATTTACCTGCGTCACCCCTTGCGACTGCTCTCCTGCCGCGGTTGCGATCTCGGCAACCAGCAGGTCTGTTGCTACTACTTTGTCGGTGATTTCTTTGAGTGATCGGGCGACCTCACTGCTGCGATCAGAGCCGCGTTTTGCACTTGCAATCGCCGCCTCAATTTTCGCCGCGGTCTCGCGCGCAGCGGCTGCACTGCGCTGAGCTAACGATCGAACCTCATCCGCGACGACGGCAAAGCCCGCCCCTGCCTCACCAGCACGCGCAGCTTCAACAGCTGCATTCAACGCAAGGATGTTCGTCTGGAAAGCAATTTCGTCAATATTTTTAACGATTTTAGCGACTTCAGCGCTTGCTACACCGATCTCATTCATCGCCTCTGACATAGCTTGCATGTTACCTAAGCCAGTGCCTGCGACCGTTCGAGCATCCGAGGCCAAGCCTTTTGCCTTTTGGGAGTTCTCAGCAGTCGTACGAATCATCGTCGACATTTCTTCAAGCGACGTGCTGGTCTGCTCAATGGCAGCGGCCTGCTCGCTTGCACCTGCAGCCAAATTCTGACTGGCGGTTGCCACCTGCCGCGCAGCAGACGAGGTCTGAATCGCACCGCGATCAAGGCTCAAGGTAATTCGATTCAGCGCATCAGCGATCGCGCGGATTGTGTAACGCGCGAAGAGTGCGGCGGCGGCGGCGCCTGCGAGCACCAAAAGCACCAACACCCACATCGTCACAAGGGCAGACTTTTTTCCTGATGCGGCGGTCTGCTGCCCCAACTTTTCATTGTAGGCTGTATCAAGCTGAATCGCTTTCAACAAACGCTCATGGTTTGGATCCTGCTCTGTCTTGACAATTCTCTGATATTCAATCATCTGCTTGAATTCATCGGGCGCATCTGGCCGATCGAGTTGCTCAAGACGCCCACGCGTGCTGACAATTGCTTCATGTGCCTGCTTTACATCTGCAAAAAGACGCGCGTCCTCCGCATCGGAAATTAATTTGCTCTCATAGAACTTAATATCTTGAGTGATTAAATTTTCGCGCGATGCCATGTCATCTTTAAGAGCCTGCTGATTCGGATCGCCACTCGCTAATTTCTGCCGATCGAGCAGTTGCGCTTGTGCATGAATCGCCATATCGCCTAGCGTCGCGACACTTGGCATAGTGCTGTCAGCGAGCTCACCAATACGGGAACTTAAGCCGATTAAGCGAATGAGCGAAAATCCGCTAAGTAACAACGTGAGGAAGATCAACGTCCCGAAGCCAACGGTGATCCGGCGAGTGACAGTCCAGTCGTTCATATTCATGAGATTTCTCGGCGGCTAGCGGCAGTAGGTAATCAAATCGAAGGCAGAGTCAGACTGCCGTCGGTTGCAAGTATATTTTTAATATTCAGCATCGCAAGTACACTGTTGTCGGTCGTCGCGACTCCAAGCAAGTAATCGGCATCGACAGTACCAGCAAAGTCCGGTGCCACGTCAATGTGCTGTTGCGCGAGCACGACGACATCATTGACGCCATCGACAATTGCACCAATTACGGTGGACGCAGCGCCAAGATCGCGGCGTTCAAACACAATGATGCACGCCCTATCATCATAAGTAATTGCCGGCATCTCAAATTTCGCACGCAAATCAAGCACCGCCATCACTGAGCCACGCAAGTTAATGACACCACGCACATGCGGCGGCATCAAAGGCACGCTGGTAATGGGACATAGACGCACCACTTCCCGAACATCACGCACTGGTACCGCGTAACGCGCAGCACCCAGATGAAACGTTAAATAACGTCCAGCAGCTGCTTTTACATCGCGAGTCGCTTGCACTTCACTCATACCTGTACCGCCCGCGGTGCACGCACCAACGAATCCACATTTAGAATCAACCCAACGGTACCGTCCGCAAGCACTGCTCCACCGACGATGAGTATCTGCTGCTCAAACGTGTGCCCTAATTTTTTGATGATCATTTCCTGCTTGCCGTGCACTTCATCGACCAGGATTGCCCGGATGGCCCCACCGGACTCAACAACGACCATTATGCCCTCTTCTGGCTGCAGCGATTGCATGGGCTTGTTTAGGTACCGACCCAGCCTTAGCACCGGAACCTGGTGTCCACGAACGTTGACCAGTTCACCCTGCTCATGCACAGCCGTTACCGCGCCCTTGGCAGGCCTAAAACACTCGCGCACGGCGAGTGCCGGAATGACATACCGTTCGGGCCCAACCCCCACGAGCAACCCGTCAATCAACGCGAGGGTCAAGGGTAAACGGATACTGAAGGTGGTGCCGCGCCCGCGGTGGGATTCGATCTCGACCGTGCCGCGTAGGGCCTCAATGTGGCCCCGGACCACGTCCATGCCCACACCGCGGCCTGACAGGTCTGTGACAGTTGCCGCGGTAGACAAGCCGGGCATGAAGATGAGTTCGAGGGTCTCCGCCACCGACAAGGTTAAGGAAGGGCTAATAAGACCCTTTTCCACAGCCTTGGCCTGCAGGCGCTCTCCGTCGAGGCCTCGTCCGTCATCCGACACACGAATAACGACCCCGCCGTGCTCGTGGCAGGCGGCAAGGCCGATGGTCCCGACTGGATCCTTCCCCGCTGCGATTCGGTCAGCGGGGAGCTCAATGCCATGATCTAAGGCATTACGAATCATGTGGATCAATGGATCACCCATCTTATCCACAAGCTGACGATCGAGCTCTGTGTCCTCACCCTGCAACACCAGCTTGACCTGCTTACCCTCGCGGCTGGCCAGATCTCGAACCAGGCGTGTCATTTTGCGGAACAGACCACTGATCGGCACCATCCGCATTGACATGGCATTGCGCTGCAAGTCTTTGGTAATCCGCATCAGGCTGCTCATCGCTTGGGCAAACTCAGGACCTGCATGCACGCGCACATCGCGGCTACCTGCGACGATTGCTTGGGCGACCACAAGCTCCCCGACGAGATTTACCAGATCATCGAGCTTGGATGCGTCAAGCCGTACGGTGCCGCTGTCGGATGCCCCAACGCCGCCCTCGCGTGAAACAGCAGGCGCTGCAGGAACCGCTTTACTCACTGGCGCCGCGGCTACAGCTGGGCTTGCAACCGCGCTGTGCATCCCCGAACCACCCAGCGCACTTACCGGCACAACCGGCAACGGCGCCACTGGCACGATGGGCTCAGGCTCAGTGGCAGCCCGAATCAATGCTAATACCTGGGTGGTCGGTAGCGGAATGGGCTGCACGGACTGGGTGCCATTGACCTGTTCGCCCACCCGCCGAGTGCAATCCGCGAGCACATCCGCCCCAATCAAAATCGCATCGATGACTCGACGGCTGACCGCAAGCGAACCACTCCGTACTGAGTCTAGAAGAGTCTCTAGTTCATGCGCCAAATGCTGCAAGGCATTGAGTTTGAGAAAACCGGCACTGCCCTTGAAGGTATGGAAGGCTCTGAATATCGCATTCACTGCCTCCGCAGCAGACGGGTTCTCCTCAAGGGTCAGCACCGCCCGTTCAATGGCTTGCAGCAACTCCAGCGACTCACTATAAAACTCCCGTAATAAATCGATGTCCGCAGGCAAATTGAGCAAAATAGTGGCGACCTCACTACCATACTCGGCACTCACAGGCGCCACGGCTACCACAGGATCCACTGCTGCAGGCACGACGCCCAGCATGGGCTCAAGAGAAGCCGCGCCACCATCGTTAACCGATTGTGTGACATCCCAACTCGCCGGCAGCGGCTCACTCGCAACGCCTGCAACCGTGCATGCCAACCACTCGTTTAACCAGTCGTGCCACCGCTGTAAGTCCGCGATGACCTTGGCACTAAATCGCCCGGTTCCATCAAGTACCGAGTCGACCCATGCGCGAGCAATACGCTGAGCTTGCCCGTAGGGTTCACGCAAGGCCTCGATGCCTGGTAACTGTTCTAAATCCATCAGCAGCGCGTTAATCGCAAGCAAACCAGCATCAGACCCGTCTTCCACAAACGCCAACTCTTCGGCCACTCGCGTCAGCAACTGCGCAAGTCCATCGAGCACATCAAGCGGGATTTCAGCGGTCGTGTCGGTCATGCGGGAGCGGTCTTTCTGCTACGAACAGTCTTCCGCTCAGCTTACCTTGAAAACCATGACAGTGTCGCCATGCTGTACGGGCCTACCGGCGACTTTTCGCGGTCCAATGACCCGCCCGAGCAGTCACCGCGTGACAGCGAGCACCGCCAAGGCTATTCTCGATCGTATCTGGGTAATCTGGGTAATCTGCGTTCTGAGCGACTCGATCCGTCCACAGGAAATGCGAATGATTCGTCTCCGTCGCTCTTTACCACTACTCGTGCTGCTGCTCAGCGCGCAGACCCACGCCGACGATGCCAAGAAGCTACGAATTCTCACTTGGGACCACTACGCCCCAGCCGATATTATTGAGGATTTCCGTAAGGAAACCGGCATACAAATTGAAGTAACCCTGTCGAGCAACGAAGACATCATTGCCAGACTGAAAGCCTCGGGCGGGGCAGGTTTTGATCTTGCACAGCCATCTCAAGACCGCATTACCGGCGCGCAACAGAGCTATCACATTTATAAGCCCATCGATCTGTCGCGTGTAAACGTAGATCAGTATCTGCCAGACATGCTAGAGATCGCCAAAAAAATGACCACCTTGGATGGCAAACTTTATGCGCTGCCGTACCTGTGGGGCGCAGAGGGAATGGTCGTCAACACGCGCCGCACCGATATCAACGACTACACTGATCTGTGCAAACCTGAACTGAATGGAAAGACAACACTACGGCTGCGGCGCCCGGCCCTAATGGCCTTCGCGTTTGCCCTTGGTCACGACCCATTTGCGCTGTATGGGAACCCAAAAGCCTACGCTGAACTAATCGATGAAGTCGGACGCAAACTGCTCTCGTGCAAACAAAACATGGCGTTCATCTACACCTCGTCCGATGAAGTCCTAGAAGGCCTGCGCTCAGATAAAATCGTTGCTGGCATGCTTTGGGATTCACCTGCTTGGGAAATTAATCGCGAGAATCCGTTTGTGCGCTTCATCAACCCAAAGTCTGGGGCCCTCGCCTGGCAAGATACTTTTGTGCTACCTGCGAAAGGTCAGAACGATGCCGCGGCCTATGCGTGGATCAACTATACGATGCGGCCCGATATTGCTGCACGGATCACCAAAGCAGCGGGTAACTTTACCTCAACGAAGGGAACCCTAGGGTTGGTTGACCCACGCCTCAAAACGCAGTTCTTTGAAAGCTTCCCTCAAGGGCTTAAGAATATCCACTGGTACCCACCGGTACCTGCCGGGCTTGAGGACATTGAGGCCAAAGTTCTCGACAAACTAAAAGCCCCGCACTAGCGGACACACCCTAATGGCGGCGGCACCTACCGCCGACCTCGCCGACCATGGGTGCTGCACGATAAGCACCGAACCACTGCGAAGCGTTCCTTGGGAATGGACACACGCCGCGAACGGCAATTCCAACCGGCGGCCGTGACACATAGCAAATACAAGGTTAATCTTGTCACTTATAAGCTGTATGCTTCCCTGAGTTCGTTGTGTTCGTTAGGAATATTTTGATGAATCGTGCTTGTAGATGTCTCCTGGTGCTAGCGCTGTTCTGCACTGCGTCGGCTCTCGCCGATGAGTCAAAGAAGTTACGAATCCTGACCTTTGATGGTTATGTTCCAGCCGACGTAGCTGAGGACTTTCGCAAAGAAACCGGTATCGAAATCGAGGTCACGCTATCCGGAAACGAGGACATGGTCGCTCGCCTGAAGGCTTCGGGCGGAGCCGGCTATGATCTTGCACAGCCATCGCAGGATCGTGTGACCGGCGCACAACAGAGCTACCACATTTACAAACCGATCGATTTATCACGCGTCAACGCTGACCAATACCTGCCTGACATGTTGGAAATCGATAAAAAAATGACGACCTTGGATGGCAAGCTATATGCACTGCCATTCTTGTGGGGCGCTGAAGGAATGGTTGTCAATACGCGTCGCGCAGATATCACTGACTACACGGATCTATGCAAACCCGAATTCAACGGGAAAACCACCCTACGACTGCGCCGACCCGCCCTCATTGCCTTTGCTTTTGCGCTTGGTCATGATCCTTTTGCTCTGTACGGGAACCCAAAAGCCTACAGCGAGCTAATCGATGAGGTCGGCCATAAGCTGCTCTCATGCAAACAGAATCTCGCGTTTACCTACAGCTCGTCTGATGAGGTTTTAAAAGGCCTACGCTCGGACCAACTGGTTGCGGGCATGCTTTGGGACTCGCCTTCCTGGGAATTAAACCGGGAAAACCCTTTTGTCCGCTTTCTAAACCCGAAATCCGGCTCACTAGCGTGGCAAATGACGTTTGTACTCCCAGCCAAAGGCCAAAACGAAGCTGGCGCCTATGCATGGATCAACTACACCATGCGACCGGATATTGCAGCCAAGATAACCAAAGCGGCGGGCAACTTCACCTCGACCAAAGGAACACTGTCGCTAATCGACCCGCGCTTAAAAGCACAATTCTTCGACAGCTTTCCTCAGGGTCTGAAAAACATCCACTGGTATCCGCCGGTACCCGCGGGCCTTGAAGAGATCGAAGCCAAAACACTCGAGCGACTCAGAGCGGCGCGCTAATCCGCCAGTTACCGAGGCGCAGCATCCACATGATGCGCTCGAAGAGGAGCGTCGCTGATAACAACGCCTCACGTCCAGAAATGCTTGTAGCTCCGCCTAGAAGTTCAGCGCGCACGCTATCCATTAGGCCACCTCGCTCAGCGGTTAATATCTCAAGAGTTACGAACGCATCGGCTGCTTGATCTAATGTGGTTTCTACCGCCACACCAAGCACCGCATGCAAGCCCTCAATCAGCGCAATGCAAAACGCTGGTCGCTCCTCCTGCGGCACCGCCAGCAACTCTCGCGCAAATTGATAGATCGCACCTTGTAACTCGCCGAGCGCAATTAATCGACGGCGCAAATCATAGATTTCCTCAGCACCCATCTCAGGATTTGAATGAAGCGTCGCCGTTAAGAACTGCTGTATCTCGATCACCAGCACACTGCTGGCGGCTTGGCGCGCATTAAGCGATGGAGACGACGCCGAGCGCTCCTCAATTGGGCGCAACTCATCCAAGAAATCAGGCAAAACCCCAATCACTGCAGCATGCTCAAGTTGAGCAAGTTTTAGAGCCGTTGCAGGATCCTTAACGGCCTCATCGAACAAGTAGTGCGGTCGATCAAGCGCCGTCGTCGCATCAAGCGGACTAATCCAACTGACAAACCGCACCAAGACTCGACCTAACACCATGACGACGACGACTGTTGCTACCTGTGCGATTAGGAACAAAAGGCCCATCTGCAGGACAGCAGCCGATGCCAGCATCCGGACTGGCACAAGCAACAACGGCAGTCCCGAATAATGCTCGACAAAATACAGGGGCAACAACAATAGGACGGCAAGCGCACGCAGCAGCCCCTGCGCTAGAGCCAGCTGGCGCGACGCACCATCAAGCCCAGATGAGAGCAATATCACAGCGCCGCCAGAACCCACACACGCCCCAAAGACCAAAAAGGCGGAGGCATCGAGCGACAGCACCCCTTCCTGTATCAGCGGCAATGCGAGCACCACTACAATGGATGATGACGACACAGCGACCGCCACAACAAACCCGACTAAAAAGGCAATCGCCGTGCCTGAGCCTGCAAACTCCACGAACTCGCGCGCCCAAGGCTCGGTATTCAGGCTTACAACTGCGCCCTTTAGCGTGGACAGTCCGAACAGCAACAGACCCAAGCCGAGTAACGCCACGACGGTATGTCTGTAGCGCTCGGTCTGCTCGAGTCCAGAAAAATAGGCGATACCACACAATGCGAAGAGGTAGAGAACTAGCGCATGCACATCAATGGCCGCAATCAAAACCAGAATCGACGTACCAACGTTAGCCCATGCCAGCATGACAAGCGCCGTTGCAAGAGTTGTAGCCCGCGCTGCAATAAGACCTGTTGCGATGAAGGTCACCGCACTGGTGGACTGCGTTAGCGCTCCTGCAAAAAAGCCCGCGATAGGGGCGATGCTGGCCCGCTGCAGGGTGCGTGCGAGGAGCGCGCGCAAGCGGCCTCCTGCGAGCTCACGCAAATGACTGGTAATTGTGCGCATGCCAACAAAGAATAAACCCAATCCCGCACACGCCGTGGCACCAGCATAGGGCAAACTCATGCTACCTTCACCCGCCCAGTAAACAAGCGCCATATCAAGGTACCGACCAGCACGATCGTCAATAGCATTGCCAGCCAAATCACGCGTGCCAACTGACCATATCGATGCCGCTCATATGCAATGGCATCGCCTAACACAACCTGTAACTGAGCGTTCACATGCTCGACAAACTCATCTACATGCTGATTGACTGGCCGATCAAGACCACGAACTGCGCGATCCATCACGGCGTAATTCCAATGCTGCTCGTTCATCAAAGAGCGCGCACCTGCATAGGCTTGACTGAGGGTCTTATGTTCGTCTATCAGAGCATTGACTGACTGCGCAAGATGAAAATTTAGAACTAGATCTGGTCGATGAGAGAGATCTGCAAGAATCGCTTGTGTCTTGGACTCGCTATCCAGAAATGCACGCAAGTAGGTATCACGATCGGCGAGGCTTTCACCACGCAACAGGAAGTTTTTCCATTCCTGCACTTGAACCTTAAATTGGACCTGCGCGGCGCGACCCCGCTCAATCGTGCCTGCAATTTGGACGAGCTGGGCTTCCGTTCGGTCGTGCGTCCGGTTGAGCGACCACACCGCAAATAGCCCCGAAAGCCCGGTAATCAAAGTTGTCAAAATCAACAAACTGGAAAACTGGATTAAGGAGCGCTTTGCCGCCGCTCGATGAGCCACTAATGCCCGCGATTCGCTCATTGCCGCCCTACCCGTGACGCTAAAAAAATTTTATAGCACACACTTATGAACGCAATGTTTCAGCCAAAATGATCACTCGGGTAGAGGCCTAACGTCGGTACTTATGGGCGTCGGGCCCGCCTGAACAGCAGAAATTCTGCCTCCATTAAAATAACTAATTAGTAGCAGCGCACGGCTGCCCAAGGCAGCCTATAATGCGTATCGCTGACATCACCCGCCCACAGAGGCGGATAGACAAACAACAAGCCAACGTAGGGGTCGACATGCCGCCAATTAGCCTTTTGGAAGAGCTGCTGCTACTCACGTTGGATGATGCCGGTGGCGAATTTGATCGGGTGCCGGAACTACAGCTTGCCTGTGGCGTTGCCGGTGCGGCACTGATGGACCTCGCTTTAAGAGGTCGTATCGACTCTGATCTGACGGCGCTGTGGGTCGTTGACGCAACCCCAACGGGCGACCCAGTATTGGATAAAGCCCTGACGCTAATTTCAGCCGCACCGACCCGAGAGCCAGTGCGGATATGGATGAAGCGACTTGCTGGGCAGGCAAGTGCATTGCGCACGACGGCGATCGAGCAACTGTGCGCGCGTGGCATCCTGCGTCCGAGTGAAGATCGCTTCGTTTGGGGTAACGACGGTCGTCGCTACCCTATAGTTGAGGGGCAGCAACGCCCTGAGGCAAAGGGACGCATTCTCAGCCTCCTGTTTAATGCCGAGATCCCCGATGCAACAGATGTCGCACTAACCGCCATCGCAGACGCGTGCAAGGTATTTGACCGCATACTCACGCCCAAAGAACTGGTGCGCGCCGCACCGCGCATTCGACAGATTGCAGCCCTCGACCTGATTGGCGGTGATATCACGCGCACAGCAGTGGAACTTGGGAAGGAACTCAAGACTGCCGAGCGCAGCACTGTGGTCGCAGGTCTCGCTGGCAATATCATGGAGTGGTTCGATTTTGGTGTGTATGGATTTTTCGCTGAAGCGGTGGGCAAGCTGTTTTTTCCAGCCCACGATCCCGCGGTGTCGCTGCTCGCCTCCTTTGGTGTCTTTGCAGCCGGCTTTCTTGCACGCCCATTGGGCGGACTATTCTTCGGCTATATAGGGGATAGCCGCGGCCGGCGCACGGCCGTGATGGCGAGCGTTGTCATGATGGTTATACCCACTCTGTTGATGGCGCTGCTCCCCACATATGACCAGATTGGCATTGTCGCTCCGCTCTTGTTGATCCTGCTGCGCCTGATGCAGGGACTTGCTGTCGGTGGCGAATACACGACTTCAATCGTCATGCTCGTTGAGTCCGCGCAACCCAGTCGGCGTGGTCGCGTTGGCAGCTTCGCTCCGTTTGGAGCGATTGCAGGAATGTTGCTGGGCTCCGGCGTTGGCGCCACACTGCTCGCCACGCTCTCACCCGAACATGCAGCGGCCTGGGGCTGGCGTTTGGCCTTCTTGACAGGTCTACTCATCGGTATCGTCGTGTATATCGTGCGCCGCCGCCTACCGCCAGACGAAACCATTACAGCACTCGAAGGCGCGCGTAAGGCGCCCATACGCAAGGTGTTCCGCACACAGTGGCGGGCGATGCTTCAAGTCATTGGCCTGAACACCGGCCATGCAGTGGGCTTCTACCTGTGCTTTGTGTATTTACCAACATGGTTAAAACGCGAACATCACATGCCCAGCGCCACTGCCTTGTTGCTGACGAGTGCGGCGCTAACCGTCTTACTCACATCGACATTGATCGCGGGCGCACTGTGTGACCGCATCGGGCGTAAGCCATTGATGCTTACATCCTTCGCACTGTTGAGCGTTTTGACGGTACCGCTATTTCACCTAATGATCGACGGAGACGCAGGGCGTGTCCTAATCGCTGAGGCACTATTCGCAGTGATGTTAGCCGGCGTTGTAGGCAGCTCCGCGGCACTCATGGTCGAGGCATTTCCAAAACACGTCCGCTGTTCGGGTCTGTCAGTGGGCTATAACCTTGCCCAGACCGCGTTTGGCGGCACCGTACCGCTCGTGGCTGTGTATCTAGTCGCCCACTCCGGCAATCCCGTGGCACCGGCCTACTACCTTACGGCTGCATGTATCTTGTCTTTTGTGACTCTCGCATTTATGCGGCAACAACCCGCGCCCTGAGATCGTCCTCCATACAGGCCTCTACGGGCCTGTGTGGACCCTCACAGGCCGACCGCGCAGCCAAGGACAGCTCAAGACTTCACCACACGGGCCCCCAAGAACCCCTATAATTGGATGCATTCCTCAAAGGAGACGCCCTTGATCAGCCTGACCGAAGAACTCGTGCTGCTTGCAATCGAAGATGATGGCAAGATCGCCTATACAGCTGGCTCCCCTGGCTTTGCGATGGCGCTGATTGGTGCCTGCTTAGTGGAATTAAATATTCTTGGGCGCATTGATGCCGATTTGGATGCGGTCAACGTGCTGTCAACTGAGCCGACCGGCATTGAGACATTGGATGCCATCCTAAAGCAGCTTGGCGCCGGACCAAAGCGCCCCGTACGCACGTGGTCTCGGGAGCTGCAGCCCATCTGCAATGAACTCGTTAAGCTTTCCTTGCGCAGCCTGCTACAGCGTGGCGTCCTACAACAAACCGAGGCGCGCTTCCTGTGGGCCCTGCGCTCACGTCGATACCCGATGATTGACGGCAAGGAACAAAAAGAAGCCAAGCTGCGCATCATTTCCATGTTGCTCTCCACAGAGCTGCCTACACCCCACGACACCGTGCTCATCGGCCTTGCGGTGGCCGGCGGTCTACTTGAATCATTCTTGACGCGCGCGCAGATCGCACAGCTTGCCGATCGAATCGGCGTCGTCGGTGGACTCGATCTCGTTGTGCGGGGCGTGGAAGCCGCGATTCGCGACGACGCGGAACTGCGCGCACGAGTCATGATGATGTCAGTTCATTAAATATTGGTTTGTTACTCGGTTTTGCCTTCAGGAGTTACTGCATGAATACCACGATTGAGACTTTAGACTCTGCCACGATCGTCAAGGCCACCGGCCGACTTGATTTCGAAGCGTCGGCGAGCTTTCAGAAAGAGCTCGAACAAGCCATCGCTAACGCTGCAGCTCGCAAAGCTGCGGTAGCGATTAATTGCGAGGGAATCGAATACGTCTCGAGCGCTGGCTTACGCGTATTTTTAGTTGCCGCCCGCGCCGCAAAATCGGCTGCCATCGGCTTTGGCGTGTGCTCGCTGACCGCAGGAGTCAAAGAAGTTTTCGATATCAGCGGCTTTGGTCGCATCATCGACGTATTTCCTGATCAGGCGGCGGCTCTCGCTAAGTTCAGCACGCCGGCGTGAATTCAGTCCACCGGATAGTGGAGGCACGCGCAGCAGAACTTGCTGCGCTGCAGTCCTTCCTAACCGAATTCTGGGCAGCCGCGGCCCTGCCCGTCGACGTGCGCTATCCTTTTGAATTAGCGCTTGAAGAAATTTTCGTCAACATCGTCTCTTATGCAACGGACCCTGCGCACCCAGGATTAGTCACCCTGACGTTAAATTCCGACGCAACCACAGTCCAGATGACTATTAGCGATGATTCGACACCATTTGATCCGCTGAGTCGTGATGCACCAGATACAACTCTCGATTTAGATAGCCGCGGTATTGGCGGTCTTGGGATTCATCTGATACGTACCATGATGGACGAGGTTAGCTACCGTCTCAGCGACGGACAGAACCACTTAACCATGACCAAGCAGTTACTTTAGGAAAGCAAGGCAGCACCTAGTAGCACACCTCGCTCGAGCAGATTAACCCCGTTAGCCTCTCGACGCGTAACCGAGATTTAGCGTCTAAGCACTACAGATAAAGCCATGGCCGCACCAACCATCTGTTTAAGCATGATCGTTAAGAACGAGGCGCACGTCATTGAACGGTGCCTCCGCTCTATGTTGCCTCTGATCGACCATTGGGTCATCTCAGACACTGGATCCACGGATGGGACCCAAGCCATTATCCGCTCTGTCATGGCGCACAAACCCGGAACACTTGTTGAAAAACCGTGGGTCAACTTTGCCCACAACCGGAATGAAGTCCTGCAGCTTGCACAGCGGCAAGGCGATTATGTCATTTTCATAGATGCCGACGAGACGGCTAGCCTGCTTCAGGAGTTTGATCGCTCCTCTCTTGTTGCCGACGCTTACTCGCTTACCTGCCACTATGGTGACACCCGTTACGGCCGAGTCGCCTTGATCCGCGCAAACCTTCCCTGGCGCTGGTCTGGAGTGCTGCACGAGTTTCTTGAGTGTGACACGCCTTTTCATACCGAGAACCTAGTCAACCCCATCATTGTGATCGCACATGAAGGCGCTCGAAGTCGGGATCCAAACACCTATAAAAAAGATGCAGTGGTTTTAGAAACAGCGCTACAAGGCGACCTCAGCGATTTTCTACGCACGCGCTATACCTTCTACTTAGCGCAAACCTACCGCGACGCCGGCATGCCGGAGCAGGCACTGCGAACCTATCTGCAACGTGCGGACATGGCAGGGTGGGTCGAGGAACGCTACATTAGTCTTTACAACGCAGCCCAACTACAGACTGCGCTGCAGCATCCAGTAGACACGGTGCTAGCCACCTACGACCGCGCCATCGCATTAGTACCGAACCGCGCTGAGGCACGTCATGACGCTGCCCGAGCCTGTAGGCTTGTGAATCGCTGGGACGACGGTTGCGCGTATGCACAGGCGGGGCTTGAGCTTAAGCCGAGTCCGGACATGCTATTTGTCGACCAAGGCATCTACGATTACCGACTGCGTGACGAGTTTGCTGTCTGCACCTATTGGGCGGGACGATATCAAGACAGCCTCGATGCATGCCTCGCAGTGCTAGCACAACCGGCAACCCCACAAGACCAACATCCGCGCATACTGTCTAACGCACGTTTTGCGTCCGATCAACTGAAAAAACAACGGCATCTGGGAGTTAATGCAGAAAAGCGTTTTGCTGAGTTACACAGCGAAAAGTCGCAGCGCCCTTTAGCGCCTTTGAAGGAACCTGCGCCACGCGTTCTAGTCGCGATTCTTGCCAAACAAAAAGAGTCGTTTCTGCCCCTCTATCTACAGGGAATTGAAAACCTCGACTATCCAAAGTCTTCAATCGTCCTATACGTGCGCACCAACAACAATACAGACAATACGGAACACATTTTAAAAGATTGGTTAGATCGTGTTGGGCACTTGTATGCAGCCGTTGAGTTTCGCAACGAGGACACGGCCACACAAGTCGAGGCCTATGCCGCGCACGAATGGAATGCGCCGCGTTTTGCCGTCCTTGGGGAAATTCGCCAAATCAGTCTGGAAAAAACCCATCAGCATCAATGCGACTACTATTTTACGTCTGACGTCGATAACTTCGTTAGGCCCAACACACTTGCTGAACTCGTCGCGCTTGATCTGCCATTTATCGCCCCCTTTTTGCGACACGTGGACTGCGCACATCCATACTCCAACTATCACGCCGCGATTGACCAAAACGGATACATGCAAGAGACGGATCAGTATTGGCAAATCCTGCATCAGAAGGTGCGCGGCATCATCGAAATGCCAGTCGTCCACGCCACCTATCTGCTCCGCGCTGATGTAGCAGCAGTACTACGCTATCAAGATGGCAGTGAACGTCACGAATACGTCATTGTATGCGACAGCGCCCGCACTCAAGGGATCCGCCAATATCTTGATAATCGCGAAGTGTATGGTTACATCACTTTTAGCTCTCCAGACGAAGCTGAAGAACACAGGAATGTTGCCGCTGTCAAAAAACTCTTTGCGCTCTAGCCTTTGTCCCTGTGCGCTCGACTCTCAACAACGAGTCGCTGCGCAATAGCCCCGCTATCACTAGCGCTTTTAGTTTGATGTATTGCGAGTGAGCGTAGCATGCAGAAACTGTTCAGCACGGCGTTCAGCAAAAATGGCATAGCCTCGCTCACCCAAAGCACGCCGTGCAGGCAAATCCGCGACTAGCCGCTCACAGGCTGGCACCAACTCGTCATAGGCAACCCCGCAGATTGCTTGGCGAATGTCTGTCTCAACCTCGGTATCTACCCCACACTCCGCTACGACTGCCTTGGAATTTGCGAGAAGGTACGACACGCGCACGATCTCAAACACTTTTGATTCGTAATAATGCAGGTTAAGCACAACTTTTGCTCTAGCGATAAAAGCATCGCGCTGTGCTCCATAGACACCAAATAACCGTACAACGCTTAGTCCTTTTGCAGACAACGCATCGAGTATCGGCGCACGACGCTCATTGACACTCCCATAAAAAAGCACATCAATGTCCTCGTGAATCTGAGGTATACGACGCAATTCCGGAACATAGCCTACTGGCATCAGCGCAATGTTTTTCACTCCGAATGCACGCAGTCGCTCTATATTGCGCTCGGAATAGTCCCAAACTGTACGACTTTTAAGCAGATTCAGGTAAGCGCCCCCAAGCCAATGCGACTCAGGCGTAACCTGCTCGGTGTTGTATATGATGGCATCGATGGGCACATCAGCAGCTGCTCGCTCATCGAGCAGATGTGCGCCACAAATTATCTGCTGTTCACCGTGTCTTAGCTCACCACCAAAACGTGCTTCTAAACCCAATATCTTGAGCGCACTAAAGATCGTGTCTGCCAATTCTTGAATGCACCCTGAATGGGCATAGCCAGGTGGCTCTATAAGCACCACTTGGAACCTGTGATTAGAGGGAGCTCGCTGCCCGCGACAATTCGACGACATCATTAAAAGCACCCCATAAGCATAGACAACAGCAACATTCGCTTCTCATGATCAGTTAAAGCCCTATCAAATATAGGCTGTCATTTTTTTCTATTGAGGCACTGACTCTGGCAGGGCAAATGCCACGACACTACTCCCCGACGCGGCACCATTTTTGCCACCACCACACGCAATCACGATGTACTGTTTACCCCCTATTTCGTATACAGAGGGCGTGGCATTGCCAGCTGCTGGCAACGTCGTCTCCCACAATAACCGACCCGTAAGTTTGTCAAACGCCCTGAATTTTTTATCAAAATTTGTGGCAGCAATAAACACAAGGCCACTGGCCGTCACCACTGGGCCACCATAGTTATCGCTGCCCGTTTTTTTGACGCCTTGGGCTACTAGCTCCGGGTACTCACCCAAAGGGATCTGCCAGCGAATTTTTCCGCTATTTAAGTCAATCGCGTTCAAAGTGCCCCAAGGCGGCGTCAGCGGTGGATAGCCATCAGGATCGCGGAAAAGGATATAGCCCTCATTGCGGTATTTCAGCCAGTTGGGATCCTGGCGGGCCACCTTGGGATCAATGACTCCGGTGTCTTTGCCCGTGAGCAGGTAATCGACGATTTCATCGACGTTCTTTTCTAGATAATCAAATGCTGGCATCCGACCCGTACCTTCACGAATAAATGCAATCAGCTCAGCGCGCGTACGTCGTTCACCAATGTTGACTAATGAAGGGAATGTGGGCGGCGAACCCTCCCGGTTATCTCCATGACAGCTCGCACAATTATTTTTATATAACGAGGTTGTGTCGTGGGTCACCATACGAATGATCCAGGGCTGCTCATTCGAATTAACAAATAACAGTCCCGACGCCTGATCGTAAGCCGCCCCGCCCCATTCGGCACCACCGTCGGTACCGGGCATCAGCACTGTTCCGCGCAGGCTCGGTGGGGTGTAGATACCATGCGAATCCAAGCTTCTCAGCTGCGCCAGTACCGCGGCATGCGCCTCGGGAGTCCGATTGGTCACCATGTCTTCAGTGAATGCTTGGCGTGCAAACGGGCGCGGCAAAACGGGATAGGCCTGCACTTTGGATAACTTTTCTCCATCGAGCGCAGAAGCAGGAACCTTTTGGTAGGCAATCGGAAATAATGGTGCACCGGTCAGGCGATCGAGCACGTACACCGTACCCATTTTAGTAATTTGGGCGACTGCGTCTACTGGCTTACCATGACGCATCACCGTCACAAGGCTCGGACTTGCTGGAAAATCCAAATCCCAGACGTCGTGCCGTACGCCTTGGAAATGCCAGATCCGCTTACCCGTGCGCGCATCCAGCGCTAACACACAGTTAGCGTATAGGTTATCCCCCACCCGATTGGCGCCGTAAAAATCAAATGACGCTGAGCCAGTAGCGGCAAACACCATACCGCGCACGGGATCAACGCTAAGGCCCGCCCACGCATTCGCGCCTCCAGAGACGGTATAGGCATTTTTTGGCCAGGTGCGGTAACCGGCTTCACCCGGCCATGGGATCGTATGAAAAATCCATCTGAGTGTGCCGGTATGCACGTCAAAGGCACGAATATGGCCAGGGGAGCCAGGCAGTGTCTCCGGAACGGTGCTACCTAAGATCAACATGTCCTCGTAAATCACGCCCGGGCTACTCGCGCTGACACTCAGCTTATCTGCCGGCCTGCCTAAGCCCTCGCGTAGATCGACTTTTCCAGAAACGCCGAACGAGTCAATTGGATGCCCAGTCTTGCGATCAAGTGCATACAAATAGTTGCGATAAGTCACAAACAATCGGTCCTGATACACCGTCACGCCGCGCTGACGAAAATGGCGCTGAGCGATCACACCCCCCGCAGGATCAAACTTCCATACTTCTGCCCCGGTTGCCGCATTAAGCGCCACGACCTTCATGGCAGGAGTGGTGACATACAACATGCCATCAACGACGATGGGGTTACTCTGCATCTCTGAATCTTTGAATGCGTCGTGCGAGTCGTAACTCCACGCCACCTCAAGTTTCTGCACATTATCCGCGTTCACCTGCGTCAGTGGCGAATAACGGATGTTGTAAGCGCCACCATTAATCGGCCACTCAACATCACCAGCGGCAAGTACGATGCTGGCGCTTAAAGTCAGCGCCATTACAGCGATTGTTCTTAGGACGTACACTGTGCCACTTCCTTTCGCATCAACGGTGCATTACATTAAATGAACTGCTCAATATTGCCGTCTGTTGACGACCACCCAGGCACGACTCAGAACCGCCTGAGGACGATTGAGCTTAACCCGAACCCACTCGCTCTCGATCGGAAGTTTACGGCGGAGTCTGATCCACATGCAATTACTCCCCGCAAACATCCAGCTACAGCTAAACTCAATGCAAGACCACACCAGAAGCCTTGGCATTGTGAGCAACACCCCACTTTCTAGGATCTTAGCGTGCCTAAAACTACCCAAATAACAGCGCGCTCAAGTGACCCACCGCCAGTGAGCAAGCCCCGTCAACCACTGAACCTTTTCGCTTTTGGGGTCATGCTGCTGCTGTGCCTGATTTGGGGCTTTCAGCAAATCGCAATTAAAGCAGTTGCGACGGATATCGCCCCCGTATTGCAACTGGCCATACGCTTTGGGATTGCCGGCTCGGTATTTGGAGCGCTCAGCATCCGGCGGGAAGGTTTCGGCCTCTTGACTGACGGGACGTTGTTACCAGGGTGCATCGTTGGCATTTTTTTTGGCGTGGAATTTCTACTGGTTGCCGAAGCACTACGCTTTACCACTGCCGCTCACACCGTGGTGTTCCTCTATACAGCACCTGTGTTTGCTGCTCTGGGCCTTGTATTTGTTCCCGAAGAGCGCATCAAGAACGCTCAGTGGTCTGGGATTATCGTTGCCTTTATCGGGATTGCCGTTGCCTTCCTAAGCCACACCGATAGCCAGCGACACCTCGCCCTACTTGGTGATGCACTGGCCCTACTGTCTGGGCTATGTTGGGGTCTAGGAGCGATTATTCTGCGTCGCTCGGCACTTGCCAATGCATCCCCACTGAAAACGTCCTTTTATCAACTCCTCATCGCTGGCGTGATATTGGGAGGCTTCACCTTTTTCAATCGAGAGGCCACCGTTCATTTCACACCTATTGCAATCGCTAGCCTGCTGTTCCAGACCATCGTGGTTGCATTCATGAGCTATCTCACCTGGTTTTGGTTGCTGACGAAGTATCTGGCCTCAAGACTTATGCTGCTCTCTCTAATGACACCACTATTTGGTGTGATATTTGGGCATACCTTACTCGGCGACCCTGTGAATAGTCACTTCGCGGTGGGTACTAGCCTCGTTCTTGGGGGGATAGCTCTGGTCAATGGCGTAGAGTTCATTGGCCCCTTACGACGCTGGGTTAAGCGCCGCTAGTCGAGCCACTCTCACGCTTGGACTGTACTACCTGAAGACGGCAAACGAGGAGCCTACACAGAGGTATAAAACCGTCACGCAGGCCGTCGCCTCGCTTATACTTACCGGCACAATATAAACCACTAACCTCGGATAGGACACGCCCGAGGCCTGAGTCACGATGCTGCTACGATACGAACAACACGCGCGAATTCCAGTCGTCACTGCGCTCGCCACGGCCATTCAGCACGTGGGCGTGACTGCAGTCACATTGGCATTTCCCCTCTTAATTGCTGATGCCGCCGGTGTAGATTCCAGCACTAAATCCCATTACTTAAGCTTGTGCATGATCGCTCTGGGTATCGGCACCTTGCTACAAGCTGTAGGGCGCTATGGAATCGGCTCTGGCTACCTAATCGGCAGTTGTTTTACCGCAATCTACCTACCCTCGGCGCTCCTCGCCGCACGTACTGGAGGCCTTAGCGCCGTCGCAGGTCTTACAATCGCTGCAGGCATTACAGAAATGCTACTTTCGCATATGACATTGCGTGTGCGCCGCTACCTTCCAACTGAGCTTGTTGGCCTGATTGTACTAATACTCGGCATCACGCTTGGCACCATTGCGATACGCATGATCACTAGCCTTGATACACACACACCAGTCAGCATGCTGGACGCGACGATCGCGCTGGTGAGTCTCATCGTTACGATAGGCATCGGTGTCTGGGCTTCAGACCGAATCAAGTCAATCGCTGTGCTGATTGGGCTTATCGTCGGGGGCATCTTGTTTACTTTGTATCGGCTCAGCACGCCAAGCCTGATCGCCCACACGCAGAGCATCGACTACATTTGGTTCAGTGGACTAATGTCGGCTCCAAGCCTACCGCTTGGTGTACTTCCTGGGTTCCTGCTAGGAGCGATCACAGCAACGGCACGCGCGACGGGCGATATCATCACTGCCCAACGCGTGAATGACCCGGACTGGAAACGCACGAATTTCACAAGCGTCCAATCTGGCCTTTTTGCCGATGGCTTGAGCTCCCTTCTTGCCGGTCTGCTAGGTGTCTGCGCGATCAACACCTATTCAGGATCGGTGGGATTATCGGCTGCAACCAGCATTACGGCGCGACGCGTCGCGTGGTGGACTGGGACTTGCTGGATCGTCCTCGCGCTGATTCCGGGAGTACCGAGCATGGTGACCATGCTACCTAAGGCATTATTGGGCGCGATCCTATTCTATGTCGCCACTTTCGTTATTCGCTCGGGATTTAGCATGCTGGCTGATCGCATGCTCGACACACGGCGCACGATCACGATTGGGGCGGCACTCATCCTCGGGCTGTCTCTAGACACATTACCTGCACTCTATCGCGACCTACCCGCTTGGTCCCTCCATTTACTGCCCTCCTCGCTAGCAATAGCGCTATTTGTGGGCATTTTGCTGAACTTCCTGTTCAGTATTGGTCAACGTCGCATTGCCACACTGCACTGGAACCCCACTGACGGTTATAGCCCGGTCGCAGATTTTCTTCGGGCCAATGCGGGCGCTTGGGGAGCGCGCATCACTCTCATTAATCGAACACTCCTAGTCGCTGAAGAGTACTGCAGCATTGGAGCGCTACTCGCTAAAAAGAACACGTCGATACGGATACGTACCACCTACGACGAGGTCTCTCTCAAGATGCACTTTGACTGGCATGGCACTGCCATTAAGCCACTGGAGACCCTATCACTCACAATAGATGCTGCATCACCAGCTGTCGCGATAGGCCTCGCACTGCGCTTAATGCAGCACCATACCGACGCCATGCGAGTACGCGGCACCTCATCCGGGCTACAGCGCCTAGAAACCACCATCACCGACGCTTAAATCTTGGCGGGACGAGCGCCGATGCGACAGCCATCGGCGCCCAAACCCAGAGACCTCACGCTTGAGCGATCAGTACCGCCAGCTTTTAAGGTCAGCCCCAGCCGGTGCAGACACTGCTATACGATCCAAAATCTTCGGCACGTACTGCCAGTTGTAGTGCAAGCGCGAGTATGCATTTGCTAATGTAGGATCGCCGTTCCAGCAGTGCTCAGCTCGATCGCCATACAACACTTCGCCCTGATAAGCCGGCTTTAGTGCCTTGAAGCGCTCTTCTGCAAAATACACGGCATCAGTGAGGTAATAATTATCGGCACTACCGACAAACACATGGATTTTCCCCTGTAGCTTCGGCGCTAACATAGGCCAATCACGTTCAATGATGTAGGCCAAATCAAAATGCTCACGCCAATAGGAGGCCACCGACGGATCGATCGCACCCGTGACTTTATCGAAAATCGGTTTTGGATACCCATCCTGACCCACAGGACCAAAAACCGCCTGCCAAATATCGTACTGACCGCCAGAACGAGTCCGATCGCCCGTCACCAATTCCTCATAGTTGGTATCACGCTGCGTAGCAGTTATTTCGCCTAAATAATTACGGAACGCTGGCCGCTCTACAGTCGAGGCCTCACCCTGCAACACGTACGCGTTTTTATCTGAATAGAGATTAACGAGCGTATATGCCCGAAAATCAATCGGATCCGGACAAGCAGCATACGCGCCGTTGTACATGTCTGGATAAAACACTTGGGTTGCCAGCGCTTCCCAGCCGCCAGTGGAACCGCCATAGGTAAAACGCGCCCAACCGGCACCTATACCGCGAAACTGTTTCTCAACTTCAGGGATCAGTTCTTGGTTGATTGCATCACCATAAGGACCAACGTTCACAGAGTTGACCGCATAGCTGTCATCATAAAAGGGGTTTGCGTGCTCGATTTCAATCACGAGGAAACGCGGAAAGTCTGCGGAGATCCACTTTTGGTAGAAGCCATACGCCTCTTCCTGCTCGATTCGGTTATAGCCCGCCAGATGAAACCGATCAGAGTAGTTCGGCTTCAGATCAGGATCCGGCGGAATCGTGCGAAATTCCGAGATGTCATCAGGATAATGACCATGAAACACCATCAATGGATAGTGCGCCTCAGGATGCTTATCGAAATCCTTCGGCACCAGCACATGCGCACCTAGGTACATATCGCGGCCGTAAAACTTGGACAGTAACGCACTCTTTATTTTAATGTGTTTAACAAACTCGGTGTCCGTTTTCGGCGTGATCGCTGGAATTTCTTGATCAAGCACGAGCGCGAGTTGCAATGGCCGGCCCTGATCAATATGAACCTTGCGAGCGACTGAGTATAAGTTGCCGGGCTTATGCTCCCAGTGCTGGCCTTCTCCCTTATCAGGCGGCAGATGCAATGTACGACCGTCCTGCATATGGAACACTTCGTAACGATTGAGCACAGCCTGCACGTTGTAGTCTCCTGCAGGCAACGCCGACAACTTAGCGGCCGGCCATCCAAATGCGCCGTCAGTCACTATGGCTTGTGCACCTGGCGCGAGATGTTCCACGTTCATGCCAAACATGAATGGTGCATCTAGCAGCATATTTGCCTCGATGTGACTTTTAGGCTCGCGTGTCAGGTCGCGACTAAGCAAGAGAATAATGCGACCCTCGAGCGGATCAGTGCTACGTGCGGCCGGAAAACTGATGCTTACGGCCGGTGCATTTAATGCGTGCGGCGCAGCAGCACCTTCAGCAAGCCCGCACAGCAGCGCGCCAGCCATTACTCCAACCAACCAACGGTGTGTCACCTTCATGGAGAAACTCCTAACGGATAGATAAAGAATCGTCTGATGATCTACTAGTGGGCAGTAGGCTGTAGATAATGATTAAACCAACCCATCTCTGACTCTGCTAATTGTTTGACGTGCGCAGGGTTACGAATACCATGCCCTTCACCCTCCAGAATCAGGAGCTTGGTCGGGACACCCATAGCTTTCAGTGCATGCCAAAACTCTACAGATTGGGGCGCAGGACACTCCACATCGCGCTCACCCACATAAATAAATGTCGGCGTATGCGCCTGCTTGATCGTCTCAAGCGGTGATAACGCACGGTAGATCTGCGGATCGTCGTAGGGTGAGGCGCCAAAAAACGGGATCATCCATTGGTCAATACCGTTTTGAGAATAATAGCTAATCCAATTGGCAACCCCCGCGCCCGCCACTGCCGCGTGAAAGCGATCGGTATGCGTCACGGTCCACATCGTCATGAATCCACCATAAGAATGACCAAACACACCTAAACGCTGATCATCCACCGGTGCAACTTTTTCGACCGCATCGATACCTGCAAGAATGTCACGTAGGTCGCCTCCACCAAAATCCCGATAATTTGCGCGCGTAAACGCCTCCCCCTGACCGTAGGACCCACGCGGATTCGGCAAGAACACAAAATAGCCGTTATCTAAAAACTGACGCGTACTCCCAAAGCGCGACCCGACACGCGGGAACGTGGGCGTGCTCGCAGCCCCTGGTCCACCGTGGATCTCAACAATCATTGGATACGTCTGCTGGGCAACGCGGCGCTTCGGTGCTAACAACCATCCTTGCACATCACGGCCTTCGCTCACCCACTCCACATTCTGGGCCTCTCCTGCAGGCTCAAGCGCCACATTGTCATGCGTCAGTCGTGACGCGAGACTCAAGCGCGCCACAGGTGCGACAGCGATCTCAGGAGCGTGCGTAAAGTCCTCAACCACGGCCGCCACTTTGATACCACGCGCGTCGAAAGACACATCCGCATCGCCAGCAGTCATGGTAATTGGCGCGCTCATAAGCACATCTGTCGTATGTTTCGTTACATCGATCACGACAATGGCACTTTTCTCACGAATCAATGCAGTTGCATACAAGCGCCCGGCTCGCCACGCCAGCGAAGTAAAAGTGCCCTTAAAGTTTGGCGTGATATTCACAGGCATGCCGCCGGTGATTGGCACAAGGTAAACGTCTCCGCCGACACTCCCAAAATCGCTCATGAGCCCACCGATGAAAGCAACTTGACGGCCATCGGGAGACACTAATGGATAGTTCAGCTGGTCATCCGGATGCGCAATCAACCGTGTCGCACCAGACTCCAGATCAATATGATTTAGCGTCGCAACCCACCAGTTATTATCGCCATCGCCCTTCGCTGCTGTCACCACAAAGCCCTTGCCATCGGGTGTCCAGTCATACTCATACACAAAGGTGTCGTCCGGCGAGACGAATCGTAACTCCCCACCCGCCGCCGCAATGACGGCAATGCGCTGCTCATCATAGCTGTCACCGATCTCGCCCACTTGGGGTGCCGCAGCTTGCGTTGCGCCGACTTCTTTATGCGCTCCCACGATCGCCAGTAACGCCACCGTACTACCATCGGGCGACCAACGTGGTCGAGTTGCAATACCCTTGATCGAGGCCAGCACTTTTACTACTGTGCCCTGCACGCTGTAGAGCACGGTGGTGCCGGCGCTTACATCATGACCCATAAACACCAAGGTCTTACCGTCCGGCGCATACGTGGGGTCGCGATAACGACAGTCAGGACACGGGTCAAAATGCCCCTCCACCGCGCCATTGGCCGCACGACGCACGACGAGCGTCTTGTGTGGCTCCGTCGCAAGCGCATCCGAATCATCCGCCTCAAATGCCACCACATGCTCACCATCAGGAGACAGACCGAGATCGGCATAGGTATGCTGTGAAACGCCCGCGTACACCGGTGCGCCGAGCAATAACATGCAGGCTAATGGAATCAGCCAAAACCCTATCCGTCGAGACATGCCACCCCATACGCGGCTCACTAAGACATCAGCATGCATAATTAAGTACTCCGGCTTCGCGGCTGCGTATGCGAGCAGCCAGATATAGTTCATGAATGATCGACATGTTGATGAAACACTCAGTGCTGTGTGGCGTTGACGGGGTAAACCACGCCGCCTTTCATCACAAAGCCCACTTTCTCGAGTTGCGTCACATCGTGTAATGGATTCCCAGGCACGGCAACAATATCGGCAAACTTGCCGGGTTCAAGCGTACCGATCTGGTCGCTTAAACCCATCAACTCCGCCGCCACCACCGTCGCCGAGCGCAGTGCTTGCTCGGGCGTCATGCCATATTTAACCATCCAATTAAACTCGACCGCTGGATTGATATTCCAATCAAAGCCACCGATGTCGGTTCCAAACGCAATCTTCACGCCTGCGGCGAGTGCCCGGGCAAAGGTCGCTTTGTGGATAACGCCCATCTGCAGCCAAACGGGGGCGCCGGCCTTGGCGCGCCCTTCAGCGACGTATTCGCCAACAAAAATTGTCGGGACATAATAGATGCCCTTCTCCACCATTGTTTTGATGTCAGCATCCGCAATGTAGTTACCATGCTCGATGGAATCCACACCTGCCTCAACCGAGTTATGCACGCCGTACAGTGCATTGGCATGTGACGCAATCTTGTGACGCTCACGGTGCGTCTCGTCCACGATCGCCTTCAGCTCGTCAATGGTAAACGTGGGAATATCATCGAGCACACCGCCGGCAATCACTCGGTAATTGCGATCCGAATACACTTTGATCCAGTCTGCACCGTGCGACAATTGCTCACGCACCGCGCGTCGCCCACCATCCGCACCATCCACTTCCTGCACGCCTTTAGGCATTGTTAAACCCGGCGCATAGCCGAGCAAAGGATAGGCGCCTGTCACATCCATGGAGCGACTTGCAGCTTGCATCCGTGGACCCGGAATGATGCCCCGATCGATAGCATTACGGATATCCACATCAGCATATCCAGCACCTTCGGTCTCAAGATCTCTGATCGCTGTAAACCCATAGGACAACATGCGACGTGCATTGACGGTCGCAAAAATCGTGCGGTACTCAGGGGATTGCTTCAACAACTGCTCATCGTAATCGGCAGCCGTGATATCTCCTTGCAAAAATAAGTGCGTGTGCGTGTCGATCAAGCCTGGCAAACACGTCATGTCCTTCAAATCAGTCACCACCCCTGGCGGTGGGGAGCTAGTAGCGGCACGCATCGATACGATTTTCTCGCCCTTAATTTCGATATAGACAGGCCCCGACGGCCCGCCGCGCCCATCCCAGAGGTGTCCGCAGCGCAGCACAGTGACTGTTTGCGCTGGCGCGCTTGCTGCCATCGCACTCACACTATGGACCATCAGCCCCAACACGCCGCCGAGCACGACTAGACCGCGTGCGACGAAAATGGCGGCAAACCGGTGGATCAAAATGCGCATAAAGTCCCCCTTGCAACAAACGGATCACTGAAAAAAGTGCGGCATACATTGCCGAGCACTGAGGCTACCGCAATCTGGTCCATTCAGGGCAGCGACCGCACTGCGTGTGGCGCAGACACTAAGCATAAATACTGCTACAAGGGATGGACCTTTCCTGTTTGATTGCGGGCAACCAGGGCTAGCAGGCAAACCGTCTTACCGGTTATAGTCAGTTGTTTTAATTTAAGTCATCATGATAACTCTCTGTAAAACATATCTTTTATATTTGGGCGATGCCGTCTTAAAGTCGGATTGTAAAACCGCCTTTGGGCTGCGCGACTGGTGCACAGACGCCGTACTCGCTGAATGGTCCCATCCCAATGGCACGGTCAGCCTAGGACTACCCCGCCTAAGCCCGCAAGAGGCCCACGCACGCGGAGCAGGTTCATTGATCGTGGGCGTGGCCCCCACCGGCGGGCAGCTACCGCGCCATTGGCTGGCGGATCTTGAAAATGCACTACACGCAGGCCTCGATGTGGTCAGCGGCATGCACACACGTCTTTCCAGCTTCCCCTCGCTCGTCGCTGCAGCGGCGTTCAGTGGCACTCGACTGATTGATGTAAGACACACTGGCCTTCAATATCCGGTTGCCACCGGTGCGCGTCGTACGGGCAGACGCGTACTCACGGTAGGCACCGACTGCGCGCTCGGTAAAAAATACACCGCTCTGGCACTGACGCGGGCACTACACGCCCGTGGAATTACCGCCACCTTTAGGGCCACTGGCCAGACTGGCATCATGATTGCAGGTACTGGGATACCGATGGATGCCATTGTTGCCGACTTCATAGCAGGCGCGGCGGAAGCCCTCTCACCTGCCAATACACACGACCACTGGGACGTGATTGAAGGACAAGGATCACTGCTGCATCCTGCATATGCGGCCGTAACGCTCGGTCTTTTGCATGGTTCACAACCGGACGCGATCATCCTATGCCATGATCCCGAGCGCCTCACCATTGAGGAATACCCCGATCACCCGATCCCGCCCTTAAACACAGTGATCGATCTGTATTTGGCGAATGGGCGCATCACAAACTCAAACGTACGCTGCACTGGCATCAGCATTAACTCCTCAAGTCTTAGCGAGCCGGCGTGGCACGCTTACCGAACGCAGCTCGAAGATCAATTACAGCTGCCGGTGTGTGACCCCTTACGCGATACGGTCACGCCCTTAGTCGATGCACTCATGACCGCATGCTGACTCTAGAAACGACGATTGAACGCTGGGAGCTCACGGAAGTTTTTGCGACTTCTCGGGATTCCATTACTCACGTCCCGCTAATCAAAGTCGCGCTCACAGATACCGGTGGCTACTCGGGCGTGGGTGAGGCTGCTGGAGTCGATTACGACGGTGAGACCCCACAGAGCATACAAGCACAACTGGCGTCCATCAGCCCGCAACTCACAACTAGCACCACACCCGCAGACTTGCTACAGCTCCTGCCCGCAGGTGGGGCACGCAATGCGCTCGATTGTGCGTTATGGGACCTGCGCGCGAAACAAAGCGGCATACCCGCTCACGTGAGTGCAGGCTTTAGCACACTCTCACCGGTACTCACGTGCCTTACGATTGGGCTCGGTAGCGAAGCTGACACTAGACGCAAAGCGCGGGCGGCACGCCACTTGCCGCTACTGAAGCTCAAGCTCGATCGGGAACGCAACATAGACGTGGTACGCATAGTAAGAGAAGAAGCCCCTCACGCCACGCTCATTGTGGATGCAAATCAAGCCTGGTCGCGCAACCTACTTGAGCGCCTTCTCCCTCAACTGCATGGGTTAGGTGTGCAGCTCGTCGAGCAACCCGTACCACGCGGCGACGATCAGTCGCTGGCTGGCTTAACATCCCCTATCCCGCTTGCCGCGGACGAATCCTGCACAGACCGTCGCTCGCTCGCTGCACTGCGTGATCGCTACCAACTGATCAATATCAAGCTCGATAAAAGCGGCGGCCTCACAGAGGCCTTGGCACTCGCGCATGCCGCCACTGCAGCCGGTTTTAAGCTGATGGTCGGCAATATGTGCGGCACCTCGCTCGGTATGGCTCCCGCATTTTTGATTGCGCAGCGTTGCGCTTATAGCGATCTTGACGGGCCACTGCTGCAAAACGCTGACCGAGAGCATGCGATTCACTATAACAACGGCGTGATGAGTGCGCCTGATCCACGGTTGTGGGGCTAATGCGAAGCAACGGCCTCGCACTGCAGGTCCGCATACCAGTAACGGTCGCGGCATGGCTCGCATTCACGACAGTGCTGCTGTTGCTCACGAGTCCTGCGACGCGCGCCACCCCTATACCGGTCGGGCGCGGACAGTTGCACAGCATCGCTCGCGCAGACTCAGTCGATCCAGATGCACCTCCCGATGTGGGACTCACTCCACCATTCGCTGATTACCGCGTGGGGAAAGCGCGTGCTCGGGCCGCGCCCACCAACCAGTGGTACTCGACCCTGGCATTTCATCGCCACCCACAACCACTCTATGCCCAGCCCATGACTTACCAAGCCACAGACAATGGGTTTGAGGTGGGCTTGCCAGACAAGATCCATCGCATAACACCCACCGGTGGCGAGGAAATTAGTTACCCACATCGCGCAGCGCTACTCATTACGCCACCTGAAGGCACACCACTTGGTGCGCGTCTCGAGGACTACTCGGACTGGTTGGTGCGATTGCAGTTGCTTGCCCCGCACAGCCGCCTCAGCGTAACAGTGCTGCATGGCAGCCCCTACAGTTACTATGAAAGCACCAGCGCCGAAATGCACATTCACTTCACGGGCATCACCCTGTGGCGTACTGAGCCCTGCCATGAGACAAGCAGTCAACTTGCCGTTGTAACTGTTGCAGCCCATAGCTACGCGATCTATGTGCCGGCTGGCACTCGCTTTGAGTGCAAGGACGACTCAACGTTGGTGCTGCACTTACCACAAGCACATCGCTACTTTACCGTAGCAGGTCTTCCGGACGACTCGTTAAGCACCGCACAGCTCTATGAGCCCTTTGCTTTTGCGCTACCAACGCACACCAAAGCACAATTTACGATTGATGCGCGCTCAAGCCGAGTGCGCACCACTTACAGCGTGATCACAAAGCCACTGCAAGGCACGAGCCGCCAAACCATACTAGGACTATATCCGCATCATCGCGCAGCACTCACTGACGTGGTCAGATCAGTGGCACAGTATGACTCGGTACGTGGCCCTATTGCGATGATCGCCGGCAACGCATTCACAACTGAACACGCCTATACAGGCATCGTGCCCTTTTGGCCTGCGATAGACGCATCGCCTGAAAGCGAGCAACTTCAGACGCTGCTACAAATGGACCTGGCGAAAGCCGTCGACATACAGCCCGTCAAAGGCCGTGGCACCTACTGGGTCGGAAAACAACTCGCAGCCGCCGCTCAACTTGCCACCATTGCCAATGTGCAAGGCCTCAGACCTACACGCGATGCGCTAGTTAAGAAAATTGAAGCCCAGTGCGCGCAGTGGTTTGATGGCAATCATCCCTGGTACTTTGTCAACGATCGTCGCGTGGGGAGCGTGTACGGCGTACCGGAGGAATATCGCAGCATCAGCAACTTAAATGATCACCACTTTCATTATGGCTATTGGCTACAAGCTGCTGCCATCATCGCACTCTACGATCCCACGTGGGTGGACCCTGCGCACTACGGTCCGCTGTTTGATCGACTGATCGCGGATATTGCAACCAACGAGCGTGCCCGAGCTGACTACCCGTACTTACGGCCATTCGATGCATACGAAAGCCATTCATGGGCTGCAGGAGACTCCGTATGGGCAGATGGCAACAACCAGGAGTCTTCCTCAGAGGCCGTCAATGCGTGGGCCGCACTCCTTCTGTATGGCGAACTCACCCACCGCCCCGCACTGCGTGACCTCGGCATCTATCTGTACACCAGTGAAATCGCTGCCGTTGAGACATACTGGTTTGATAAAAACAAAAGCGTCTTTCCTGCCGAGTACAGCAAACCCTATGCGAGTCTGATCTTCGGTGGCAAGTACGGCTATGGCACTTGGTGGACCGCAGAGCCGCGCCAAGTGTTGGGTATTAATCTGTTACCCATCACCCCAGCCTCAACCTATCTTGCCCACGCAACGCGGTCGATCACCGATCTGTTCAACGACCTGCCCGCACGAAAATCCTCTTATCTGGCAAGCGGACTCACAGACTACACAGCCACCGATATCTGGAACGACATACTACTGTCTTTCTATGCACTCCAAGACCCACCAGCCGCACTCGCCGCATGGTCGCCCGCTTCCAGCGTGGAGTTCGGTGAAAATCGTAGCCACACCTTGTATTGGCTTTTGAGCCTCAATGCGATGGGCACCCCAAATGGTACAGTGCATGCTGACACCCCGCTCTATGCTGTTTTCCAGCAGCGCAATGGGCTGATGACTTATTTGGCCTACAACGCGGACGCCTCCGCGCGTACCGTCACGTTCAGTGATGGACACCAAGTGAACGTGGCAGCATATACTCTGTCCCGTACCCAATCACGATAAGAACAAGAGCACTTCATGACAAACGCGCCCACCCAACGTCACCAATGGGTTGATATCGCAAAAGCACTCGGCATCTATCTCGTCGCGCTCGGTCATTTAGACCAGCCTGATGCGGTGTCGTCGTTTTTATGGACGTTTCATGTGCCTTTGTTTTTCTTTATTTCTGGATTTTTAGCAAAGGACACTGCAACACCTGTGTTTTTTAAACACACGCTGCGACGCTTAGCCATCCCGTATGTCTTGCTGTACATACTCAATGTCGCCATCACTATGGTCTTAGACCATCGCTATGATTTGCATGACATCGGCACGATGCTCGCCGGGGTTGCTTATGGCACCCATGACTATCCGGGGTTTGTCAATGCGGCCATGTGGTTCTTGCCGGCACTAATCATTGTGCAAATCATTCATCAGCTCATTATTCGTCGCTATCCGTGGGCCTATCTGCCCATACTCGCGCTGAGTTATGCGATCTACCGCAGTGGTGCGATCAATCTGTACATGAGTGTGGATTTAGCACTCTTGGGACTAAATTACTATCTTGCCGGCATATTGGCCAATCGCTTTCGCCTCACGGTGTGGCTCGAGGGCCGCACGGCCGTGTTGCTCGGACTTCTGCTCGTGGCGGGCACCACGACCATTATGGCGGCGAGCATCGGCAACGTCTGGTACGCAGGTCCCCACTATGCACTGTCATTAGGCGCAGGACTCGTTGGCATCGCGATGGTCATTACTGGCGCGCAACTGCTGCAGTCAACGCTGGCACGCAGCATCTGGCTACAACGAGCGATCGTATTTGTCTCCGCGAACACGCTCTTTATCCTGTGCCTGCACCAATACACTTTGCGTTTCGGTGAAGCGTTACTTGCGCCACTCGATACACTGTCTTGGGGCTACAAATCGATGTTGATTACTGCTGTCGCGGTGGCCGTGCTAGTACCAATCAATATGTTAGTGCTCGCCTACTTCCCGGAACTCGTTGGAGTCCCGCGCCGGCGCGCTAACGGCTGACCCAAGATAGGTCAGCCGTTACACAAGACACGCTACCAGAGCGTGAGGCGTTTATCGGGCGCGAGATACATCTTGTCGCCCTCCTTGGTTGCAAACGCTTCATGGAACTCGTGCAAGTTCATGACCGGGACTCGCCCACGAAACTGATCGGGTGAATGAGGGTCGGATTTAATCCCCATGATGGCTTGGTTATCCCGCGTCTTGCTGCGCCAGACACGTGCCCAACTGTAGAAAAAGCGCTGCTCCCCTGTTAACCCATCCATCACGGGACCTGCCTTGCCACCGAGAGCCAAGCGGTAGGCCTTCAGCGCGATCACAAGACCCGAGTTATCGCCAATATTCTCACCCAGCGTAAGCTCGCCATTGATAGGAAAGCCTGGCACCGGCGCATAGGCGGCGTACTGCGACACCAGCCCCCGGGTACGCTCCTTAAACTTTGCCATATCCTCCGTGGTGAACCAGCCCGGTACTCCTAGCAACTTGCCGTCACCATCGTACTGGCTACCCTCGTCATCAAAGCCATGACTGATCTCGTGGCCTATGACGCCGCCTATACCACCATAGTTCACTGCATCATCGGCAAGTGCATTGAAAAAGGGTGGTTGCAAAATCGCAGCTGGGAACACGATCTCATTCCACTCAGGGTTGTAGTACGCGTTGATGGTCTGTGGTGTCATGTCCCACTCACTGCGATCAACTGGCTTACCCAATTTATGCAAACTACGCTGGTATTCGAAGGCCCGCGCGCGCAAGACATTACCGACCAGATCGGTCTTGTCGATCTGAAGGGCACTGTAATCACGCCAAGTTGCTGGATAGGCGATTTTTGGCGTGAACTTTGCAAGCTTCTCTTTTGCCTTCGCTTTGGTCTCCGGACTCATCCAGTCCAGCCCATCAATGTCAGCGCGGTATGCCGCTATCAAATTCTTAATCAGCTCATCCATCCGCTGCTTTGCTGCCGGTGGAAAAAAGCGCGCAACATACAGCTTACCTAGGGCTTCACCTAAGGACCCATCAATCAAGTCGACGCTACGCTTCCAACGAGGCTTTTGTTCTGGCACGCCACGTAAAATCGTACCATAAAAAGCGAAGTGCTCATCAACTACTTGCTTTGACAAAAAAGGCGCCATATCGCTTAACACGTGCCAACGTAAATACGCCTTCCAAACCATGATTGGTGTAGTCGCTGCCAGCACGCCGACTTCTTTGACGTAGCTGGGCTGGCTGACGACGAGTGACCCGCCCACATCAACGCCGCCAAGTGCTTTAAAATAGGCTTTCCAGTCAAAGCGCGGTGTCAGCGCCTGCAAGCCTGCACTGGTCAGTCGATTGTAAGCACGCACCGGATCGCGGCTTGCGACTTTCGTCCATTGTGCACGCGCGAGGCGCGTCTCTAAATCGAGCACATAGCCCGCGTCACGCTCTGCATCACCATCACCGGATAGCGCAAGCATATTGCCCACATGCTTCAAATAGTCAGCGCGTATCTGCGTCAGTTTGGCATCCTTCAGCAAATAATAGTCGCGGTCAGGCATCCCGAGCCCGTCTTGGCTGAGATCAAACACCATCTGGGTGGGATCCTTGGCGTCTTGATGTACTCGCCCTGCAAATGGCTGGGTAAAGCCATTCGCACTCAGTTCACCGATCAGCACCGGTAGCTCACTGGCATCACGCAGCGCCGCAATCCGCGCTAACTGCGGCGCGATAGGCTGTAGCCCGCGTTTTTCGATCGTCTTCTCATCCATAAAGCTGCGGTGCAGGTCCGCTATTTTCGCTCGATCGGGATCCGCAGTCGCGGGATCGAGTGACTCAGTGGTCAGACCTTGAATAATCCCGCGCAGATTCTCTTGAGTCGCGTCATACAATTGATCGAAGGTATCAATACCGCCTTTGTCTGCCGGTATTTCTGTACGTGCGAGCCACTTACCATTTACGTGCAAGTACAAGTCATCCTGAGCCCGGACCTGAGGATCCACCTCAGCTAACTCAATACCCGAGACGAGTGGCGGGGCAACTGCCGCCGGGGGGGCGTGTTTCGTGCAACCAGCTATTAAGACAATAGCACTGACTAAAAGAGACCAACGGTAGTTCGCCATCACCCACCTCGCAGCATATTTCGGTAACCCAGTATAGCAATCACACGATTTTTGGGAATCCGTAGTTTCCCTTGCAAAAATGTCGTGTTCGGACTGTCACCCGGCCGCACTTTCTGCGATAAACGACCTATGCGCCAGGCCAATCAACCCTTAGCTACTCAACGACTCATCGCACTGCCATGGCGCGTGGCGCTGCCGCTCGTGAGCACAGCGTGCACAATGGTAGGGGCAGGTGTCTTAGGGACGCTGCTGCCACTGCGCTTCTCCGCAATGGGTCTGTCACCGAGCCTAATTGGCTTGATCGCAACAGCCGAAGCTCTAGGATTTTTGGTTGGATGCTTGCATGCGCATCGCGTCATTAAGCCGGTAGGACTTGAGCGAGCGTATGCCGCCTTTGCCGGCATGAAAGCCGTTGCAATTCTCTCGCTGTATTTTGCCAGCGCTGCCCCACTCCTTTTCATGCTGCGCTTTCTGATAGGTATCAATGCAGCGGGACTTGCGATCATTGTGGAGAGTTGGCTAAACGCTTTAGTCACTAATGAGCAGCGTGGCCGAGTACTTACAATTTATGTACTCGTTTATGGGCTGTTCTTTGGTGCTGGCCAACTCTTTGGCCAGCACCTGTCTCTGCAGGGTCCAGAAATGATACTCATTGCCGGAATTAGCACTATTGTGGCGCTAGTCCCTATGTCTGCCATTGATGTACGCGCGCCCGCTGCACCCGCTGGGCGCGTGCGACTCACCATTTTAAAAGCGCTACGGACCTCACCAGTGAGCGTTATGGCGTGTCTGCTAAATGGTCTTATCTTGACCGCGTTTACGACCGTGGGCCCCTTGGTGAGCCAACGTATCGGCTTCGGCCAGGCGGACATCAGTATCCTAATGGCCTGCGTGTCTCTCGGTGGTCTGTTTCTACAATGGCCGATCGGCTATATCTCAGACAAAATTGATCGCCTGTACGCACTGATCGGGCTCGGGATCGGGACGCTAACGGTCGCGGCCACGCTCGTGACAGTGAGCCATGCCACTCCATTTGTGGTGCTCGCGCTGCTGTATTCCTTGTTTGGAGGATTAGCTGAGAGCCTCTATGCGGTTGGCGTGGCACATGCTAACGACCGTTCGGTGTCCGCTGACTACGTCGCACTGTCGTCGACCCTATTGTTTGTGTGGGCCGTTGGCGGTGCGATAGGCCCAACCACGGGAACTTTGGCGCTGCAGTTCCTTGATCCACGCGCTTTTTTCATCTACGCCACTGTACTGACAGGGGCGTTTAGCCTCTTTGCGATGTGGCGTCTGCGCCAGCGCCCCGCCGAGCGCGCCACCGAACACCACGAAGAGTTTATCGCCTATCCGCAGACATCCCCAGCAATCTATTCGTGGCTACCCTATCACCGCGAACCGCCGACAGATGAAGGCGACGAACCGCTACCACGCGAGTCCATCCAAGTCGCTGCCGCCTATGCGCGCAAGGACAATCGCTAGTACTCAGTGGCTTAACGCCTCAAGCAACGATGGCGCCGCTGCTGGTTTGAAAGCCCGAAAATCCTCGCCTAAAAATTCAGCGACGGTCGCTGCGATTTGTGACTGCGTGATCTGAGGCACATTCTCGCGCTCGCCCAACGCTTTGGTATCAGGTCCAAGCACCGCCAGCCAGATATATTCAGAGCCCGGCTGTTTCACACCGTGATCACGCCACAGCACCGGTCCACTTCCCCGACCGTGGTCGGTTGCGATAATTAAAGTAGTCTGATCTTTCCAGCCTGGCTTCGCCTGAATTTGCTGCCAAAGCTCCGCCGCGTATGCATCAAACGCGTGCGCGGCTTGCAGGACTTTGTCATAGGTGCCTGCATGCGCCCAGTTGTCCGTATCGCCGTAGCCAACAAATAGCGCTCGCGCATCCGAACGCGCAAGCCGCTCCCTCAGCGCGATGTGTAAAAAGGAATCCATCGGATCCTCATCCTCAAAGGGCGTCGTGGTGTCGTACAGCTCAGTAAACAGTTGGCCGCGGGGACTATGATCATTCCGATCAACCAGGCTCCCACCCGCTCGTACCGGCAATTTGCTCCGCGCAATGTTGAAAATATCCGGAAACTTACTCCAGGTGGCCCACACCTCCACCTTGCCCGCAAAGGCTGGTTTTGAATTGAGCCATTCAAAGACGCTAATGTTTGGGTTCACCCCAAATTTATTGGTGCGGATTTGTGGATCCGCTGCGCCTGTTAACATTTCGTTGTAGCCAGGATACGAAATCCACCGCTCATTGGTCACACGCGCCACGCTACCCTTGGCCTGATTGCCAAAGATCTGGCCCTGTGTGGCGACCGTACCCCACAGGAAAGGAAACAACAGTGCCCGCCTCGCCTCGACATCATCATTCCAATAGCGTTTTTTAAGCACCGCTATCTCGGTCCAACTACCGCCCTCCTTGTCGTTCATTAAGGTCGGATCCGCACCGGTGAATACCTCCTGCCAGCGCACACCGTCGCTAATGAGCAAAATGACGTGTCGGGTCTTACCGGCCCACGCCGCACCACATAACAACATCAATACGCTCGCGACCAAGAGACGTTTCACGGTATTCATATCTGACTATCCTCTGTGCCCGCTAACTAGGTTGATATCCCGAGTCTGGATCTTTCCCACGACACGGTGGAGAATGCCATACTCAGAATGCGTCTGTTTACTCTTTCAAGCTGAGGTTTAACCCATGCATAGTGCCGCGCCCGTATTACGGTTTAGTGTCGCCGTGAGGCGCAGCCTCGTGATGCTGTGCGTTTTCGGCTGCACCCAGATGTGTGCAGTGAGCGATGCTTACAGCAACCCCATACCAAGCACCCTGACCCAACTACAAACACCCATACAGCTAGCCGATCTTGCCAGTCTGCGCGAAGTCACTGGTCTTGCGCTCGCACCAGACGGGGAGTCACTGGCCTATACAGTGTCCTACACCGATAGCGTTGAGGATAAAATGAAAACGGTGGTATGGCTTGCACGGCGTGACGGCAGCGGGCACATGCCGGCAACCAGCCTCATGACGTCGGCAGACCACCCACGCTTCAGCCCTGACGGCACCCATCTTGCGGTGCTATCAGAGCGAGACCCACAAACCACAGGTGCACAGATCTATCTACTCGATCGGCGCGGCGGTGAGGCGCAGGCGGCCCCCGTGTTTAAGGGTGGGGTCATCGACTTTGTGTGGTCCCCTGACAGCAAGAAGATGGCCGTAATCGCACTAGATCCACCAGAGGAAGCGAGCGCGGCTAAAGACCCACCGCTCGTGATTGACCGTTACTATTTTAAGGAAGATGTCAGCGGCTACTTGCGTCACCAGCGCGCCCATCTATATCTACTCAATGTCGCGACCGGTACGACGCAGCAACTGACCCGTGGCGACTTTGATGAACGCTCACCTGCCTGGTCGCCCGATGGTGACAGTATTGCGTACTACAGCAAGCGCGTTGGCGACCCCGATCGTGGCGAGACCTTCGGCTTGTATCTGCAGCATCTGACGAGCACTACTTCCCAGCTACTCACCACTTTCACAGGCGAAAGTGGTGACTCGGAGTTCATGTCAGCGCCCGTCTTTAGCCCTGACAGCAAAACACTGGCCTTCATCAGCGGTGGTGATCCCGCCTTGATCTGGTATGCCGTACATCGCCTCACGACCATTGCGGTAACTGGTGGCACTGCGGCCATACTCACCCGTGAACTTGACCGCAACGTCCTAAACCCGCGCTGGTCAGCCGATGGCAAGTCCATTTACTTCTTGCTCGAAGATGACCGCAACCAGCAAATCGCCAGCGTTTCGCGCACCGGGGGTGCCGTTACCACGTTAACCAGTGGTCGGCGCACCTTCAGCGCCTTTGAGCTTGGACCGAAGGATCGCATAACAGCGCTCGAATCGAACCCAAGCCGACCGTTCGAGGTTGTGGCGATCGATGGACACAACACCAAACAACTCAGCCACCAGAACGATGCATGGCTCAGCCACCGCACGCTCGCAACGGTTGACGAAGTCAGTGCGAAAAGCGCTGATGGGACCCGCGTCTCCGGCTACCTCGTGACCCCCGCGAATCTGGTTGCGGGCAAACGCTATCCGACGATCCTGCGCATCCACGGAGGACCGACATCACAATACAGCAACGCCTTTGAATTCGACTGGCAGCTCTATGCGGCTCACGGCTATGTCGTGGTTGCTGGCAATCCGCGCGGCAGCTCAGGTCGTGGCGAAGCCTATGCCGCCGCCATCACAGCCGACTGGGGCCACCGTGATGGAGAGGATGTACTCTCGCTCGTGGATCTTGCCGTTGCCAAAGGCGTCGCAGACCCTGCTCGCTTAGGAATCGGTGGCTGGAGTTACGGGGCGATCCTCACTGAAAACGTAATCGTGCGCGATACCCGCTTTAAAGCCGCAATCGCGGGTGCCGGTGGCGGCAACTGGCTCGCGGGCTATGGCACGGACATGTATGTGCGCGGCTATGAAACAGAAGTCGGGGTACCATGGAAAAATCTAGACACCTATTTGAAAATTTCGACACCGTTCCTGCATGCCGACCGTATCACGACGCCGACGTTATTCATGGTGGGCGATAAAGACTTTAACGTCCCATTACTGAATTCCGAACAGATGTACGAGGCTCTACGGAGCGTGGGCACTGAAACCCAGCTGGTGATTTATCCAAACGAGTTTCATGGCTTTCGCCGCCCGAGTCACTTAACGGACCGCCTTGCGCGTTATCTCGACTGGTATGGCAAGCACCTTGGCGTCACTGAGGCGGCTAACGCGGCCCATTAACAATGTCAGTCCCGCCCTTTTAAGTCGCCGAACGGCTCACATTGACTGTTAGCCCTATCCTACCCGGCGACTTGAAAACCCGAGCCCCACGCGCCGCAACTCGCTAATTTGGTCACGCACGCGCGCCGCGCCCTCAAACTCTAAATTGCGGGCCAGTTTATGCATCTCGACTTCCAGTTTCTTGATGCGCTTCATCACCTGTTCAGGCGTTAGATCCTTCATATCAAGCGTCGCTTTATCCCGATCCCCATGATTCTCGGACCAGCGAGCACCTTCCATCACATCTTGCACTGCCTTACGAATTCCAACAGGGGTAATACCATGCAGCAGATTGTGCTCGACTTGTTTTGCACGGCGCCGCGCAGTCTCGTCCATCGCCCGTCGCATGGATTTTGTTATCGTATCTGCATACAGGATGGCGCGACCGTTCACGTTCCGTGCCGCTCGCCCAATCGTCTGAATCAGCGACCCCTCTGAGCGCAAAAATCCTTCTTTATCGGCATCAAGTATCGCCACGAGTGACACTTCAGGTAAATCAAGCCCCTCACGAAGCAAGTTGATGCCGACCACGACATCGAATTTCCCTAGACGTAGATCTCTGATGATCTCCATACGCTCGACGGTATCAATATCCGCATGCAGATAACGCACTTTCACACCATGCTCATTCAAATAATCCGTCAGGTCTTCAGCCATACGCTTGGTCAACACCGTGACGAGCACGCGCTCACCGCGGGCCGCGACAAGATTAATCTCGGACAGCACATCATCCACCTGCGTGCGTACCGGCCGCACGTCGACCTCGGGGTCTATGAGCCCAGTCGGACGTACCACCTGCTCAATAACTGCTCCAGCGGAATGCTTCAGCTCATAAGGCCCCGGCGTCGCTGAGACAAAAATCATCTGCGGACTTAAATCCTCCCACTCATCAAAGCGTAGTGGCCTGTTATCAAGCGCCGACGGCAGGCGAAAACCATATTCCACCAGGGTTTCCTTGCGCGAGCGGTCGCCTTTATACATAGCACCTAGCTGCGGAATACTGACGTGACTCTCATCGACCACGAGCAAAGCGCCTTCAGGAAGATAGTCAAATAGGCACGGTGGCGGCTCACCTGGGTTACGGCCTGACAGATAGCGCGAGTAGTTTTCGATTCCGGCGCAATAGCCGACCTCATTCATCATCTCGATGTCATACAAGGTGCGCTGCTCGAGGCGCTGCGCTTCCACCAGCTTTGAAGCACCTCGCAGCACCTCCAAACGGATTTTGAGCTCGTCTTTGATCTGATCAATTGCTTTTACAACTCGTTCCTTCGGAGTCACGTAGTGGCTCGACGGAAAAATCGTTAGACGTGGCACTGACCGCAAGGTCTCACCAGTCAACGGATCAAAATAGGTTAATGTTTCGATCTCATCATCAAACATTTGCAGCCGCACGGCCTCACGCTCGGATTCGGCCGGAAAAATATCAATCACATCGCCACGAACTCGATAGGTGCCCTGCGATAAATCCATCTCATTACGCGTGTACTGCATGTCAGTCAGCCGATGCAGTAACTTGCGCTGATCAATTCGATCTCCCTTTTTTATATGCAACACCATCGATAGATACGCTTCAGGGTCACCAAGACCATAAATCGCCGACACAGTTGCGACGATGACGCAGTCGCGCCGCTCAAGGAGTGCGCGCGTCGCAGATAGACGCATCTGCTCGATATGATCGTTGATCGATGCATCTTTCTCGATAAAGGTATCGGAGGCCGGCACGTAGGCCTCCGGTTGATAGTAGTCGTAGTAACTGACGAAATATTCAACCGCATTGGATGGGAAAAACTCGCGAAACTCACCGTACAACTGAGCTGCCAATGTTTTATTGTGCGCAAGCACGATCGTTGGGCGCTGCAGCCGCTCAATCACATTAGCGATCGTATAGGTCTTACCAGAACCGGTGACACCAAGCAGAGTCTGATACCGCAAACCTGAACCAATGTTGTCTAGCAACTGCAGAATCGCGGCCGGCTGATCACCGGCTGGCGCGTATTCGGAGGACAGCACGAACGGCTTGACCGTGGAATCGGTAAAACGGCTGCGAGAAACGCTCATGTCGATTGATCCTAGGCAAAAATTCCGCGAGAATTAACGTTTACACAGTCCTTAAAGAAACACCATCGTGCCCATCGCCTTATCCGCGCGCGTCAAGCGCATCAAACCAAGTCCCACCCTTGCTGTCACGGCACGTGCCGCTAAGCTGAAAGCCGAGGGCGTCGACATTATCGGACTGGGCGCGGGAGAGCCTGACTTTGACACCCCCGCACACATTGCGGAAGCCGGTATCCGGGCGATCAAAGGCGGCTTCACCCGCTATACCAATGTGGATGGTATACCTGAATTAAAAGACGCCATTATCCAGAAGTTTCAGCGCGATAATGCACTCGCCTACAGCCGCGCACAGATTTTGGTGTCCGCGGGCGCTAAACACACCATTTATAACCTAGTCACGGCGTTACTGAACCCAGGAGACGAAGTCGTGATCCCGGCGCCGTACTGGGTGTCCTACCCGGATATGGTCTTGCTAGCAGATGGCACACCAGTCATCGTCAGTGCAGGGGCCGATCAGGGCTACAAAATCACGCCACAGCAGCTAGAAGCGGCTATCACGCCGAAAACCCGTCTGTTTATCCTCAACAGCCCCTCCAATCCGACGGGGGCCGCTTACACGCGCGCTGAACTCGTCGCACTCGGCGCGGTGCTATCCGAGCACCCACAGATCGTGATCGGCACTGACGACATGTATGAGCATATTTGGTGGGGGCCTGAGCGATTTACCAGTTTTGCCGAAGCCTGCCCCACACTGTATGACCGGACCGTGACTATTAATGGCGTATCAAAAAGCTATGCGATGACAGGCTGGCGCATCGGCTACTGCGGCGGGCCACAGGAACTCATCCAGGCCATGGCAACGATCCAAGGGCAGTCAACGTCAAACCCGAGTTCCATCAGCCAAAAAGCGGCCACGGAGGCTTTAAATGCGGATCAGGACTGCGTGCGGCAGATGAATCTCGCCTTCAAAGAGCGTCATGATTTTGTCGTGGCGGGCCTGAACACCATTCGCGGTGTGAGCTGCCTCCCTGGCCAGGGCACCTTCTACGCGTTCGCCGATGTCTCAGGCGCCATCAAACACCTTGGGCTTGCGAACGACACCGCTCTTGCCGAGCGGCTGATCAGCGAGGCGTTGGTCGCTGTCGTGCCAGGCTCCGGCTTCGGCGCGGAGGGACACATGCGCTTATCGTTTGCCTGCTCGATGCAAACATTAGAAAAAGCGCTGGATCGGCTGCGCAAAACCCTCGGCTAGCAGCGATCCTAAGCCCTCGTTTATGCAACCAATTTAGCTGGATTACTTGACTTCCAGAGGCCCGATCTCGACAATGCGCGACCTTCATCGGAAGGCTTAGCACTCACTGTTCCTCGGTAGCTCAGTTGGTAGAGCAAGCGACTGTTAATCGCTTGGTCGTTGGTTCGAGTCCAACCCGGGGAGCCAACTCTCACTTTTGCCAAAACACCGATCGGAAACGTCTGCCTGACTCGCCACGGCAGCATCCGTTTTAGCAAATAAATCAAACGGTTGCCTACCGAGTCTGTTCAAAGTATTTCAAGGCGTACACGCTACGCTACGATGCGATGCGCTGCTCTCTCGAGAGTAACGGCTGTCGCCACGGACACTGGCCACTAAGATGATTAGCGAGATAGCCGCCCCCAGACACAAGTAATACGCTGGCGCCAAGACGCATCCGGTGCGGGATTAGAAACTGGCCACCAAGGGCAACGTACCCCCAAAGACACTGACCGACACATTGTGACTTAAAGAGACGGCTGACACCCTGACCTCCTTCGGGAAGGATTCGACCATGAAAGCAGAGAGTCCAGACCGTAAGAAGGCATCGATCGCGGCAAGCCAACGCACCGCACATGTGATGAGTGCAAGCGACTGGTGCGCCATGAGCCAAAAGATCGGCACAACACATGTAACCAACACTGCAGACGCGACGAGCAGTGTGGGTTTACGCCCGTAGCGATCCGATATCCATGCCGATGATAAAGTCGATACGACTACGCACCTGACCGAGCTGCTTCGGCTGAAAAAACCGATCGAACAACAGACAACCATCAGCGAGAGCCGTTAGTACGGCATCGCGCGGGCTCGGGATATCACGACTCAACAACACCGCAAGAACCCGCCTCTTTGCCTCAACTTGCTCCTGCCCACCTGTGGCCGGATAGCGGCGCTCCTTCATCACCCACAAGAATTTGGAATCATTCGAGTGAAGGACTCCTTGGCTTACATAGTTCATCTACCGCTATTACGCGCATGGCGCTGGCCTGTCGTGCTAAGCGCTTAATCCAGAGTCTGGTATCTAGCTTAGTCTGCTCCGCGGCTATCTCGGCCAGCACTCCATCTAAGATAGGATCGCCTGTGGGGGTTGTATCGACTACCCACAGCTGGTTGATATCAGAATCCACTCGGCCCTGCAGCGCCAAGTCCATAAGCACAGCCCCCGCGGTACCGCAGGCGATTTGCACTTCTGGAACCTATTCAAAACCACCACCCTCATCTTCCAAGGTGAGCAAAACAAACTCTTGCAAGAGACTGTAGGAGAGCATCATGGACTCCAGTGCGCTACATAAGCGTCACGGACCGTAACGCGTTCAAGCTGGATTTATTGGAATAGTCCTAATGATCTCGAAGGCTAAGATCAGCAGACTCAATAACATTGACCGCAACTTGGCAATGTTGAGCCCGCACTGCGACCCGACGAAACAGTCGACTCAGCTCCGCTGATCTAAGCCTGAGCGCAGTATTGAGCAGACCTACGGTGATGACCTGCGCTTTGCATCTACAGCCGCCTCGCTAAAATGCGACGAAAGGCCCAGTCACATTATTGATCGTTGTGGTCTCAAAGCCCACAAACACCGTCCGTCCAAAGAAAAATGGCAAGCCTAAATCAAAGGCTCCGGGCGTTTGACTACTTGCTGGCCCCGCAAGACCTGGATCTGCGGTGACACTGTTCGCAATGTTCTCAAGATTGGTGACGCTAAATGACACCGTACCCTTCGTACCGTTAAAGCCATCCATCTCTAACTGCAATGCAAGATCCGTCGCTGGACAAAAGAACGATGTGTTCCGCAACGGACAGACCACCAAGGCCGGATTGGAATCCACGTTGTTAAAGAAGTACCCGTTGGAGCCTGAGTCTATAAAACTATTGTTCAAGGTCTTGCCACCGTAGACCGTAGTCAGATAACCCGTGTACGGACTCGGCTGATAAATTTTTGCAGAACCCAATGCATTATTCGTCTCGGTCCCGATCCCAAAGGTCATCGTTCCAGTAACGCTGACTAGGCCAGTCAGTGGCACTGTTGGCAGAGTAATCGACACACCATTATTATCATTGGCAAAGAATGCCACCGGATTCTCCACCTGTTGCGACAAGCCCGCCGAGGACGGCGCGCACGTCGTACCCGTGCAGTAACTGTAGAACGTACCATCTGCTGGGCAACTCGGACCACAGTCCTGTAGGTAGCTACCGACCCCGATAATCCCGTTAGCGCCAAACTGGGCCACCGTGTTCTCGGAGTTATCCACCGGCTGACTGCATGCCGCAGGCACAATCCCTGCATACACCGGATCGCCAATCACTTGAATATTTAGACCCACAGCCACCTTACTACCAATGGTAACGTCCGCGGTTTTCACGGGCCCCCAACTGTAGCCATCCACAAACTGCGTGCACTCAACGAGTGCCGCGCCAGAACTGTCTGTCACGGCGCCAAGATCGCTCTCGGCCACTCCGGCGCCGAGCACACTTGCCAAAACCCTAAAACCAACTGAACCGCTATCCACCTGTACATGATCAATCGTCTGACAGGCTGTTTGACTACCAGGGGCGCACAACCTGACCGTGGTGTAGAGTAAATTCACAACGCCACCGCCGACCTCTGACGGACCACTGTCCACAATCACTTGAGCGGTATTATTTAAGATCACCGGCGCACTCGATCCATTCCCCGACAGCGCAACATTCACGGTGCCTGCCGCTGCATTCGAAAGAACCTGAATGCTCGCCGCATACGCTTGCACTGTCGTGGGCGCAAAACTCACAGAGATTGTGCACGAGGCGTTCGGCGACAATGCGCCATTCAGACAATTATTCGGACCATTAAATGCAGTGGGATTAGCTCCAGCCAAAGCGACGCTCGTAATAGTCAGATCCCCAGGCCCCGTATTAGTTAAGGTAACCGTTTGAGTGCTACTCACTGTATTGACTTGCTGATCCGCAAATACCAAGGCTGTAGGTGTCACGGTCATCACAGGCGCGGTCACTGCAGCAATACCATTACCCGAC